>NZ_BAABAQ010000012.1:0-354356 GCF_039537505.1 Streptosporangium oxazolinicum
AGGGTGGTAGGACGGGGTTGTGCTTCATGCACTGGCTTTTAACACACTGTTGAGTTCTCAAGAAACGGACGCGTACACCATCACCCAGACCCAGCCAACCAGCCGGGTAGAACTCCGGGGCGTTCCATTTCGTATTCACTATCTTATCGAGAGCGTCGTTTTCGTGTCAAACTGTCGGATTCTCCGACGCTCGACTCGATCCCGTCGAACCCGCTAGGATTGCGACGCCCCGTTTCCAGGGCAACCCCTCTAACTTACTCCAACATCCGGCCGCTGTCCAATCGTACGGACGCGCCCGGTTTGCCGGGATGGAGAGAGGGGTGTGCCGGGCAGTTCGTCCGCCCCTGGAGGTTTAAACCTGGGGGTTCGCTGCCCTGCGGAAAGAACACTACCAGGACTCTCACGTCACAGAGACAACTTGCCAACCTTCCCAGCGGCTCGCGCGTCCCAAACAGTCATAGGAAGTCGAAGCGCGCAACCAGACGTCAAGCCATCCGCAATCGACGCTGGATACGAAGTAGGCGCGAGGGTCAGATTCCTGACTCCGCCGTGGAGGTGAGCATCATGACCCGCTCGGAGTTCGACGACATCCGCGCGCACATCGACGCGGAGGCCGACCACCCAGGTGACCTACTGAGGGTCGCCAGGTCTCTGCTGAACGACCTTGAAGACGCACGTATGAGAGAGGCGACCCTCCGCGCCTACTATCTGCGTCTCCTCACCGCGGCTCGGGCAACGGTCGCCGCGGAGGCGGCCGGCTACCCGGAGCCGTTGACCTTCCTCACCGACGAGCTCGCCAAGCGCGGCCAGCTCCCGACATCCGAGGACGAGGTGAACCGGATCCTCGCCGACGCCCACACCGCGGCGGCACTGCTGGCCTGTCTTGAGGAGAATCCTTTTGGAGCGACTCCGATGAACACCGGCGGGGCTCGCGCGCGGAGGTGTGCCGGCACAAGCCGTAGCCTCCCACGATGAGGCGTTCCGCGTCATTGACCTGGGCTTGAACCAAGATCTGTAAGACTCCAGGCATGTTGCAGCGAGGGCTGAATTGGGCCGCGGCGACCCTCGTGGGCGCCTTCGGCTTTGTCTGGACCGGTGTAGTGATGTTCGCGGCCGTCGAGACCTCGACGTGGACGTGGATCGGGCAGGTCTCCTTCGGGGCCTTCCTCACCTGCTGGGCTTTCTACAAGGTGAGCCTGCTGGCGCGCCGCACCAAGCCCAGTTTCGTCCCGAGACATCGCCGGGTGCGGGCCAGAGCCTGAGAGACGCCGTCGCGGGCCGGGGCCCGGCAGCCGCCCACCGGCGCCGGACCCCGGCCCGGAGTCCAAGGACGCCGGGAACGGTCCCGGGGACGAGCCCCAGGTCGCCGGGGACCGGGCGGGCTACGACCCCGTCCGGAACGAGCGGAGCTCGTCGGCCACCTGCTGGCACGGCACCCCCAGGTCGAACCGGCTGAGCAGGTGGATGCCCTCCCCCGTGTCGATCTCCAGGAGTTCCGTACGCGAGGTGAAACGGGTCCGCGTGTCCACCCGGATACGCTCGACGGACCTCCACGGCACCCGTTCGAATCCGGCGAAGCCCCTCACCACGACGAGGCCCTCGCCGTCGGCGGTCAGCCGTACCGGCGCGAGGACGTCACGCACCGCCAGCGCCGCCAGGATCGCGGACGCGGCACCCGCCAGGAGCGCCCCCCGGACGTCGCCGAGGGTCAGGATCGTGAGCACCGCGAAGGCGAGCGCGCCGACGATCTTCATGATGAGGAGGTCGCGGCGCACGCGCCAGCGCAGGACAGGTTCGGACGTTTCGGCCACAGCCGCACGCTACCTCTCGGACTCGGGCACCCGTCGCACTCCGGCGTCCCCCGTACGTCCGGTGCGTACGACGTGCCTTTCCCGCGCCGACGCCCAGCACGGGAGGCCGGAAATGCGAAAAGCCCTGATCTCTGGGAGATCAGGGCCTTCCGATTGGTAGCGGGGACAGGATTTGAACCTGCGACCTCTGGGTTATGAGCCCAGCGAGCTACCGAGCTGCTCCACCCCGCGTCGGTGTGTTTGAACAATATCCAGAACCCCCCTCCGGCTGCAAATCGGCGCGGGAACGCGGGGTGGCGCGCCTCGCTCTCCCAGCCGGGTGGCGCGCCTCGCGCTACCCCTCCCGTGGGGACTCGGGCCGCGGTGTGATCACCCAGACCAGCATGCCCACGGTGAGCGCGATGAGCCCGAGGGCCAGGGGCACGTGGACGACGGTGATGCCCTCACCGCCGGTCATCGACTGCGCGAAGCCGCCGACGAGGAGGACGAGGCTCGCCAGGGCGGGCCAGGCCGGGCCTCGGCCGGGCCGCCAGAGCAGCACCGCGGTCACCAGTTGGACGAGCCCAAGCACGTGGACGGGCAGGGCGCCCATACCGTGCAGGCTCAGGGCGTCCGTGGCGCCACCGAGGACCTGCCCGGCGGTCAGGCCCTGCAGGACGATGACAAACACCTGCAGGGCCAGTACGGCTCCGAGGACGATCCGTGTCCTGGACTCTCGGGGTCCGGACCCGCCGGGCTCGGTGCCTGCCTTGCCCCCGGCGGTCGAGGAGCCGTCGGATGTGGGATCCGTGTGCATTCCATCTGCCTTTCACCGCTCGACTCACGTCTGGAATCGGCGGAAGAGGCGGGTGAGAGGCCCGCCGTCTCCCGTACGGCTCAAGGGTTGTCCCGGACACGTGGCCGGGTCGTCAGACCGTGGGCGGTGGATGCCCTACACCCGTCGGCGTAGACCGTGCCCGGCGAGGGGCGTGACCCGGCTTTTCGGAGACGGACACGTGAAAAAGGCTGAGTGGGGCAATACAAAAAGCCCCGGTCGCCGTTTCCGGCGACCGGGGCCTTTCTTTGGTAGCGGGGACAGGATTTGAACCTGCGACCTCTGGGTTATGAGCCCAGCGAGCTACCGAGCTGCTCCACCCCGCGTCGGTGTATGTCTCAACCATACCCGGCTTTGGTGGTGGACGCGAATCGAATAGCGCTGAGCCCCCGGTGTCTTCTAGGGATTCGGTGTGGGTGTCGGTGTGGCCGATGGGACCGGGGTGGCGGACGGTGTCGCCGACGGCGCCGGGGATCCCGACGACGAGGGCGACGGGGTGGGCGCGGGGCTCGGCGTCGCCTCGGTGCCCTTCAGCTTCGACAGCGCCGCCTGGAGCTCCTTCTGGGCGTTGCCGTAGTCGGTCCAGTTCGGCGGGTTGGCCCGGAGGGCGGCCTGCGCCTTGTCGTACGCCTTCTGCGCCTCGTCGATGGCCTGGGCCAGCGCGGTGGTGGACTGTGCCTCCTCCGGCTTGGCCTCGCCGGGCTGGGTCTCCTGCTGCGGCGCGGCCTGGGTGCCGTTGCCGAAGACCTGCTCCAGCGCGCCCTTGAGCGTGTCGGCCGAACCGACCTTGCTGCCGTAGGCCACCAGGACGCGGCGGAGGATCGGGTACGGCTCCTGGCCGGAGGCGGCCGCGATCTCCACGTAGACCGGTTCGACGTAGACCAGGCCGTCGGCGAACGGCAGGGTCAGCAGGTTGCCGTAGCGGACCTTCGCCTGGCCGAGTCCGAGCAGGTTGAGCTCGCCGGAGAACTTGTTCTGGAAGTTGTTCTGCACCTGACCGGGGCCGGGGATCGTGGTGTTGGACGGCATGCGCAGGATGCGCAGCTTCCCGTAGTCGTCTCCCGGGGTGGCGTCCACGGCCATGAACGCGGCCAGGTTGGGGCCCTGGCGCGGCACGAACGTGGTGGTCAGCGAGAACGAGGGCGCATCGGTCTTCGGCATCTTGACCGACAGGTAGTACGGCGGCTGCTTGATGTCGCGCTCGCCCGAGGACGGGTCGTTCGGGACGTTCCAGAAGTCCTGGCCGCTGTAGAAGGCGTTCGGGTCGGCGATGTGGTACTGGGAGAGCACGTCACGCTGGACCTTGAACAGCGCCTCCGGGTAGCGAAGGTGCTGCCTGAGCTCGGTCGACATCTCCGTCTGCGGCTTGATGACGCCGGGGAACGCCTTGCGCCAGGTCTGCAGGATGGGGTCCTTCTCGTCCCAGGCGTACAGGCTGACGGTGCCGTCGTAGGCGTCGACCATGGCCTTCACCGAGTTGCGCATGTAGTTGATCTGGTCGCGCGGCTGCGGGACCACCAGGCGCGGGTCGGTGATGGTGTCGCGCGTCATCGCCTCCAGGCTCTTGCTCTGGGAGTACGGGTAGGCGTTGGACGTGGTGTACGCGTCGGCGATCCAGACCACCCTGCCGCCGACGATGGCCGGGTAGGGGTTGTCGTCCAGGCTCAGGAACGGCGCCACCTTGGCGATCCGCGCCTGCGGGTTGCGCTCATAGAGGATCTTGGAGTTCGCGTTGACGTCACCCGACAGCAGCAGGTTGATCTCACCGTACTTGGCGGCGTAGAGCATCCGGTTGAGGAAGGACCCGACCGGGACGCCGCCCTTGCCGTCGTAGGTGGTGTTCTTCTGGCCGGTGCCGCCGCTCTCGGGGTAGTCGAGCTCCTGCTTCTGCTGGCCGGTGCCGCCGACGACGACGTACTCGGTCGAGCCGGGTGCCTCGCCGAAGTAGATCCTCGACTCCTTGAGCTTCGTCCGGTCCACCAGGGCGCCGGTGACCGGCATGTCCTTGGCGTCGAAGTTGGGCAGGCCCTCGGAGTCGACCTCGTTGCCGGGAGCGGCCACGAAACCGTTGCCGTGGGTGTAGACGAGGTGCCGGTTGATCCAGTTGTTCTGCTCGGCCGGCGGTCCGGTGAGCTCTCGCACGGCCACGACGGTGTCGCGCATCGTGCCGTTCGCGTCGGGGTAGCGGTCGACGTCGAGCGGCTCGTGGAAGTCGTAGTAACCGCGGATCCGCTGCTTCTGCTGGTAGGTCTTGGCGACCAGGCTCGGGTCGAGCAGGCGTACGCCGGAGATGGAGCTGTCGGCGGTGACGTTGACCTTGGTCGGGTCGCCCTGAGCCGTGTAGTCGATCACCTCGGCGTCGTTGACGCCGTAGGCTTTTCGGGTCGCGTCGATGTTGCGCTTGATGTACTCCTGCTCCTTGCCCTGCTGGTTCGGCTTGACCTGGAACTGCTCGACCAGGGCCGGGTAGACCCCGCCGATCAGGATGGCCGAGAGCACCAGAAGGCCGAAGCCGACGCCGGGCAGCATGCCGCCGGACCGCACGACCCCGGCGAAGAACAGGACCGCGCAGATCAGGGCGATGATCGCCAGGATGCTCTTCGCGGGAAGCACCGCGTTGACGTCGGTGTAGGAGGCACCGTGCCGGAATCCCCGGTCGGAGAAGACCAGCCCGTACCGGTCGACCCAGTAGGCGATCGCCTTCAGCAGCACGAAGATGCCGAGCAGCACCGACAGGTGCGCCCTGGCGCCGCGCGAGGCGTGCACGCCGGGCGACTGGAGCCGGAACCCGCCGTACAGGTAGTGCACGATCGCCGCCAGCAGGGCGGAGAGCACCACCGCGACGAACAGGAAGTTCAGCACCATCCGGATGAAGGGATAGGTGAACATGAAGAAGGAGATGTCCATCTTGAACTGCGGGTCGGTCTCACCGAACGGCGTCGCGTTGATGAACTCCAGCCAGGTCTTCCACTGACCGGAGAAGGACGATCCCGAGAACAGGCCGAGCACCGCCACGCCGATGAGGAAGATCAGCTTGCGGTGCGGGTCGAGTGCCATCCGATACCGGTCGGCGCCGCTGGCGCCGCCGAACATCCCCGGACCGAACATCGGCCGCATGCGGTACGCCATCAGCATGTTGCCGCCGACGATCCCGACCATCAGCAGTGCGCCGACGGCGAACAGCAGGATCTGCGTGACGACCACACCGGAGAAGACGGCCGTGTAATTGACCGATTCGTACCAAAGGTAATCAGTGAAAATACCGGCAAAAAGGAAGAACAACGCAACTATCGCGACCAACGCGATCGCGACGGGAACTAGCAGTCGTGGCCGGCGGGGCAAGCGCATTGCCCTGCCGGCTCCGGGGGTCCGGAAGCTCAAGGCCAACCCCTTGTCGTAAGAGCACGGTCCGTGTCTGGCAACCTACACCGGCGGGAGTTGGGTCGCGTTCAGCCTTTCGGGCACGGTCCGGCCACAACACCCGTCTGGTCTCGGGTCCACAGGTCCAACGTACGAGAGCCCTGATGAGTGCCCCACGACGCGGTCCAGGAGCGGAAAACCGGATCTTTTTACCTCATTCGGATGCCGCGTCCCGCTTTCCGGGCTTCTCCTCCCGCCCGATTCCACGGCCGATTCCGGGGTCGGCCCGCCCGGTTCGGGGGTCAGCCGGCCGGACAGGCCGGCACGGGGCCGGAGCCGGTGCGGATCGCGTCGACCGCCTGGACGGCCTCGCGCAGGGTCGCGACCTTGACGAGCCTGAGGCCGGACGGGATCGCCTTGACCGCCTCGGCGCAGTTCTCCGCGGGGGTCAGGAAGACCGTCGCCCCCGCCTTCCTGGCGCCGACCATCTTCTGCTGGATGCCGCCGATCGGGCCGACCTGGCCCTCCGCGGTGATCGTCCCGGTCCCGGCGATGGATCTGCCGCCGGTCATCGCCCCGGGGGTGAGCTTGTCGACGATGCCCAGCGAGAACATCATCCCCGCGCTCGGCCCGCCGACGTCACCGACGTTGATCTTGACCTGGAAGGGGAACTTGTAGCCGACCCGCATGGTGATGCCCACGAGGGGGGTGCCGTCCTTGCCCGCGGCGGTCGGGACGGCGACGGTCACGCTCTGCGCGCCCCGGTTGACGACGAAACCGACCTGCTCCCCCGGCTTGTGCCTGCGGACCGCGGCGGAGACGGTCTCGCGGTCGGACACGGGCGTGCCGTCCACCGAGACGATCTCGTCGCCGACCTTGAACTTCCCGTCGGCCGGCAGGCCCTTCTCCGTGGAGGCCACGGTCACGACCGAGCTGTAGGGGATCTTCAACTCCGTCAGCGCCGCCGCGGTCGCGTCGTCCTGGGAGTTCGTCATCTCCTGGGTGTTCTGCTCCTCGACCTGCTTCGCGGTGGTCGCCGGAGGGAAGATCGTCTCCTCGGGCACGACCGCGATGGTGGGATCGATCCATCCCTTGAGCGCGCTGAAGAGGTCGATCCTGGTGCCGGGGCCGCCCTGGTAGGCGACGGTGACGAGGCTGAGCTTGCCCTCCGTCGGGTACGTCTGGCGCCCCTCGACGCTGATCACCGGCTTGCCGTCGACGTCACCGATGGTGTTCTCGGTCGGCCCGGGGCTCAGCACGACGTACGGCACCGGCAGCAGGCCGCCGACCAGCGCGAACATGAGCGTGAGGAAGCCCGCCACCATGAGGGTCAGCGCTCGTCGGGACATGGACAAAGCCTATGCCGTACGACAGGTCATGAAACCGCACCCGGACGTCGCCGCGCCGACGGCCGATCTCACTCGCAGGCCCCCACCCACTCGGAGGAGCCATCGGTGAAAACCTGGTTCTTCCAGATGGGGACCTGGCTCTTGAGGTCGTCGATCAACCTGCGGGATGCCTCGAACGCCTCGCCCCGGTGTGGCGCGGCGACCGCGACGACGACCGCGACGTCACCGAGTCGCAGGTCGCCGACCCGGTGGACGGCGGCCAGCGCGGTCACGGGGAAGTCCGTGGCGATCTTCTCGGCCACCCGGCGAAGCTCGTCCGCGGCGCTCGGGTGCGCCGAGTAGGACAGGCTCGTGACCGGCTTGCCGTGGTCCTGTTCGCGTACCGTGCCGACGAAGACCGTCGTGCCGCCCGCGGCGTGGTCGCCGACGGCGGCGAGCACCTCGTCGACGGAGAGCGCGCTGTCGCGAATATCGAGCAACCGGATGACATCCACGCCGCAAAGCGTACCGCCAGGGAGAAACGGCCCTCGGCCGCGTACCCCCCGGGATCTCTTGCCCTTCGCATGGGCGTACGAGCCCGTACGGCCCGCGCGGACGTCAGGTGCGGCGCTTCTTGCGGGCGGCGCGGACGATCGCCGCGGTACCGAGGACGGCGACGGTGGCGCCGGCCGCGGTGAGCGTGGCCTCCTTGCCGGACAGACGGCGGCCCACGACGGTGTGCCTGCCCTCGCGCAGCTCCAGGAGCTGCTCGAACGCGGCCTCGTTGGTCCACACCGGCTTCCATCCGGCCTCGCGCAGCGCGGCGCAGTCGACCACCCACGGGTAGACGACGTAGTGCAGGTCGGTGGCCGGGGCCGGGGTGACGCCGAGGCGGTGCAGGCGCTGGGCGGTGCCGAAGGTCAGCCCGGCGGGCAGCTCCAGCCGGCGCAGCCCGGAGATCTCCTCCACCTGCTCCTGCTCCAGCCAGCCCTCGCCGCCGACGGCCACCACCCCCGAGACCGTGCCGAGCGCGGCCATCTCAAGGGCCGAGACGAGGTCGTCCACATGGCAGAACTGCCAGCGGGGTTCGCATCCCTTGACGGTCAGCAGCCGGGGCGCCTCGAAGTGCCGGGTCACCACGCTGTCGACGCCGGGACCGACCACGGCGGCGGGCCGGACCACGGTCACGCCGAGACCGGGGTGGCTGCGCAGGGAGCGCCTGGCCAGCGCCTCGATCTCCAGATGGTCGCCGACCATGCCCGTGTCGGGCTCGGCGGCGACCGGCGCCCCCTCCGGCAGCGGGACCGGATTGTCGGGAACGGCGCCGTACACCATCGCGCTGGTGACCAGCACGACCCGCCGCACCCGGGCGGCGGCGCTGGCGGTGAGCACCGTCTGGGCCGCTCGCAGATTGTAGGCGCGCCGCTCCGCCGGGTTGGCGTCGAGGGCGTAGTCGGCCGCCAGATGCACGAGCACGTCAATATCGGATATGCGGTTCGCCAAGAGCGGATCTCGAACATCGAGGACCCGCCAGGTGACGTCGGGAACGTCACCACGCTGCTCGTCGATGGCCACGACCCTGCGGAAATCCGCAGACGAGGCGACCTTCGCGAGGAAGGCACGGCCTAGGCCCGAGGCGGCGCCGGTGACGGCGACGACGGGGGGCCGGGAGCGTTTCGAGGTAGGCACCAGGTCCTCACTTTGCACTGACCCGCCATGCGACGGATAACGTGGCGGATGTGGACTCCTCCATCCTGCACGAGGTAGAGCGGTGACTGACTTGCCAGGTCGGGAAAACGACCCCAACGAGAATCCGTTCGCCATGTTCGGCAACCCGGAGCAGATCGCAGCGGCAATGCGTCAGTTCGCCGACATGCTCTCCGCTCCGCCGACCTCAGGTCCCGTCAACTGGGACATGGCGAAGAACATCGCACGACACGTGGTGGTCGCCGAGGGCGATCCAAGTGTCATGGAGGGTGAGCGGCGCCAGATCGTCGACGCCCTGAATCTGGCCGACCTGTGGCTCAACGAGGCCACCTCCCTGCCGAGCGGGGTGAGCAACCCCCAGGCGTGGAGCCGTTCCGAGTGGATCGAGAAGACCGTCCCGGTCTGGCAGAAGCTCTGTGACCCGATCGCCGCCCGCATGGTCGAGACCATGAGTGGCACGCTCGGCGCCACCGGTCTGCCCGCGGAGGCCCAGGCCATGGCCGGGCCGCTGATGGGGATGATGAAACAGATGGGCGGCATGATGGTCGGCCAGCAGATCGGCCAGGCCGTCGGCTCGCTCGCCCTCGAAGTGATCGGCTCCACCGACATCGGCCTGCCGCTGTCGGACAACGCCGCCCTGCTGCCCGGCGGCGTCGCGGCGTTCAGCCAGGGCCTGGAGACCCCCGCCGAGGAGATCCGCCTCTACCTCGCCCTGCGCGAGGCGGCCCACCACCGGCTCTTCCAGCACGTGCCGTGGCTGCGCGCGCACCTGCTCGGAGCCGTGGAGGAGTACGCCAGGGGCATCACGGTGGACGCGTCCGCGCTGGAGGAGCAGCTCCGCGGGCTCGACATCAACAATCCCGAGCAGCTCCAGCAGGCGCTGAGCGGCGGCAACCTGCTCAAGCCCGAGGAGACCGAGCGGCAGAAGGCCGCCCTGTCCCGGCTGGAGACCATGCTCGCCCTGGTCGAGGGCTGGGTCGGCACCGTCGTGGACGGCGCCGCCGACGGCAAGCTCCCCTCGGCGACCGCGCTGTCGGAGACCGTACGGCGCCGCAGGGCGACCGGAGGCCCCGCCGAGCAGACCTTCGCCACGCTCGTCGGCCTCGAGCTCAGGCCCCGCCGCCTGCGCGAGGCCGCCACCCTGTGGCAGGCCCTGGAGGCCGACCGTGGCGTCGACGGCCGCGACGCGGTCTGGAACCACCCCGACCTGATGCCCACCGCCGACGATCTCGACAACCCCGAGAGGTTCGTCCGGGGCGAGCCCGAGCTCGACCTGTCGTCCCTGGAGGGGACCCGGCCTCCGGCCGCCCCCGGCGAGGAGGGCGACGGCGACGGGAAGGGCCGGGAGGACGACGGCGGCCGGGACAGCGGCCGGGACGGCGGCGCGTGAGCCTGCGCGCCGATGCGAAGGACGTGCTCACCGGGTGGACCGCGCCCACGGCCGAGGAGGAGATCCTCCGCAAGGAGTTCCTGGAGCACGTCCACGCCCATGACGACGCGATGTGGCGCGAGTGCGTCCCCGGTCACCTGACGGCCACGACCGCGGTGCTCTCCCACGACGGCGAGCGGGTGCTGCTGACGCTGCACCCCAAGGCCGGGATGTGGCTGCCCATGGGAGGTCACTGCGAGCGCGGCGACGCCTCCCTGGAGGCGGTGGCGCTGCGTGAGGCCACCGAGGAGTCCGGCATCCCGGGCCTGCGGCTGCTGCCGGGCCCGCTGGCGCTCGACCGGCACGTGGTCTGGTGCCACCCGCCGCACAGCAGCCACCTCGACGTCGAGTACGGCGCCGTCGCCCCCGCCGACGTCGAGGCCGTGATCAGCGCCGAGTCGCTCGACCTGCGCTGGTTCCCGGTGGAGGAGATCCCCGAGCTCTCCGACGAGGCGACCCGCCGCCTGGCCCGCCGCGCCCGCGAGGTCCTGCGCACGGTTCCGTGACCGGTCCCGGCCCGTCCCGCGCATGCCCCGGGGACGTTGGACCGTTTTACGCTTGTCTCACCTCTCCCCGGATATCTTCATCCTCGTTGAGCTGTACGAAGCGGATCGGGGCACTGTGAGCATGGACGTTGTGGCTGACAGGGGCACCGATGACATCGGGGGCACCGTCGTATCGCCGGGGCGACGGCGGCGCTGGAGGATCCCCACAACCCTCGCCTGGGCCGCGGTGACCCCGTTCGCCGCCTGGGCGGTGGCCCGGGTGGCCGGGCTCGAACGCGACGCGCTGACCACCCAGCTCATGACCGGCACCCCGTACGTGGCCGCGGCCTCGCTCGTACCGGTGCTGCTGGCCGTACTGGCCCGCAACCGGGCGGTTACGGCGGTGGCCTTGGTCACCACCACGGCCCTCGGCTTCAGCGTGCTTCCCCGGGCCTTCCGTTCCGGGGATCCCGTGGCGGGAACGCCCCTGCGGGTGCTGACGCTCAACACGCTGTTCGGGCACGCCGAGCCCGAAGCCGTGATGGCCCTGGTCAGGCGGCTGAACCCGGACGTGTTCAGCACCCAGGAGCTGACCCCGGGGATGGTCGAGAAGTTCCAGGCGGCCGGGCTGGAGAAGATCATGCCGTACCAGGTGCTGGAGCCGGAGTGGAGCGCCGGCGGCAGTGGCCTGTACTCGCGGTATCCGCTGACCGCCAGGAAGGACCTGTTCGAGGCGATCGGGCACAACATGCCCGCCGCGCTGATGACCGTGCCCGGCGCCATGCCCGTCGAGATCGTCGACGTGCACCCCTTCCCGCCGCTGGGCAGGCAGGTGTACGACTGGACGGCGGCGCTGGACGCCCTGCCCTCCGCCGCGCCCGGCACGATCCGTATCCTCGCGGGCGACTTCAACGCCAGCCTCGACCACGCGGCCATGCGCCGTTTCCTGAGCCGCGGCTATCTGGACGCGGCCGACAGCGCCGGGGAGGGCCTCACTCCCACCTGGCCGGTCAACAAGCGCGTCCCGGCACTGATCACGATCGACCACGTCGTGGCGGACCAGCGGGTGGGGGTGAACGCGGTCAGCGTGCACACCGTTCCCGGCACCGACCACCGGGCGGTCTTCGCCGACCTGCGCCTGCCCCCGCCCTGAGAGCCTCTTCGGTTTTCCCGGGTTTCTCGGGGTCCTTGGCTTCCCTGGGCTGTGGATCTGCTTGGGCACTCGGCCTGAGCTCCTGAAATCAGGGTGATCAGGGTGATCAGGGTGAGAGGAGGGCCCGGGTGTTGTCCCAGCCCTCCAGGCCGGGGTCGAGGAGACGGATGTCGTCGGGAGTGCGCAGGCGGTGCCAGCCGGGGCCTCTCGCGACCATGCGGCTGCCGGGCGCGGAGGCGCGGAGCGTCTTGACCGGGTCGAGGTCGTCGAAGCCCACCGCGGCCCATTCCGGATAGGGCAGGTGGGCGGCGAGCGCCACCGTACCGCCCCCGGCGTCCGGGCAGACGGCGATCCTGGCCCGGCCCAGCTCGCGGAAGAGCTTGCCGATGAGCAACGGGGGCAGATCGGGCGCGTCGGCGCTCAGCAGGACCGCCTGCCGACCGTACGGCAGGGCCGCGAAGGCGGCCTCGACCAGGGCGCCCCCCGAAAGATCGGGGATCTCGACGACCGGGGTGCCCGGCCAGACGATCTCCTCCATGCCGGGGACGCTCGTCACCACGACGGGGGAGACGAAGTCGAGCCCGGCGACGAGCTCGTAGGCGTCTTCGGCGACGGCCGTGAGGAAGTCGGCGGCGTCGACTCCCGGGGGGGCCGCGTCCGCCACGGAGGGCGTGACGAGGACGGCCACCACTCGATCTTCCGTCAACATTCCTCCGCGGAACCGTGAGCCGCCGTGGAGAATCCCTCCAGGAAGCCCCGTGCCCGCTCGGCCTTGGGATATCGTTCCACAAGCGCCCAGAAGCGTGAGCCGTGGCTCGGCACCAGCAGGTGGACGAGCTCGTGCATGATCACATAGTCGACCACCCACGATGGCATGCCCCGCAGCCGCGTGGAGATCCTGATGGTCCCGTGGTCAGGGGTGCACGAGCCCCAGCGGTGTTGCTGGTTCTCCACCCAGCGCACGCTCGACGGCTTCGCCTCTCCGCCCAGATAGCGGGCCGACAGATCGACGGCCCGATCGAGGAGATCGTCGTCGGAGGGGCGTCTGCGCTGTTCCTTGGCCGCGAGGCGATCGAGCATGCGACGCACCCATTGTTCCTCATCGGTGCTACTCAGACCGGCGGGGAGGAGCACGATCGTTTTCTCGCCGTCGCGGTACGCAGAAACCGTCCGCCGGCGGCGAGAACTGCGGCGGACCTCGACTGTCTCGGGGGGCACATATGAACGGTAGCCGAGAATGACGAATTCACACCAGGGGGTAGAACACGTTCCCGCTGGTCAATCCCCGTTCGCCGATTGTTCAGCGCGGGTGATCAACTATGACCGTGACTTATCTAATTAACCTGGATATCAGCCGTCTCATGCGTTGCCGAAACGCGGGACCCGCTGTTCTCTCTGGGCTGCCAGCCCTTCGAGCATGTCGTCGGAGACCATCGTGACCGGCTGGGCGAGGGACTCCCAGCGCAGCGCGGCGTCGAGGTCCGCGTGCCCGCCACCCGCTAGAGCGATCTTGGTGAGCCGGGTGGCGACCGGCGCGTTGGCCGCGGTGCGCGACGCGATCCCCATCACCTCGGCCATCAGCGACTCGCGGGGAAACGCCCTGGTCACCAGCCCCGCGGGCGCGGCCTCCGCCCCCGTCATCGTCCGTCCTGTGAGCAACATCTCCCTGGCCACGCCCACCCCCGCGACCCTGGGCAGCAGGTAGGTGGCCGCCATGCCGGGGTGCAGGCCAAGGGAGGTGAAGGGGGCGAGCAGCTTGGCCTCCTCGGCGGCGTAGACCAGGTCGCAGGCGAGGGCGAGGCACAGCCCCGCCCCGACGGCCGCGCCGTTGACGGCCGCGATCGTCGGCACCTCCAGATCGGCGATCGCCAGCCAGGTCCGGTAGAAACCGAGCATCCGCTCACGCAGGGCGGGAACTCCCTCGGTCGCCCGCTCGGCGAGCCAGGACAGGTCTCCCCCGGAGCAGAACGCGTTTCCCGCCCCGGTGACGACGACGCATCGGAGATCGCGGTCCGCCGCGAGATCGGCGACGGCCAGCCGCCACCGCGCGGTCATTCCGTCGGTCATCGCGTTGCGCCGGTCCGGGCGGTTCAGAGTGAGCACCGCGACGCCGTCGGCACGCCGGTCGACCAAGAGCTCGTCCATGCCGGGGAGCGTAACCCACCCTCTCCCGGCTCCCGCCCGGGGATGGGTTATCCACAGGGTGGGAGTTATCCAGTGGGAGTTATCCACAGGCGGCGGGAAAGGCGTCCGGGATCTTGAGGGAGCGTGCCACGCTGACACCCCCGGCAGGCCACTTCACCTGCTCACCCCCTGCTCACCTGCTTGCCTGCTCGCCTCGCCTGCTCACCGGCAGGCTGCTCCCACGAAGGGCTCTCCGATGAGACCACGCCTGAAGCCCGCTCTGCGCCGCGTCGCCCGCGACGGACGCACCCTGCAGTTCGGTCTGCACCCCCGCCACGCGGTGGTGCTGACCGATCTCGAACCGGAGGTCCGCCGCTGGGTGGAGAGCCTCGACGGCGTGCGAGATCTCGCGGGTGTGCTGGCCGGAGCCGCCGAGGCGGGTCTCGGCGAGGAGCACGGCCGGACCCTGCTCGACCTGCTGGTCAGCCGTGGCGTGGTGGACGACGCGGGTGCGGGTCCCGGCCCGCTGCGCGCGCTCGCGATGGCCGAGCGTGACCGGCTCCAGCCTGATCTCGACGCGCTCTCCCTCACTCCGGGCACGATCGACGGCGGGCTCGCCGCTTTGGAGCGCAGGCGGGAGGCCCAGGTGCGGGTCTACGGCGCGGGCCGGGTGGGCGCGCAGGTCGTCGGGCTGCTCGCCGCCTCCGGGGTCGGCCGGATCTGCGTCATCGATCCCGGTACGGCCCGGCGACGGGATGTCGTCCCCGGCGGGCTCGGCTGGACGGAGGTGGGGATGAGCAGGCAGGACGGCGCGGTCGCGGTGGCCAAGCGGCTGGCGCCCGGTCTCATCGCGTGGACCGGCGACGGGGCGGCCCAGCTGGCCGACGGGGCGAGGCCGCCGGACCTGGCGGTGCTCGCTCCGGTGGTGCCCCTGGACGGCCTCCTGGTCAAGGAGCTCGTCGAGTGGGAGATCCCGCACCTGCTGGTCACCGCCTTCGAGGGCTCCGGGTCGGTCGGCCCTCTGGTGTTGCCCGGACGGAGCACGTGCCTGCACTGCCTGGATTTGACCCGGCGAGATCGCGACCCCGGCTGGCCCGTCGTCAGCGCCCGGCTGGGCGGTTTCCCCGCGGGGGAAATCGCGTGTGGGACGGTGCTGTCGACGCTGGTGGCGGCGTCGGCGGCAGGCCACGCACTCGCTGTGATCGACGGCCGTGAGCCCGCTGTGACCAACAGCACAGTGGAAGTATTGCCAGATTGGAGCTGGAAGAGGCGATCCTGGAGTGTTCATCCTCAATGTCGTTGCTTCCGAAACGAGTTGGGTTCGCTAACAATGGTCGCGTCGGCTACCTGCCGCTGACGGACACACAGCGAAGGGAGGGAGCGGCGTCTCGCTATACCAGCGGATGCGCCGCTAACCAAGGTGAGTGACCTTCCGCGCCGCGCCGTTGCGCGCTCCGCCAAGCTGGCCGCCCTGCCAATCGGGTTCGCCGGACGCACCGCTCTCGGTCTCGGGAAACGGATCGGCGGCAAGTCAGCCGAGATCGTCGCCCAGGAAATTCAGGAACGCACCGCCGAGCAGATCTTCAAGGTTCTCGGAGAGCTCAAGGGCGGGGCGATGAAGCTCGGCCAGGCGCTGTCCATCTTCGAGGCGGCGCTGCCCGCCGAGGTCGCCGGTCCCTACCGCGCGACCCTGACCAAACTCCAGGACGCGGCACCGCCGCTTCCCGCGGCGACCGTGCACAAGGTTCTCGTCGAGCAGCTGGGCGACGACTGGCGGGAGAACTTCCTGTCGTTCGACGACAAGCCCACCGCCGCCGCGTCGATCGGGCAGGTGCACAAGGCGGTCTGGCACGACGGCCGGACGGTCGCGGTCAAGATCCAGTATCCGGGGGCGGGGAAGGCCCTGCTCTCCGACTTCACCCAGCTGGCCCGGCTCGGCAAGCTCTTCGGGGTGTTGCTGCCCGGCCTCGACATCAAGGCCGTCCTGAGCGAGTTGCGCGAGCGGGTGGTCGAGGAGCTCGACTATCTCCACGAGGCCGAGGCGCAGCACGCCTTCGCCCTGGAGTTCAAGGACGACCCCGACTTCCTGATCCCGGACGTGATCGCCGCCAACGAACAGGTGCTCGTCTCCGAATGGGTCGACGGCACCCCGCTGTCGCGGATCATCACCGACGGCACCCAGGAGGAGCGTGACCGGGCCGGGCTCCAGCTCGTCCGTTTCCTGTTCTCCTCCCCCGCGCGACTGGGCATGCTCCACGCCGACCCCCACCCGGGCAACTTCCGGATCGTCGAGGACGGCCGGATGTGCGTGCTCGACTTCGGCGCGGTCAACCGGATGCCGCACGGATACCCACCGATCTTCGGGAAGCTGACCCGCATCTTCAACAACGGCGACATGGCGACCGTGGTCCAGGGCCTGCGCGACGAGGGCTTCATCCAGCCGCACATCGAGATCGACCCCGAAGCCCTGCGGGCGTTCCTCGCCCCCTATGTCGAGCCGACCGCCGTGGAGGAGTTCTCGTTCAGCAGGGAATGGCTCCAGCGGCAGGCGGCCACCGCCACCGATCTACGTCCCGGCAATGTGGTGCGCCAGCTCAACCTGCCCGCCTCGTACGTCCTCATCCACCGCGTGCACGCGGCGGGGGTCGGCGTCCTCTGCCAGCTCGGCGCCACCGCCCGCTTCCGTGAGGAGGTCATCCGCTGGGTCCCCGGATTCACCGACGAGGATTCGGGAGAGCCCACCCTCACCAGCGCCTGAGAAATATTTTCCTTCTTACATCCGGCGACACCCGCCCTCTACAACGCCCGGCGACGTCCCACAATGTCCGCCGACCTCTCGCGCCCCCGCAGTATCCAGCGATGTCCCACGGTGTTCGCCGACCCCCCATACCCCCGCAGTGTCCCTTGACGTTCAGCGACGTCCCATGGTGTCCACCGATCTCCCGTGACACCCGCGACGTCCCATGGTGTCTATGGTGTCCACTGACCCCTCGCGACACCCACGACATCCCACGGTGTCTATGGTGTTCGCCGACCTCCCGTGACACCACGACGCCTGGCGACGTCCCACGACATCCCATGGTGTCCGCCGATCCCCACGACAACCACAAGGCCCGGCGACATTCCACACGACATCCCACAGTGTCCGCCGACCTCCGCGACTCCCCGCAGCGTCCAGCGACGTCCCACAATGTCGGCCGATCTCCCGCGACTCCCGGCGGCGTCTCATTGTGACGTCCCCTTGTGGGGTGGGCTCGGCGAGATGGCTGAGGGGTGGCCCGCCGAAGCGGGTCACCCCTCGTTGTTCGTTCGTCTCGCTCTTCTGGTCCGTCTCGTTCTGTGATCTGTCTGTTTTCCGTGCGGCTTCGCGGATGTCTCGTGCGTCTTCTCCACGTCGCCGCCGGTCCTTCCGGTCAGGTCAGACAGGCCAGACAGATCAGACGAGGCGCAAGATCGCGCTCCGCAGGCGTGCCGAGGCGCGCTCCGCGTTGCGCTGGGCGCGTTGGAGGCGCTGAAGGCTGGCGGCCCTGCGATGCTCCTCCGCCTCGCGGTGGAGGGTCCGTATTCGGTCACGGACCAGTTCTTCTTGCATAGACGACAGGTCGAGGCCTCTGGAGGTGAAGTAGCTCATCGGAATGGTCCTTTCGGAAACCGCGGCTCGTGGTCGGCCAGGTTCTCGGTGGTTCAGGTTCTCGGTGGTTCGGGTTCTCGGTGGTTCGGGCGACGACCGGATTGTTCAGGCAGCGACCGGGTTCTTGCGGGGACGCCCGCGCGGACGCTTCCGGGGGACGATCGCTCCCCGCAGAACGAGCTCGCCGCCCCAGACACCCCACGGCTCCTCGCGCTCCAGCGCGCGGGCCAGGCATGCCTCACGGATCGGGCAGCCCCCGCAGAGCGCCTTGGCGAACTCCACGTCCTCCGGAGACTCGGCGAACCACAGGTCGGGGTCGGTACGACAGGGGATTGTGGCTTCGTCGATCAGGTCCATGACCGTCTGGGCCCCCATCTGCTTCACCTCTCAGCTAGGTGTTGATCTTCGGTTACCTCTTGGGGTGGGGGTCAGGAATGACGCGGACAAACAAGAAGGCCGCGGATCCTGGATGCGGATCCGCGGCCTGAAGGCTTTTTCCTCGGTCAGGTTATGACCGGAGGATGCCCCCAGGGTTGCGGACCGCGCAGTCCACCGTTTCCGATGTGCTTGGTCATTGCTGCGTAGCTGCCGCCCACCCGGTTACGAGTAGCCGGGACGTCCGTCGCCGGGAAGGCGATCGGAGCGAGCCAACGGCCGGTTTCGACCTGGAAATGGGCAGAATCGGCCTGCGGAGCCAGAGCTGCCACACCATCGGCGAGGATGGTCTGACCGCCGCAAGGCAGAGCGGTGTTACGGCGCGCGGAAGTGAGCCCCATCTGGGACGACATCAGGATGTTCTTCACAGCGGACTCACCTCCATTCGTGGATCGTCGGACAGTAGCGTCCGACTTGCTTGACCATGACCCTAAACCCCGGCCCGGGGAGGGGGCAACATATTTTCTACCTGCGACTTTGCGACTATCTCACGCGGATCATCGCCTCCTGCACTACCGACACGGCCAGTTCTCCGGACCGGGTGAACATCTCCCCCTTGGCGAGCCCCCTCGCCGCCCCCGACCACGGCGACTCCTGGGCGTAGAGCATCCACTCGTCCACCCGAAAGGGACGGTGGAACCACATCGCGTGGTCCAGCGACGCGCCGGAGAGGTTGGACGCGCCCCACGCGAGGCCGTGGGTCAGCAGCACGGTGTCGACCAGGGTGAAATCGGAGGCGTAGGCGGCGAGCACCACGTGCAGCAGCGGATCGTCGGGAAGTTCCGCGTCGTAGCGGAACCACACGTTGGTGTTCGAACCGCGAAGCTCCGGATCGCGATGGGCCTCCCAGGTGAGGGGGGTCACATAACGGGCGTCCACCGGCCTCGGCCTGGACACCCACTCGCGCAGCGGCGAATCCGCCCCCACGGCCCGGAGCAGCCGGTCCTGGAAGGGTGGCAGGCCCTCGGGATCGACCACCTGGGGCATCGTGGCCGCCTGGTGCTCGACGCCGGGCTCCGTCACGTGGAAGGAGGCCGACATGGTGAATATCGCCTTGCCGTGCTGGATGGCCACCACCCGCCGGGTGGTGAAGGACCGGCCGTCACGGACCCGTTCGACGTTGTAGACGATCGGGATGGCCGGGTCGCCGGGACGGATGAAGTAGGCGTGCAGCGAGTGGACGTTACGGTCGCCGGGCACCGTCCGTCCCGCGGCGACCAGTGCCTGGGCGGCCACCTGGCCACCGAAGACCCGCTGGATGCGCTCCTCCGGGCTGCGCCCCCTGAAGATGTCGAGCTCGATCTGCTCCAGGTCGAGCAGGTCCAGGAGCTCCTTCAACGCCTCGTTCACGCGCCCTCCGTCTGGTTCGCGGCGGTACGGCACAGTTCGAGTACCGCCTCGCCATAGCGATCCAGTTTGACCCGTCCTATTCCAGTGATCGCAAGTAGGTCCTGTTCTGAGCGCGGTGCCCGTTCGGCGATGGCCTGGAGGGTGACGTCGGTGAAGATCGCCCACTGGGGGATCTTCTGGTGTTTCGCCACTCCCGTACGCCAGGATTTGAGCGCCCCGAGCAGCGCCTCGTCGTAGTCGGCGGGGCAGCCGACACACCTGCCGAGCTTCTGCTCCGCGGCGGCCGCCAGGGTCTTGCCGCAGACCCGGCAGCTGATCGGCGCGGCGACCTGGCGGCGATCGGCTGCCACGGCCGGGGTCGTGGCGCGGTTTTTCTGCGCGGAACGGCCGGTGAGCCCGTCCAGGAAGCGGGAGGGTCTGCGGGAACGCCGTCCGCCGGGCGAGCGTGCCAGCGCCCACGACAGCGCCAGGTGGGCGCGGGCGCGGGTGACGCCGACGTACAGGAGACGGCGCTCCTCCTCGATCTGCTCGGGCGTCTCGGCGTAGATGATCGGCAGCATGCCCTCGGTGACGCCGACGAGGAAGACCGCGTCCCACTCCAGGCCCTTGGCCGCGTGCAGCGAGGCCAGGGTGACCCCCTCGACCGGCGGCGCGTGCTGCTCTCCGGCCCGGCGTTCCAACTCGGCCACGAAGGCGGGCAGGTCGGCGCCCGTGGCGGCGAGGTCCTCGGCGAGGTCGGCGAGGGCCTTCAGCGACTCCCACTTCTCGCGGGCCTTGCCGCCGCCGGGGGCCTCGGGGGTGAGCCCGGCGGTGGACAGGATGTGGTGCACGGTCGAGACGAGCGTGTCGCCGGGCTCGAAGGAGCGGGCGGCGCCGCGCAGCAGCATGACCGCGTGACGGACCTCGGGACGCTCGAAGAAGCGGTCGGCGCCACGCAGCACGTACGGCAGACCGGCCTTGGCGAAGGCCTGCTCGTACGTCTCGGACTGGGCGTTGACCCGGAACAGCACGGCGATCTCGCGGGTCGGCACGCCACCGCCGACGAGCTTCCTCACCGCCCGCGCCACGCCCTCCGCCTCGGCGGTCTCGTCGTCGTACTCGGTGAAGACCGGTTCGGGGCCGTCCGGGCGCTGGGCGATCAGGGCGAGCTTGTGCGGGGTCCGCGCCCTGTCGAGCACCCGGTTGGCCAGGGAGACGACCTGGGGGGTGGAACGGTAGTCGCGGACCAGCTTGATCACGGTGGCGTTGGGGTGCTCGACCGAGAAGCCGGTCAGGTAGCGGGGGGTGGCGCCGGTGAAGGAGTAGATCGTCTGGTTGGGGTCGCCGACCACGCACAGGTCGTCGCGCCCGCCGAGCCAGGTGTCGAGCAGCAGCTTCTGCAGCGGGTTGACGTCCTGGTACTCGTCGACCACGAAGTAGCGGTACTGCTGGCGGATCTGGGTGGCCACCTCGCGGTGCTCGGTCATCACGGCGGCGGTGAGTTCCAGGATGGTCTCGAAGTCCACCAGGTGCCGCTCGCGGCGGAGGGTCTCGTAGGCCTCGTAGAGCCGGAAGACCTCCTCGGGGGCCACGGGCGAGGTGCGGCCCGCCTTCTTGGCGGCCTCCGCGTAGTCCTCGGGGGCGATCTGGGTGACCTTGGCCCATTCGATCTCGGAGGCGATGTCGCGCAGTTCGGAACGGTCCTGGTTCTTGCGCAGGGAGCGGCAGGCGTCGATCAGCAGCGGCAGCTTCGACTCGATCACCCTGGGCGGGTCGCCGCCGATGACGCGCGGCCAGAAGTAGGTGAGCTGGCGCAGCGCGGCGGCGTGGAAGGTGCGCGCCTGCACGCCCGGCGCGCCGAGCTGCCGCAGCCGCTGCCTGAGCTCACCGGCCGCACGTGTGGTGAACGTCACCGCCAGCACGCCCTGGGCGTCGACCACCCCGCTGTGGATCGCGTGCGCGATGCGGTGGGTGATGGCACGGGTCTTGCCGGTCCCGGCTCCGGCGAGGACGCAGACCGGCCCTCGGACGGCTTCGGCCACCTCACGCTGCTCGGGATCCAGGGCCGCCAGAACGTTGTCGGGCTCCACGGGGACTCCTTACACGCAGTCGAACGGACCGGGCGGCAACATCCTCCCAGTCACTGGCCAAGCATCAGTCATTCTGGCAACATGCCGCCGTCAACCTATGCGGTTCGTCGAGATGCACAAAGTGGGCTTTTTACTCCACAATGGGGACCGAACGATTCGGGGAAGGAAGAGGCCCGTGCGAACTGGGGTAACCGTGGGTGCGCTCGCCCTGGCGACGGCGATGATCGGACCCGCGGTGGTGTACACAGCCGCACACGCCCACACACTCTCGGCTCCGACCCAGCCCGGTGGCACACCCGGCCCGGCGAAGGCCGTCGGCGAGAGGGCCTCCGCCAGTACGGCGAAGGCCGGCTCGGGCAAGACGGACGTCGGCACGTACGGCATAGCGAAGGCCAGTACCGGAGTGGCCGACATCGGCACGGCCGATACACACGCGACCGAGACCGGGACAGGTTCCGGAGCGGGCAGGACCGGTACGGCCGCGGCCAACCCGGAGAAGACCGCCACCCAGAAGACCACCACCCGGAAGAGCGGCGCGGGCGATCCGACGCCCCCTCCGGTGGCCCAGCCCGACCCGCTGGTCCAGGGCACCGTCGTCAACACCGTCGCGTACGGCCCGCACGTCCGCCAGCGCATGGACGTCTGGTACCAGACCGACGAGCTGAAGCGGCCGGGTGTCTTCCTGATCCACGGCGGCTGGTGGTCGTCGGGTGACAAGAAGTACATGACCGAGATAAGCCGGAGCTACGCCGAGCAGGGCTACGTCGTCTTCAACATCAACTACCGCCTCTCCACCGACGCCTCCTGGCCGGCCCAGCGCACCGACACCCTCGACGCCATCGCCACCGCGCGGCGGCACGCGGCGCTGTGGTCCTTCGACCCGGGCAACTACGCGATCGTCGGCTTCTCCGCCGGAGGCCACCTGGCCGGTGCCACGGGCACCTACAAGAACGGCCTGCCCGGCCTGCGCGGCGTGGTCGGCATCTCCCCGGTGATCTCCCCGCTCACGGCGTACACCGAGGGCACCGACACCTTCGACCTGGAGAGGCGCAAGCTTCGCGAGTCGGCCATCAAACTCGCCGGGGGCTGTGAGCCCACCGGCAGGTGCGCCAAGGTCTGGGCGAGCATGGAGGTGCCGTGGCACGCGAGCCGTGGGGACGCGCCCATGCTGGTCGTGCACTCGGAGGACGAGTTCGTGTCGCCGGAGCACGGCAGGCAACTCAGGGAGCACCTGCGCCAGGTCGGCGTGCCGGTGACGCTGCTGACCGCCCCCGGTATCGAGCACAGCGCGCCTCTTTACCGGCTGCCCGGCGTGGCGGAGCGGGTTCAGCAGTGGGTCGCGGAGAGGCTGCTCTCATCGGGAAGATGAACGGCCCTCGCTTTGTTGCCAATGGCGCCGGACATCACATGAGGGGATTTCTCACGACATGGCGCTGACTGTGTACACCACGACCTGGTGCGGCCCCTGCAAGCGACTGAAGAGCCAGCTCAGTCGCGAGGGGATCTCCTACAACGAGATCGACATCGAGAGCGACCCGGACGCCGCCACGTTCGTCATGAGCGTCAACAACGGCAACCAGGTCGTCCCCACCGTCGTGGTCGACTCCCCCAGCGGCCGGGTCGTCAGGACCAACCCGTCGGTGATCGAGGTCAAGCGCATCCTGGCGGGCGCGAGCGTCTAGCCGCCCCCTGCCGGCGTCGGAGCCCCGATCCCGTTCCCACGGACACCGGGGCTCCCCGCGTGCCGGGGGCTCCCGCGACGCCGAGACTTTTACGAACGCCGGAACGGCCTTGGCGTCGCGGCCCGGCGACCCTGCGGTGGGTGGGATTACCAGTCGCCGGTCAGCGGTTCGCCGTACCAGGTCTCGATGAGCCTGCGGGCGATCGACACCTCGGGCGGCAGACGCACCTCGCCGCTCTTCGTCGCGGCCAGCAGCTCGGCACGGCTGAACCAGTGGGCCTCGGCGATCTCCTCGTGATCGAGGACGAGTTCCGTCGATGTGGCCCGTGCGAAGAAGCCGAGCATCAGGCTGCGCGGGAACGGCCAGGGCTGGCTGCCCAGATAGCGCGGCTCGGTGACGCGCACACCGACCTCCTCGGCCACCTCGCGCGCCACGGCGTGCTCCAGCGACTCGCCGGGCTCGACGAACCCGGCCAGCACCGACAGCCGCCTCTCGGGCCACTGCGGTCCCCTGGCCAGCAGGCACCTGTCATCGTCGTCGTGGATCAGCATGATCACCGCGGGGTCGACCCGGGGGAAGTGCTGGCTGCCGTCCTTGGGGCAGACGCGCACGTGGCCGCCCGCGCGCACCTCGGTGGCGCTCCCGCACCGGGGACAGAACTCGTGGGTGGAGTGCCAGGCGTCCAGGGCGACCGCGTACACCAGCAGCCCGGCGTCCAGATCCCCCAGCAACGACCCCACCTGGCGGAGCCCGGTGGTGAGGGTCTGTCCCTCCTCCAGCTCCGAGGGGGCGAGCGGGGAGACGATCCGTTTGAGGGAAGCGGTGTGGGTGCTGTCGGCCAGCGGCGCCGCCACGGCGAAGTAGGCGATCCCCTCGGCGTCGACGCCGAGCAGGTAGCGCTCACCGTCCGGCGCGTCGGCCGTGGGCAGCAGGACCAGCTTGGCCTCTCCGCCGCTGCGCCGGATCAGCGCCTGCCCGTCGTCGACGACCACGACCCTGGTCGCGGTGTCCGACCAGGCCCTTTCGAGCCACTCGGCGTTGCCGCGAAGCGCCGCCGACCGGTCGACGGCACTGCGTGCGAGCAGCAGTGGTCCCAACAGTCCTTCTTGTGCCGTGATCTCCACGCCGTTCCGCCTCCCCCAACCGAGTGCACATACTATGCCGCCTGACGAGGCCCCTCTATGCGCGTCTCGGCGTACGGACGGGAGGGATACCGTGCATGTCGTCACATCACCGGCTTTTCCATTACTTCTCGCTCTTTGTCCGGTTCTCCTTGCCCCCGGTTCTTCCGGTTCCGGGCTCCCCGGGGTTTCGCTTGGCCCTTTGAAGTTTTTCCAAGCTTTTCCAGTTACTTCCGTGCTTTTTGGCACGACCGAGGTGCGGGGATACCGGCGGAGGCGCGGGTACCGGGGGGTTCCCCGGTACCCGCGCCTCTCGTGACGCCCCACCCGCTGTGCCGGTGGTGCCGCGCCGTCAGTTCGCGAACACGATCACGTTGTCCCGGTAGCTGCGCCGCTTGCTGTCGAAGGTCCCGCCACAGGTGATGAGCCTCAGCTCGGCTCCCTTGGAGGATCCGTACACCTGCCTGTCGGGGATCCGGCTCTTCGGGAAGCGGGCCAGGCGCCGGACGGTGAACGTCACCGTGCTTCCGTCGGCCCTGTCGACGTGGACGCGGTGTCCCGGACGGAGTTTCCCGAGCCTGTAGAAGACAGCGGGTCCCGTCCTGGAGTCCACGTGCCCGGCGATGACCGCCGCACCGGCCTCGCCGGGCTCGGGACCGGCCTTGTTCCAGCCCACCCGGTCGAAGCGGACCGGGGCGACCAGCTTGTTCCTCGCGTCCAGCTTCAACGCGATCACCGTGGTGGAGACGCCGATCGCCGGTACGCGGAGCCGCACGGGGTTGGCGACCTCACCCTTGGCGGGAGGCCGTACGACCCGGGCGGCCGTGGAGCCTGTGGAGGTCATGGAAACCGTGGAGGCGCTGTGCGCGGCGACCTCGGTGGAGCACGCGGTCAGGGCCACGAGGGCGGAGAGAGTGGAGAGAGCGGCCACGAGGGCACCGGGGGTCCGCACGGTCAGCTCCCCGAGGTGAATCGGCGGTTGAACCAGAAGCCGCCACCCGCCAGCAGACCGGCACCGGCCAGTCCCACCGGCACCCAGAGCGGCATGCCCTCCCCCTCGGCCGTCCCGCCGAACCCGGTCTCCACCCCGCCGACCGGAGCACGGTCGTCATCGTCGTCGTCATCGCGGGAGACACCACCCTGACCGGTGTCCACCCCACCGGCGGGCGCACGGTCATCGTCGTCATCGTCGCGGGAGACACCACCCTGACCGGTCTCCACACCACCCGCAGGCGCACGGTCATCGTCATCATCGTCATCGTCGCGGGAGACACCACCCTGACCGGTCTCCACACCACCCGCAGGCGCACGGTCATCGTCATCATCGTCGTCGTCCCGCGACGCACCGCCCTGACCGGTTTCCACACCACCGGCCGGAGCACGGTCATCGTCGTCATCGTCGTCGTCCCGCGACGTACTGCCCTGGCCGGTTTCCACGCCGCCCCGGGGGAGGTCGTCGTCGCGGTCTCCGGCGGGTCCGGCTCGCCGGTCGTCGCGGTCGTCGTCACCGCCGTCGTCATCACCGCCTCTGTCGTCGTCGTCATCATCGTCGTCGTCATCGTCCGCGACGTGGGTCGCCGCCGTGGGCGAGGCCGGGAACGCGGACGCCTGGGCCGCCGGGATTCCGGCGAGGACGCCGGTGGTCCCGAGTCCGAGGGTGATCGCGATGGCGAGCAGGGTCCGCCGCAGTACCAGGCTCATCTGGCCCTCCTGAAGGTCGTTCCGCACCTTCTGTGCGGATGACTCCAGATTTCCGGTGGCCGGTGGACCCATCATGAGCGTGGGATGAGAGGGCTCTCACCCGACGCGCAGGCGGTAGCCGGAACCCCTGACGGTCTCGATCCGCTGGTTTCCCAGCTTGCGGCGCAGGTAGCGGACGTAGACGTCCACCACGTTCGAGCCGGGGTCGAAGTCGAACCCCCACACGTGGCTGAGCAGCTGCTGGCGGGTGAGAACCTGGTCGGGGTGGCGGCAGAAGATCTCCGCGAGGGCGAACTCGCGGGTGGACAGGTCGACGGTGCGGTCGCCCACGTGAGCCCGCCGGGTCCGCAGGTCCAGGGCGAGGTCACCGACGCGCAGGACGGTCGCCTCGGGAACGCGTTCCGGGCGCAGGCGGAGCCGTACCCGGGCCAGCAGTTCCTCGAAGGAGAAGGGTTTGGCGAGGTAGTCGTCCGCGCCGCCCTCAAGGCCCGCGACGGTGTCGGCGACGCTGTCACGGGCGGTGAGGATGATCACGGGGATGGTCGCCATCTCCTGCCGGAGCCGTCGCAGGACCGTGAAACCGTCGCTCAGGGGAAGCCCGATGTCCAGGATCATCAGGTCGAAGCGACCCGCGCGGGCGTACTCGTACGCCGCGACCCCGTCCGTGACGACGGTGGTCGTGAAGCCGTTGCCTCGCAGGCCCTTCTCCAAGAAGGACGCGATCCGGCCCTCGTCCTCGGCTATCAGGATGCGGTTCACCCTCGGCTCCTTCCTCGCTTCCTCGGGGACTGTCACGGTCGCGTCTTCCACACCGCGCGGCGTGGAAGAACCTCGTACGGGGACATCAGTTCTCGTACGGGGATGTCAGGGGGATCTCCTCGTACGGGAAGGAGATCAGGAAGAGCGCCCCGCCCCCGTTCGCCTCGCGGACCCGCACGGTGCCCCGGTGTGCCTCGGCGATGGAGCGGACGATGGCGAGGCCGAGTCCCGCTCCGTCGTGCGCCCCGGTGCGGCCGGTGCCCCGGACGAGCCGTTCGAAGATCCGTTCGCGATCCTGCTCCGGCACGCCGGGGCCGGTGTCGCGCACCCACAGCTTCACCTCTCCCTGCCGTACGGCGGAACCGACCGCGATCAGGTCGCCGGGAACGGTGTGCCGCACGGCGTTGGCCACGAGCTGCATCAGCGCCTGGGTGAGGCGCTGCCTGTCGGCCATGACCTGTTCCTCGGCCACCTCGTCCACCCGCCAGCGGCGTTCTCCCAGGGCGCGGGCCTTGGCCACGACCTCGACGGTGAGGTCGGCGAGCTCGACCTCGCCGGGGGTGACGAAGCCCGGCTGCTCCGACCTGGCGAGGACGAGCAGGTCGTCGACGATCCGGTTCATCCGTCCCAGTTCGTCGGTGACCAGGGCCAGGGTCGCGGCCCGGTCGTCGGGGTCGTCGCCCATGAGTTCGAGGTGGCCCCGGACGACCGTGATCGGGGTGCGCAGCTCGTGCCCGGCGTCGTCGAGAAACTCGCGTTGCACGGCGAAGGCGCGTTCCAGCCGGTCGAGCATGTGGTTGAAGGTCGCGGCCAGCGCGGAGACGTCGTCATCGCCGAGGACGACGAGGCGTCGGCTGAGATCGCCGGAGCCGCCGATCCGCTCCGCCGTCTGGCGGACCAGCCGCACGGGGGCGAGGACCCTTCCCGCGACGAACCATCCGGCGGCCCCGGCCAGGACCAGCGCCGCCAGCGCGGTGAGGCCCAGCACGCGCACCGCCTCGACGACCTCGCGGCGTTCGAGGTCGTAGAAGACGATGGCCACGAAGGCGCCCTCGACCTCGCCGTCGGCGACCACCGGGGCGACCGCCCAGCGGACGAGCCCGGCCGTGCTGGGAGCCCAGTCCCAGGTGGGTTCGGTCGCGGCGGCCATCCGCGCCACCAGCGCCCGGTCGGTGTCCAGCGCGGCCGGGGGTTCGGCGTACGTGCGCCAGCGGACCTTCCCGTCCAGGATGACGAAGAAGGTCTCGTGGCGGTCGGGCGCGTTGACCTTCAGGTACTCCTCCAGCAGCGCCGGTGGGGAGGCCTTCGAGTTCTTCGCGTACCAGTGGAGTTTCTCCACCTCGTTGGCCAGCTCGGCGTTCACCCGGTCTTCGAGCCTGACCAGCAGGATGGTCCAGGTGGCGAACACCGAGACGCTCAGGGCGAGGGCGACGACCGCGAGCGTCCACCCCACGATGCGGGTCCGTGCGCTCACCGTCCGGCCGTCACCGCTCCGGCCGTCGCCGTTCCGCCGGTCACCGTCTTGACCGTCGCCGCTCCGGCCGTCGCCGCCCTAGTCGTCTCCGTCATCGCCGCCGTCGTCATCGTCGTCGTCTCCCCCGCCTCGCGGCGGCGGTGGCGGCTGTACCCGTTCGGCCCGTTCCCTTCCGGTCAGGCTGGACGCGCCGGGCTCGTCGGAGGTCGCGGAGTCCGGAGGCGTCCGGTCGTCCCGCGCCTTCGGATCGCCGGGCGCCCCGGAGCCGTCCGAGGCCCGGGGGCCGGCCGGTGCCGTGGGATCCACGGAGGGACTCGGCCGCGCGCTGCCCGTCCCGGCCGTCTCGTTCCCCCGGCCCCGGTCGACCACGACGGCCTCCCCGAGACCGCTGGAATCGCCCTGGACCAGCACCACGACCGCGACCATCGCGACCGCGGTGGCGAGTATTCCGATCACCAGGGAGACGGTGGATGTCCTGCGGCTCATGGCCTCCACGCTAGGCGCCGCCGCAGGAGATCAGGCTGTGATGGAGATGAGAAGACTCTCATCATTGGGCGACACGGACATGTAATGTCAATAGGCCGATCGCCCCCGCGTAATGATCGACCTCAGGCTAGGATCACCGAGTTAGGTTAGCCTTGCCTGATATTCGGGGGTCCCTGCATTGCGGCTGTACCTCACCGCGCTGAAACCGACCGACTCGGTCACCGACGGCTTCCTCCCGGCGGCACGCGCGCTCGGCTGCGAGGTCACGATCCTCACCGACCGCCCCGAGCGGTACCGCGACTCCGGGGCCGAGGTGCTCCGCTGCGACGTGCGCGACGCGCGAGCGGTGATCGACACCGTCGCGCACCACCGCGTCCCGGACGCGATCTTCTCCAATTCCGACCACATCCAGGCGGAGACCGCGCTCGCCGCCGCGTACTTCGGCCTCCCCGGCAAGGACTGGCGGGCCTGCGTCGACACCAAGAACAAGGCGCTCACCCGGAGGCGGCTGGCCGCCGCCGGGGTCGAGACCGTCCGTTCCGCGCGGCTGGCACCGGCGGACCCACTGCCCTCGGACATGCCGTTCCCCGCGGTCGTGAAGCCGCGCGAGGGCGTGGCCAGCGAGGACGTCGTACTGGTCCGCGACGCGGGCGAGCTCGCGGCGGCCGTCGCGGCCATCCGGGACAGGCGGCCGGGAGAGACATTGGTCGTGGAGGAGTATCTCGACGGCCCGCTGCACACGATGGAGACGCTCGGCGACGGCGAGCGGGTCAGGGTGCTCGGCGGTTTCCGCACCACCCTCGGGCCGCTGCCGCACTTCGTGGAGGAACGGCTCGACTGGGAGCCGCCTCCCGGCCGCGACCACGTGCTGCGGGCGCTGGAGGCGCTGCGGGTGGGGTTCGGCGCCTGCCACACCGAGTACGTGATGACCCCGGCCGGGCCGCGGATCGTCGAGGTCAACTACCGGGTGATCGGCGACCACTGCGACTTCCTGCTGGCGAGCATGCTGGACGCGCCCCTGTTCGAGCTCGTACTCAGGGTGCACCTCGGGGCGGAACCGCAGCTGCCCGACCGGACCGAGGGGCACGCGACCGCGCTGAGCCTGGTCGCCGACCGCCCGGGGACCGTGGTGAGTGCCCCCGGCACGGTCGTTCCCGCGCCCGGCGATCCGGTCCGGATCTGGCACCGGCCGCTGCGCGCCGTGGGTGACCGGATCGACCTGAGCAACACCAACCGCGACTACATGGGCATCGTCCGCGCCGTCGGACCCGATCGGGCACGTGTGGACGCGGCCGTCGCCACGTTCACGGCGGAGAACCCGTGGGTGATCGCGTGAGCCGGGAACGATACCTCGCCACCAGGGTGCTGAACGCGCTCCTGCGCGAGGACTACGGCGGCCTGGCCGGGCGGGTGACCCGCGGCAAGGACGGTGTCGCGCTGGTCCTGCCGGGGGGCAGGCGGGTGCGGCTGATCCCCGGCTCGCTGTTCCAGGACTTCGTGGCGGCCCCGGAGGAGTCGCTCCGCCTGGAGGAGGTCCTGCACGCCCTGCGGGAGATCTCCGCCCCCGCCGACGCCGCCGGGGTCGAGTCGTTCGTCACCGAGTGCCGCGAGGCACTGCGCGCCCTCGACCTTCACGACGTCCACCGCGAGGAGGTGTTCGCCAGGCTGAACGCGACCGTCGCCACCCCGCGCCCCGACCTCACGCGTACGACGGAGAACGAAACCGGACGCGCGGCGGGAAACGGGACCGCGCGCACGGCGAGCGGCGCAAGGGGAAGCGGGAACGGGCGGGGCGGTGTGTGGTACGAGACGCTGGCCGCGTTCCTCGACCACCCCGTCTACCCGACGGCCCGGTGCCGGACCGGCCTGTCCGACGAGGATCTGACCGCGTACGCGCCGGAGTTCGCGCCCGCCTTCGAGCTGCGGTGGGCCGCGGTGCCTCGGGAGCGGCTCACCGGGACGGAGATGCCCGGGGCGCCCGGATTCCCCGCCGTCGGCCTGGCCGGGGAGCTCGCGGAGACCCATGCGCTGTTTCCCGTACACCCGCTGACGGTCCCCACGGTCGAGGAGATCCCGTGGACGATCGTGGCCCCGCTGGCGCACCTGGAGGTCAGGCCCACGCTGTCGATGCGCACGGTCGAGGTCGCCCCGGGCACGCACCTGAAGCTGCCGCTGACCACCAGCACCCTCGGGCTGCGCAACCGGAGGTCGCTCAAGCCGGAGACGCTGGCCGACGGGGCACGGGCCGAGTTGCTCCTGCGGGCCATGCCCGACCCCGATGTGCTCCTAGCCGACGAGCAGACGTACGGGCACGCCGGGCACGAGTACCTGGGCTGGCTCCTGCGCCGCCATCCCGCGGGGGAGGTCGTCCCGGTCGCGGCGCTTCCGGCGCCGCTGCCCGGGGGCGGGCTGGTCGTGGAGGAGCTCGCCGGGCGGTGGTTCGGCGGGGACGTCACCCGGCTGCTCGGCCGGTACCTGCGGATGTTGTTCCGCTTCCACGTGCGGCTCTTCGTCAGGTACGGCACGGCGCTGGAGGCCCACCAGCAGAACCTCTCGCTGGTGTTCGGCACGGAGGAGGCCTTGGACGGAAACGCGAACGGCGAAGGTGTCGTGCGGCTGCTTGTCAAGGACAACGACGGCCTGCTGACCTCGCCCGACAGGCTGAGGGACGCCGGGCTCGCGGTGCCCGACCTCACCGACGCGCGGATGTTCACCGACGACCCGCACGCGCTCGCCGACGTGTTCGTGACCATCACCCTGCACCTGGCCGCGGCGGCCGTGACGTTCGGCGCGCTGCCGCCGCCGAGGGCCTTCGAGCTGGTCCGCGACACGCTCACCGAGGCGCTCGACGAGTACGGGGAGGATCCGATGGCCCGGCTGCTGCGGGCCAGGACCCTCGACGCCGCCCGGCTCGTGGGCAAGTCGATGGTCACCGCCGGGACCCTGGTGGACAAGACGCGCACCGGCGCGCGGGACGTGAACAAGTTCTATGGCACGAGCGGTCCGAACTATCTCCGCCAGCCTCCCCCTCTCCAGATCACACGAAGGACGACATGACCAGCCTCGCCCTCGGCTCGCCCGCCGCCGTCGCCGTCGCCGAGGAGGCCTCACTGTCGGCGCTGCTGCGCTGCTGCGTGCGGGAGCTCTCGGGGCCTCGGGGGCAGGTCGGTCACGAGGATCCGTACCTGCTGCTGCGTGTCGCGGGCACCCGCCTGCGGGTCCGCGCGCACGGCGGGCTCGCGCTGCGCTTCGAGGGGCGGCCCGAGTGGCTGGAGAACGGGTCCTGGCGGCCGCTCTCGGCGGACATGCTCGTCCGGCTGGTGGAGACCGAACTCGGCGAGGACAACGACGAGTTCGCCGCCCAGGTGGCCGCGAGCAGGGACGCCATGGCGGCGCTGATCGCGGCCCGGCGGGAGGTGCCGCCGCCCGCGGACCCGTGGCTCGCCTCGGAACAGGCGCTGGTCTTCGGGCACCCGTTCCATCCCAGCCCGAAGGCGCGCGGCGGCGAGGGCTGGCTGCGCTACGCGCCCGAGGCGCACGCGAGCTTCCCGTTGCGGCTGCTCGGGGTGAGGGACGACGTGCTGGCAGAGGCGGGTGACAGCGGCTCGCTCGACGAGCTCGGCCAGGCGCCGCCCGGCTACTCGCTGCTGCCCGCGCACCCGTGGCAGCTGGAGTTGCTCGCGGCGGACCTGGCCGCGCCGCTGGCCGACGGCCGTCTGGTCGACCTGGGCGACAGTGCCAGGACGGCGGTTCCCACGTCGTCGGTCCGCACGGTCTACGAGCCGCTGATCGACCGGTGCCTGAAGTTCAGCCTGGACGTGCGGATCACCAACTGCCTGCGGAAGAACTCCTGGTACGAGCTGGCGGGCGCGGTCGAGCTGAGCCGTCGTCTCGAACCGGTGTTCCTCGACCTGGAGGCCGCCTTCCCCGGCACCCGCTGGCTGCCCGAGCCGGGCTACCGCTCCGCGGAGCTGGGCACCCGGCTGCTGGAGGGGCTCGGCGTGATCGTCAGGATCGGCCCGTGGTCGGTCTGCAGGCCGGGGGTGACCCCCCTGCTGAGCGGCGCGCTGGCCGCCGGGCCGCAGACGGCCGGAACGGCGCCGGGCGGCGTACCGGGAATGGCCGGGTGGCCGGTGGCCGATCCGGTGCGCTGGTGGCGGGCGTACGTGGAGCGCGTGGCGCCGCCGGTGTTCGACGCCTACCTCGACCACGGCGTGGTGCTGGAACCCCACCTGCAGAACGTCCTGATCGGCGTGGACGCGGACGGGCTGCCCGTGGAGGCCGTCTTCCGCGACCTGGAGGGTACGAAGCTCGTCGCCGGGCGGCACGACCTGTCCGGGCTGCCCGGCCGGGTCGCCGAGGCGCTCACCTACGACGCGGCCTCCGGCTGGAACCGGGTGGTCTACTGCCTGCTGGTCAACCACCTCGCCGAGATCGCCGCCTCTCTCGCGGGGACCGGGTCCACACGGGAGCTGTGGGCGGTGGCCGGGGAGGTCCTGGCGGAGTACGCGGCGTCACGGGGGTGGCCCCGGCCGCTGTCGGACCTGCTGTCGGGGGCGCCGCTTCCGGCCAAGGCCAACCTGTCGGTCCGGTGGGCGCGCTCGGCGGACCGCTCCGCGGGGTACGTGACGGTCGCCAACCCGCTGGCCACGGCCTGACCTTCCCTCGGGATCCGGCCCGGCGGCAGGCTCGGGCCCGAAAGTGGGAGACGGCGGTGACCGTCACCACCGTCTCCCCGGCCGGTGACGGTCGCCACCGTCTCCCCGAACGGTGACGGTCGCCGCCGTCTCCCGGGGCGGTGACCATCACCGTCGTCTTTCTCCCTCTACGTCACCGGGGATAGACCTCCAGCTCGTAGAGGGAGTAGCCGTACGACGTCCCCCGCGTGACACCCTGCATGCGGACGTACCGGGCGCTGGTCGGGGTGAACCTCACGTTGTCCACACCCCCGTTTCCGGTGGTGGTGGAGTAGACGGTGGTCCAGGTGGAGCCGTCGGTCGAGGTCTGGATCGAGTACGCGGCCCCGTAGGCCGTCTCCCAGCGCAGCAGGGCCCTGGACACGGTCGTGGCGGACCCGAGATCGACCTGGAGATACTGGTTGTCGCTGGACGAGCTCGACCATCGGGTGGTCGGGTCGCCGTCGACGGCCCTGCTCGCCGGGTAGAAGAGCTGGGTGCTCGACGCCCTGGCGCTCCTCCCCTCCGCCACGTTGGCGATCGCGTCGCCCCGGTGGGCGGGGAACGACAGGACCTGCTGGTAGGTCGGCCGGTTCTGCCAGGAGATCAGCGAGTGCGTGATCCCGCCGAGCGGCGACTGCTCGACGGCGTCGGAGCACCACTGGTCGCCCGCCGAGCACACGTCGTCCGCCGGGTAGGTCGTGGCCGAGGGTTCGGCGAGCGCCGCCGCCAGGCTCTCCAGCAGGACGGTACGGCAGCCCGCCACCGTGCCGTTCCCGCAGTACCTGGCGGGCAGCGGTCCGGAGACCGGGTCGCCGAGCACGCTCCTGAGATCCTTGCTCACGTAGCCCCACCAGCCGTACTGAAACGCCGACCCCTTGTGCGCCTGGGCCTCGTTCGCGGAGGTGGGCAGGGTGGACAGGTCCCCCTGCTGGTGGCCGGAGGGTGACTCGTTGATCTGGATGGCGTTGACCACCGACTGGTAGAGGCCGTCACCCAGCCCCGGCCTGAACTGCGCGCGGACGAGCTTGGGCCACCACGCGTCGAACGCGCGGATCGCCTCGGCGTGGGCGTACGCCCTGCTGCCCGGCGAGGTCTCCAGCCTCCTGGACCCCGACGACGTCCAGGCCGACAGCTTGGCGACCGCCGAGGCGAGGGCGGGGTCGGTCACGGCCACGCTGTTGATCACCCGGAGCAGGTCGGGCAGGACCCTCTTGCCGCGCAGGTCGGTCACGGCGGCATCGGCCATGATCTTCGTGGTGCCCGCCCTGTCGAGCTTGCCGCCTCCCGACAGGGCCGCCTTGATCGGGGCGTCCAGCAGGTCGGCCCGGTGAACGGGGCCGAAGCTGAAGTTGCCGTCCGCGGCGCCGTAGTCCTTGGCCTGCTTGTTGTTCCAGCTGACGAAGTAGTCCTGGTTGACCGCCTGCGGGTGGGTGGCCGGGGCCGTGTAGGTCGCGGTGTTGGCGGCCGGGTCGTAGCCCGCCCACTCGTGGGCCGCGTCGGCCGTCATCGGCAGGTTCGGGTCGGACACCGCGGACCTGACCGGGGTGTTGCCCGACATGAAGTACGCCGAGTCCCTGGAGTTGACGTAGAACCAGTTGAACGCGAAGCCGATGGTGGAGGCCGAGTTCGTGAACGCCGCCGGGTCACCCATCTGGGCCGGGTCGTTGAACATCTGGAAGCCGATCGCCGAGTCGACCTCGTGGTGGTACGTCGACCGCAGCGTGGCGAAGGCGGTGGGCTGCCCGCCGACGGTGCCGCGCCAGCTCACCAGCCCGTACTTCGTGCGCTGGATGACGAGGTCGTACGATCCGGCGGCGGTGGAGTCGGCGACGGTGGGCTTCCACCTGTTGGTCTTCCGCAGCGTCTCCATCTCCGTGCAGACGCCCCGGTAGAGGTAGTGGTTGGACGCGGTGGTGACCGCGCCGCCGCCGGGCGCGCAGAGCTGGAGGGCGTAGGTGTCGGTGATGTCCTGGCCGCTGGAGGTCGCGCTCCAGGCGTAGTCGGTGCCCCGGCCGAGCAGCACGTAGAGGTTGAGCCCGGCGAACGCGGCGCCGCGCGCCCGGACACCGGGTCCGGAGAGCTCCTGCAGCATGAGCAGCTGGGGGGCGAAGTAGCCCGTCTGCGGACCGAACACCGCGACCGGGTTCCCGGTCGCCGACTTGGCCGCCGACACCACCACGGCGTTGGACATGCCGGGCTTGGAGTTGTCGACGAGCAGCCCGTCGAGCACGCCCTTCTGTGCCGAGGCCGAGGCCGGGGAGGTGGCGGAGCCGGTCTCGTTCGCGGTGACGTCCACCGGCGCCGTCGACGGGTCGGGGAGGACGACCCCGGTGGCTCCGGCGGGCGCATTACCGAACGGGAAGCTCTGGCCGTCGTGCAGGGTGAGCGTCGTCTCCGGGTCGTTCCGCGCCCGGAACGCCGACCAGACCTGGTCGCCGACCGCGGTGCCGTACTTGGCGCGGGCCGCGACCCGCACCAGCGCGGACTGCATCTCCGCTCCTCCGCCACCGCCGAACAGTCCGCCGATCACCCCGGAGATCGCGACCAGGTCGGTCATGGTGAAGTCCACCGGCCCGCCCGCGTTGGTGATCGCGTCGAGGTGCCCGGTCAGGACGTACTCGCCGGGGCAGTTCCGGTCGGCCATGCAGCGGTCGATGTAGGCGTTGACACCGGCGATGTAGTGCTGCACGTCGGTGTAGAGCCGCGCACCCCGGGGGCCGGAGTCCCTGAGCCTGGTGATCTGCGCCTGGAGGTCCGCCTCGGTGTAGGGGGAGTTGCGCCAGGCGCTCTGCTCCAGCGCCCGGTTGCCCGGCGCGCCACCGGCGAACGGCGTCAGTTCGCCACGGCCGACGTGCCGCATCAGGTCCATCACCCACAGGCGGTCCTGCGCGCCCGCGTACCCGGCGCCGAACATCGTGCCCTCGCGGGTCGTCCCGGTGATGTGCGGGACCCCGGTCGCCCTGTCCCTGACGATCGTCACGTCCGACCGCGGGCTCACGGTGCTCTCCACCTGCCCGGCGGGCACCCCGAACGAGGCGTCGTTGAAGAAGTCGGCGATCTGGTCGTTGGTCAGGCCGGTGTAGCCGGACAGGAGGTTCGCGTACCTGCCGAGCTGGTCGTCGCTGTGCCTCGGCTTGGTCCCCAGGGTCTGGTGGGCGAGGATCCCGGCCAGGGTCGCGTTGCCGTTCTGCCCCGGGGGCAGGATGTCGGCGCACTCGCCGAGGCAGTAGTCGTCAGGAGGGAGGACGGCCGCCTTGGTTTTGGACGCGGTCCTGGACGCGGTCTCGGACGCGGTCTCGGACGCGGCGGCGGATGCGGGCACGACGGGGGATGCCAGCGCGAGGACCAGTAACAGCCCGGAGGCCGCCGTGGTCACCCGCCGGAGACGTGCATGCATAGGAGGGTCCCCTAAACATGAGGCGTACTCGGATGGTGAGAGGACCATACGTTCCGCCCAACACCGAATCAATGGTGACTGTGATAATCGCCCGTACCATTTTTGACTCGTTGTCAGAACGCCCGGTCGACTCTTCCACGGAGCCCGGCAACCGGGACCGGATCCGCACAACCGACGGCGGAGCGGGAGACCCCCCACGCGACCCACACCGTCTTGCCTCCTCCGTCGGCTTCGACGGGAACGACACCCCAGCGGTCGGCCAGCGCCCCGACGATCGCGAGCCCCCTGCCGTGAGAGGCGTCCTCGCCGAGGTCGAGCGGGCGAGGCCATCCGGAGCCGTGATCGGTCACCCGCACGCAGACTCCCCGCGCCATGCCCCACAGCGACAGCCGGATCGATTCCTCCCCACCCCCGGAGCCTCCGCCGACCACCAAAACCGCGCCGTTGACGAACCCGGACGGACCGGACGGTCGACGGCTACCCGAGGCCGTGAACGATTCGCCCCCACACGGCTTCGGCGTCCCGCTGGGAACCGCGCGCCGTCTCGGTCATGGTGACTCGGCCGCCCTTCCGCTCGGTTCGTCGAACGACGTGGTTACCGCCTTCGGCGCACAGCTCGTACTCGACGTCGCCACGTACGACGAACTGCTTCATGCGAGAGCGCGAACCTCGCAAGAAGTACGGCTGCCATTCCAGATCGGGAAGCGACTCCGACGCTGTCATTTCGCGTCCTCCGTACTTGGCTCACACCGGTGAAGCACGCGATTCGTCATCGTGCTGTCCGCGTTCGATCCACAGCGAGGGCAGGGAAACAGGCAACTGAACATGCCGGAGCACGCCGGACAGGCGTGGATCGTGAGCGTGGAACCCCGAGACGGTTCGGGCGTGGTCATCGGGCGTTCCCCCACGTGGCGTGGTAGGTCGCGATGACGCGTACACCGCACGCCATGACTTCCAGCTCGATCCATGAATTCGCGATGATCTCGTTTCCCGTTGACCGATGGCGCCCTCGCCATCGGCCGTCAGGGTCACGCGAAATGTCGAAATCTGGAATCGCTGTAGCGAGTTCGGACTGTACGGGAGCATTTCCCGCGTCCGTGCGCCGAGAGGATTCGTACTCCACGCCTCCCAGGAAACGAGAACGCGACCGTTTCGGGGGTAGCCCGGACTAGTAGCCCCGCGAGAACGATTAAGCGCCAAGCGGGGCAATATAGACATTCGCAAAGAACGTCCCGACGGAAGCCGCGTGCAGGTGACCGGACAGTCCCCGGTCACCTTCAATGGCCATCACGACGTGAATGTGAGGCTTACCGTTGACAATCTCCCCGGTACCGGCCATCTCGGCAGGCTGGTCATAGTCCGTGACGATATCTTTCAGCGCGTCGTCGGCGGACATGGTAGAGATCCGGAAGGAATCCACGGCGCCGATAAGGGAGACGATCGCACCGTTCGTGATGCCGAGTTCGGCAACCCTGGCCGTAAGCGTCTCGATCAGTTCGCCGTTCTTGATCTCGATCAAATGCACGGGTCCACTCCATTCAAGATCAGGCCAATGGTTCGGATGTTCTCCGAAACCGGCTCAGATCGTAGAGCAGCGAGAAGCGCCGACGTCGTGACTTTGCCCGGTGTGTCACGGAGCAACATCGCCGAGCACCACCGAGCCCCCGCGTCCTTCGGGTTGTACAGCTCCCGGATCAGGGCTTGCGGACTCTCGCCGACCCGCTTCGAGACGGCCGACAGGTACAGAGCTCGCATGTCCGCGTCTCGCCGTAGCGCGTGTGATGCCGAGTCGATCAGGTCGAGCTTCTCCGTCTTCGCGATGATCCCGCACGCGTTGACGCGTAAGACGGCTGAGCCTTCGTCCAGCCATCGAACGAGACGGCGCACGCTCCCTGAATCCTGGGAAGCGAAGTGCGAGATGAGCAGGTCGGTCTCGTGCGAGGTCTGCACGGTGGCCAGCGGGCTGGAGTCGCCACCGGCGATCGATGACACGATCTCGGATGCCGTGTCTCTCGTGACCGTCGGCACAAGCGGACTCAATGCGCCGAGGGTGGCCCCGACCACGAACGTACGTCGTTTCACTTCCCCGGACTCCAATACACTCAGGGGAACGTTCAGCGCTTCCGAGAGGAAGGGAAGCCAGAACGTTGGATTGCGCTTCCCATTCTCCCAACGTGAGACCGTTTCGCGCGTCACCGTAGGTCTTTGAGAGAGATCACAGAGGATGTCCGCCAGCTTCGACTGTGAAAGTTCCGCTGCTTCACGCAGGTCTTTGATCAGGGGTCCGATCGACACGTCTCGATCGTACGCTTTGAAGCTCTGATCATGCTTGGATCAGGTCATTCTCACCAACATTTACCCCGTGCCTGTCGCGATACCTTGCCTTGTTGTTGAGGAATACCTACATGTCACCGTAGCCTCTGGAGGCGGGGTCGTGGCGTCGCCCACGAGCGTTCAACTCGTTCGTCACTCTGGAGTTCCCCAAGCTGACCGACCCTCATGCGGTGTATGTCGAAACCATGGCAGGTGACCTCTACCTTGAAGAACGCACCGATACCACCGACTATACGATCGCGTTCGAACGGTCGCGCGCCACAGCTCTGTCGTCGGGACTCCAGCGCGAATAAGGAGCCTGCTACTGGAGGCGTGCGATGACGGTGGAACCGACGTTCGATGACCTGTTCGGTGAGTGTCGCCGTTCCGCGCTCCATTTGGAGATGCGTGACGACTACGGCACCTCCAGTCCGGGATTCGTCGCCTGGCGCGACGGTTTCCCCTTCGATCGCGACCACTTCGACGCCCCATGGGTGACGCTGGTCAGCGGTGCGGTCGCTCGGGGTGTGACCGTACGACGTGCCCGGATCGTGTCGGAACCGGTGAGCGACTACATCCGCTACGAGCACTCGGCCACCCCCTACGCCAACCTCGCCGGAGGTGAGTGGGTGCGCTGGCTCCCCCGGCGACTGGCGTCCGGCCTGTCCCTGCCCGGCAACGACTTCTGGTTGTTCGACGAACGGTTGATTCGGTTCGGCTACTTCTCAGGAGACGGTGAGCCCACCGGTCACGAGTTGTGCGATGACCCCGCCGTGGTCAAGCTGTGCCTGACGGCGTTCGAAGCCGTCTGGGAACGGAGCGTCGACCACGCGGAATATCGGCCCACCTGACACCGACCCGCACATGTCCGCGAGCGGGGGCTAGGTGGTTCGAGTGACGGCACCCGGCGGGCGGAGGGCGTTCACGGCAGGATCTCCAGCCGAACGTCGGGGATGCTCTCGTACAGGTGCGGTGCGGAGGTGATGATCCGCCAGCCCCCGCGCGCCTCGGCAAGGATCACGGCGTGAGCCGCGGCGAGGAGCGCCACGAGAGCCATACCTCACGACGAGCCGCCACCATCCCGCTCGCAAGGCTGCCGATTTCGTCACATGACATATCTTGGCCGTCGCAGAGGTGGCAGGACAGCCCGCTCGGTCGGCGGAGGAAATAACCGTCAAACAGGACATAAATCACCTCCTGTCACTGCCAAGACGCGAAAGACTCTCTAAGATCAGCCCCAGTACAAATGCGGGAGAGTCTGGAGAAACCGTGGACGATCAGACTTCGCCGGCCGGTGTTGACCCGAGCGTGCCCAACGTCGCCCGGATGTACGACTACTACCTGGACGGCAAGGACAACTTCGCCGCCGACCGGGCCGCGGCCGAGCAGATGCTGAAGCTCTTCCCCGACGCCCGCGACTCAGCGCGGGAGAACCGGGCGTTCCTCGCGCGTGCCGTACGCCATGTCGTCGAGTCGGGTGTCCGGCAGATCGTGGACCTGGGCTCCGGGCTGCCCACGCGGGGCAACACGCACGAGATCGCGCACGCGGTCGCGCCCGACACCCGCGTGGTCTACGTGGACTACGACGCCGTCGTGTGCGCGCACAGCCGGGCACTCCTGGGGAACGGCGACAACGTCACCGTCGTGCAGGCCGACGTACGCGCCCCGGAGCCGCTGCTGGCCGAGCTGCGCGAGCACGTCGACTTCGACCGGCCCGTGGCGTTCCTGCTGCTCGCCATCCTGCACTTCGTCCCGGACGAGAACCCCGACGGCGCGGGCGCCTACCAGATCATCGAGCGGCTGCGCGAGGTGAGCGCACCGGGCAGCCACCTCGTGCTCAGTCACGCGATCGACTCCCGCTCCGACAGCACGCCGGAGGCGCTGGAGATCTACAAGCGGGCCACCGAGGCGCTGAGCCTGCGCACGCACGCGGAGATCGCCCGCTTCTTCGACGGCTACGAGCTGGCCGAGCCCGGCCTGGTGTTCCCCCAGGACTGGCGACCCGTCGATCCGCCCCTGTTCGGCGAGCGGAAGGCCCCGATCGGCTACGTCGGAGTGGGCCGCAAGCGCTGACGGTCACGCCCTCCCGTCCCGGGTGACGTGCCGGGCGAGCGAACAGGACCGCGTGTACGTGGCCGGTCAGACTTTGCGGCCGACTCCGCCGAACGCGTCCACCTCGTCCGGCTCGCCCCACGGGTTGTGCTCGGGACGCCACCGCGACACCGACACCACGCCGGGGTCCAGCACTTCCAGGCCCTCGAAGAACCAGGCGATCTGCTCGGGGGTCCGCAGCCGGTAGTCGTAGGCGCGGCCCTCCTCCACGAGCTGCTCCACCTCCTTGGCCGCGTCCGGGATCACCACGTTCGTGCCGTCCTCGAACACCAGGTAGCTCCCCGGGGCCAGCGCGTCCATGAACCGGCGGACGAGGGCCCGCGCCTCGTCGTTGTCGTAGACGGTGCCCATCACCCCGAACAGCATCAGCGCGATCGGCCGGGTGAAGTCCAGGGTGTCGGACGCGGCCCGCAGGATCGCCTCCGGATCGCGGGCGTCGGCCTCGATGTAGGCGCACTCCCCCTCGGGGCTGCTGGAGAGCAGCGCCTGGGCGTGGGTGAGCACCAGCGGGTCGTTGTCGACGTAGACGATCCGGCACGTCGGGTCCGCCCGCTGCGCGACGTCGTGGGTGTGGTCGAGGGTGGGCAGCCCGGTGCCGACATCGAGGAACTGCCGGATCCCGGCCTCGTTCACGAGGAAGCGGACGGCACGGCCCTGGAACGCGCGCGCCTGCCGCACGACGGTCTCCATCTGCGGATAGCTCTGGAGGATGTACTCCGCGGCGATCCTGTCGGCCTCGTAGTTGTTCTTGCCGCCGCCCAGGTAATCCCACACCCGGGCCTGGTGCGGCACGTTGGGATTGATGCCGGAGATGTCGGTCATGGCGTTCTCTTCTGTTGTGATCAATTTCTGCACAACATAAGGGGTTCGCCGGTATGGTGCGTCCACTTCGTCGGATGCTTTCGTCCTGATTCGCCCTCGGCGTGACGAACGAACGCCACGGCCCGCGTCTCCGTGACGAACGAACGCCACGGACCGCGCCTCCATGACGAACGAACACTCACAGACCGCATCTCCGGACCTGCACACGCCCGCGCGCGGGGCTGAGGGCTCCGGGAGGCGGCGATCGTCGTGCGGAGCGGACGCCCCTCACGACGGTCGCCGCCGGACCGCTCGCACGAAACCGCCTCACGAGCGGCAGGATCGCCGCGGCTCAGGAACCGGAGGTGAGCAGCGGCAGCCTCCGTACCCCCGTCATGTTCGGGCTCGGGATGAACTGCGGCGGCTCGTCCGGATCGGTGCGCAGGTGCGGGAAGCGGTCGAGCAGGATGTCGAGCGCGACCCTGCCCTCCAGGCGTGCCAGCGGCGCGCCGATGCAGAAGTGGATGCCCCTGCCGAAGCCGAGGTGGGGGTTGGGGACGCGGGAGGGGTCGAACACGTCGGGGTCGGCGAACTCCCTCGGGTCGCGGTTGGCCGCCGCGATCCACACCATGAGCAGCCGGTCGGCGGGAATCCGCTGCCCGCCGAGCTCGACGTCGGTGTTGGTGACCCGGCCGAGGGCCGCGAACGGGCTGAAGAAGCGCAGGGACTCCTCGATCACGGCGGGGATCGTCGACCGGTCCTCGCGGGTCCGGGCGAGCTGTCCGGGATGGGCGTCCAGGCACAGCACCGTGTTGCCCAGCAGCATGGTCGTGGTGATGTGCCCGGCCACGAGCAGGATGTTCGCGAAGTTCACCACCTCGGCCTGGGTGAGGCGCTCGCCGTCGACCTCCGCCTCGACGAGTTTGGTGAGCAGGTCGGCGCGCGGGTGGCGTCTGCGGTCGTCGGCGTGCTCGCCGATGTAGTCGGCGAGGTGCTTGAACTGCTCCATCGCGACCGCGACGCTGCGCTCCTGCTCCTCGCTCTCGTTGACGAGGGAGAACTGCTGGGTGTTCTCGAACATCTTGTCCACCCACTGCTTGAACAGGTGGCGGTCACTGCCGGGCACCCCCAGGAGCTCCGCGATGACGATGACCGGCAGCGGGTAGGCGAGGTCGGTCACCAGCTCCAGGCGGTCCGGGTCGGCCACCTCGTCGAGCAGCTCGCGGGTCAGCTCGGCGATTCGCGGTTCGAGGTCCGCGACGACCTTCGGGGTGAAGGCGTGGCTGACGAGCTTGCGCAGCTTGCCGTGCGCGGGCGGGTCCATCTGCGTCAGCATGCCCTCCCTGCCCGTCTCCAGGCTGGGCACCAGGCGGCCGGTGTCGGAGGAGAACGTCTTCGGGTCGCCGAGGATCCGCAACGCCTCGGGGTGACCGAAGACGTTCCACATCCCGGTGGCGGCGTCGAAGCTCACCGGCTGGTCCGGGTGCCGTCCACGCAGCCAGAAGTGCCCCTCGTGCAGGCCCCATGTGTCGGCGATGGTGGTCATGGTTTGCCTTTCTCGTCGGGACGGGTCCGGGATCAGCCGGGCTCGTGCTTGCGTTCGTACGCGTAGATCCAGGTGCGGTAGGGCGGGATGAGGGCCTCGAAGACGGCGATGACCTCGGCGGCGGCCTCGGCCAGCTCCTCGGGTCCCGGTGGCTCGGGCGGCTCGAAGGCGTGCCTGATGACGAACGAGATCGACTCGGCCCTGGCCCGCATGTCCATCTCGACGCCCACCAGGTGCGCGGTGTCGTCGAGGTGGAACCCCATCATCATCGCGCTCAGCGTGTACGACAGGCTCGGCACGTCGTCGCGGAACAGGCCGTGCCGGGTCATCAGGCCGTAGAACCGCTCGGAGGCGAGCAGCTCCTGGCTGTGCAGGAAGGCGTCGGTGAACCTGCCCTGCCTCTGTCGCAGGTATCCCTCGGACAGCGCCCGCAGCACCGGCCTGCCGCCGACGATGAGGAAGGACTCCGCCACGAAACGGTGCGGCAGCAGCAGCGCGGGATCCCTGCGCAGCCCGTCGAGGAGTTGCTCGACGTACGAGATGGCCTCGCGCAGCAACAGGGCCTCGAACAACTGCTGCTTGGTGCGCCAGTGCAGGTAGACCGTGCCCTTGCCGATGCCCGCGAGCTGGGCGATGTCCTCGACCGTCACCTTCCGGTAGCCGAGGCGTACGAGCAGCTCGCCCGCCGCGTCGAGGATCCGGTCGGCGCGGCCGTCGGCCTGCCCTGCTCGCTCCGCCATCCGGAACCTCTCACCCTGAGCACTCTGACTTCGTGACCAATTATGAAATCTGGTCAACACGTCAGACAGTAGACCTCTCCCCCGGGTATGGGCAACCCTCCTGGACGTCTCCTCGGCGACCACCGGCACCGGGCATCCCGCGCCCCCGCCGTGAAGCGCCCGCCGATCCGCGACACGCTCGCCGGTCGCGCAATCCCTCGCACGCCGACGACCGTCACTCAAAGTAGCATCATGAAAGCTCAGAGTCGCAACAGGGTTATCTCGCCCAGGAAAGCAGAACCCGATACACCACGTCGTGTCGTACTGCTGATCGGGCAGCTGAGAGTGGGCGGCACCGAGAAGCAGATCTTCCTCCTCGCCACGGGCCTGGCCCGCAGCGGCGTGAAGGTCGACGTGGTGACGCTGAACTCCGACGGCCCCTACCGCGACGCGCTGGAACTCGAGGGCATCCCGGTGCACAACGCGGGGTTCATCGGGCTGTCGACGGGGCCGCTCGCCCTTCCGCGCAACCTGCTCGCGGCGGCACGCCTGGTCAGGTTGGTGCGGCGGCTCAGGCCGGACGTACTGCACGCCTTCCTCTACCACGCCTACGTGGTCGGCGCGCCGATCGCCTGGCTGGCCAGGGTTCCGGTCATCGTGGCGGGGCGGCGCAGCCTGAGTGTCTTCAAACGGATCCGGTACGGAAGCCACGTGCTGGAGCGCGTCGCCACCCGGCTGACGCGGCACGTGGTGGCCAACGCCGTGGCCGTGGCGGAGGACGCCAGAAGGACGGAGGGGCTCACCCCGGAGAAGATCAGTGTGATCTACAACGGGCTGCCCGGGTCGGCCTTCCTCCCCGTCGTGCCCGCGTCGATCGTCACCGACCTGCCGGTCGTATGCTGCGTGGCCAGTTTGAGGGAGCACAAGGGACACCGCTTCCTCGTCGAGGCGATGGCGTTGCTGGCCGACCGGGGCACGCCGTGCACGCTGGTGCTCGCGGGCGAGGGGCCCGAGCACGACGTCCTGGCGCGACAGGCGGCGAGCCTGCGCGTGGACCTGCGCCTTCTGGGCCTTCGCCGGGACGTCGAGGCCCTGATGGGCCGGGCGTCGGTGGTGGTGCTCGCCTCGCTCCACGAGGGGATGAGCAACGCGGTCATGGAGGCGATGGCGGCGGGTAAGCCGATCGTCGCCACCGCGGTGGGCGGGACCCGCGAGCTACTGAGCGGGCGCGGGCTGCTGGTTCCCCCGCAGGACCCCCTGGCGCTGGCCGACTCCCTGGAGCGGCTGCTGCGCGACCCCGGCCTGGGAGTGTCCCTCGGCGGTGCCGCGCGCGCCTGGGCGCTCGGCAACCTCGGCGTGGACTCCATGATCGACCGGCATCTGACGCTGTACCGGCATCTGCTGGAGGAGCGATGTGCGCGATAGCCGGTGCCGTCTGCCCGGACGGAGTGGATCCGGACACGGTCCGCGACATGTGCGAGACGATCGCGCACCGCGGCCCCGACGGCGGTGGCCTGCACGTGGAGCACACGGCCGTGCTCGGGACGCGCCGTCTGGCCGTCGTCGACGTGGCCGGTGGCGACCAGCCCGTCTACAGCGAGGACGGCCACGTCGTCGCGGTGTTCAACGGCGAGATCTACAACTTCGCCGAGTTGCGGGCCGAGTTGCTGGCCAAGGGACACCGCCTGACCGGGAGCGGCGACTCCGAGTGCCTGGTCCACCTGTACGAGGAGTACGGCGACGCCCTGGTGCACCGGCTGCGCGGCATGTTCGCCTTCGCCCTGTGGGACGGGCGCAGGCGCAGGTTGCTGCTGGCCCGCGACCGGGTGGGCAAGAAGCCGCTGTACTGGGGGATGCGATCCGGCTCGCTGCGTTTCGCCTCCGAGCTGAAGGCGCTGGTCCGTGACCCGCACTGGCGCGGCGAGATCGACCCGGTCGCCCTGCACCACTATCTGACGTTCCAGTACGTGCCGGCTCCCTGGTCGATCTTCGAGGGCATCGGCAAGCTCCCGCCGGGCTCGATCCTGGTGTGGCGGGACGGCCGGGTGCGCGTCGAACGCTACTGGCGGCTGGACGCCACCCCCCGCCCGGTGGCCACCGTCGAGGAGGAGGCCGAACGGCTGCGCGGGCTGCTGGTGGAGGCGACCCGGTTGCGGATGGTCGGCGAGCGCCCGATCGGCGCCTTCCTGTCGGGGGGCGTCGACTCCTCCGCGGTCGTCGCGGCGATGGCGCGGCAGTCCTCACGGCCGATCCGCACCTTCTGCGTCGGCTTCGAGAAGGCCGCCTTCGACGAACGCGAGCACGCCGGGGAGGTGGCCGCCCTGTATGGCACCGACCACTCGGAGCTGATCCTCTCCGACGCCCCGCTGGACGTGTTTCCCGCACTGGCCTGGCACTTCGACGAGCCGTTCGCCGACTCCTCGGCGATCCCCAGCCTCCTCGTCGCCCGGATGAGCAGCCGCCAGGTGACGGTGGTGCTCACCGGGGACGGCGGGGACGAGTCCTTCGGCGGCTACCGCCGCTACGTGTTGCTGCGGCGGGCCTCCCGGCTGTGGCTGCCCCTGATGGCGGCGCCGTTGCTGGGCGCGGCGGGCCGGAGCGTCCAGGCCCTGTCGCACCAGGGGTCGATGCTCCGCAAGGCGGGGTGGGCCATGGAACTGGCCGGACTGCCGACGACCGGCAGATACACGCGCCTGATGTCCTACTTCACCGAGGAACAGAAGCGGAAGGTCTACACCCCGTGGCAGCGTGACCGGATGGCGGGCGTCCACAGCGGGGACATCGTCGAGCGGGCCTTCGCGGAGTCCTCCGCCGGCTGCGACCTCACCCGGGTCATGGACGTCGACGTCAACACCTACCTGCCCGGCGACCTGCTGGTGAAGACCGACATCAGCACGATGGCCTACTCGATCGAGGCGCGCTCCCCCTTCCTGGACCACGTCCTGATGGAGTGGGCCGCGGGCCTTCCCGGCGAGCTGAAGATCCGCGGCCGGACGACGAAGTACCTCCTCAAGCGCGCCCTGGCGGACTGGTTGCCCGAGCACCTGCTGCGACGTCCGAAGATGGGCTTCGGGGTGCCGCTGGCCTCCTGGCTCAGGAGCGGGCTGCGTCCCCTGGCCCACGACCTGCTCACCGACGCCACGGCCCGTGACCGGGGGATCTTCGACCCGGGGGCCGTCGCCCGCCTGCTCGCCGAGCACGCCGCCGGCCGTGACCACTCCGAGCGCATCTGGGCCCTGCTGCAGTTCGAGCTCTGGCACCGGACCCACCTGCCCGCACGACCGGCCGCGGATCGTCATCGGCGATCGCGGCTCACGTGAGTGCCCCGGCCACGGCGGGGCGCCGGGACGCGACCGCCACCCGCCTGGCCCACCTGCTCCTGACCCGCCTGACGCTCGCCGTCGCCGGAGGTCTCACCAGCGTCATCGTGGCCCGCGCCCTGGGGCCGGGCGACCGCGGCGCCTACTGGGTGATCGTCACCGTCGCGACCACGGCGGCGGCGATGGGGAACCTGTCGGTGGAGAAGTCACAGACGACCCTGTGGACGCGGGAGGGCGACCGGCCGGCGATCGCGGCGAACGCCCTGTGGCTGGGGCTCGCCGTGGGCGCGGCGGCGGCAGGGGTCTCGTTCCTCGTGGCCGTGCTCCTGCTCGGCGCGGCGGCGGACCGCTCCGCGCTGGTCTGGGGGCTGGCCGCGGTGCCCGTCATGATGGCGGTCGTCTACGTCAACAACGTGCACGTCCTGCGCGCCCGCACCGGGGTCGTGAACCGGGGCTCGCTGGCCGGAGCCGCCCTCCAGTGCCTCGCCCTGGGCGCCCTGGGGGTTCCCGGGTGGCTCACCGTCGAGGGAGTAGTGATCGTCTGGACCCTCTCCGCCGTGGTGAACCTGCTGCTCCTGCTGCCGTCCCTGCCCGTGTCCCGGCCACGCGAGAGGCGGCTGGTCGCCCGTACGCTGTCGTGCGGGCTGCGCCACCATCCGGGCTACGTCTGCCATTTCCTGCTGCTGCGGCTCGACATCCTCATCCTGAACGCCATGAGCACGCCCGCCGCGGTGGGGATCTACTCCATGGCGGTGACACCGGCCGAGCTCCTGCGGGCCATGACCGGCACGGTGGTCCAGGTCGCCCTGCCCCGCCAGATGGAATCGAGCCGGGAGACGGCCGCGGCGTACACGGCGCGGACCATCCGGATCACCGTCGTCCTCGCCACCGCGTCGGTCGTCCTTTTCTGCCTGGCGGGACCGTTCCTGGTGGTCGTCGCGGCGGGACCGGCCTTCGCGGAATGCGTCGTCCCGATGCTGGTGCTCGCACCGGGCGTCGCGGCCGCCGCGTCGGCGGCCCCGGCCGCGGCCTACCTGCTCCGCCTCGACCTGCCGGTCCGCACCTCGCTGATGTACAGCGCGGCACTGCTGGTGAACCTCGCGCTGAACGCCCTGCTGATCCCCCGGACGGGCGTCGTGGGGTGCGCCCTGGCGTCCACGATCGCCTACACGGCCCTCGCCTCGGCCCAGGTGGGCTGGTTCGCGCGATCAGCCGGGGTGCCCCTGAGACGGCTGGTCCCCGGTGCCGCCGAGGTGCGCGAGATCGCCCGCCGGGTCCATGGGCTCCTGCGCGCCGGGTGACCCGCCCGGCCGCCGGAGCAGATACTCGTTGCAGCCGAGCCCGCCCGCGCACGTCTTGAGGAGCAGGAGGCCGAGACCGTGCGCGCGGGCGCGGGCGAGGACCTGCTCGGGCTTGGAGACCTCGAACGGGTAGCCGCCCACCCAGTCGAGCATGTCGTGCCAGCGCGACATGCCCCGCGCCCGGACCGGCGCGGGACGGGTCTGGTCCTGGAGCAGCCTCGCGACGGTGACCAGGGGCCAGGCCCGGTAGACGTAGGCCGCGCTTCCGGCGATCAGGGCGCCGCGGGTCATCGGTCCCGACCGGTTGTAGCGTCGCTTCACCGCGGTCCACATCCGGCTCTGCCGCCCCTGGTCGTTGTAGAGCGAGACGAACAGCAGCCCGCCGGGGGTGACGAGCCCGACGGCGGCGTCGAAGGCCCGCCACATCGCCCCGGTGTGGTGCAGCACCCCCCAGGCGTACACCACGTCGAAGGTGCCCAGCCGCGCGAGGTGACCGGCGTCCAGGATCGATCCCCGCTCGATCGTCCAGGAGGCGTCGGGAGCGAAGGTGTGCCGCAGCCGCACCGCGGACTCCACCGCCTCGGCGTCGACGTCGAAGGAGTGCACGCGGGCTCCGAGGCGATGCGCGGCGAGTGAGAACAGGCCACTGCCGCAACCCACGTCGAGGAAGGTGCGCCCGGCGAGGTCCTCGACACCCAGGGTCGCCCGAAGCGAGTCGATCGCGCGCTGGACGCGGCCTTCGTCGACGAGGCCGACGAAGGACTTCCAGTTGCGGCCGAAGGCGAACCTGTCACCCCGCCGCACCTGCAGAAGGTTGCTGTCCACTGTTGTCTCCCGTCATGTTCCGTGCGTCGCGCATGCCGCTTCGAGATGTCGCGTTCCGAGCGGTGTCCCCGGGCGGACCCGGAACCGCGTACCGGCCATCGGGTTCGGCGGCACGACCCCCGCCATCACCGCCGACACCTCACCACCTCGCCGTTTCGCCCGTCCACGTCGATCCCGCCGCGAAGAGTACGCACGACCAGGCGCGTTATCAGGACCTCGAATGACGATCCATAACGTATCGCAGCCGCCCCGTTACGCAGGGAAGGCAACGCGGGCACAGCCGGGCGGGGGGCAGCCGAGACCAGGTTCACAAACCAGGCGGCGAACACCGGACACCCGGCGTCGAAGGGACGGATCCGGCACCCGCCCGCCGGCCGCCCCGCTGTCAGCCGGCTCCGGGGACCGACTCGACGAGGGCGACGAGACCGCGTTCGTCGAGGAGGTTGACGGGGCGGACCGTCTCGTTGAGCAGGACGTAGTGGAAGGCCGCGCTCACCCGGTCCAGCGGGACGGCGGCCAGGTGGGACCAGGCCAGCCGGTAGGCGGCGAGCTGGACGGAGGCGGCGGCCTCGGCCTTCTTCCCGTTCGGGCGGCGGCCGGTCTTCCAGTCGACGACCTCGTAGCGGCCGTCGGAGACCTGGAAGACCGCGTCCATCCGGCCACGGACCACCCTGTCGGCGATCATGGTTTCGAAGGGGACCTCGACGTCGAGGGGTTCCCTGCCCGCCCACTCGCTCTCCTCGAAGCGGGCACGCAGCTCGTCGAGGTGGGCGTCGGGCTCCTCGAAGTCGTCGGACGCGCCGGGCAGCTCGAACTCGTCCATCAGCCGCTGCTGGCCCCAGCGCCCCTCCAGCCAGCGGTGGAAGGAGGTGCCCCTGCGCGCCAGCGGGGCGGGCTTCTTGGGCACCGGGCGGCGGATCTGCCGGGCCAGCGCCTTGGCGTCGGAGGCCAGGGTGACGAGGGAGGACACGGTCAGGTGGGTGGGCAGCTCCACCCGGCCACCACCGCGCCGCCGGTTCAGCTCGCGCTCCCTGAGCAGGAGCTCGATGTCGCGCTCCCACGCCTTCGCCCGTTCCCTGTCCCACCCCCGCAGGTCGGCCACGGGAACCGGCCACGGGCCGGGCGGCTCACCGGCCCCGGCCTCGAACCCGGCCCAGGGCTCGGGCTCGGCTTCCGGCTCGGCTTCCGCCTCGGGCTCAGGCTCCGGTTCGGGTTCCGTCCCCGCCTCGGCCGACGCCCCCGTCTCGGACACCGCTCCCGGCTCGCTCCCGTGCACCGGCTCTGTCACCGTTCCGGGCATCGCCCCTCGCTCGGGTACGGCCCCCGGGCCCGTCCCGACCGGTTCGACCGGTTCGCCACGGCGGGCGGAGGGCACGGCCTCGGACACTCCGGGAGAGGCGTCCCGCGGATCGGCGGGGAACGGCACGTCCTCGTCCTCCGGGGCCTCGGGAACGGACTCGTCCTCCGGGAAGGACTCGTCCCACGAGTCGTCGGGGAAGGGCACGTCCGCTTCCTCTTCCTCGGGGAAACCCTCCCCGCCCCGCGCGGCCTCGGGGAATTCGGGGAACGGGACATCCTCATACGTGGACGCGGACGCGGAACCGGCCCCGGGAGTCGCGCCCCCGGCCAGCGCGGCGAGGGCGGCCTCGACCATGGTGGCGCCGTCGAGGACGGCCGCGTAGCGGACGTCCTCCGGGGCGATCGGCCAGACGGACTCGGCGGGCTCGGCGAGGAGCGGGTTGGCGGCGCCCTCCTCCACCTCCGGGGCCCAGAAGGCCACCCGGCCGCAGGTCTCGCGGATCTCCACCAGGAAGTCGGACGGCTCCAGCGGCTTGGCCGCCGTACCCCAGCGGTAACCGGAGGCGATCAGGAGGTAGTGGGCGCGGGTGACGGCGACGTACGCCAGGCGGCGCTCCTCCAGCAGGTCGCGGTCACGGCAGCGCTCGTCGAAGTCGGCGAGCTCCTCCTTGGAGAGCCCGGTGAGCCCCGGCAGGTCCGAGGCGTCGCCGCGCAGCGGGTAGGGCAGCTTGCGGGGGTTCTCCGTCCACTTCGGGCTCGTCGTGGCGCGGGCGGGGAACATGGTGCCGACGGTGAGCGTCCCGGCCTTCGACAGCGCCTGCGACAGGCCGGGCACCACGACGACCGGCCACTCCAGGCCCTTGGAGGCGTGCACGGTCATCAGCTTCACGCTGTTGCTCTCGCCCACCCGCCCGGCGTCCAGCCCGTTCTCCTCCTCGTCGGCCGCCTTCAGGAACGCCAGGAACGCGCCCAGCGTCGGGTCCTCGGAGTCTCCGGCGAACCGGGCGGCGGCGTCCAGAAAAGCGTCGAGGTCGGCACGGGCGGCGAACGGGCCGACGGCCGTCCCCCTGGCCGCCACCTCGATGTCCAGGCCGAGCCGGCGCTCGATCTCCAGGATCAGGTCGGGCAGCGGCTGGCCGGTGTGGGCGCGCAGGACACGCAGTTCCTGGGCCATGGCGACCAGCCTCACCGCGGCCAGGGGGGAGAACAGGTCCTGCCACTCGGGGCGGTCGGGCAGCTCGTCGAGGGCGTCGACCAGGCTGCCGCGCTCCTCGGCCATGTCCGCCACGACCTGGTCCAGCGGGTCGGCCACCGGCGAGGAGCCCTCGCGGGTCTCCCGGTTCAGCTCGCGGGCCCGCTCGCCCAGCTCCTTGAGGTCGGCGGGGCCGATCCGCCAGCGGGGACCGGACAGCAGCCGCACCAGGGCGTCCCCGGCGCTCGGGTCGTAGATGACGCGCAGAGTGGAGACGATGTCGGCGACCTCGGGCACGGTGAGCAGGCCGCCCAGTCCGACGATCTCGACCGGGATGCCGCGCGCCTCCAGCGCCCTGCGCAGCGCGGGGAACTGCGAGCGCTTGCGCGCCAGGATCGCCACGTCGTGCGGCTGGAGGCACTGCGGCCCGCCCCAGACGCTCTGCTTGGCCCGTTTGCGCTCGCCCTCCCCCCAGGGCATGCCGTCGGGCGCGCTCTCCGCGCCCAGCACCCTCGCGATCCCCGAGGCGACCCACTCCGCCTCGTCGTCGGCGGTCTCGTGGAAGGCGCACACCACCCGGCCGCGATCGACCCGGTTGCCGCCGGGCACCAGGACCGGCACCTCCCTGGCCTCCATCCGCAGCGGCAGCTGGAGCCGGGCTGCGACGTCCAGCACGGCGTCTCCGTTGCGGAAGCTGACCGACAGGCGGTTGATCGGGGCGAGCTCTCCGGACGCGGTCCTGAAGTCGCGGGGGAAGCGGGTCAGGTTGCCCGCCGAGGCGCCGCGCCAGCCGTAGATGGACTGACAGGGGTCGCCCACGGCCGTCACCGGGTGGCCCCCGCCGAACAGGGCGCGCAGCAGGACGAGCTGGGCGTGGCTGGTGTCCTGGTACTCGTCCAGGAGGACCACGGCGAACCGCCCGCGCTCGATCTCGCCGACGTCGGCGTGCTTGGCGGCGATCCGGGCGGCGAGCGCCATCTGGTCGCCGTGGTCGACGACCTCCCTGCCGCGCTTGAGCCGGTCGTACGCCTCGACCAGCGGCAGCAGTTGCTCCCTGGCCCGCTGGACGGCGAGCGGCCTGCGCTGGTCCTTGATCGGTGTGCCGGGCAGCTCGGCGTACCGCGCGGCGAGCCAGGCGCCGACGTCGCGCACGTCCCTCGGGGTGCGCAGGTGCTCGGCCAGCTCACCGGCGAGCTCCAGCACCGCCCGGGTGACGGTCGCCGGACTCCACTCGACCTGCTCCATCGGCCCGTCGTACGCGCTGACCACCCGTCCCGCGAGCTGCCAGGAGACGGCCGGGGAGACCAGGCGCATGGTCGGCTCCAGCGCCTCGCGCAGGGCGTGGTCGGTGACCAGGCGGGCCGCGTAGGCGTGGTACGTCGAGATGGTCGGCTCGCCCTCCATCAGGTCGGCGGGCACCTGCTTGGTCTCGACCAGGCCGTTGAGCCGCTCGCGCACGCGCGCGGCCAGCTCTCCGGCCGCCTTCCTGGTGAAGGTGAGCCCGAGGATCTGCTCGGGGCGGACCAGCCCGTTGGCGACCAGCCAGACGACGCGCCCGGCCATGGTCTCGCTCTTGCCGGACCCGGCTCCGGCCATCACGACCATCGGTTCGAGACCGGCCTCGATCACGGCGGCCTGTTCGGGGGTCGGCGGCAGGATGCCCAGCTTGGCGGCGAGCTGGACCGGGCTCAGCACGTGGCGCCCCTGTGCCGGGCCGCGCGGCGCGGGCCCGATCCTCCCGTACGTGTGACACCGCCGGGCGCGCGGCGCGGGCCCGATCCTGCCGGGCGCGTGACGCGGTTCAGCACGGGGCGTCCCCCGGGGTCGGGCGGCTCAGCACACCTGGTCTCCGTTCTTGCTGACCGGGCAGCTCGCCCGCACGGCGCAGGTGCGGCAGCCGTCGTTCACCTTGGCCTGGAAGAACGGCCCCGACATGCCGATCGCGACGGTGTCGACCATGTCGCGGGCCCAGCCGGGATCCGGGTCGTCCGCCAGAGGGGGTTGCGTCTGCTCCTTGGCGGCCTTCTTGCCCGCCGCGTCGCCCACCTGGACCAGGGCCGCGCCGCCCGGCTCGGTCATGCCGTGCCGCTGGAAGGCGCCCAGCAGCGCGGCGAGCTGGTAGACGCCGAGCTGGGGGTGGCGTTCGAGATCGGCGTCCTTGGGACCGTTCTTGCCGGTCTTGATGTCGATGATCACGGCCCGGCCGTCGCCGTCGCGCTCGACCCGGTCGACCCTGCCCTTGATCTGCACACCCTCGGAGACCATGGCCGTGAACGCCTCCTCCAGGCCGACCAGCTCCCTGGGGTTCTCCTCGTGCCAGCGGACGAACTTGGAGATCATCTCCTCGGCGACCCTGCGCTGTTTGCGGTTGTACCAGACACCGCCGAAGTCGAGCTCGTGCCAGACGTCGTCCAGGCGCTTGCCGAGGGTCTCCTCGGTGGGCATGCCGGTCGCGGCGAGGACGGCGAGCGCGTGCACGACCGTGCCCAGGCCGCGGGCCACGTCGGTGCCGCCCGCGCCCACGGAGGTCTCCAGCAGCCAGCGCAGGCCGCACTTGCTGAAGCTCTCCACCGCCGAGGGCGAGACGCGCACGATGTCGTCGGGCCAGCTGAGCGGGCGGTCGTCGGAGATGGGGGTGAGGGCGTACCACTCGTTGGGGTGGGCGCCGGGCACCCCGGAGGCGGCGAGCCTGGCCAGGTGCTCGGCCGCGGACCTGCGCAGCGGCTCCGGCCTGGTGGAGTCGGCGACCGCCGAACGCAGGTCGGCCACGAGCGCGGACATGCTGAGCCAGCGGGAACGCTCGTCGACGCCCGCGTCCTCGGCCGAACCGGGGACCAGCTCGGTGAGGAAGCGGGAGGGCCGCTCCTCGGTGTCGTCGCCGCCCACGGCGGTGACGATGAGCCGCTTCCTCGCCCTGGTCGCGGCCACGTAGAACAGGCGGCGCTCCTCGGCCAGCAGCTGGGAGGCGAGGGCGGCGGAGACGGCCGCCGGGTTCTCGTGCTCGGAGCCCTCGGCCCTGGCGACCATGTCGTCGGTGCTCAGGATGGACCCGCGCAGCCGCAGGTCCGGCCAGGCGCCCTCCTGGACGCCCGCGACGACCACCACGTCCCACTCCAGGCCCTTGGAGCGGTGCGCGGTGAGGATGCGGACCGTGTCCCCGTCGGGGGCGCGCTCGGCGAGGGAGTCGCCGGGGATCTCCTGGGCGACCAGGTCCTCGACGAACACGTCCACCCCGGCGTGCGGGAGCCGGTCGACGAACCTGGCCGTGTGGTCGAACAGCGCCACGACGGCGTCGAGGTCGCGGTCGGCCATGGTGCCCCTGACGCCGCCCCTGAGGCTGACGTCGGTCCACTTCCTGGCCAGGCCGGTGGCCTGCCAGACGGCCCACAGCACGTCCTCGGCGGTGCCGCCCTGCCGTACGGCCTCGGTGGCGGCGGTGATGAGACCGGCGAGCCGCTCGGCGGGCGCCGCCACGTGCGGCTCCACCCTGACCAGCTCCCGCGCGTCCTTCAGCGCGGCGACCATCAGCTCGCCCGAGGAGCGGGGACCGGAGACCTCGCGCTCCACCACGTCGTCCACGTCGTCCGCGTCATCCGCGTCGTCCGCGTTGTCCATGTCGCCCATGTCCACGTCGTGCTCGCCGGGGTCGGCCAGCGCCTCGTTCTCGGCGATCCGCAGCGCGCGGCGCAGGCGGCGCACCCCGATCATGTCGGTGCCGCCGAGTGCCCCGGTCAGCAGTTCCTCCGCGACCCCCTCGTCGAGGGTCTCCGGGTGCAGCGCCACCTGGATGAGCCTGATCAGCGGCCGTACGCCCGGCTCCTGGAACAGCGGCACCTCGCCGCCGCCGACCACGACCGGCACCCCGGCGGTGACCAGGGCGCGGCGCAGCAGCGGCACCTGGCGCGTCGCCGACCGCACCAGCACGGCCATCCGCGACCAGGGGACGCCGTCCAGCAGGTGCGCCCTGCGGAGCGTGTCGGCCACGATCGCCGCCTCCTGGGTGGCGCCGTCGGCCACCAGCACCCGTACGTCGCCGGGCTCGGCGTCCGGCAGGGCGCGCAGGTCGCGGTGGGCGGCACCGCCGGGGGTGGCGGGCAGGCGGGCGGTGACGCGGCGGGTGGCCCTCAGCAGGTCCCGGCCGCTGCGGCGGCAGACGCGCAGCGCGACGACGGGGGCCTTCGCGCCGTCGGCGTCGCGGAACCGGTCGGGGAAGTTCATGATCCCGCGGACGTCGGCGCCGCGGAAACCGTAGATCGACTGGTCGGGGTCGCCGACCGCGACCAGGTCGCGGCCCTCCCCCGCCAGCTGCTGGAGCAGGAACTCCTGTGCGGGGTCGGTGTCCTGGTACTCGTCGACGAAGACGGCGTCGTACGCCGACCGCTCGCGGGCGCGCACCTCGGGGTCGGAGAGCAGCGCCCCCGCCGCGCGGATCAGCTCCGCGTAGTCGAGGACCGGTTCGAGGTCGAGGTCGAACCTGGCCTGGTAGCGGTCGGCGAACCCTCCGGCGGCGACCCAGTCGGCGCGGCCATGGCGGCGGCCCAGCTCCCTCAGCTCGGGCCCGTCGAGGCCGCGCTCGGCGGCGCGGGCCAGGAAGTCGCGGAGCTCCTGGGCGAAGCCGCGCGTCTTGAGCGCCTCGTGCATGTCGCCGGGCCAGTATGGGGCGCCGTCCTCCAGCTCGCCGTGCAGCAGGCGGCGGATCTCCAGGAGCTGCTCGGGGCCGGTCAGCAGGCGCGGCGGCAGCCCTCCGGCGAGCACGGCCTCGCGGCGCAGCAGCGCGTAGGCGTAGCTGTGGAAGGTGAGGGCGAGGGGGGTGCGGGTGGTACGGCGCATCCGGGCGGTGATGCGCTCGCGCAGCTCCTCGGCGGCCTTGCGGCTGAAGGTGAGGACGATCACCCGCTCGGGGTCGACGCCCCTGCGCTCGATCCTGTCGACGACGGTCTCGACGATCGTGGTGGTCTTGCCGGTGCCGGGCCCCGCGAGCACGAGGAGCGGGCCGCTCTCATGGGCCACCACCGCCCGCTGGTGCTCGTCGAGCACAGGGGCAACAGCCCTCCCCGCGCCCTCACGACGTATCAGCCGCCAGTCCTGACCACTCACAACTCGCCATTCCACCAGATCCCGGACGATGATCGTGCCGAGTCGGCGGGTACGGCATGGCGGATTCTTCACCGGACGCGGCGGGCGGCGGGCGGCCTTGGGGAGAACAGGTGGCCGGAGCACCGCGCGGACCTGGGACGGAACCCGCGGAGGGCGGGTCAACGGGCGGACGGCCGGGCCCCTCGCGGAACCGCTTGGAACCGCCCTGGAACCGGCCGGGGATCGCGAGACGGCCCGGGAACGAGCCCGGAGACGACTTCCGGGGCCGTTTCGGCGAAACGGCCCCGGGAGGGCGTCCCGGTCACCCGGACCGGTGCGGGACGGTCAGGTCGAGAAGACGCGGTCGACGAGCCTCGCCGTCGCCTTGCCGTCGTCGCGGGGCGCGTAGGTGCGCTGGAAGAGGTCGTACTTCTCGGCGTGGGTGGCGGCCACCTCGTCGATCGACCGCAGGGCCTGGATGACCTCCGCCCCGGTGGACAGCAGCGGGCCGGGGGCCTCGGCGGCCAGGTCGAGGTAGACGCCCCGCTTGGACGCGTAACGCTGCAGGTCGTAGGTGAAGAAGAGCATCGGCCTGCCGGTCGCCGCGAAGTCGAACATGACCGACGAGTAGTCCGTGATCAGCACGTCCGTGATCAACAGCAGGTCCGTGATATCCGGATATGTCGTGACGTCGCGCCCGAGACCGGCGCGCACGTTCGGCGCCGCCTGCATCGAGTGACCCCGGATCAGGAACTCGTGGCCGGGACCGAGCACCCGGTGCGCCTCGGCCAGGTCCAGGCGGATCGAGGCGTTCTTGCGGTCGTAGTCGCGGTAGGTCGGCGCGTAGAGCACCACCTTGGCGCCCTCGGCGATGCCGAGCCGGGCGCGCACCGCCGAGGCCAGCTCGTCGCGGTCGGGGGCCACGAGCACGTCGTTGCGCGGGTAACCGCTCTCCAGGACCTCGCCCTGGTAGCCGAACGCCTTGCGCAGGACGCGGGTCGCCCAGGGGCTCTGGGTGACCAGCAGGTCCCAGCCGCGCACCTCGACGGCCTGCCGGTGCCAGGCCGGCGGCTTGGGGTCGCGGGACATGTGCGGCAGGTCGTTGCCCAGGCGCTTGACCGGGGTGCCGTGCCAGGTCTGCACCACCACCTGGTCCTCGCGGGAGCGGAACCACGGCGGCAGGAAGCCGTTGGTCACCACGTAGCGCGAGCGGGCCAGCACCGCGTAGTGCTCGCGGCTGCCCGCGCGCACCACGGTCGGACCGGCGCCCGCGCCGAAACCGAGCTCCGCCGGGCCCGGGGGCACGAACGCGCCGTCCTTGACCACCCAGATGTGCTCACCGGCGTCGCCGCGCCGCACGCGCTCCTCGTAGATCGCGCGGACGCTGCCCTCGTACTGCCGCCCATCGTAGGCGACGTAGACGGTCGCGTCGTTCAGCTCGCGGGTCCGCTCGGCGGGGTAGAAGTGGCGGCGCAGGGCGAACAGGCCACCGGCGCCCTTCTCGTCGTCGGGAAGGTGCTCGGCGACGGACAGCACCGGGATGTCGAAGCGGGTGGAGATCAGGCGGTATTCGCGGCCGTCACGGATCTTCGTGTCCTCGTCCAGCCCGTCGAGGATGGCGTGGTCGACGCGGAACGGGACGATCTGCCCGGCCGCGTCGCGGACCGCCATGCTCCAGGTGCCGCTGCTCAGCGGGGCCGTGTCACCGAAGCGGGGCATCGCGGCGGGCGCGAGCCCGACCGTGAAGCGGGAGCCCTCGCGCTCCAGGGGGACGGCGTGGATCAGCCCGCTGCGGTGCTTGAGGGTGAGCGCGGCCTCGCCGGAGCCGGGGTAGGAGCCCTCCAGGGTGAGCACGCCCCGCTCGTCCCAGGTCGCCGCGGTGATGACCGGGCGGATCCGGTGCGCCGAGACGCTCACCCGGTCGCGCCGGTCGCGCAGCACGGTGATCTCCCGGTCGCCCACGACCGTACGGCTCTCCTGAGCCTTGCCGATCATGACGGAGGCCGCGGGGTCGCCCTTGGGCTCGATCCAGAGCCTGCCGCCGTCGCGTTCCTGCAGCAGGGAGTCCGTCGCGAGCGGCACGACGACGGTGGTGCCGCCCTCGACGGGGGTGAAGTCCGCGGCGATCCGGTGGCCGTCCAGGCGGGCCTGCCCCCTGGTGAAGCCCTTGCCCGGCAGGAAGACCTCGACCTCCAGGCGCTCGCCGTCCAGCCGCACACCGGCCAGCTCGGCCCGGGTGGGCTGCAGCACGACCTGGAGGGCGCGGTCGGAGGTCCAGACGGGACGGATCCACCAGCCCCTGCCGAGGTCCAGCCCCGCGGGGCGCTCGGTGCGGCCGGTGGAGGGACCGCGCAGCAGGCCGCCCGCGCGGGCGCCCCGGCTCCAGATCACGATCTCGGTACGCCAGGTGGTGGTGTCCTGGACGGTCGCGCGGCGGCGCAGCAGGCGCTTGCCCCCGCGCACCGCGGCCCGTACGGCCGAACGCCAGCGCAGCGGCCAGGGGCTCATCTCGGCGGTGAAGCCGGACCAGTCGTAGTTGCAGCCCGCCTCCTCCGCGCCGTGGGTCGCCTCGGGGTGGAAGGTCCTGCGGGTGCGAAGCCGCACCGGCGGCAGCCAGCGCGGGCCGCGCAGCACCACCGTGGCCCGGTTGAAGCGGCGGCTGCGCACGGACAGTCCAGCCAGGTAGGCGTGGCCGCTGACGCGCAGCCGCCCGCCCGACCAGGAGATGTCCTCGACCTGGGTCACCGGGATGAGGTCGGCCGCCCGCAGGCGGTACAGGGTCTCGGGGAGCTCGTCCTGGAGCGGCAGGTCCGCGTACCAGCGGAGGCTCTTGCGGACGCGCCTGGACGGCTCGGCCGCGGCGGTCACGAGCCTCTGCAGCTCGTCGCCGTCGGCGAGGGCGTCGATCCCCCGATGTTCGATCAGGTGGAAGGCGATCCTGCGGGCGACCGGCAGGTCGCGCTTGACCTTCGCGTCGACACCGGTCACGTACGGCTTCAGGAGCGTGACGAACTCGCGGCGCCTGGCGGCGCCCCGCTTGGCCGCGATCTCCAGCCGGGACCCCAGGGGGCCGGCCAGCGCGTCGGCGTCGAAGCGGCGGCGCTCAGCCGGTTTCAGCCCGTCGGCCAGCACCGCGGCCATGATCGAGTCGAGTGGTTCTCCCCGGTCGCAGAGATCCTGGACAGCCCGCAGACGATCAGCGACGGGGTCGCCGCTGGCTCGTGCGGGAGTGGCACCGGTGGCCATGGGGAAAGCACCGCCTTTCGGACAGAGCGCTGTCCTAGGCCATGTTAGTGCGCCACGGCAGGGCCGGTTACGCCGTGATTTACGGGCTTGCGGGATTTACAGGCATTTGTGATCTAGCGGGTTTCCCGCTCCGTACCGTCGTACCGGCTACGGATTCCCGTCCCATCTGGCCGCCCGCATGTCGGCGCGGGCGCCCCGCAGCGGGGTCCGCTCCTCGCGCCAGCTCGCCAGGCACCGCTGCTCGTGGCCGGGCGGCGGGGTGCCGTCGGCGTGCACGACGCGCCACCAGGGCACGCCCCCGCCCCAGGTGGACATCACCCTGCCGACCTGGCGCGGGCCCCCCTCGCCGAGATACTCGGCGATGTCGCCGTAGGACATCACCTTTCCCGGCGGGATGCGCTCGACCAGGTCGAGCACCCGCTCGGCGTACGGGGTGGGATGGCCTACTGACTCCATACGGTCGGTCCGGCGGAGAGGATCTCGTCGAGTTTGCCGAACTCGTAGGCCGCCGAGCCGTTCAGCTGCTCGACCAGGCCGCCACGGATGGCGTAGGACTCGCCGTCCTCGCCGACCAGCCGCGCCCCGAGGAGGGCGGACACCCGCGCCAGCTGGGCCACCTGCCAGTCGGATCCGGGGGCACCGGAAAGCCTGCCGTTCCATACCGCTATGGCATGGACCGCGCCATTGTGACGGGCGAGAATCTCCCCCGACTCCTGCGAGCCCCTGAACTCGAACCCCGCCTGCCCCAGCACAGTCGCGAGTTCCGCGAAGGCGAGAGGCGCAGGGCGCTCCACGCGCAACTCGTACCCCATAACGCGCGAGACTAGCGAACCTTCCCGGCTTTCCGGGGCGTGAATCCCGGCATCGGGGATACCGCATCCGAACGGTGTCCAAAACGCATTCGAATCGCAGTCGAATTGCGGTTATCTCCGCGACTTCCCATGCCGGATCGGCTCGGGGGAGGCCATCATCGGCCCTCCCCGGCCGGAATGCCGATTGAGCATCGCCACGGCCGCCGCGAACGCCAGCAGGCCGCCCGCGAGGCCCGCTCCGTACAGCCAGAGGCGCGCGGGCTCGGGGCCCGGCCTGCTGGGCTCGGTGGGCAGGGTGCCGTCGCCGAAGTGCTTGCCGTCGGGGACCGGGACCTCCGTGGCCCCCGCGACGAGCCGGCCCGCCTTGGCCAGGGCGGCCTCGGCGTCGACGACGCCGAACCCGACGTGGTCGTCGTAACCGGCGGCGGGACGCGCCGTGGCCGTGGAGGTCAAGGCCTGCGACACCATTTGAGGCGATATATCCGGATATTTTGCTTTTATAAGGGCGGCGACTCCGGCCACCAGCGCGGTCGCCGAACTCGTCCCCTCCGAGGACCCGTACTCTCCCCCCGGAACGACCACCGGCACGCCGACACCCGGCGCCGCGACCAGGACCGACAGGTTGTCGCTGCTGAACGTCGCCGCCCTGCCCAGATCGTCCACCGCGCCCACACCGATCACCCCGGAGTATCCGGCGGGGAAGTTCCAGAACGAGGTGGCGTTGTCCATGGCGTACTGGGAGTCCCCGTCGTTGCCCACGGCGGCGACGAGCACCACGCCCCTGGACAGCGCGTAGGCGACCGCCTCCCGCTCGCTCCTGTGCGGCCCGTAGGCGCCCAGCGACATGCTGACGACCTTGGCCCCGTGGTCGGCGGCGTAGCGGATCGCGCGGGCCAGGGGGCTGTCGTTGCCCGAGCGCAGATCCTCGTCCGGCAGGGCGGACCCGTCCTCGGGCCGCTCCTCGACGATCAGCGGCAGCGAGAGGATCCTGGCCTCGGGCGCGACGCCGAGAAGGCCCTCCTCCCCCTTGCCCGCCCCGGCGATGAGCGAGGCCATCGCGGTGCCGTGCCGCCCGGCGTCCGGCGTGTCCCTGTCGAACCGGACCGACCCCATGTCGGGCCCGGAGATCACCCGCCCCTGCAACTCGGCGACCTGGTCGTCCACCCCGCTGTCGACCAGGGCCACGATGACGCCCGACCCCTTGGTGACCTTCCACGCCCCCTCGGCGTTGAGCATCTCCAGCACCCAGCGCTGGTCCTCGCGGACGTCCGCGGCGCCCCCGGGCGGCGCCGACACGGGTGACGTCGGCTCGGGCAGGGCCGACTCCGACGAGACCGACTCCGACGGCGCCGACGCGGGCGGCACCGTCGACGCGGGCCCGGCGAGCACCGGGGCGGCCGTCGCCGGGGCCGCGACCGGCACCGGACCCGCCACCGAGAGCGCGGCCAGCACTCCCGCCGCCCAGAACCTCCGCGACCTCAGCGACCTCAGCACACGTTCCCCTGGGTGCACTGGGGCACGGCGCTGGGCTCGTCGCCGAGGGCGCGGGCGATGCGCCCCGCGACCGCCTGGGCCGCGGGCCACAGCTCGCTGTGCAGGATCTCCTCGGGGGCGACCGCCTGGCGGGTGCGGCCGTCGGTGTAACCGGCGGTGGAGAAGACGATGTAGGGGCCGACGCCCACCCAGGCGTTGCGCTGGCGTTGCGCGGCCCCGAACAGCTCGGTCGCCGTGCCGGGGAAGGCCACCGGACGCACCCCCACCCGATCGTCCACGGCCAGCTGGCCGGAGGCGGCGACCCTCCGCTCCTCGTCGCCGAGCACGGCGATGCCCACGGTGAAGGCGAACGAGGACGTCTGGTCGACGTAGGTGGCCCGCAGCAGGGTGCGGCAGCCGTGCGCGGAGAGCACCGACCCCACCGGCGCGTCCGTCCCCGCCGCGCAGGCGACCTCGGGGGCGAGACCGACCCTGCGGGCGTACTGCTGGACCCTGCCCAGGCCGATGTACTGCAACTCGACGGGGAAGACCAGGTCGGCGGTCCAGGTGTACCAGCGCCTGGCGATGTCGTCCTGGATGTAGCGGGCCTGCTCGGCGGCGGTCAGCGGGCGCGAGCTCGTCTCGCGCACCAGCCCGACCGTGCCGGTCAGCACGTTCGTGGCGGCGATGGCGAGGATCGTGCCCATCAGGATCAGGAAGATCGTACGGAAACGGATGCCCTGTTCCAGGGTCGCCAGCTCGGCGCGTCTGACCGCCGTACGATCGCGGCCCGCCGCAGGCCAGGACCGCACGCGGGCCCGCCTGGCGGGAGAGCCCGGCACGGGCGCCCGGCGGACCCGGCCGCCTCCGGCACCGCCGATGCCGCCCACCCGGGAGCCGGACGGCGGCCAGCCGCCGCGAGCGCGGGGGGCGGGGGCTCCCAGAGGCCGCTCCGGCTCCTGGGACCGCCCTTGCTGCGACATACTCCGATGCTACGTCGAAGGACCTCTCCGCCCTATCGGCGGCGGGTATTTTCGCGGCACTCCCCGTGGCCGCAGCCGGTGCCCCGGCCGGAACCGGAGCCCGGCTCCGGCCGGGGAACGGGCCGAAATCCGTGCCGGGACCTGGTTCCGGCGTCCCGAGCCGAGGGCCCTACCAGGGCCAGGGGCAGGGCCGGGCGCTCAGGGCCAGGGGGCCCTGAGCGGGTCCGGCACGGGTTCGTCGAAGATCTCCGACGAGCGCGTACGGCCGACGAACACGGCGAGCGCGGTCAGGGAGACGACCGCGCCGAACCCGGCGGCCACGGCCACCCCGCCGTACAGGGTGATCCGGTCCCGGTCGCGGTGGACCACCCGCACCGGCTCGACCGCCAGGCCCAGCGGGCGGGCGGGGTCGTGCCCACCGGCACCCCGGGCCCCCTCGGCGGTGAGGGTGTGCCGGGAGATCCTGGCGGCGGCGGCGAGTGCCCGGGTGGCGTTGACGACACCGAAGCCCGTACCGGTGTCGTAGCCGCCGGTGGGCCGCCGGGTGGCTCCCGCGGTGATCGCCTGCACGACCAGCACGGGCGACATCCTCGGATACCTGGCCTTGATGAGCGCGGCGACGCCCGACACCAGGGCGGTCGCCTGCGAGGTGCCCCGGCCGACCCAGTACTCGTCACCCGGACCGGCGCCGAGGATGTCCACCCCCGGCGCGGCCACCAGGACCGAGGGGTTCCGGTTGGAGAACGAGGCCCGGCGCAGCCCCCGGTCCGTCGCGGCGACCGAGACCACCCCGGGGAAGGCCGCCGGGTAGGAGTAGGGGGCGTAACCGCTGGAGTCGGGCTCCTCGGCGCCCTCGTTGCCCGCCGCCGCGACGAGCACGACCCCCTTGGAGATCGCGTAGCGGATCGCCGACCGCTCCTCCCGGGTCGCCAGCTCCTTGGAGATCGACATGTTGATCACGTCGGCACCGTGGTCCACCGCGTGCCTGATGCCCCTGGCCACCACGTTCTCGTAGCGCTCGGCGGTGTTGAACTCCCGGAAGCCGGGCTCCTCGTCCTCCAGGATGACCCGCACCGACAGCACCTTCGCGCGGGGCGCGACGCCGATCACCCCGTCGGCGCCGCCGGGGCCGTGCCCGTGCCCGGCGATCAGCGACGCCATGTACGTGCCGTGCAGCCTCAGGGGGCTCACCCCCGGCGGGTTGGCCCCGGCCGTGAAGTCCTTGCCCTCGATCACCGAGCCGGTCAGGTCGCGGTGGTCGCGGTCCACCCCGGAGTCGAGCACGGCCACGGTCACGCCCCTGCCCTCGGAGATCCGCCAGGCGGCGGGCAGGTCGAGGGTCCGCAGCACCTCCCGCTGGCTGTCCCTGACGTCGTCGGCCCGCGCGGCCGGGGCCGGGGCCAGCACCGCGGGCACCGCCAGGACCGCGAGCACCACCGGCACCACCCGCGTCACCGCGTTCCTCAGCGTCCCCAGCGCTCTCGGTGCCCTCCGGGTCACCGGCGGCCTCGTGGACGGTCCGGTCGCGGGGAGACGCCTCGGTGTGGTCAGCATCGCCACTCCGTGGAGACGCAGTCGGGGCGGGCGGGCCTGGACAGGTCGGCGAGGATGCGGTCGGCGATGTCCCCGGTGAACGCGAACAGGGTCGGCCGCTGCTCGCCGACCGCCCTGGCGGGCCGGCCGTCGGTCTGGCCGACCGTGGCCATCACCACGTACGGGCCCGCCTGACGGACGAGGCCCGCCTGGCGCCCCGCGGAGACGAACCTGTCGGTGACGGTGCCGGGGAAGGCCAGCGCCCTCAGGCCCGGCGAGGGCCTGCCGCCCCTGGGCAGCGCCGCCCTCGCCCTGGTGGCGCCGATCTCGTCCGCGAAGGCCGCGACGCCGACGGTGACGACGATTCCCTGGAGCGCGTCGATGTAGGTGGCCCGCAGGACGCCCAGGCAGCCCGCCCGCCGCAGCGCCTTGCGCAGCGAGGCGTCGACCGCGCCGTCGCAGCGGGTCTCCGGCGAGATGCCCACCCGGCGGGCCTTCTCCTCGCCGCCCTGCTCCGGGGCGTAGGAGACGGTCTGGGGGAAGACGCGCCCGGCGGGCCAGGCCTGCCAGCGCCTGGCCACCTCGTCGAGGGCGGCCCTGTCGAGCTCCGCCTGGGTCGGCCCCCGGGTGAGTTCCGTCGCCGCGGCACTGCTCGCCACCCCGGCCACGATCGCGCAGAGCAGTGTCAGGGCCGAAGCCACGACCAACGTCGGCCATGAACGCCGCCGCTGACGTGGGACTTCATTCACGTCCCCGACCTTAATGCGGTGAGGCGAGTGTCATCCGCCGTTCCGTCCAGATCCGTCAGTGTGGAGAGCACTTGGTGACCTCGGCGGAACCCCGGCGGGACCTTCTGGGCGGCGAGTTGCCCCGCGGAGCGCGTACTCCACGGGGCGCGGGGGCTTCAGTAGGTGGGCAGGCTCGGGTCGACCGTCTTGATCCAGCTGAGCACGCCGCCGCCCACGTGGACGGCGTCGGAGAAGCCGGCGTTCTTGACGACCGCCAGGACCTCGGCGGAACGGGCACCGGACTTGCAGTGCAGGACGATCTTCTTGTCCTGCGGGAGCCGCTCCAGCGCGGAGCCGTTGAGGAACTCGCCCTTGGGGATGAGCACGGCGCCGGGGATGGAGACGATCTCGTACTCGTTCGGCTCGCGGACGTCGATCACGTAGATGCTCTCGCCCCTGTCCTGCCAGGACTTGAGCTCGGCGGCGGTGATCGTGGAGCCGGAGGCGGCCTCCTGGGCCTCCTCGGAGACCGCGCCGCAGAACGCCTCGTAGTCGTCGAGCAGCTGGGTGACCGTCGGGTTCTTGCCGCAGAGCACGCACTCGGGGTCCTTGCGGACCTTGACCGAGCGGTAGTTCATCTCCAGGGCGTCGTAGATCATCAGACGGCCGACCAGCGGCTCGCCGATGCCCGTGAGGAGCTTGATGGCCTCGTTGACCTGGATGGAGCCGATCGACGCGCACAGCACGCCGAGCACGCCGCCCTCGGCGCAGGAGGGGACCATGCCGGGCGGCGGGGGCTCGGGGTAGAGGCAGCGGTAGCAGGGGCCGTGCTCGGCCCAGAAGACACTGGCCTGGCCGTCGAAACGGTAGATCGAACCCCAGACGTACGGCTTGCCGAGGAGGACGGCCGCGTCGTTGACCATGTAGCGGGTGGCGAAGTTGTCGGTGCCGTCCACGATCAGGTCGTAGGCGGCGAAGATCTCCATCACGTTGTCCGTGGTGAGCGCCTCGTTGTGGACGACCACGTTGACCAGGGGGTTGATCTCCCCGACGCTGGCGGCGGCGCTCTCCGCCTTGGGGCGGCCGACGTCGGACTGACCGTGGATGACCTGCCGCTGCAGGTTGGACTCGTCGACCACGTCGAAGTCGATGACGCCGAGGGTGCCCACTCCCGCGGCCGCGAGATAGAGCAGCGCGGGGGAGCCGAGGCCTCCGGCGCCCACACAGAGCACCTTGGCGTTCTTCAGGCGCTTCTGCCCGGCCATGCCGACGTCCGGGATGATCAGGTGGCGCGAGTAACGGCGCACCTCGTCGACGGTCAGCTCGGCTGCCGGCTCTACCAGCGGTGGCAACGACACAGTTCTGCTCCCGTTTCAGGGGTCCTTGATGCGGCTGGCGCAGCACGCTCCACTCACAACCTAACCCGGGGCCCCCGTCATTCCCCAACCGGCGCGAGGACCGTCTCGGCGATCAGGAGCCCGGCCTCGCGGGCCACCCGCCCGGGGAACTCCATCTGGGCCACGTGCCCGGCGTCGGGCAGCAGCACCAGCCTCACGCGCGGGAACGTCCGGACGGCGCGGGCTGCCATCCGGGGGTTGACGAGCCGGTCGTGGCGGCCGTGGATGACCAGCGTGGGCGCGCTCACCTGGGCCGCCTGCCGCCACAGGTTCGTCTCTCCGCGCCTGAAGTACTCGGCGACGATGCCGCGGGCCGAGTTGATCAGCGCGTCGATCGCGTACGGGAGGCCGTCCCTGCGGCGCAGCTCCTCGGCCGCCTCCTTGAGCCGGTCGGGGTGGATCCGCCCGATGTCGGCGTAGCACATGGCGAGCGTGGCGCCGAGCCTGCGCTCGGCGGGCAGGAGGGTGAGCCGGCCCGCGGCCCACTCGCCGATCCGCGGCACGGTGGACAGCGCCACCCGCGCCGGGCCGTACCGGGGCAGGAGGTCGGGCAGGGCCGGTGAGATCAGGGTCAGCGAGCGGACCAGGTCGGGGCGGGTGGCGGCGACCCGCACCGAGACGGCGCCGCCCAGGGAGTTGCCGAACAGGTGTACGGGGGTGTCGGAGACCCGCTCGATCAGGGCGGTGACGGTCCGGGCGTGGGCGTCGACGGAGTAGTCGCCGCCGGGCGGCTCCGGGGAGTATCCGGCGCCGGGCAGGTCGAGGGCGTACCCCGTCACCACCCCGGACAGCTCGCCCATCAGATCGGTCCAGTTGGTCGCGGAGCCCGCGAGGCCGTGCACGTAGACGGCGGTCTCGGCGGGGCCTCGCGGGGTGGATCGCACGTGGATCCGCTGGTCGCCGAGGTCGATCGTCTCCCCCGGCCAGATGGGGATGGGGTTGTTCACCTCTCGCCTCCTGTCGTTCCACTGCCCTTCCACGATAGTTCGGCCCGTGACATGCCAGGCGACAGCCTCCAGACACCGCATAAAGCACATAAGGTCATTTTCGCCAGATGTACTTTATTGCAGGATTTATCAGCATTAATTCGACGGCGATCCACCCCGTCCGCGCCCGCCGGGGGCCGCCACGACAGGTGAAGCCCGCGCCCTGCGCTCCACCCCCGCAGAACAAATACGACATTAAAGACATTTCACTTCAAAGTAACCAATAAGAGTCCAAGGCATGTCATAAATAGATAAGAAGAGCGCAAAACCCTTTGATTCTCGTTTCTCATCAGACATGGGCGGAAATCATGACAAGCAGGGATGGCCCATCACCAGCCATCTCTGGCAATTCCGAATTCATACGGAAAATGTCGGAAATCGGGATAACCGATTATTTCAAGGGGGAAACGCATGCCCAAGTTCAAGGGTGTTCTGGCAGGTCTCGCGATCAGCACGGCGCTGACCGGCGGAGTCGTCGGCCTGGGCGCGGCGACCACCGCAACGAGTGCCGGCGCGATGACCACCACGGTCACCGCCGCCGCCTTCCCGACCTGTGGCGGCGGCGGCTGCGGCTGGCGTCGCGGCTGCGGCTGCGGTTGCGGCTGCCGGGGCCACCGCCACCACCACCGCAGCCACCACCGCTTCAGGGTGATCATCAACAACCACAACAACAACCACAACGTGCTGCGTAACGAAAACCGCAGCGGTCTTCTCCGGCCTCTGGCCTTCGGCGACGACGACGACGAGTAGCCGCCGGTCCGGAGTCGCGTACCTCCAGGGGGCGCGGCACCGTCAGAGGACCGGACCACTCACGGCCGGATCCGCGATTTCCCGCGGTTTCGAGACCGTGACGGAGAGACAGGACCCCGCTTTCACCGCGGTCGCACCTCTCACCCAGAGGAATCGGCCAAACAGCGAAAGCGGAAACTTGAGAAGAGATTCCCAAGACCCTGACTCTCACCACAGTGCGAGTTCTCATCTCACGAAGTGACAGCGAGGCCCCGCGGTTTCCGGACCGCGGGGCCTTCGCGCGTCCTCCCCGGCCTCTCGCCCCCCGCCTTTCCCGGCGCCGTCCCGCCATCTCCCCCCGGACCGCCCCCTCCTTCCGTCGCCTCGGCCCCGGCCGCGAGGGCGGCACCGGCTCTCCCCCGGCGGCGCCCCGCGCCTCTCCTCGCCATCCCCAAAGAACAAATCGGACATTAAATACATTTCACTTCAAAGCGACCAATAAGCATCCAACATCGACGATAAATAGCTAAGAGGAGTGCAAAAGCCTTCGATCTCCGTTTGTCAGCAGACATGTGAGGAAACTATGACAACCAGGGATGGCTCATCACCGGCCATCCTCGGCAATTTCCGTTTTATATGGGAAATGTCGAAAACAGGGATAATTAGTTCTTCCAAGGGGGAAACGCAATGCCCACGTTCAAGAATGTCATGGCAGGGCTCGCGATCAGCACGGCGCTGGCCGGCGGGGTCGTCACCATGGGCGCGGTGACCACCGCCACGACCGCCAGCGCGATGACCACCACGGTCACCGCCGCTGCCTTCCCGACCTGTGGCGGTGGCGGCTACGGGCGTCGCTGCTGCTGCTGCCGCGGCGGCGGCCACTGCTTCCGTCACCACGAGCGCAAGCGCTTCAGGCTGATCATCAACAACCGCAACAACAACGACAACGAGCTGTTCAACGACAGCCGCACCGACCGCGTCGTGCCGCTCATCGGCGGTGGCGTCCTCGGTTAGTCGTCGGACCAGGGCCGCACACCCCGATCGGGGCGCGGCATAGTCGGAAGACGAGATCGATCACGGCCGGATCCGCGTTTTCCCGCGGCTTCGCGACCGTAACGGAGAGACAGGACCCGCGCACTCGCCGCGGCCGTGCTTCTCACCCAGAGGAACCGGCCGGACGACAACGGGAACCCGAGGAGAGATCCACGGGCTTCTGACTCTCACTACAGTGCGATTTTCATTTCACGAGGTCACAGCGAGGCCCCGCGGTTTCCACACCGCGGGGCCTTCGTCCTTTGTACCCATTTCCCGTACGCCCCTTCGCCCCACCGCCCCCGATCCGGAGCACGGCGGCGGATCACCCCCGGGAAGGACCGACGCCCCTCCCGGGGGCACGCGATCGAGGCGCCCGGCGCCGGGGCCGTACGGCGACCCCACCGGCACGCGAGCCACACCGGCCCGCCTCCTGGCGAATCCGGCACCCTCTTCGCTTTTCAGAGAACAAATCCGACATTAAATACATTTCGCTTTAAAGCGACCAATAAGCATCCAACATCGACGATAGATAGCTAAGAGTAGGGTAAAAGCCTTCGATCTCCGTTTGTCAGCAGACATGCGAGGAAACTATGACAACCAGGGATGGCTCATCACCGGCCATCTCTAACCATCTCTGATGATTGCCGTACTCATACGGCAATTGTCAAAAATTGGTAAATCGATCCTTTCAAGGGGGAAACGCAATGCCCGAGTTCAAGAGTGTCCTCGCAGGGCTCGCGATCAGCACGGCACTGGCCGGCGGAGTCGTCGGCCTGGGCGCAGCGACCACCGTCACCAGCGCCGGCGCGATGACCACCGCCGTCACCGCCGGCACCTTCACGACCTGGGGTGGCGGCGGCTGCGGCTGCGGCGGCCGTGACCGTCACTTCCGCCGTGACCACCACCGCTTCAGGTTCAGGCTCAACCAGGACAGCAACAACCGGAACCGTCTGCACAACAGGACCCGTTCCGACCGTCTCGTGCCTCTTACGGACACCATCCTGCCTCCGGTCGCGGCTCCGGCCGCTGCTCCGGCCGCTGCCAACGCGTCCTGATCCACCGCTTGACACAGGATCGGAACACGAGACCGAACAACGGCTCGAACCGCGTTTCACAGCGGCTCGGGAACCGTTACGGAGAAGTAGGGATCACGTATTCACCAGGATCGCGTTCCTCCACGGAGAGACGCCGGCCCGAACGGTGAAAACGGAAAGCCGGGGATGACATCCTCGGGATTCCGACTCTCAATAGAGTGCGAATTCTCATTTCTCACGAATCGCAGGCGGGGGCTCCACGGTTTTCCGACCGTGGGCCCCCGCTCTGTGATATCCGACGCCCGGCACAGGTCCTCCCCGCCCTGTGATATCCGATGCCCGGCACATGTCCTCCCCGCCTCCGCGCTCTTCCCCTGTTCCCCTCGGGCCACCGTCCTCCCTCACATCCCAAGCGACACGGCTCCCCGGCCCGCCGCCTCACTCCACGTATCGAACGCATGTTCGCGAACGTCGCCGACAGCCGCGAAACACCGGCGACACGGCGGGCGGCGCCATGGGCAATCCGATGCCGCGTCTTTCTCGGCGCGCGCCATCGGAGGTCGTACGCTGAGCGATGTCCGACGTTTGCGGGAACCGGGTCAGGAGAGGGAACACGCCGAAGCCCGGATGACGACAGATGACGACAGGGGATGTCAGACATGAACGTGCGCGACGAAAGATCGCACGGGGAAACGGTCGACGACCTTCCCGAGGACCTCTCCATCGAGACGCCCGAGGCCGACGCCGCCGAGCAACACCGGCGGCTGCGCGAGAACGGCTCCGAGACGCCCGCCGACCTCCCGATGGACGTGGACCCCGCCGACGCAGCCGAGCAGCGACGCACGGTGCGCGAGGAAGAACCGGAGTGGCCCGACTCCATCCCCCTGGAGGCCGACCCCGCCGACGCCGCCGAGCAGCGACGCACCGTCGAGCTCGACGAGGACGATTATCGCTGACCCGGGTTACCCACGCGTAGGATGGCTCCAGACGCCAGGAGCTTGACACGAGGAGACCACGTGACCGCTACCCCGGACGCCAAGCCCCGGGGCACCCGGCTGCCCCGGACAGCCCGCCGCCGCCAGCTGCTCAGCGCGGCGCAGGAGGTGTTCGTGGAGAACGGCTACCACGCGGCCGCGATGGACGAGATCGCCGAGCGGGCAGGGGTCAGCAAGCCGGTCCTCTACCAGCACTTCCCGGGCAAGCAAGAACTCTACCTGGCCCTGCTTGACCTGCACGTGGACGACATGATCGCCCGCTGTCGCGACGCCCTCGCCTCCACCACGGACAACAAGCAGCGCGTCCAGGCCGCGATCGGCGCCTTCTTCGACTTCGTCTCCAGCCAGGGCGAGGCGTTCCGGCTGGTGTTCGAGTCGGACCTGCGCAACGTCGCCCCGGTCCGCCAGCGCATGGAGCGCAATCTCCGCGAGAGCGCCGAGATGATCAGCCAGGTCATTCAGGAGGACACCGGCTGCTCCAGCGACGAGGCGCGCCTGCTCGGCGTCGGGCTCGTCGGCATGGCCGAGGTGAGCGCCCGTTACTGGATCAGCAGCAACGGCTCCATCCCCAAGGACGCGGCCACCCAGCTCATCGCCCGCCTGTCGTGGCGCGGCATCTCCGGCTTCCCCCGCACCGTCGCCGACCACTGAGAAAAACCGAATCCGCTTTCCCCCGCGCTGTCGACGACCACTGAGAACCTCCGGGCGTCACCGGCGCTCCGCCCATCGGCCCGGTCTCCCCGCACCGTCGCCGGCCACCGGCGACCCCTCGGGCGCCCCCGGGCTCCGGACCGGCTGTTCGCTTGCCGCGATCAACCGGCGCGGCGGGGCTTCGATGGGGCGACCATGGGACGGGCAGCCCTCATCGAAAGATCGAAAGGGAGCACGATGGAAATCAAGATCGGCGTACGTTCCGTACACCGTGAACTCGTAGTGGAGACCGACCTCACGGCCGAGCAGATCGAGAGCGAGGTCAGCGCGGCCCTCGCGTCCAGCAGCGGTGTCTTCACCATCACCGACGTCACCGGCCGGAAGATCATCGTCCCGGTCGCCTCACTCGGCTTCATCGAGATCGGCGAGGAGGAGGCGCGTCCCGTCGGCTTCGGCGGCACGCTCTGACGGATTCCAGGCTCGCGCCGGGTCGTCGTCCTTCGCCGGCATGGCGCGGCCTGTGGACCCGGTGCGAGCGTGCCGCCGAAACCGGCGGGAGGAACGCCGGGCTCGGGCCCACCCGGCGGTGACACCCCACCCCGGGAACGACCCTGGGAACGCTCGCCCTCAGGTGCCGGAGCACTCGTCCCGCTCGCCGAGCCCGCAGCAGCGCGGGCGTCTGACGCGGCGGAGATGCTCCCGCCCCCGGCTCACCGCCGGGCAGCCCCCGCCTCCCCTGCGCAGCACGGGACGCGAAGTCCAGCGGTTCGGCCCACATCTCGTCAAGGAACTGCCATAGCGGCGCGAGGCCCTCATGTCTCGCACGCTACAGCCGTTTGGCGCCTCACGCGTCGTGATCCGCGGACCGGCTTGCCGTCTCCGCCCCGGGCGAACAGGCTCCGGGGCCGCGCGGAAACCCTGAGTCAGGCTCGGTGACCGCCTGTCAGGCCGGGCGTCCAGCCGACCGCGACAGCCCGGCCGAGGACACCCGGCCGCCGCGCGAACGCTCAGCCGCGCTAGGGGCCCGGGGTCAGTCCCAGGGCGGCCATCCGGTGGCCGTGCTTCTCGGTCAGCCGGGCGAACATCCGGCTGATGTCCTCCCCGGCCGCCTCCACCAGCAGGGCCGCGAGCTCCGGCCTAGCCGCGGCCACGTGCTGTCCCTGGCTCAGCGCCTCCCCCACCAGGCGCCTGGCCCACAGCGCCAGCCGCCCGGCCTGCCTGGGGTCCTCCTCGAGCGCCGCGCGGACCCGCTCGACGGCGAACTGCGACCGCCCCTCGTCCGCGAGGACCTCGTCGACGAGCTCCCGCGTCTCGTCGTCCACGCCGATGGCCGCCTCTCGGTAGAAGTCGAGTGCGATCCCCGTACCGACGTACGCCTTGACCAGAGCCTCCAGCCAGTCTCCCGGGAAGGTCTGGGCGTGCCAGTCGTCCAGCGGCCCGGCGAACGGCGCCATCGCCTCCTCGGGATCCGTCCCGAGGGAGGCGAGCCGGTCGCGGAGCAACTCGAAGTGCGCGTACTCGGCCGCCGCGAGGCCGCCGAGGGCCGCCCGATCGGTCAGCGAGGGGGCGTACCTGGTGGCGTCCTCGGCGAGCCTGAGGAACGCGGTCAGCTCGGCGTACGCGAGGACGCCCAGCAGGTCGGAGACGCCGGGAGGGGAATCGCTCATGGACGCAGCCTACGAGCTGAGCGACCTCGCGATTCACCGGGAATAAGAAGAAATCGGTTCTCCGTTGTGGTATCGAGTACACTGCTCTGTGAAAGTGCGACCGCACCGTGTTAATCCGGGATATCCACGCCCGGACGCCCCCAAATGTCGGCATGACGCCGCAGCGGTCGCTGATGACATGAGAGGGCTGGACCTTCCGCGAGGACCCGGCACGGGGAACACGTTTTCTGCCCGTGGTCCCGGCAGGCCTGCCTTCAACGGAGATTTAGGCAGGCCAAGCTGACGACGTTCCGAGACCTCGGAGTCACCCCAGAGATCGCCGATGCCCTTGAGACCGAGGGCATCATCGCGCCGTTCCCGATCCAGGAAATGGCACTCCCCCTGGCCCTCAACGGCCAGGACATCATCGGCCAGGCGCGCACCGGCACCGGCAAGACCTACGCCTTCGGCGTGGCGATGCTGCAACGTGTCGGCAAGCCGAGGAAGAACCGCAAGAAGCCCCGCGGGCTGGTCGTCGTACCGACCCGTGAGCTCGCCGTCCAGGTCACCGAGGACCTGGTGACGGCGGCCGGCAAGCTCGGCTCGCGGATCCTCACCGTGTACGGCGGGCGCGCCTACGAACCCCAGATCGAGGCTCTCAAGCAGGGCGTCGACGTCATCGTCGGCACCCCGGGCCGCCTGCTCGACCTGGTCAAGCAGAAGCACCTGGACCTCAGCCAGATCGGGATGCTCGTCCTGGACGAGGCCGACCGGATGCTCGACCTGGGCTTCCTGCCCGACATCGAGCGCATCATCAAGCTCATCCCTGCGGAGCGGCAGACGATGCTGTTCTCCGCGACCCTGCCGGGCGAGATCGTCGCCCTGTCCAGGCGTTACCTCACCCGCCCCACCCACGTGCGGGCGGAGAACAACGACGTCGAGGCCGAGGCGACCCCGCAGACGACGCAGTTCGTCTGGCGCACGCATCGGATGGACAAGATCGAGATCGTCGGCCGCCTCCTGCAGTGCGAGGGCCGAGGGCTCACAATGATCTTCTGTGAGACCAAGCGCGCCTGCGACATGGTCGTCGAGCAGCTCAAGGAGCGCGGCTTCGCCGCCGCGGCCGTCCACGGCGACCTCGGTCAGGGCCAGCGTGAGCAGGCCCTGCGGGCCTTCCGCAACGGCAAGATCGACGTGCTGGTCGCGACCGACGTCGCGGCGCGCGGCATCGACGTCGACGACGTCACCCACGTCGTCAACTACGACTGCCCGCAGGACGAGAAGGCGTACGTCCACCGGATCGGCCGCACCGGCCGGGCCGGCAAGACGGGCGTCGCGGTGACCTTCGTCGAGTGGGAGGACCTCACGCGCTGGAAGGTCATCAACAACGCGCTCTCGCTCTCCTTCCCCGAGCCGGTCGAGACCTACTCGACCTCCCCGCACGTCTTCAGCGACCTGGGCATCCCCGAGGGGACCAAGGGCGTGCTGCCGCGCGCCAACCGCTCCCGGGCGGGCCTGGCCGCCGAGGAGGTCGAGGATCTCGGCGAGACGGGCCGCATCCGCTCCCGCTCTCCCCGCAGGGGACGCGAGGACGACTCCCGCAGGGGACGCGATGACGATCGCGAGGAGCGTCGCGAGCGCCCCGCGCGCGCGTCCCGCGAACGTCGCCGCACCCGCGGGGGCCGTACCAGCGAGGAGACCCCCGTGCCGGTCGCGGCCGAGGAGGTCCAGGAGGTCCAGCCCCCTGTCGTCGAGATCGCCGAGGTGGAGACGGACGTGGCAGCCCGCAGGGACATCCGTGACGAGCAGCTCGCCGAGACCGCGCCCCGCAGGGGACGGGCTCGCAGGGCCGGGCTGAATCCCGATGTGAGCCTCGTCGGCACGCCAGAGGCCCCGGTTCACCCGGAGCCCCTGGCGGAGGAGCCGGTTCGCCGCCAGCGCCGTGGCAGGCGCGAGCAGGTGGCGGACGTCGCCGCGCCCTCGGTGACCCCGGAGACCGCTCCGGCCCCGTCGTGGGCCGAGGAGCGGGTGGCGGAGTTCACCGGCCTCGGAGAGGACGACACCGTGGCGGAGCGCTGGGACGACGAGCCCGTGGCGAAGGCCCCCGCACCCCGGCCCCAGCCCGAGAAGATCATTCCTCCGAGCCCGTTCTCGGTGATCTTCAAGTCGCCGGACCTGGCGTCGGACGACGACGAGATCGCCCCCTCGGCGGCCTCGGAACGCGTGCAGAGCCGTCGCCGCCCACCGGTGCGCAACGGCCAGCAGCGGGGAACGCGTCGCCCTAACTAGCAAATACCACCATGAAAAGGGGCGCGACCGTATCGGTGGCGCCCCTTTTCACGCTCCCGGCCCCTTCCGGACGCACGGAGCGATGTGACCAAGAGAGGTATCGTGGGGCCACGTGAGTACGCCGCGTTTTCTGACCCTGCCTCCCGGCGTCCGCTCTCGCCAGATCGAGACGGCGGTGGGCGCCTTCGCCGTACTGGAGGCTCTGCCCGTCAGCGGCATCCCCGAGCGGTGGCCCGCCCTGCTGGTGCCGGGCCTGACCGGCAGCAAGGAAGACTTCATCGCGGTCCTGCAGACGCTCGCGCAGTCGGGACGCCAGGTCGTCGCGATCGACATGCGCGGCCAGTTCGAGACGAGCGGCCCTGACGACAGGAGCGCCTACACCTGCGCCGCGCTCGGCAACGACGTCGACGTCCTGGCCCAGGTGATCGGCCACGGCGGCCCGATCCACCTGGTCGGCCACTCGTTCGGCGGCCTGGTCACCCGGGAGGCGGTCATCGACGGCCGCACCCGGTTCGTGTCCTACACGCTCATGAGCTCCGGGCCCGCCGCGATCGTCGGGCCCCGCGAGCGCGCGGGCCGCTTCATGATCTCGGAGCTGCCCGGCGTCGGCCTGGAGCACCTGTGGCACACCCGGATGGAGCCCGAGGCCCTCGCCTCGGGAGTGACCGACGAGATCATCTCCTTCCTGCGCAAGCGGCTGTTCGCCAACTCGGCCGTCGGCATGCTCACGATGACCGAGCAGGTGCTCACCGCGCCGGACCGCTGCGACGAGCTCACCCAGGTCGAGGTCGACACCCTGGTCCTGTACGGCGAGCACGACGACGGCTGGCCGCCGCGCATGCAGGCGGAGATGGCCCGCCGGTTGAACGCCGAGTGCGTGGTCGTCCCCGGTTCGGCCCACTCCCCGGCGGTGGAGGCCCCGGAGACCACGGCCGCCGCCCTCATCCGCTTCTGGAACGCCGCCGAGAGCCGTCTGAGGAGCTGAGCCGGGTGACCCCGTTGGACGGGTCGTCGGCCGCCGTGTAACCATTTACCGACCATGGCGAGCATCGAGGACATCGTCGTCCAGCCTCCGCACACGGTGACGTGGCTGGTGCACATCGACCGCTCCATGTGGATCGGCGGGGTGAGCGGCCTCATGCTCCAGGCCCTGCACCCGCTCGCGATGCGCGGGGTCTGGCAGAACTCCGACTTCCGGCGGGATCCGTTCGGGAGGCTCCACCGCACGGCGGACTTCGTGGGCAGGGTCACCTTCGGCAGCCCCGCCGAGGCCGACGAGATCGGCCGCCGCGTCCGGGGGATCCACCGGCGGCTGCGCTTCGACGACCCCGGCACCGGCCGGATCCACCGGGTCGACGACCCGGAGCTGCTGCTCTGGGTGCACTGCGCGGAGGTCTCCTCCTACCTGTCCGTGGCGCGGCGGGCGGGCCTAGGGCTCAGTGACCGCCAGGCCGACCGCTATCTGGCCGAGCAGCGCCGCAGCGCCACCTACGTCGGCCTGCACGCCGAGGACGTGCCCGGTTCGGTGGCGGAGCTGGACGACTACCTCGCCTCGACGCGCCCCCTGCTGAGGGTCACCCCCGAGGCCGTCTCCGCGGTCCGTTTCCTGATGTGGCCGCGCCTGCCCGCCGGGCTGCGCGCCCTCACCCCCGGCAAACCCGCCTACTTCCCCTTCGGGGCGCTCTGTTACTACGCGCTGCCCGGCTGGGCGAGGCGGATGTACGGCGTGCTGCCCGAGGTGCCGCCGGGTGCGGTGACCGCTGCGCTGAGAGCGTTCCGGCTGGTGATGGACACCCTTCCCGAGCACGTCCACGACCGGGCGTTCATGCCCGCCACCCGCGCGATGCTCGCCGCCTCGCGTGAGCGGCTCGGCGCGGCGGGCTACGACATGGCCGGGGGGCTCAGGGGGCTGACCGATCCGCGCCGCTGGCCGTCCCGCTGAGGGCGCGGGATCAGTCGGCGAGGGCGGCCCAGGGCTCGCGCTCCTCGCCCGCGGCCTGCCCCTCGGGGCAGTGGCGGCGGAAGTCGCACCACGAGCACAGCGGGCCCGTACGGGGCGGGAAGGCCGCGTCGATCTCGGGGGGCACCGAGGGCGGGGTGCGGTCACCGCCGCGCGCCCTGGCCGGGGCGGCTCCCCCGGGCCGGGTCGTGGCCGACCACTCCCGGTAGCGATCGTCGGCCTCGGACGCCTCGACGGCGATCTCCTCGGCGTTGCCCAGGTGGCGGGCGAGCGACTCGTCGGTGTGCTCCCACTCCACGATCGAGGCGGTCGGCAGGTGGTGGAGCTCGACCCGGTGGCAGGGGCGGCGCATCATCCGGGAGGAGGCGATGGCGTAGACCGCCAGCGCGAGCGAGGAACGGGCGTCGTCGGTGGTCAGCGGGCGGCGGCCGGTCTTGTAGTCGACCACGACCAGCTCCTCACCGCGCCGGTCGAGCCGGTCCACCCGGCCGGAGAGCGCCAGGACGGAGGTGCGCGTGGCGACCGTACGCTCGACGCCGACCGGCTCGGCGGAGGGGTCGAGGCTCGCCACGTATCCGGAGACCATCTCCGTGGCACGGTCACGCCAGGTCCGCGACTGCTCCGCGTCGCGGAACCCCTCGGTGATCCATCCCCTGGCGAGCAGGCTCCCCGCGACCTGTGGCGTACGCCGCTCGGGCGGCTCGCGCCACCAGGCGGCCAGTGCGTTGTGCACGCTGACGCCCACGCTGTTGTGGGCCCACGGCGGGCCCTTCTGCGGCGCGGGCCGGTCCAGGTAGGTGAACCGGTAGCGGCGGGGACAGTCGAGCCAGTTGTTCAGCCGCGACGGCGTGCAGGCGTAGAGCCGCCGCGGCATGCCCTCCAGGGGAAGCTGGTCCATCTAGAGCAGATCGTTCCGGGGATTCAGCCGGATCCCCGCCGCGCGCGTGCCGTCGGTCAGCGGCCCCTCCTCCTCCGGCGCCTCGGCGCCACGGGTCAGCGAGCCGGAGAGCCAGGCGTCGAACTGGGGCTCCAGATCGCCGATGGTCGTCTCCTCCCCGTGCGCGGGCAGCACCCGGGTGCGGTGGGGCAGGGTGAACAGCCGCCCGCCGATCGCCGTCAGCTGGTCGGCCAGGGCGGGATACTCACCGCCGATCTTGCCGGGGCCGTCGGCCTGGAGGGTCTTGCCGGTGAAGACCGCGTCCAGGGCCTCGCAGTACAGCGAGACGCCGCCGTGGGAGATGCCCGGGGTGGACATGACCTCCAGCTGGACGCCGCCGACCTCGAACAGGCCCTCGTCCTCCATGTCGATGTCCGGCCAGGTGTCCGGCCAGGTCAGCCGCCACAGCGGCCGGTCCTTCGGGTGGAGGGCGACCACCGCCTCGTCTCTGGCCGCGACCTCGATGGCCGCGCCCACGTGGTCGGGCAGGCCGTGGGTGCAGATGATCGCCAGCACCTCCCGCTCGCCGACCTTCTCCAGGATCTTCTCCGCGTCGCGCGCGGCGTCGATGACGATGACATCCTCGTCGTCACCCAGGATCCACGTGTTGTTCTCGACCTTGTGCTCGACGCCGTCGACATCGACGACGCCCTCGGTCACCACTCGCTCGATACGCGCTGTCACGCTTCCGAACTTTACTGCCTCCCCCCGCCCCCCGGTTCGGACGGAACGGTCAAGGCTCCGGACAGCGGGTGGGCGGAGGCGCCGGCGGTGTCAGGGGGCCGGGACGTCCAGACGCGGGGAGAACGCCCCGAAGGGCAGGTCGAGGGCCTGGTCGCGGTCGCGCAGGTCGCGCAGCGACAACCCGGCCAGGGTGATGAGGTAACCGGCCTCGGCGGGCCACACGACCGCCCAGAGCCAGTTTCCCAGCGCCTCACCCGCGTAGACGGCCCGGTCGGGGGCGGCGGTGACGCACCACAGGGCGCACGGATGGCCCCTGACGTCGATCTTGGCGTGCGGCGGGCCCTTGTCGAACCCGGTGCCGGGATCGGTGCCCTCCACTCCCGCGAACGCCGCGCCGAGCCCGACCCCGGGCTCCTCGGCGATGATCAGCAGGTCGGCGGGGCCCTGGGTCAGCGAGGGGCCGGAGACCGCGACCACGGTGGCCCGCACGCCGCCGCGCTCGTCGCCCGCCTCGGCGAACCCGGTGACCAGCCACCCCGTGGGCAGCGGCCAGGGAACCCAGACGGGGACGCGGGAGTCTCGGATGACGGCCTCCACCGCGGCGGAGGACGGGGGTCTGGGTGGCTGGAACGGCGGGACGTCGCCGTGCGGACCGCATCTCCAGGAGCTTGACCAAGCACTCGGCGGACGAAGCGGGCCGAAACACCGTGGGCACGTAGGGGCGGCTTTCACGCCTACCCACGCTGCTTCTTCCGCGGCCCATCCGTCAAGAGGCTGGCTCGTTATCACAACGTAATCTTGTTCACGTGCGCGTAAATTGTGTCGGAGCGATCATCCTCGACGGCTCGGGGCGGTTGCTTCTGGTCCGCCGTGGCCGCCCGCCCGGTGCGGGCCTGTGGTCCATCCCCGGGGGGCGGGTCGAATCCGGGGAGTCCGACCCCGAGGCGGTCGTCAGGGAGGTCCTCGAGGAGACCGGGCTCACGGTCGTCCCCGGGCGCCTGGCCGGGACCGTCGACCGCCCCGGTCCCGGCGGCGCCGTCTACGAGATCCGCGACTATCTCGCCGAGGTCTCCGGCGGCACGCTCGCCGCCGGGGACGACGCCTCGGACGCCCGCTGGTTCACCCGCGAGGAGCTTTCGCGGCTCCCCCTCACCCCCGGCCTGCTGGACGCGCTGGCCGAGTGGGCGGTCATCGCGCCGGGGTGAGCGCCGGGGTGAGCGCCGGGGTGAGCGCCGTGTGACCCCGCGGGGGCGCCACGGGACCGCCGCGAGCTCCACGACTCCCCGTCACCGTTCCCCGTCATCTTGACGAGGTGAGTGTGGAGCGCCACAGGGTGAGGTGGTCGGCGCTGTAGGTGGTGGAGCGGCCCAGGGCCACGACCTGGCCGCCGGAGACCGCCACCGCGCCGAGCCACTGGGCGCCGTCGCCGTCCAGGCTGCCCTGGCTGGGGGTGTGACGGTGCCAGCTCAGTCCGTCCTCGGAGGTCCAGGCCGCGCTGTCACCGGCCCCCGCCGTCCCGTGCCAGCCGACGGCCACCACGCCCTCCGGCGTCGCGGCGAGGTCCTGGACGGCGGACGCCCGGTCCGTGGGGAACCAGGAGAACTCCCAGCTCGCCCCGTTGTCGTCCGACACCGCGCCGAAGGCCCTCCTGCCGTCCTCGGTCTGGGCCGTGCCCGCCGCGACGACGTAGCCGCCGTACAGGACCACGTGCCGCAGGCCCGCGGACGTCGCCCCCGGGGGCAGGACCGGCTTGCGCGCGGTCCAGTTGACCCCGTCGGCCGACACCCAGACCACGCCGGTCTCGCGCTCGGCCGTGCCGGTGCCGCCGACGGCCACGTACCCGGACGAGGTCGCCGAGACGTCGTGCAGCCGCACCCCCGTACCGCCCGCGGGGAGTTTCGCCGCCCTGGAGTAGCGCTTGAGGTCGGCGGAGAACCACAGGACGGGCACGGTGGCGGCGGGGCCTCGGTCCTCGCCCGCGATGACGTAGCCGGACGGCCCCGCCGCCACCGCGTGCGGGGCGAGGAAGTCGTGGTCGCCCGCCGGGGCGAGGGGGCCCAGCACCGGGACCCTGCGCCAGCTCTGGCCGTCGGCGGAGGTGAGCAGCAGCGGCTCGGTGGAGGAGGCGTCGGTCATCGTGCTGCCCGCGGCCAGCCAGCCCCGCCTGCCGTGCGCGACGTCGGCGAGCGCCTGCCGCCTGGGACCGCCGAAGAGCTGCGCCGGGCCGCCCGCCTTCCAGCTCTCTCCCTCGGTGCTGCTCCAGATCCCGGCGTCGCCGGAGACGGAGCCCACCGCGACGAACCTGCCGTCTCCGGCGGCCACCCTGGCCGTCTCGCGGGCGGCCCTGGCGAGGCCCTGGATCCCGCCCAGGGAGACCGGCCTCGGCTCGCCGCCCCTGGGCGCGGTGATGAGGACCACCCGGTTGTCCACGTCGGCGGCGCGCTCGTCGCCGCCGACGACGAGCGTGCCGGTGTCGGACAGCGCGAGTGCCCGAAGCGAGCCCGGCACCTCGCCGAGATCGGTGGTCTTGTCCCACTCGCGGCCGTCCTCACTGGTGTGGACGGTGTAGCGCTCGAAGCCGGACTCGACGACCGCGGCCACCCCCGCCGAGGAGGAGGCGAGACGCTTGACGCCGGTGCCCTCGGGACCCAGGCCGGTGATGGCGCCGCAGGCCTTCCAGTCGGCGCCCTCGGGCGAGCAGTAGACGCGGACCTCACCCTTGTCGCTGCGCTGCTGGGTCGGTACGAGCACGAACCCGCCGTCGGCCACGGCCAGCGCCCCCGGCTCGGGGATGACGTCGTTGAGCGCGGCACCGGTCCGCTGCCAGTTCTCGCCCCCGTCGGCCGAGCGCAGGATGACCGAGGTGGACTGCCCCTGGGCCGGGTCCGCCAGCGCGACGACGGCGTCACCCCTGGCGACGACCGCCTTGATGCCGCGTACCTTGTCCGGCATGCCGATCTCCCGGGTCTCCACCCGGTCCCAGGCGCGCCCGTCCGGGGAGACCCAGGCGACGGCGCCGGTGGTGCCGTCGTCCAGTACGGCGGCACCGACCGCGACGAAGCCGGAGGCGGTCCTGGCCAGATCCATGATCTTGTCCCCGCGCGCGAAGGCGCCCAGCTCGCCGGGGTCGGCCGCGGTCCAGCCGTAGCCGTCGGAGCTGGTCCACAGGCCGTGCCCGGAGCCGAGGGGGTCGTTCCCCGCGGCCAGCCAGAGGCCGTCGCCGCCCGCCACCCGGCCCACCGTGGTCGGCCCCGTCTCGTATCCCGCGGGGCCGGTCACCTTGCCCAGCTGCCAGGTCGTGCCGCCGTCGGGAGAGACCAGGAACAGCGGCCTGGGGACCGGGCTGGTGGTGTCGCTGCCGACCGCGACCATGACGGAGCCCACCGAGGCCACCGCGTTGAGGACCTGGTTGGATCCGTTGCCGCCGACACCGGCCCGCGGCACGAAGTTGTCGTCGCCCGACGTCACCTCGTCGCCGACCAGCCGGAGGCCGGTGGCGAACGGGCTGCTCACCCACCCCCACAGGACCAGGCCGCCGCCGACCGCGACGGTGAGGACCAGGACCATCAGGAACGGGATCACCAGCCCACGGCCGCGCCTGCGCCTGGTCGGGCTGGAGCGGCGCACGGCGGAGGGCGCGGTGGCCTGGCGGTGGTGTCGCCCGCCGTTCGGCCCGCGCCTGCCGGGCGGGCCCTGTGCGACGAGCAGGTCGGGCCTGGCGGGCCTGCCGCCGGGCGGGCGGCCCACCCGTCGTACGGGCTCGAAGTCGTCCTCGACCGGCGCGGAGGGCCGCTCGGCGGCGGGGGGCCACTCGGGCTCGGGGCCGGGCACCGGCCCGGCGTCGGGTTTGGCGTCAGGACCGGCGTCCGGCCTGGACCGCGCTCCGGGCTCGGGTCCGGGGTCCGGGGGCTCCGGCGCCGGTTCCGGCGTGGCCGCGATGCTCGGTTCGACCCTGATCCGATCCTCGGGCGGTGGCGGCGGGGACTCTGTCTGGCCGCTCCGCCCCGGCTGCCGGGGCGGTCCCGAGGCGACGAGGAGATCGGGCCGGTCCGCCCTTCTCCTGCCCCTGCGCTCGGGAGCCGGTCCGGAGGCGACCTCGGGAGCCGGTCCGGAGGCGACGAGGAGGTCCGGGCGGTCCACCAGGCGTGGCCGGCCCGGCTCGGGCGTGGCGTGGCGTCCCTGACCCGCGGGCCTCTCCTCCGCGGCCGGAGGATCGGCGGCAGGGGGGTCGGCGGCAGGGGGGTCGGTGGGAGACTCCGGCGGGGGCGGCGGCCCGGAGGACCGGGGCGCGGGAGGCTGGGGCGCGGGGGCGTAGGGGCGGGTGTACGGGCGGCGGCGCTCACTTCCGAGGCCCTCGGGACGGGCCTGGGGCGGCTCGCTGTCGTCCGGGGTCGGCGCCGCGAACGGCGGGAGCATCCACGGGGAGGCCATGGGGAGCCCTCGTGTCCCGTCGTCGGAGGGGCCCGGCGGGGAGTGCTGGATCGTCGGCGGGGACGTCCGGGGCTCCTGGGACCCGCCTTCGTGTATAGCGTCGTCGTGAACGCCGTCGTCATCCGCCGGCCACTCTCGCGAGCGCGGGTCGTGGGGGCCCGAGGCCACGCTCAGCACCTCCTTGCAGGAAGCCCGTTCCAGCCCGGGGTCACCGCCCCGGACCGTTCCAGTCGTCTCCGTAACAGCAGGCCGCAACCCCTATGGATGCGGCAAATCGCACGCGACCCTACTACTACCCCGTTCTCCGGAAACGATCACCTCCCGCGGCCGGATACCCGGCCCTCGGCCGTACACAGTCAAGAGCAACACGTCCGGGCCGCGATGACGAGACCTCTCTAGTCAGATTTATCAATCAAGCGCCGGAATTGTCAGGTTTTATCCTTTAAATTTAAAAAACATCAGCCACTGGAAGATCCCCCTGAATCCCCCGTCGCGGGGAGCGGATCACCGGCCCGCCTTGGCGGATGTTCCCTCCGTATGCGGATTAGTTCACAGACTCCCGGAACGACGGCGTGTACACCTGACCTCACAACCCACCACCCCAGGGAGCAGACATGACACGGCTGGGGCCCGTATACACACTGGCGGCGGGAGCGGTGATGGCCGTCGCCCTCGGCGTGGCCAGCGCCACCACCTCACCCACCACACAGACCGTCAACGCGCAGGACGACGTACCCGCCCCGGTGGCCCAGGCCACCACGGAGGCGTCACCGGAACCGGAGCCGGAGGCCGTCAAGACGGCCAGGCCCACCCCCGCCAAGGCCGACTACGCCGGGCGGGTCACCGGCAACGGCGGCCTGATCGCCATCTCCATCAGGAACGGCAAGGCGGTCGGCTACTTCTGCGACGGCAGGATCGAGGCCTGGATGAAGGGAAAGGCCGCCGACGGCAAGGTCACCCTCTCCGGCCACGGCAAGGCCACACTCACCGCGCAGCTCGGCGGCGGCAGGGCCGCGGGAACCCTCGGGTTCGGCGGCAGGAAGTGGAGCTTCAAGGCTCCGACCGTGAAGAAGCCCTCCGGCCTCTACCGGGCGACCGCGCTCGTCCGCGGCGCGAACGTCCGCGCCGGATGGATCTACCTCGACGACGGCACCAGGGTCGGCCTTACCCTCGTGGGCGACGAGGTCGCCGACGTGCCGATCCCCGAGCCGGGCGAGAACGCCGTCGTGAACGGCGTGGAAGTCGATCCCCAGGACGTCGACGAGTTCATCGAGGGGTTCTGATGAGTGACACACAGATCACACCGGTCCCGCAGCGGCAGAACCTCGCCCCGCTCCTCGTCCCGCTCGTCGTCGGCGGGCTGGTGGCGGTCGGGCTGGGCGTCTACGGGCGGGTCCACGCGCCCACCGGGTACGCGATCGGGCTCGCCGGGTTCTCCGGGGCGCTGGCCATGAAGGCCTGGCTCACCACCGGCGCGTTCCTGCTGGCGCTGGTCCAGGTCTTCTCCGCCATGGTCATGTGGGGCCGGATCAAGCTGGACGTGCCGTGGATCGGCACCCTGCACCGCTGGTCGGGCCGGGTGGCGTTCATCCTGACGATCCCGGTGGCCCTCCACTGCCTGTACGCGCTGGGCACCCAGTTCGACGTGCCGCGCGTGATGATCCACTCGTTGCTCGGCTGCTTCTTCTACGGCGTCTTCACCGCGAAGATGCTGTCCCTGCCCAAGCGGGGGCTGCCCGGCTGGACCCTCCCGGTCCTCGGCGGGCTGACCTTCGTCGCCCTCACCGGTCTCTGGCTGACCTCGTCGTTCTGGTTCTTCACCACGATCGGGGTCAAGCTGTAGGCGGGGTGAAGGCCGTGGTGCGCCGCAGACCGGCGGCCCTGCCCTTCGCCGCGACCACCAGCGCCATCTTCCTGGACGCCTCGTCGATCATCTCGTCGCCGAGCATGACCGCGCCGCGCCTCTCGACCGTCGTGTAGTACTCGTACGCGTCGAGGATCAGCTCGGCGTGGTCATAGTCCTCCTGCGGCGGGGAGAACACCTCGTTCGCGGCCTCGATCTGGGTGGGGTGGAGCACCCACTTCCCATCGAACCCGAGCGCCGCGGCCCGCCCGGCCACCCGGCGGAAGCCGTCGAGATCCTTGATCGCCAGGTACGGGCCGTCGATGGCCTGCAGGTCGTGCGTCCTGGCGGCCATCAGGATGCGCATCAGGATGTAGTGGTAGGCGTCGCCCTCGGTGTAGCCGGGCGGCTGCTCACCGACCACCAGGGTCCGCATGTTGATCGAGGCCATGAAGTCGGCCGGGCCGAACACGAGCGTCTCCAGGCGCGGGGACGCGCCGCCGATGGCGTCCACGTTGACCAGGCCCCTGGCGTTCTCGATCTGGGCCTCGATGCCGATCCGGCCGACCGGGAGACCGTTCGCCCTCTCGATCTGGGTGAGCAGCGTGTCGAGCCACATCACCTGGGCGGCGTCCTCCACCTTGGGCAGCATCAGGCAGTCGACGAACTCCCCCGCGCCCTCCACGACCTCGATGACGTCCCGGTAGGTCCACTGGGTGCCGAGGTCGTTGACCCGGACGACCCTCGTCCTGCCCGACCAGTCGCCCTCCCGCAGGGCGGCCACGATGTTCTTGCGCGCGCCCTCCTTGGCGAGCGGCGCGACGGAGTCCTCCAGGTCGAGGAAGACCTCGTCGGCGGGGAGCCCCTGGGCCTTCTCCAGGAACCTGGGGTTGCTGCCGGGCACCGCGAGACACGAACGTCGGGAACGCATGGGGAACACGCTAACGCCCGGCGAGAGCCGGACGACAGACCGGGCGACACCGTGACCTCCACGCCAGGACGAGCCGGACGAGGGGCCGGGCAGCGCCGCGACCTCCGCGCCAAGACGACGCGACGAGCCGGGCGACACCGCGACCTCCACGTCGGGACGAAGCGGACGAAGAGGCAGACAGCGCTGTGGCCTCCGCACAAAGACCCCGCCCTGTTCTTGGCGGCGATCTCGTAGGACCCTTGCCGGAGATGTCAGAAGAATGGACGTCAACAACCTGTCAAGGGAGACACGCACGATGGCAAACGCTTCCTCGGTGGCCAGGCCCGCCGTACTCTCCGACCTCATCCCGGCCTCCCGCGCCCGCGACGTCGCGCTCGTGGTCGGCGGCGCCGCCCTCACGGGCCTGGCCGCGCAGCTCAGCTTCCCGCTGCCCGGCTCGCCGGTGCCGGTCAGCGGACAGACCTTCGCGGTCGTGCTGGTCGGCGCCGCCCTGGGCATGAACCGCGGGGTGCTGAGCATGGCGCTCTACATGCTGGCCGGTGTCGCGGGCGTGCCGTGGTTCGCCGAGGGCGCCTCCGGCTTCGGCGGAGCGTCCTTCGGGTACGTCATCGGCTTCATCGCGGCGGCGGCCGTCGTCGGCAAGCTCGCCGAGCGAGGCGGCGACCGCACCGTGCCGCGCACGATCGGCACGATGATCCTGGGCAACCTGGTCATCTACGCCTTCGGCCTGCCGGTTCTCATCGCCGTCGCCCAGATGGATCTCGCCACGGGCCTCGCCCTGGGCGTGGTGCCCTTCCTGCTCGGTGACGCCCTCAAGATCGTCGTCGCGGCGGGGCTGCTCCCGGCCGCCTGGAAGCTCTCCCGGCACTGACCTGGCGGCGTGTATGGCCTGTACCGCCATTCGGGGAGGCGCAGGCCGTACATTCGTCTCATGGGCGTGATCGAGGAGGGCGCGAAGAAGTCGAGCGTCCTGTGGCTGTCGCTGGACCGGCCCCGGCTGGCCTGGCACACCTGGCACGACGACGCGATCTACCTGGTCACCGGCGGGGGCGAGCAGCCGCTGCCGGGGCTGGCCGAGGCCGAGGAGGTACGGGTGACGCTGCGCAGCAAGGACAACGGCGGGCGTCTGGTGGCCTTCGACGCCTCCGTGGAGGTGGTGGACCAGGCGCAGGCGCCCGACGCGGTGGCCGCGCTCGCCAAGGAGCGGCTCAACGCCCCCGACGGCACGAGGCTCCTGGAGCGCTGGGCCGCGGCTTCCAAGGTGATAAGGCTCGTCCCGCGCGAGCCCGCCTGACGGCTCGTCCCGCGTGAGCCCGCCCGAGCCCGCCCGGCCCGTCCCGCGCGAGTCCACCCCGCCCGAGCCCGCGCGAGCCCGCCGACGGCCCGTCCCGCGTGAGTTCGCCCGGGTCCGTCCGGGGCCGCCCGAGACGGCCCACCCCGTGTGAGCCCGTCCAACGGATCCAGCGCACCGGGCGCCGCTCCCCGGTCGATCGCTCCGGTGCGGCGGCTCACCCCACGCGAGCCGGTTTCCTGACCTCCCGGACGGGCGAGGGCAGCGCGGCCGTGGCCCGCTGGGCCAGGTAGGCGCCGAACAGGACGATCACGCCACCCCCGATCTGGAAGGGGCCGAGCGCCTCGCCCAGCAGGATCCAGGCGACCACCGCCCCGGCGATGACCTCCAGCGAGGCGACCGTGGCGCCGATGGCGGCCGAGAGGCGGCGGATCGCGAGGACGCCGAGGATGTAGGCGGCGGCCGTGGCGACCACGATCAGCCAGACCAGCGCCCCGACGACCGGCAGCGTGTGGCCGCCCGCGGGGGTGGCCGTCCCGCTGATCGCCCCCCAGGGAATGTCCCACGGCCGGGAGATCGGCAGCAGCGCCACGGCGGCGCCGAGCAGGCCCCAGGCGATCAGGCCGAGCGGGTCGATGTCGTCGCCGAAGCTGTCGCTGAGCAGGAAGTATCCGGCGCAGCCCGTCATCGCGGCGAAGGCGAGCAGCAGGCCCAGCGGGTCGAGGGCGAGGCCCGACCAGACCTCCACCACGATGCCGAGCCCGACCACGGCGACGACGGCACCGGCGAAGGCCGCCCGAGGCAGCCGTACCCGACGGACGAACCGCACCCAGAGCACCACCAGCACCGGCGAGGTGTACTCGATCAGCAGGGTGACGCCGACCGGCAGCCGGGTGATCGCCGCGAAGAACAGCGCCTGCACACCGGCGACCGCGATCATCGCGTACGCCAGGAGGAACGGCAGCCGCGAGCGGGGGATGCGCAGGGCCGAGGGCCGGGCGACCGCGAGGACGCCTGCGAGCAGCAGCCCGGCGCCCGCCATGCGGATCCAGACCGCCTCCAGCGGGGCCAGCCCCGCCGCGCCCAGATATTTGGCCATGGGCCCCGAGAAGGCGAAACACAGGGACGACGCGAGCGCGATCAGCAGTCCTGCACGTCTCATGACCCACCGTTTCTGTAACTACCGTCAAGCGGCTTTGATGCTGTCACGCTGGGATATCGAGCGGCAAGTGGATTCCGGCATGTGAGCCGGGAGCGTGGCAGCGACCGGTCGGCCCGGGACGCGGCCTACGCTTCAGTTGTGAGGATCTTCATCGCGCGTCTCGCCGGAACCCCGGTCTTCGACCCCGCCGGGGACCAGATCGGCCGGGTCCGGGACGTCGTGGTGGCCATCGCCGGAAGCACGCCGCCGCACGTGCACGGCCTGGTCGTCGAGGTGCAGCCCCGGCGGAGGGTCTTCCTGCCGATCACCCGGATAAGGTCCGCCAAGGCCGGCGCCGTCGTCTTCAGCGGCCAGCTCAACATGCGCAGGTTCGAACAGCGGGCGACCGAGACCCTGGCCATCGCCGAGTTGCTCGATCTCGGCGTGGAGGTCGAGGGTGAGCGGATGACGGTCCTGGACCTGGCGATGGAGGAGACCAGGCGCTCGGAGTGGCTGATCACCAAGGTGGCGGTGCTGGGGAGCCCTCCCGGCATGGGACTGCGCCGGCGCGGCGCGACCAAGATCGTCGACTGGGGCGAGGTCCGCGGTTTCGGCGCCGTCCAGAAGGACCAGGGCGCGGCCAACCTGCTGGTCGCCTTCGAGTCGATGCGCGCCGCCGACCTGGCCGGCGCCCTGCACGAGCTGCCCGACAAGCGGCGGGTCGAGGTCGCGGCGGCCCTCGACGACGTACGGCTCGCGGACGTGCTGGAGGAGCTTCCCGAGCGGGACCAGATCGGCATCCTGAGCAGGCTCGCCCCCGAGCGGGCCGCGGACGTGCTGGAGGAGATGAACCCCGACGACGCGGCCGACCTGCTCCAGGACCTCCCCGCCGAGCAGGCCGAGGCGCTGATGGCGCTGATGGAGCCCGAGGAGGCCGCGCCGATCAGACGGCTGCTGATCTACCCGGAGAACACCGCGGGCGGGATGATGACGAGCGAGCCGGTGGTCCTGCCGCCGAACGCGACGGTCGCCGAGGCGCTGGCCAACATCCGCCAGCGCGACATCACCCCGTCGGTGGCCGCGCAGGTCTACGTGGCCCGGCCGCCCGTCGAGACGCCCACCGGCCGCTTCCTCGGCCTGGCCCACTTCCAGCGGCTGCTGCGCGAGCCTCCCTCGACCCTGCTCGGCGGCATCCTGGACACCTCCCTCGACCCGATCAGACCGGGGTTCACCCTGAACCAGGTGACCTCCTATCTGGCCCACTACAACCTCGTGGCGGCTCCCGTGGTGAACGAGGCGGGACGCCTGGTCGGCGCCGTCACCGTGGACGACGTGCTCGACCACCTGCTGCCGGACGACTGGCGCGAGCGGGACGACCGGCCGAGAGAGACGATAGAGACAAGAGAGGGCGGGAATGCCTGACCGTCTCGACCAGCCCAGGCAGCCCGGCCTGCGGCTGCGCCCCCACTACGACCCCGAGGCGTTCGGGCGGCTGTCGGAGCGGATCGCCCGCTTCCTCGGCACCGCCAGGTTCCTGGTCTACATGACGGGGTTCGTCACTGTCTGGGTCCTGTGGAACGTCCTCGTTCCCCAGTCGCTGAAGTTCGACCCCTACCCGTTCATCTTCCTGACGCTGATCCTGTCGCTCCAGGCCTCGTACGCGGCGCCGCTGATCCTGCTCGCCCAGAACCGGCAGGACGACCGCGACCGGGTCCAGAACGAGCACGACCGCAGGGCGGCGGAGCGGAACCAGGCCGACCTGGACTACCTCACCCGGGAGATCGCCGCCCTGCGCATGGCGCTCGGCGAGGTGGCCACCCGCGACTACATCCGCTCGGAGCTGCAACGCCTCCAGGAGGACCTCCAGGAGCCCCAGGAATCCATGGAACCGTGAGCCGGGTCAAGGGCCCGGCTCACGCCTTCCCGCCCGCCGGGCGCGCTCTGAGCCCTGTGCCGGCGGTGACACGGGACGGGGTGTGAACCGGGCGTCGCGCCCCGCTCACACCCCGCGGTCCCTGGAAGGATTCAGAGGCTCCCGAAGATCAGAAGAACGTGTTCTCCGGCTCCGGCAGGTCCAGCTGACGCGGACCACTCCACCTGCTCGTGTCCTTCGGCACGTCGGTGCTCCGCAGGGTGCTGAGCGCCAGCGGGAGGAGCACCTTGCTCCCGGCCAGGTCGACGGTGACGTTCGCGCCGGTGGCCCTCTCGTCGCTGTAGGTCGAGTCGGTGCCCGCGATCACGAGGGCCAGCCTGTGCCCCTTCTTGAAGACGTAGTCATGCGGCAGCGTCTCCCAGCTCACCCTGCCGTACGTGCCCGCGGGAAGCGGCGAGGGCGTCCTGAGCGAGTCGCGGTTCTGCACGTCGATCCAGCCCCGGGCGACGATCTCCAGCGGGCGGGTGGCCCGGTTGGTGACGACCTGCTTGTAGCAGGCGTCGTCGGAGGCCGTGCTCTCGCCGTGGCAGCTCTCCTCGGTGAGCGTGGTGATGCCCTGGCCCCGCCGCCAGTCGATCCGGGTGTCCTCGCCGAAGTCGACGAGGAGCGCGGTCAGGTTCGAGGTGGGCTTGTCGAGCGCGACGCGCAGGTCCACCACGGGCGTGCCGGACAGGCGCAGGTCCAGCGGCAGCTCGCCGGTGGTGAAGGCCACCCTCCCCGGCTTGGCCGTGCCGACGTCGGCCACCATGGCCTCCTCGGACTGGCGGATGTCGGTGAACGTGGCGGTCTGCCCCTTCTTCGCCGGTACGAGACCGAACGAGCCGTCGGCCGCGGGACGGAAGGGGATCTTCAGGGCGAGCGGAGCGGGCCAGTCACGCTGGGTGGTCCAGCGGTCGAGGCTGCTCTGCACGTCGGCGCGGGGCTCGCGCATGATGCCGTTCTGCACGCCGAGCAGCCAGTAGTCGAACCAGCGGTGCAGCGTGTCGACCCAGAGGTCACGGCGTCCCTCGAAGTCGAAGGGGTCCACGTGCTGGTACTGCCCGACCCAGATCTTGCGGGGTACGTTCCTGTCGGCCAGGGCCTTCCACCAGGTGGAGAAGTTGTCGGGCATGACGTTGAGGTCGTTGACCGTGTGCACGGCGAAGACGCTGGCGCGCACCTTGGAGACGTCGGCCAGCGAGCCCGCGATGTAGTCGCGCTCGGCCCAGAAGTCGTTGTAGTTCCCGGTGTCGTCGCCGTCCTGGGCGTCCAGGCGCGCCCACGTGGCCGCGCACTTGGCCGTGGGCTCGCTGTCGACGTAGTCCCCCAGCCACGACATGTAGTCGTAGTTGTAGACCACCCCGTTGGAGCGCTGGTACTTGTACCAGGAGCTGATCGCGGAGATCGGGACGATCGTCTCCAGTCCCCGCACGCCGGTCGCCGCCACGGCGTTGGCCAGCGTGCCGTCGTACGACTTGCCGATCATCGCGGCCTTGCCGGTGGTCCAGTCCGCGACCGCGGGCGTGCCGTCGGGGCGGTAGGCGGTGGCGCGGCCGTTCAGCCAGTCGATGACGGCCTTGCCGCCCAGCACGTCGGCCTGCCCGCCGACGTCGGGGCAGCCGTCGGACCGGGTGGTCCCGATCATGTCGACGTTGAGGACGGCGTAACCGCGCGGTACGAAGAAGTTGTCGTAGTACAGGGGGAATTTCGTGACGTTCCCGGCGGCGTCGTAGACCTTCCGCTCGGCCTCGTTGCCCCGGCCGGAGTTGTCGTAGTACGGGCTCTCGTCGATGATCACCGGCACCTTGAGCCCGGGACCGGACTCCTTCGGCCTGATGATGTCGACACGGACCCGGTCCGGCTTCCCGTCGGAGTCGCTGTCGACACTGGATTCGACGTAGACGTGCTCGCGGACGGCGTCGGCGTACGAGAAGACCGGCTGGGTCCGCCCCCGCTCGACGGTGAGGGAGGGTTGGGTGGCCGCGTGAGCCGGGGTGACGCCCACCGCGACCATCGTGAGGGCGATGAGGGCTGCTCGTAACTTTGGCATCGAGCCTCCGCATTAGGGGGGAATATCCGCAATCTCAATGAATGTCCGTATAACCGGCAAGATCCTTTATATGTTCGAAATCACTCTGGGGCTGGTATGTGACATATCGCTCGACGGCCTTGTCCGGAGAAAGGTCAAGAGGGGCGAGGCGGGCCATGGCGGCTGTACGGGGCAGTGCGGCCCAGGCGTGCGTGGAAGACCCGCGCGGCTCAGTACGGATCCGTGGGAACCTGCGGGTCCGGGAAGAGCCTGTTCAGCATGGCCGCGCACCGCCGCAGCTCGTCGGCGTCGAGCATGTCCGGGAACTGGGCGCGGACCCCGCGCAGGTAGGTGGGGCTGGCCTCGGCCAGCCGCGCGGCGCCCCCGTCCGTCAGGACCGCGAACAGGCCGCGCGCGTCGCTGGCGCAGGCCTCGCGCTCGACCAGGCCGTCGCGCTGGAGACGGTCGATGAGCCGGGTCAGCCCGCTGCGCGACAGCAGCACCCGGTCGGCCAGGTCGTTCATCCGCAGCCGCCGCTCGGGCGCCTCGGACAGCTGCAGCAGGACCTCGTACGAAGCCAGGGCCAGGTCGTGCTCGACCAGCAGGTCGGCCTCCAGGACCCGGGTGATGCGGACCTGGGCCCGCTGGAGCATGCGCCAGACCACCAGCTCCTCCGAGCCGATGCTCTCTCTTGACTCGCCCGCCGTGAGGGTCACGGAGTAACCTTAGAACGTTGCACGCGCACCTACACAGCGAATTGTCCGAATCCAGCGACCGTCACCGGTTTCGGAATTCCTTCCGACGTCCCCGGGTTCATACCATTGGGCTCACGACGCCGACCGTTCCCTGACGGGATCGGCCTCCTGCCAAGCCACATCGGCGCGACAACGGGTAGATCCTGCCCGTGAGACGCCTCATCGATAACAGACAAGGAGGGACGGCATCCTCGTCGCCCCCAGGGTGACGTGATTGCCGACACTTCGATGGCACCTACCACGGAACTGGTGATGGCCGCCCTCGCGACCGTCAACGACCCTGAGATCCGTCGGCCGATCACCGAGCTCGACATGGTCAAGAGCGTCGACATCTCCCCCGAGGGGGCCGTACGTGTCGCGATCTACCTGACGGTGTCCGGCTGTCCCATGAAGGACACCATCACCCGGGACGTCACCGGCGCCGTTTCCAAGATCGACGGGGTGACCGGCGTCTCCATCGAGATGGACGTCATGAGCACCGAGCAGCGCAAGACGCTGCAGACCAAGCTGCGCGGCAACAAGGGGCCCGAGAAGGAGATCCCCTTCGCCCAGCCCGGCTCGCTGACCCGCGTCTTCGCGGTCGCCTCCGGCAAGGGCGGCGTCGGCAAGTCGTCCGTCACCGTCAACCTGGCCGCCGCGATGGCCGCGAGCGGCCTGAAGGTCGGCGTCGTCGACGCCGACATCTACGGCCACAGCGTTCCCCGCATGCTCGGTGTCTCCGAGCGCCCCACCAAGGTCGAGGACATGATCATGCCGCCGGTGGCGCATGACATCAAGGTCATCTCGGTCGGCATGTTCAAGCCGGAGGGCAACACCCCGGTCGTGTGGCGCGGCCCGATGCTCGACCGTGCCCTGCACCAGTTCCTCGCCGACGTCTACTGGGGCGACCTGGACGTGCTGCTGATGGACCTGCCCCCGGGCACCGGCGACATCGCGATCTCCGTGGCGCAGCGGATGCCGTCGGCGGAGCTCCTGGTGGTGACCACCCCGCAGCAGGCCGCCGCCGAGGTCGCCGAGCGCGCGGGATCGATCGCCGTCCAGACCCACCAGCAGATCGCCGGTGTCATCGAGAACATGTCGTGGCTGCCCTGCCCGCACTGCGACGAGCGGATCTCGGTCTTCGGCGAGGGCGGCGGCCAGACCGTGGCCGACGCGCTGACCCGCACCCTGGGCTCCCGCGTGCCGCTCCTGGGCCAGGTGCCCATCGACACGCGCCTGCGCGAGGGCGGCGACGAGGGCAAGCCGCTCGTGCTCACCGACCCCGACGCCCCGGCCGCGGCCGAGTTGAGCCGCATCGCCGCGTCCCTCAGCAAGAAGTCGACCAGCCTCAAGGGCCTCCAGCTCGGCATCTCGCCCACCCGGCGCGGCTGAGAGCCTCAGGGGGCCGGAAGACCGGTCCCGCGAGGCCCGGAACGGCCTCTCCCGCGACACCACGACGGCGGCGCCCCTTTACCAGGGGCGCCGCCGTCGTCGGCCGTGTGAGGCGAGAACGCCCGGGACGTCAGATGACCGGGTCGGCCAGGTCGGCCAGATCGGCTAGGTCGCGTCGGAGTCGTACGGGGGGATCTCGCCGTAGCCCAGCTCGTCGGCGCCGCTCATCGCGTAGGAGGCCGGTTCGGCGGTGGCGGTGGCGGTGCTGTTCCAGTCGTCCTCGAGGTCGGCGGTGAGGTGCTTGCGGACGAAGTTCTTCGGGTTGAGGTCGGCCGGGTCGAAGTCGGCGAACTCGGGCCCGAGCCCCGTCCGCAGGTCGTCTCTCGCGCTGTTGGCCATCCGGCGCAGGTTGCGCAGTGTCTTGCCCGCCTGCGAGGCGGCCTGGGGCAGCTTCTCCGGGCCGAAGACGAGAAGGGCGATCACCACCAGAGCCACGATCTCAGGCCAGCCGAGTCCGAACACGGTGATCTCCTACCGGGAGGATGCCAGAATCACCTCTCCGGCCATACACCGGAGAGGTTCCACACTAACGCCCCGACTCGTGAGCACGCGCCCCCCCCGCCCCTCAGGAGGGTGCGGGCGAAGGCTGGTCGGGCGCGGTGCCGACGGTCACCGTCGCGGTCTTCTCCTGGCCGCCGCGCTGGTATTTGATCGCGAGCTTCTCACCGGGAGCCCTGTTGCGGATCATGGCGATCAGCTCGTTGCCGTCCTGGAGCACGACGCCCTCGACCTCCAGGATGACGTCTCCGGGCTTGAGGCCCGCCTGGGCGGCGGGGCCGTTCGGCTCGACCGGCTGGGAGCCCTGCCTGGACTCGGTGGCGATGCGCACCCCGACGCCCTGATAGGTCGGGTCGATGGCGACGCCGATACGCGACTTCTTGGCCTTGCCCGTGGTGATCAGCTCCTGGGCGACCCGGCGGGCGTGGTTCACCGGGATGGCGAAGCCGAGACCGATGCTGCCGCTCTGGCCGCCGACCGACCTGCCGAGCGTGGCGATCGCCGAGTTGACGCCGATGACCTCGCCGTTGACGTTGACCAGCGGCCCCCCCGAGTTGCCGGGGTTGATGGCCGCGTCGGTCTGCACGGCGCTGAGCCAGGTGGTGTCGGAGCTGTTCTCCTCGCCCGCCTGGACGGGGCGGTTGAGCGAGCTCACGATGCCGGAGGTCACGGTGCCGGTCAACCCCAGCGGGGATCCGATGGCGATCACCGGGTCGCCCACGACCACGTTGTCGGAGTTGCCGAGGACGATCTCGGGGGCGCCGAAGGTCTCCGCGGGCTTGACCACGGCCAGGTCGGACTCGGGGTCACGGCCCACGACGACGGCCGAGGTGGACTTGCGGTTGTTGAACTGGATCTGGATCTGGCCGCTCGGGTCGGCACTCGCCACCACGTGGTTGTTGGTCACCACGTAGCCGCCCTTGATCAGGAAGCCGGAGCCGGTGCTGGCACTCGCCCCGCCCTCGACGGCCAGCGACACCACGCTGGGCAGGACCTTCGAGGCCACCCCCGCGACCGAGTCGGGGGGCCGGACGTTGGAACCCGTCGGCGCCCCGCCCAGGCTGAAGGAGGGGTCGCGCCCCGGTCCCGCGGGCTTGGTGAGGAGATAGGTGCCGACACTGCCCAGCGTGGAGGCGAGCAGCGCGACCACCACGGCGAGGATCACCAGTGTGGCGGTGCGCGGCCCGCGCCGGACGGGGGCGAGCGGCGGACCGCCGAAGCCTCCGGGGCCTCCCGGACTCCCCTGGCCCGGGGGCGGGGGCGCCCAGCCGGGGCCCATGCCGAACGCCTGGGCGGGCGGCGGGGGCGGGGCGGGCTGGGAGGCGAAGACCGCCGTGTCGTACCTGGGCCTGCCCGAGGGGTCGCCCCAGGTCTCCCCCGCGGGGCCGGGGCCCTGGACGCCCTCGCCGGGCGGCGTGTCCCTGTCGTCGTGGCGGATCAGCTCGGGCTGCTCCTGCGGCCGGGCCCACCGGTCACGGTCGGGCTGGGCGCCCAGCTGGCTCCAGCCGTCGTCGCGGGGCTGCTCGGCCTGGAAGGGCGTGGCCTCCCCGGCGGGCAGGAACTCCGGGCGGGAGAACTCAGGGCCGGAGGAGTCGGCGCGGCGGGCCTCGGGGGTGCCGTGGCCGCCGTCGGCGAAGTCCGACGGCGTACGCCCCTCAGCATCGTTCGCCTCGTGGGAAGTACGGGCATCGTCGGTCATCGAATACTCACTACTCCTTGCCTCGCAGGCGGCCGCTCACCGAGTCAACCCGGCAATCTTCCCCCGAGCGGCATACGAGATGTGTAAAGCACGCGTTATCCGAAGGGATTGACCCAGGAGAGCAGGCGGCTCGCGCCGCGGCCAAGCCGCGTCCAGAGATCGGGAACGGGCTCGTGCGGCAACGCCGCGACGGCGGCGTCGACCATGTCGGCCGGCGCGTCGGCAAAGACGGTGTAGACATGACCCCCACTCGCCCAGATCGTCTCCTGCCCAGCTGGGTCTCGAACCCAGATCGTATGCCCCTTACGCCGTTCCGCATGCCAACCTTGGAGACGTTCCTCATCAAGCATCCCAGACTGGATAAAAACCGACACGACTGACAATCCATCTGAGTACCCCAGATACAAGTATCCAGGAGGGGTGTCGTGCGCGGCGAACAGCTCCAGGCGCCCCGGCAGTGCCCGGGGGAAACGCCAGCCACCGGCCGCCAGGCGGGGCAGTTCGGCCAGGTCGGGACCACCGGCGGCCAGCGCGGGCGCCGCGCTCCTCGCCACCGGATCGAGGGTCAGGTCGACGAAGGCCCCGGCGCTGACGACCCGGCCCTCGGCGTCCATGAGCTCGCGGCGCAGCACCGGCCCCCCGGCCTCGTCGAGCCAGTAGCGGGCGGCGACCGTGCCGTCGGCCCGCAGGACGTTCACGAGGCGGGCCGGTCGCCCGCAGGCGAAGCCCCCGCCCGCGGCCACCACCCGGTAGTTGCGGGCCAGCACCTCGAGCATCGCCTCGGACGGGCTGGACATGCCCCCGGCGGGGGTGCCGGGGTCGGCGTTCCGTACCGACCCCGAGGTGGCGGCGTTCCGTACGGAGCCCGAGGACCCCGGGGGCCCCTCGGAGGGCCCCGAGGGCGCGGCGCGCACCGTCAGCCCCTTTCCCGGGATGTTGCGCACCTCCAGTACCGCGGAGGCGGCGCCGGAGGCGCCCCAGGAGGTGACGTACTGGGTGCCGGAGTATTTGCGGGACCGGCCGGCGATCGCCGCCTCGCGGAGCAGGTGCAGACCGCTGTCCTCGCTCTCGATGTCGTCCGGCGGCACGGCGTGCGGGGACCGGACGGCGTGTGCCGTGCCGCTCGCCACCAGCCCCAGCAGCATGACGGCGGCCAGGACGACCGTGACGGGCAGCTTGATCACGGAGAGGGGGAGAGGGTCGGCGTCGCCGACCCGCCATAGGGCGCGGTGTTCCTGTGCTGGTTGGCGAACATGTCGACCGGCGGCACGACACGCGGATTGGGGTCGGCCCCGCCTACCACGAACAGGGTCCCGATCGCCACGGCCGCCGAGGCGACGCCCACCGCGACGTATCCCGCCCTCCGCGCGCGGCGAGGCCCTCCGGCACGGCCCCGGGGCCGGTTGTCGGGGGGAGCGATGCTGTGCATGCTCGGAATGGGCGCTCCACCGAAGGTGCGTGAGGCCGGAAAGGGGCGCTCACGCGGCGGCAACGGGCCGCCGGGCTCCGCCATCCGGAGCAGGGACATCGTGAGGTCGGTCGACATCGCCGGACCGTCGAGGGACCGCAACCGGCTCTTCAGCGCCCGCATGGCGTCGACCTCGGCCCTGCATGCGGCGCAGAAGGTGAGGTGCGACAGGGCGCGGTCGCGCTCGTGGTGATTCAGCTCACCGTCGACCAGCGCGGAAACGCGTTCTCCAAGGTGACTCATGCGCACTCCTTGCCAAGTGGCTCGTCGTGACATTCGTCATGACTGTGGTTTCTCATGCGAATTCCTCCCCGTGAGTAACGCTCGGGGGGAGTTGGTCGTTCCGCGGCGCGCGATGCTCCAGCGCCTCACGCAGCTGCGCCCGCCCACGATGGATCCGGCTGCGGACGGTGCCGAGCTTCACGCCCAGCGTCGCCGCGATCTCCTCGTAGGACAGCCCCTCGATGTCACACAGAACGACGGCCGCGCGGAACTCGGGCGCGAGCGCGTCGAGTGCCGCCTGGATGTCGGGCTCCAGATGGGTGTCGTCGTACACCTGCGCGGGAGAAGGCTCGCGCCCGCGCAGCCGCTCGGCGGCGTCGTCGGCGAGCCCCTCGAACCTGATGCGCTGCTTGCGCCGCGCCATGTCGAGGAACAGGTTGGTGGTGATGCGGTGCAGCCAGCCCTCAAAGGTGCCTGGCGTGTAGTTCGACAACGACCTGAAGACCCGGACGAAGACCTCCTGTGTGAGATCCTCCGCATCGTGCACGTTCCCGGTCAGCCGATAGGCCAGCCGGTAGACGCGCGCCGAGTGCGTCCGGACCACCTCCTCCCAGGTGGGAGGTGTCCAATCGGACACGGGAGCTTCGGCCTGGTGGTCGGACTCCTCCACCAGCACTCCTCTCTCCGGGACCACCGCTATCGCCATAGTGCCTGGTTTCGTCCCTTCGTGCGCACTGACTACCTTCAGGACCGGCAAAGGCCGCTTAAACCGTGCAACGCACCGGGGGTGACATGAGTTCCCGATCGGGCCTGCCTCCCTTAGGCTGCGACCCAGCGCCTATATGACTGTGTACGGAGAAAGCGGGAGGAGAGGCCGATGGCAGAGACGCCGACAAGTCCGTTGGAGGCCACTCTGGCCTATGCCGACGAGTTCCACCGGGAGGACGACATCCTGCGAGCCGCGCGCATGCGCGGCGCGGAGGTGGGGGCGCCCCCGATCCTGCCCGGCGGCGGCGCCGCTCTCTGCTTCCTCGCCACCGCCATCAACGCCCGCGCCGTCGTGGAGATCGGCACCGGCTGCGGCGTGTCGGGGCTGTGGCTGCTCCGCGGCATGCGCCAGGACGGCACGCTCACCAGCGTCGACGTCGAACCCGAGCACCAGCGGCTGGCCAGGCAGAGCTTCGCCCAGGCCGGATTCTCCGGCGGCCGGATCCGCCTGATCACCGGCCGCGCCCTCGACGTGCTCCCCCGTCTCTCCGACGGCGGCTACGACCTGGTCTTCTGCGACGGCGCCATGCACGAGTACGCCGACTACCTGGCCGAGTCCATCCGGCTGCTGCGGGTCGGCGGCATCGTCGTCTTCGACAACGCCCTCTGGGGCAACAGGGTGGCCGACCCCGTGCAGCGCGACCCCGACACGGTCGCCATCAGGGAGCTGGGCAAGCTGGTCCGCTCCGACGAGCGGCTCCGCCCGCTGATGATGCCCCTGGGGGACGGCATCCTGGCGGCCGTCAAGCTCGCCGACTGACGGCGCCCGCTGACGACGCTCGCTGAACAGTGCCCGCTGACAGGGCCCGCTGACGACGCTCGCCGACAGGGCCCGCCGACACCGCCCGCGACACGCCCCAGGATTGGGCAATGCCGTTCACACGGGTCCGAAAAGCGATCACCAGGATCCTGAAAGACGCGGGTCAATCCCCTACGGGCCGGAAACGATGCCGGTAAGGCCATAGCGACACAACGCGGGCCTTTTCCATGATCATCGATATACAGGGGTGCGCCATGACGGTTGCCGCCAAGCTGGACAAACTGCTCGACAAGGACTACGAGGGAGCCGACCTTCACTCGCTTCCCAACGCGCCGGTCAGCGCGCTCTCCGGGGTCAGCGAGAGCGACGCCCAGGACCTGGCCAAGGCGTTCGGCATCAAGACCATCGGCGACCTCGGCCGCAACAAGCACTTCCGGGCCGCGGAGGCCATCGTCAGCCTCTCCGAGGCGAGCAGGTAGAGGCGCCGGGCGGCGCCCGCGCACCGGGCCGGCGCCAGGCTCGCGAGCCTGGCGCCGGTCACCCCTCTCCGGTCACCGTCCTCCGGTCACCGTCGTCGAGCCCCGACAGCCATTCGAGCAGCAGGCGCACGCCGTATCCGGTGGCTCCCTTGCTGAGGAGGCCCTCGTCGGCGCCGCTGCGGCCGACGCCCGCGATGTCCAGGTGCGCCCACGGCCGTCCGCCGGTGAACTCGCGCAGGAACAGCGCCGCGGTGACGGAGCCCGCGCCGTAGGTCGATCCGGCCTCGACGTTGGTCAGGTCGGCCACCGACGATTCGAGCGCCGGGACGTAGTCGTCGATCAGCGGCATCCGCCAGAGCCGCTCCCCGCTGGCCGCCCCCGCCCCGATCAGCGCGCCGGCCAGCTCGTCGTCGGAGGCGAAGACCGCGCCGAGCTCCTTGCCCAGGGCGATGCCGATCGCCCCGGTCAGCGTGGCGACGTCGACCATGACGTCCGGGTCGAGCTCCGCGTCGGCGTAGGCCAGCGCGTCGGCCAGGACCAGACGGCCCTCGGCATCGGTGTTGAGCACCTCCACCGTCCGGCCGCCGTACTGCGTGATCACGTCGGAGGGGCGCTGGGCCGTGCCGGAGAAGGAGTTCTCGGCGGCGGCGACGAGGCCGGTGACCCGCACCCGCGCGCCGAGCGCGGCCAGCGCGCCCAGGACCGCGATGACGACGGCTCCGCCGGCCATGTCGGTCTTCATGAACACCATGTTGCTCGTCGGCTTGAGCGACAGGCCGCCGGTGTCGTACGTGATGCCCTTGCCGACCAGGACCACGTGGCCGGTCGCGTCCTCGGGCTCGTAGGAGAGCTGGATCAGCCGGGGCGGGTTCACCGACCCCTGGCCGACGGCGAGGATGCCGCCGAAGCCGCCGGAGCGCAGCTCCCGCTCGTCCCACACCCGCACCGCGACGCCCCACTCGGCGGCACGCTCGGCGGCGCGTTCGGCGAGCCAGGCGGGGAACTTCACCGAGGAGGGGGTGTTGGCCAGGTCCCTGGCGAGCGCCACGGCCCCGGCGATCACCTCGGCCCCGGCGACCTCCGCCTCGACCCCGTCGCCGACGAATTCGAGCGTCACCGGGGAGGACTTCGCCTCGCCGACCCTGAAGGTGTACGTGGCCAGGAGGGCGCCCTCCACGAACGCGGCCACCGGCCCGTCCGGGAGCACGATCCTGATGGCGTCCCTGCCCTTGCCGCGCCGCGCCACCGCCGCGCCCGCCCTGCGCAGGGCGGGCGCCGAGCCGTCGCCGACCCCGTAGAGGAGCACCCGGCCGACGGCGTCGCCGTTCGCGACGGGGACCTCGACGATCTCGCCCGCCTCGCCCTTGGCCTTGTGGTGGGCGAGCAGGGCCGCCGCGGGCACCGGCAGCTCGATCTCGGGGGCGAGGTCGTCCGCGAAGGGGACGGCGAGCAACTCGGCGTCACCGGGGAGCGCGGTCCCGGCGTCCTCCCCGGTGGCGGGCTCCGCGCCCCCGGGGGGCGCGCCGGACAGCCCCCGCGCGTAGGGAACGCGAGGCAGGAGCAGATGGGGGGAGATGGGCATAGGGGTAACTCCAGTCATCAGACCCGGCGTGGAGAAGGACACCGGGGAGAACACCGCGGCCCTGGCGCGAGCCGCCGTGAGGCGGTCCGACGGCCAGGGCCGTGTTCATCGTCGGTCTCGCGGGCCGTCGCAGGTGTCATGCTCCCCGAGCAAGCTCAAATAGGGCCCGGCTCCACCACTTCCGGTGTGGATCGGGATCAACCGACGATTTTCTTCAGTTCCTCACCGAGGGCGCTTGCCTCGTCCGCCGAGAGCTCGACGACAAGGCGGCCGCCACCCTCCAGGGGAACCCGCATGACGATCCCCCTGCCTTCCTTGACGACCTCCAGCGGACCATCACCGGTCCTCGGCTTCATAGCCGCCATGCGTGTATCCCTTCCTGCTTCGGGCTCCGGATCTCCGACTGACCCGAGGGTGGCCGACGCATTCACGTCTTCTGTGATGTCCTATTATCCCGCCTCCGCACGGAGAATGGGAACGATCAGTCTCAGCGTCGGCTCATCCGGCGATCAAGACCGTTGTCCGAGACCCCTCAGACGACCAAACTTGTCCTCGTGAACGCCCGCGCCGCTCTCTTCGATCTGTACGGGGACCACCTCAGGTCCCGAGGCGGTCGCGCGTCCGTGGCCGCCCTCGTCCGGCTCCTCGCCCCGCTGGACATCGCGGCCCCCGCCGTGCGCACCGCCGTCTCGCGGATGGTGCGGCAGGGCTGGCTCGCGCCCGCCCGGCTGCCCACGGGCCCCGGCTACGAGGTCACCCCCAAGTGCGTGCACCGCCTCGACGAAGCCGCACTGAGAATTTACCGAGTCGGGACGATCACATGGAACGGCCGGTGGCACATCCTCGTGGTGGAACCCGTGCGCGAGCGCTCCAGGCGGGAGCGCCTGCGCTCCGACCTGGCCTTCATCGGGTACGCGCCCCTGTCGGAGACGACCTGGATCGGGCCGAGGCCCTCCCCCGAACTGGACGCGATCCTCGACGGCGAGGGCTTCGCCGCCGACCGGTTCGACGCGGTGCTCGACGGTGACCCCGCCGCGCTGGTCGCCAGGACCTGGGATCTGAACGGCATCGGAGCCGCCTACGAGGAGTGGATGGCCCAGGCGATGGACCTGGTCGGCGCGCTGCCCGACACCGCGAGCGGCGACCAGGTGTTCGCCACCCGGAGCAGGCTGCTGCACGGCTGGCGCAACTTCCTGTTCCGCGATCCCGGGCTCCCCGCGGAGCTCCTGCCTCGGGGCTGGCCGGGAGAGAAGGCCAGGATCTACTTCGAGCACGAGGCCGGACGGCTGCTCCCGGCCGCCGCCGCCTTCGTCGACCGCCACCTCGGCGAGGCGTAGCGGAGGCCGCTCGCGGAGGGGAGGGACGTCAGGCCCGGCGTGTCCAGCAGTCGGCCAGGTGATCGTTGACCAGGCCGATGGCCTGCATCAGCGCGTAGGCGGTGGTCGGGCCGATGAAACGGAAGCCGTGCGCCTTGAGCTCCTTGGCCAGGGCCTTGGAACCGGCGGTCTGGGCGGGCACGTCCGCCAGGGTCTTCGGGACGGGCGCGTCGGGGTCGGCGTGCTTCCAGACGAGGTCGGACAGGCCGACGCCGAGCGCGGCCCGCGCGTTGGCGATCGTCGCCTCGATCTTGGCCCGGTTGCGGACGATGCCCGCGTCACCGAGCAGGCGGGCGACGTCCTCGTCGCCGAACGCGGCCACGGCCGGGATGGAGAACCTCGCGAAGGCGGCCCGGAAGTTCTCCCGCTTGCGCAGGATCGTGATCCACGACAGGCCGGACTGGAACGACTCCAGCGCGATCCGCTCGAACACCCGGTCGTCACCGGTGACCGGGCGGCCCCACTCCTCGTCGTGGTAGGCGACGTAGTCGGGGGCCGAGGTCGCCCAACCGCAGCGCACGAGCTCCACGGACTCTGCGGATTCTGCGGACCCTGTGGGCTCCGCGGGGGCCACGGCTCGCGGGGTCTCGGTCACCGGGGGTCCTCGGTCTCCTGCCGCTCCCCCGTACGGAGGCCGACGGAACCGGGAGACGACTCCTTCGACTCCTTCGACTCCGAAACCCCGGATGAGGAGGGCTGGGAGGACGAGTCCGGCACCTGGGACGGCTCGGACGGCCTGGCGAACCGCGACACACCGGACTTTTCGGACGCCTCGGCGACCCGGGGAAGCTCCTCCGGCTCGAAGGACTTGGCGGGCTCGGCAGGCGCGGTGGGCTCAGCAGGGGCGAAGGGCTTGGCAGCCTCGGAAGACCCGGCGGAGACGGAGGGGTCGGCGGGTTCAGAGAGCTCCGCGGGCTCAGAAGGCTTGGCAGGCTCGGCGGAGGTGGAGGGGGTGGCGGGCTTGGCCCGCCACTCGCCGGACAGCTCCTCGGACGCCTCGACCCCATCCCCGCCGGAGGAGTCGGAGGACCCGGGCGGCGTCTCGCGCTCGGTGCGTGAAACGACCGGCGACCCGCTGGACAGCTCCTCGGACGCCCCGAACCCGTCCCCGCCGGAGAGCTCGTACGGCGCCTCGGGCCGGCGCGCGGGGGGTTGGGAGCCGGGGTTGAGCTCGTGGCGGGCCTGGAGCCTGCCGGCGAGCAGCTCCGACACCCGCTGCTCCAGCACGGCGATCCTGGTGTCGCGCTCGCTCAGGGCACCGGCGACCCGGTTCAGCGTCTCGTCCACGCTCTGCGTGTTGTATCCGACGAGGCTCACCGGGAGCTGAAGGGCCATGAAGTCGACCGCGCCGAGCTGACCCGCCTGCGGCAGGTTCAGCGGGGGCACGTCGGGGGCGAACTCACTCAGCTCACCTCCCCGGCCCATGGCGACCACCGTGACACCGGCGATAACGGCTACGGCAGCGAGAGCTAATACGACCAGCACATACGAATCGTGCCACATCTGTGCTGACCTAGGATCGGATCATGATGTCCTCCCCGGCGTGGAGGGCCGGGGATGTCGGCGTCCGGCCTTCCGGCCGGGTCCGTCGGATCGCGGTTCACCGGCCGGGTAGCCTCGAAACCTCCCCGCGCGGACACCGCGCACCCCGCCGCGTTCGGAGAAACATGTCCCACCTGGTCATCGCGGAACATCCCGCCCTTACCGGGCCGCCTCCACGCGCAGGGAGACGTCTCCCTCCCGTCCGGAGGGCTCCGGGGGTTCCAGCTCCGAAGGGCCAAGTGTCCGCCCTGGCCACCCTGGACGTCCGGTGACGGCCTTCGTCGTGCTCCGTCCCGGTGACCCGGCCGAACCCGGCTGGGTCGAGGCCCGTTCGGTCGGGGAGGTCGAGGAGCTCGTCCGTGCCGGGCACACCGTGGTCGTCACCCCCGCCCGGCTCGCCGCCGTCATCTCACCCGTCCCACCCGCCGGTGACACCGAAGCCGCCGCGAAGGAGCGGGACGCCGAGGCCGCGGAGCTCACCGCGGCCTCGATCTGCGCCTGGGCCGGTGCCCGCGTCTTCCGTACGGACCGCGTCGAGCAGGTGCGGCTCGCGGTCGAGATGACGGACTCCCTCGCCGGGCGGCGCCCGCCCGCGCTAACCCGCCGTGGCCTCGCCTAGCTCCTCCGCGCTCGGCTCCAGGTGCGTGGTCGACTTCTCCAGCAGCCGGAACGCCTCGTCGACCGTGGTGGTCCAGGAGATGGCGTCGAAGACGTTCGGGCGGGTGAAGCCCGCCTCGTCCATGCCCTCGACCAGTTCCCGCAGCGGCGCGTAGATCCCCCAGGGGTCGAGGACCACCAGCGGCTTGTCGTGCAGGCCCAGCGTGCGGGACGTCCAGATCTCGAACAGCTCCTCCAGCGTCCCGATGCCGCCGGGCAGCACCAGGAAGGCGTCGGAGCGGGCGTCCATCACGCCCTTGCGCTCGCGCATGTCGGTGGTGACCACCAGCTCGTCGGCTCCCTCGTCCGCGAGCTCGATGTCCACCAGCGACTGGGGGATCACTCCGATGGTGCGGGCGCCGCCCGCGCGGGCCGCGCGGGCCACGGCTCCCATGCAGGAGACCCTGGCTCCGCCACTCACCAGGGTGTGCCCGCGCCTGGCGAGCTCGGTGCCGACCTGCTCCGCCAGTTCCGGATACTTCTTGTCGATCTTCTGACTCGATGCGAGGAATACACAAATGAACACGCACTGACCTTATTCGGCATCGCCGACCGTGGTCATCGCCGCCTTCCGCTCCTCTTCCAGTCGGCCGCCTCTCTTGCTGTCGGCCTCCGTGATGATCCGGACCGCCTCGTCCACGTCGTCGGTGACGTGAATGAGATCCACATCCGCCGGAGAGATCTTGCCCGTTCCCACGAGGGTGTTCTTGATCCAGTCGATCAGGCCGCCCCAGAACTCCGTCCCCATCAGCACCACGGGGAAAGAGGTGACCTTCTGGGTCTGGACCAGGGTGAGCGCCTCGAAGAGCTCGTCCATGGTGCCGAAACCGCCGGGCAGCGTGACGAATCCGCAGGAGTACTTCACGAACATGGTCTTGCGGACGAAGAAGTAGCGGAACTCGATGCCGAGGTCGACGTACTCGTTCATGCTCTGCTCGAAGGGCAGCTCGATGCCCAGTCCCACCGAGATGCCGTCCGCCTCCACGGCCCCCTTGTTGGCGGCCTCCATGCAGCCGGGGCCGCCACCGGTGATCACGGCGTAGCCCGCCTCGGACAGCTTCCGGCCCAGCTGGATCCCCATCTCGTACTCGGGGCTGTCCACGGGGGTGCGCGCGGACCCGAAGACGGTCACCGCCTGGGGGAGTTCGGCGAGCTGGCCGAAGCCCTCCACGAACTCGGCCTGGATGCGCAGCACCCGCCACGGATCCATGTGCAGCCAGTCGGCCGGGCCCCTTCGATCAAGAAGCCGCTGGTCATGGGTGGAGTCGGAGACGAGATCGCCGCGAACCACGGCGGCTCCCTGGCGACGTTCCGGACGTGTTTTCTTCATGCGGGTCACCGTAGCGCCGTCCCGGAAAAATCTTGAAAAATCTCCACGAAAACATGGAACCGGATTTTGAACAGTGCGCGTCTAACTGCCGAGGGTGCTGCTCGGGACTGAAAGTGGCTTTCCCCGCCAAATGGCCGGCGAGGAAAGCCACTTTCATTTGTGCCCCACCCCTCATGGCCCCTCCCCGCTCTCGCGCGTCGAGGCCCGCGTCCGCCGCGAACAGGCGCCCCGGCCCCTTTCAGGACAGCCAGCCGAGCATTCCGCGCTCGCAGTCGGCGATCTTCTTCAACGAGACGAACTCGTCCTTCTGGTGCGCCAGATTCGGATCGCCGGGACCGTAGTTGACCGCGGGCACGCCCAGGCCGGAGAAGAGCGAGACGTCGGTCCAGCCGAGCTTGGCCCGCGGTGTGCCGCCGACGGCGTCGACGAAGGCCCGCGCCGTCGGGTGGTTCAGGCCGGGCCGCGCGGCGGCGGCGGCGTCGGTGAAGTGGATCTCGTACCCCTCGAACACCTCGCTCACGTGGGCGCGCGCGTCGTCCAGCGACAGGTCGGGGGCGAAGCGGTAGTTCACCGTCACCGCGCACTCGTCCGGGATCACGTTGCCCGCGACGCCGCCGCCGATGCCCACCGCGTTCAGGCCCTCGTGGTACTCCAGCCCGTCCACGACGGGAAGCCTCGCCTGGTAGGCGTTCAGGATCGCGAGCACCGGCTCGGCGGCGTGGATGGCGTTCACCCCGAACCAGGACCTGGCGCTGTGCGCCCGCTTGCCCCGGGTGACGATCCGGGCCCTGAGCGTGCCCTGGCAGCCGCCCTCGATCACCCCGTCGGTGGGCTCCATGAGCACGGCGAAGTCGCCCGCGAGCCAGTCGGGACGCCTGCGGCTGAGCCGGAGCAGCCCGTTCCGCTCGGACTCGATCTCCTCGCAGTCGTAGAAGACGTACGTCACGTCCCTGGTGGGCTCGGGAAGGGCGGCCGCCAGTTTCAGGGCGACCGCGACACCGGCCTTCATGTCCGAGGTGCCGCAGCCGTACAGCCGGTCACCCTCGACCCGGCTGGGCAGGTTGCCGACGACGGGGACGGTGTCGAGGTGCCCGGCGATCACCACCCGCTCGCCTCGGCCCAGGTGGGTGCGGGCCACGATCGCCTCGCCGTCGCGCTCGACGGTCAGGTGCCGGAGCGGACGCAGTGCCTCCTCCACGGCGTCGGCCAGGGCCTTCTCGTCGCCGCTGACCGACTCGACGTCCACGATCCCGGCGGTGAGCTCCCCGACATCCTGCGTGAGGTCCAGACGCGTACTCATGCCCGCGACCCTAGTGCCCGCACGGGGTCCGGCCGAGTCCGGCCCCTGACGTCGTTATCTGTACCCACTGACGGCTATCCGTGCAGGATCCGGTTGATTTCAGCCCTGCCGGGCCGGTGGCCCTCCTCCAGGCGCTCGACCACCAGGACACAGCCCAGGCCGAAGGCGCCGCCGGGAAACTCGCGCTCGCGGGTGCCCCCGGTCGCCACGCACCAGCCGGGGACGCGCCCGCGCTCCAGTTCCTCGCCCGTCCGCGCGTCGAGGACCGGGGTCGAGGCCGACAGGATCGTCCCGGCACCGATCACGGCGCCCCGGCCCACCCGGGCCCCGTCGGCGATCACGGCCCGGCCGCCGATCAGCGCGCCGTCCTCGACGATCGCGGGCACCACCCCTGACGGCTCCCCGGCGGCGCGAAAGTCCTCCGCGCCGTCCCGGCCGCCGGTCTCCCCGACGCCCACTCCCCCGGACAGGTGGACGTTCCTGCCGATCTGGGCGCACGAGCCGATCGAGGCCCACGTGCCCACCGTGCTGCCCTCGTCCACGTGGGCGCCGATGTCGACGAACGAGGGCATCAGCACGACGCCCGGCGCCAGGTGGGAGCCCCAGCGGGCGATCGCCCCCGGCACGACGCGTACCCCCTCGACGGAGGTCTTCAGCGGGACGCGGTCGTGGTGGTGGAAGTCGCCCACCTGGGACCTGGCCGCGCCGAGCACCCGGAACGCGAGCAGGACGGCCCGCCGGGCGCGCTCGTCCACGACCACCTCGCCGGTACGGGAGACCTCGGCCACCCGGGCCTTGCCGCTGTCGAGCATGTCCACCGCGCTCACGACGACGGCGCGCGCCCCGGTGTCGGCGGGACTCAGCTCGGCCCTGCGCCACCACAGCTCGTCGACGGCCGCGGGCAGCGGGCTGGCATCGCTCTGGATCATGGTCCGGAGCCTACGTTCACGGCGTTCCACCAACCCGCGCAATCGCTGGGGACCTGTAGGTTCTTGACCGTGCCAGGGCGCTTCTCAAAAGGGGTCATCGCGATCATCGCGATCGTGACCGTGCTCGCGGTGGCCATCACCGTGGGTCTCTTCAGCCTGCTCAGGCGGGTGACACCGCTGGTCGACCTCGGCGAGGGGTGCAAGATCACGACACCGGCGGGCTCGCTGGACCTGGACATCGAACAGGCGAAGGTGGCGGCGGTCATCGCGGCGGTGGCGGCCCGCAGGAAGCTGCCCGAGCGGGCCGTGGTGATCGCCTACGCCACCGCCATCCAGGAGTCCAAGCTGGAGAACCTGGTGGGTGGCGACCGCGACTCGGTCGGCGTGTTCCAGCAGCGCCCCTCCCAGGGGTGGGGCGAGCCCCGGCAACTCGTCGACCCCGTCTACGCCTCGGGGAAGTTCTTCGCCGCGCTGGTGAAGGTGAAGGGCTACCGGAAGCTGCCGCTCCACGAGGCGGCCCAGGAGGTGCAGCGCTCGGCCGACGGGACGGCGTACGCCCAGCACGAGGACGACGGGAAGATCCTCGCCGCGGCGTTCACCGGGCGCGTCCCCAAGGCGGTGCACTGCTGGTTTCCCGCCCCGACGGGCAAGACCCCCCTGCCCGACGCGCGCGGGGCCGAGCGCGGGCTCGCCAGGGCGCTCGGGCCCGGCGACACCTTCGAGGCCCCCTCGCGCAGGCGCGGCTGGCTGGTGGCCGCCTGGTCGATCGCCCACGCCAAGACGTTCGGGCTCGCCAGGATCCGCTACGACGGCCAGTCGTGGACGGCCGCGAGAAGTCACGACGGCTGGACGGCCGACCCGAAATCCTCCGTCAAGAAGGTCGAGCTGTCCTAAGGCCTGTTTCGTGGCTCTTTTCGCCTACCGCGGTCGCCACGGCGAAGATCCACAAAACAGGCCCTAACCACCCTTCTTCTTCTCGATCCTGATCGTCCCGGGGGCGAGGGGCTGGGCGTGGGAGGCGCTCCAGCGCTTGCCCTGGAGGCGGTCGAAGCTGAGCAGGCGGCCGTCGGCGGCCCGGTAGTCGGCGAAGTCGAGCAGGCCCCGCTCGGGCATCGAGGTGACGCCCTCCCCGCGGAAGGCCGCGGTGCCCCGGTCGACGGGGAAGAAGTCGACCCCCTCGACGCTCAGCGTGGCCTTGGCGGGGATCATGCCCTCCGTGGGCACCGGCGTCCACAGCAGCACCTCCAGGTGCGGCGAATCACCCGCGGCCAGGCCGGCGCGCATCTGGATCGACAGCCACTGGTAGCGGCGGGTGCCGTCGTCGAGGAGGTATTCGGTCCACTGGCTGCCCTGCCACGACAGGTACAGGGCGCCGAGGACTCTGCTGCGGACCCCCTGGCACTCGATCGTGTCGCCGACCTTGATCGTACGGGGGTCGGGGTAGTCGATGCCGACATGGCCCGCGGACGGTCGGGCCGGCGGCCGCTCGGCCTCAACCGAGGGGAGGGGGGTCTCGCCGGAACGCCCGGACTCGCCGGCCTCCCTGTCCTGACGCGTCGTCGCGAAGAACGCGACGAGCAGCAGGACGAGCGTGGCCACACTCAGTCCGATTATCACGGCGACCTCGGGGGTCATGCCGCGCGATCCTACTGGAGGCGCCGCACCGCCGCACCGACCCGTTCGTCGTCGGCCGTCACGGCGATCCTGATGTGCCGCTCGCCCGCGGTCCCGTAGAAGTCACCGGGGGCGACCAGGATCCCCTTCTCGGCCAGCGCGCGGACCTGGTCCCAGCAGCCCGCCCCGTTGGACGCCCACAGGTACAGGCCCGCGGTGGAGTGCTCGATCTTCCAGCCGGCCGCCTCCAGGGCGGGACGGAGCGCCGCGCGGCGGGCGGCGTAGCGGGCCCGCTGTTCCTCGGCGTGCTCGTCGTCGTCCAGGGCGACGGCCATCGCCGCCTGGACCGGCGCGGGCATGATCATCCCGGCGTGCTTGCGTATCTCCAGCAGCCGCTTGACCAGCACGGGGTCGCCCGCGACGAACCCGGCACGGTAACCGGCGAGGTTGGAGCGCTTGGACAGCGAGTGCACCGCGAGCAGGCCCTCGTGCGAGCCGCCGCAGACGTCCGGGTGCAGGATCGAGACCGGCCGCTCCTCCCAGCCCAGCTCGATGTAGCACTCGTCGGAGGCCACGACCGCGCCGTGCTCGCGCGCCCACGAGACGACCTTGCGCAGGTGCTCGGCGGGCAGGACCCTGCCGGTCGGGTTGGACGGCGAGTTCACCCAGACCAGCGGCACCCGCTCGGGTCCGAGCCCGAGCAGCCCGTCGGTGGCGTACGGCTCGGCGCCCGCGAGGCGCGCTCCCACGTCGTAGGTGGGGTAGGCCAGCTCGGGGAAGATCACCCGCTGGCCGGGGCCGACGCCGAGCAGCGTCGGCAGCCAGGCCACGAACTCCTTGGAACCGATCAGCGGCAGCACGTTCGCCTGGTCGAGGAGCACGCCGTGCCTGCGCCGCAGCCACCCGGCGGCGGCCGAGCGGAGGCGCTCGGTGCCGTACGTCAGGGGGTATCCGGGGCTGTCGGAGGCGTCCGCGAGAGCCTGCCGCACGACGGCGGGCACCGGGTCGACGGGCGTGCCCACCGACAGGTCGACGATCCCGTCGGGGTGCGACGCCGCGAGTTCCTTCAGCGGCGTGAGCCGGTCCCACGGGAAGTCCGGCAGACCGTTCATCGGAGCCTCGCCGGGACGCTCGGGGCCTGGGCCTGTGACCGGTCGGGAATGGCGTTCATGGTGATCAGCCGTCGTCCTTCACTGGAACGGGTCTGCCGATGACGGCGCGGGGGGACGGCCGTCGTGACCGTCCCCCCGGCACCGGCTCCTAGTGGCTCTCGGCCTGCGGGGGCAGGGCCGCGACGACCGGGTGGTCCTTCTCGATCTTGCCGACCTTGGAGGCGCCGCCGGGCGATCCCAGGTCCTCGAAGAAGTCCACGTTCGCCTTGTAGAAGTCCTTCCACTGCTCGGGAAGGTCGTCCTCGTAGAAAATGGCCTCTACCGGACAGACCGGTTCGCACGCGCCGCAGTCGACGCATTCGTCGGGGTGGATGTAGAGCATCCGCTCGCCCTCGTAGATGCAATCGACGGGGCACTCCTCGATGCACGCCTTGTCCAGGACGTCCACGCAAGGCTGCGCGATGACGTAGGTCACCTCGGGCTCCTTCTTCTTTACGCACCTAGGCACGACTTCGACCGCGAGTTGCTAAGCCCTAGTATTGCCGTGCCCGCCATGTGTCTGAAACGGGAGGGGGCAAAAGCCGGTGGCCTTTGGTTTCAGCGCTCGCCTGAACATCACCATAACCCCTTCCGACGTGGGCAAAAGAGTCACCACTCGGAGAAGGGTTCCCGAGGGATTCCGCGACGCGGTGGGTGAGCTGGAGTTCTGGCGGGACGGCGTGCTCGGCGTGCGCAGGCGAAACGGCACCCTGGTCGAGATCGACGAGGAGACGCTCGCCGCGGCGAAGGTCGTCCCGGAGTCCCCGCGCCCGCGCGCGTGAATCCGTAGGAGCCCCGCGAGGAGTCCCGCGCCCGCGTGTGGACGACCTTCCGAACGCCCTTTGGACGCCCGCCGGGTAAGCGACTCGCCAAGACACGTATAAGCCGTTCGTTAAGAAGGGCCGCGCCTGCTCGACCAGGCGAATCGCAGCGGAGAGTATTCCGTTCGTGACCGTACGTACCAGCGCCGCAGCCGCCGTGATCCTCACGGCCACGATCGCCGGATGTGGCGCCCCGGCTCCTCAGAACGTCCAATTTCCGCCTCTCAACCCGCAGGCCGCCTCCCTGAAGGAGGGCTTCTCGACGATGGAGCGCCTCGTCGAGGCCGCCAGGAAGGAGGGGGCGCTCACGGTGATCGCGCTACCGCGCGACTGGGTGAACTACGGCGAGATCATCGACACCTTCTCCGAGGAGTACGGGATCAAGGTCCACCAGCTGGAGCCCGACGCCAGCAGCGCCAGGGAGGTCGCGGCCGCGGCCCAGCTCAAGCCGGACGTGTTCGACCTGAGCATGGACGTCGCCGCCGCCAAGACCGCCCTCTTCGCCCCGTACCGGGTCCAGGGCTGGCAGGACATCCCCGACCGCCTGAAGGACCACAGGGGCTTCTGGTACGCCGGGTACGGCGGCTACATGTCCATCGGCTACGACCCGAGCAAGGTCACGGCCCCCGCGTCCTTCTCGGACCTGCTCAAGCCGCGCCACAGCGTCTCGCTGCCCGGCGATCCCCGGGAGGTCTCCGCGGCCTTCAACGGGGTGATGGCCGCCTCCCTCAGGGGCGGCGAGGCGAGGGCCGAGCGGGGCGTGGAGTTCTTCCACCGTCTCAAGAGCGCCGGCAACCTCGCGGCCACCCCCAAGGCGGCCTCGGTCCTCGTCGACTGGGATTACCACAACGTCGAGCGGGCCGCCGCGGACAAGCTGTGGAAGGTGACGATTCCCGGCGACGCGGTGCTCGGCGCCTACTACGTCCAGGCCATCAACAGGCAGGCCCCGCACCCGGCAGCGGCCCGGCTCTGGCAGGAGTTCCTGTTCTCCGACAAGGGACAGAACCTGTTCCTGAAGGGATATGCCCGTCCGGCCAGGATGGAGGCCCTCCAGATGCGTGGCACCCTCGACCGCGAGCTGGCCGCGAAGCTCCCCGCCACCAGCGGGAGCCCCGTGATCCTCTCCATCCCGGAGATCGACAGGGCCAGGGCCTACCTCCAGCGTGAGTGGGCCAAGAAGGTGAGATGAGCCTGAGGCTGCCGAGACTGATATGTCGCGACTTCCCAGAGGCTCTAAAGTGTCTGGAGAGTACCGATAAGAGGCCTCGCGTCTCAGAATGTGAGCTGATCGTCTTGCGATACGACACCCCGAGCTTGATGAGGTGGAACGCTCGCGCCTATGACAGCAGCTTCGGGTACGTCTCAGCGCACGGCGCCCCCCTGGTCGAGCTCCTCGACCCGCAACCGGGGGAACGCATCGTGGATCTCGGCTGCGGCACCGGGGTGCTGACGGCCGAGATCACCTCCCGGGGCGCCCGTGTCCTGGGGATCGACGGATCGCAGGCGATGATCGAGAAGGCCCTGGCGCAGCATCCGGGGCTGGACTTCATCGTCGGTGACGGCCGCACCTTCACGGTGGCCCAGCCGTACGACGCGGTCTTCTCCAACGCCGCCCTGCACTGGATGGGCCAGGAGCCGGACGTGGTGATCACCCGCGTCCGCGAGGCCCTCACACCGGGCGGGCGGTTCGTGGCCGAGATGGGCGGCGCGGGCAACTGCGCCGCGCTGACGGCGGCCCTGTCCACCGCCTGGCGGGAGTACGGGCTGCCCGAGCCCGGCCTGCCCTGGTACTTCCCCACCCCCGCCGAATACGCCACGCGGCTGGAGAAGGGCGGCTTCACCGTCCGCCTGCTGGAATACTTCGACCGGCCGACCCCGCTCGACGAGTGCCCCGGCGGGGCGGCCGACTGGGTGCGGATGTTCGCGGGTTCGCTGCTCAAGGAGGTGCCCGCGGAGATGGTCGACCCGCTGCTCCGCCGGGTGAACGAGCTGGCCGCCCCCGCCCTCCGGCGGGAGACCGGCTGGATGGCCGACTACGTGAGACTGCGGTTCGCGGCCGTACGCCGCTGAACCGACCCAATGCGCCGGGGCGATTTGCCAGACTATGGTCTGTTCCATGAGTCTCGTTCCCCGGCCACATGGAGTGACTCGGGCGGCTTGAGGGGCTGGTGAAGGGAACGGATGAACTTCTGTCTGAGTGACCTCGTGCCGCCGCTGCGCTGGAGCGACGCGGCCACGATCCCACTTCTGCGCGCACAGCCCGACCTACCGGACGCTTGGTGGCGGAGCCTGCCGATGGCCCGCGTGCTCGCCGTGCTGGGCCCGGAGCGGCTCGCCGACATCCTCGCCTCGGTCGCCCTGAACCACTGGCCGGCCGCCGCCGTGGGTGACGTGCTTCCCGCCCTGTACGTCCTGGATCCGGACGACGCGGACGAGCCCTACACGGCCATCGCCCTCGACCGCGCCGGGTCCTGGGCGGGCCTTCTCTCGCTGACCGGCCACGACCTGCGCGACCAGCCGTTCATCCAGCCGGTCCCCCTGCTGCACGCGCTCTTCACCGCGGTCTTCACCCGCCTGGCGGCCCCCGCCCCCGCCCACGCGGTCCCGCCTCCGGCGCACGCGGCCGAGGACTCCCGGGCACCCGTGTCCTCCCTTACGCCCGTCGTGGGCGGATCCACCGAGCGCGAGCCCGCTGTGGATGGGTCCGTCGCGAGCGGATCCACCGTGGGCGAGTCCGGCTCCGGGGAGCTTTCCGTGCCGGACGGCCCGCCCGCCGTGGCGGACCTCCACGCCGAGAACGTTCCCGAGCCGGAGCCCGAGGCCCCCGCGAAGCCGATGCCGCTGCCGAAGCGCAAGGGCCCCCGGGAACGCGACGCCGTACCGGTGCCCGATGCCCGTCGTACGACGGAGACGGACACCGGCCCCAAGGAGCCCCCCGGTTCGCTCTTCCAGCCCGCCTCGGCGAGGAAGGGCAGGCCGACGAGCTCCTTCACGCGGGAAGAGCGGTTCGCGACCGCCTCCGAGGAGGCGGAGGCCGCCGGATCCGGCCCTCGGGACATCCCGGTGGCGGGGGTTCAGGCGGAGGGCGCGCCCGGCCTCCTCCCCCGGCCGGTGCCGTGGGCCGATCGGGCGGACCCCGCAGAAGCCGAACTCGCCGCCGAGGCCGGACCCACCGGAGCGGAGGCCGCCCCGGAAGCCGGAGCGGAACCGGTCGTCGAGGCCGGACCCGAGAGAGCCCAGGCCGCCTCGGACGCCGGACCCGCCGAAGCCCTCCCGGAGGCCGTAGCGGAGCCGGTCGAGGCCGAACCCGCGAGAGTCCAAGCCGCCTCGGAGGCCGGACCCGCCGAGACGAACCCCGATTTCGAGGAAGGCCCCGGCGAGACGGAACCCGCCGACGAGGCCGGACCCCCGGAAGCCGAAGCCGACCCCGGGGGCGACTCCGAGGACAACCCCCGAGACGACTCGCAGGACGACTCCGAGGACGACCCCGTACCCGCCCCCCTCGCGGAGGACGGCGAGGGCGACGGGGCCGGGCCGAAGGTACCGAAGAGCCTGCACTCGCTGGTGGACGCCGTCTTCGCCAACGTGGAGGACAAGCGCTGGGCGGTGGCGCAGAACAGGCTGTTCAGCGACGTCCCGGCGACCGTGGAGGCGCTGGCCAAGCTCTTCGCGGTGTCTCCGGAGATCATCAGCGACATCGAGACCGACCTGCGCCGGGAGCTCGCCGAGTGGGTCTCCTCCGACGAGGCCGCCCCGTACCGGGAGCACCTGGAGGAGACGAAGGAGGTCCTCGGCAAGGCCGCGCCGAGGGAACGGCTGGTCAACGCGGCCGAATGGCACACCCGGGAACTGCACTCCCTCGACGTACCGGCCTGGCAGTTCGTGCTCGCCACCCTCCCCGGCTACCACCTGGTCGACGAGTGGCTGGTGGAGGGCGACATCACCGAGCTGCGCCACCGCACCCGCGACATGATCAGCGGCGCCAAGCCGCCGCTCACCATCAACAAGGCCCTCGACATGGTCTCCTCGCTGGGCATCCATCCCGAGGTGTCCAAGGAGTGGCTGGAGAACGTCCCGCAGCTCCGCATCCTCGGCGCGGGCGAGCGGCCTCCCCAGCGCTCGAACGGCGCCCCCGCCCTGACCGCGGAGAAGCCAGGCGCAGAGCCCGGACAGGAGCCGAAGAAGGCCCCGTTCCGCCCGCTGAAGGACGTCTCGCTGACCAGGCGCTGCTTCCGGCAGCCCGACGGCCGCTGGTGGCTGAGGATCGACGTCACCGGGGAACACCTCGGGGGCGCCGAGTGCCCGCTGCCCAGCGGGTTCGCCGCCTACCTCGGGATGTCTCCCGGTGACGGCCGCACGGTCAGCAGTGCGGTCGGGGAGCTCGTCCTCAGCTGGCACGACAGGCCCGTGCTGGAGTCGCTCATGACGCTCCTGGAGGACGTGGGCGCCAAGGAGGGCAGCCACCTGTTCCTGACCCTGTCGGACGAGGGGGTCCTGCGGGCCAGGCACCTGCCGGCCGCGGGCGAGGAGGTGGAGACCACGGCGCGGGCGCTGCGGCTGGTCGGCTACACCGCGACGGGCGGCACCCCCGAGCAGGCCAAGCGGGTGATCGCCACCCGGGTCGGCATGACGGGACCCGTGGGCACCCCGGAGCTCCTCACCCGGCTGAGGGAACGCGGGGACCGCGACCTCCTGTCACTGTTGGCCTGACCCATGCCCCGCCTCGCCATCTCCCCGGACTTCCCCGTCGAACTCGGCGCCCTGGCTCAGCCGGTGCGCCGGGACGTCGTGGTCTCGGCGCGCAGGTTCCTGCAGAACGTGGCGGGCGCCCCGCACCCCGAGCGGGTCAGGGGGGCGAGGGATCCCCGGGTGGCCACCCTGAGGCTCGCCGACCGGCACCGGGGCGTCGTGGTCAAGCAGCGGGACGTCTACTGGCTGCTGACCGTGCTGCCGGACGCGGAGGCGTGGGCGTACGCGCAGCGCTACCGGTTCGGCGTCAACACGGCGCTGGGCGTGGTCGAGATGTGGGACGCCGAGGCGCTGGACCGGGTGCGGCCCGCGGTGCGCAGGGCGGCCGAGGCGTCCGCGACGCGACTGTTCTCCGACATCTGCGACAGCGACCTGGCCGAGCTGGGGGTCGACGGCCGTTTCCTGCCGCTGGTCAGGCAGATCACCGACCAGCTCACCCTGGAGGCGCTCGAACCGCTGCTGCCCCTGACGCAGTACGAGCCGCTGGCGGCGCTCGCCAGGGGCGAGTCGATGGCCGGGGCCTGGCGGGAGCTGGAGAACTGCCGCGCCGTCGCCGCGGACCCCGAGCCGATCAATCCCGAGGACTTCGGCGCCGCCCTCCTGCGCAGCCCGGACCGGGCCGTCTTCACCGACGACCCGCGCGAGCTGAACCGCGTGCTCGACGCGCCCGGCTGGTGCGTGTTCCTGCGCCCGCCGCAGCACCGGCTGGCGTACTGGGAGTCCTACCAGCAGCCGACGCTGGTCACCGGCGGCGCGGGCACCGGCAAGACGCTCGTCGCCCTGCACCGGGCCGCCTTCCTGGCCGGGCGCGCGAGCGGGCAGATCCTGCTCGTCACCTTCTCCCAGGGGCTGAGCGCCGAGCTCGCGGCCAGGCTCGACCAGCTGATCGAGGACGAGGTGGTCCGCAAGCGGATCGAGGTCGGCAACGTGGACCGGCTGGCCCACCGCATCGTCGCCGAGGCCGAGGGACGCCCGCCCTCGCTGGTCGGCGCCGCCGAGCTGACCGCGCTCTGGGAGGAGACCGAGACCGGCCACAGCCCGGCGTTCCTGCTGCGCGAGTGGGAGCAGGTGGTCCTGGCGCAGAACCTGCGGACCCTGGACGAGTACCTGGACGCCCCCCGCCCCGGCCGCAGCGTCGAGCTCGCGGGTGAGGAACGCACCTCCGTGTGGAAGGCCATCGAGCACGTCACCGAGCAACTGCGGGAACGCGGCAAACGAACCCTGCTGCAGCTCGCCTCCGAGGCGTCGGTACTTCTCGGCCAGACGACGGGGGACCTGCTGGAGGAGGCCGAGCCGGCGCGGGAGCCGTACCGGCACATCGTGGTGGACGAGGCGCAGGACCTGCACCCGGCGCAGTGGCGGCTGCTGCGGGCGGCGGTGCCGCACGCCCGCGACGACATGTTCATCGTGGGCGACCCGCACCAGCGCATCTTCGACACGCGGGTGACACTCGGCGCCGTGGGGATCGACGCGATCCAGCAGCGCCTTCAGGTGTCGTACCGGCTTCCACGGGAGATCCTGTCCTGGGGGGTCCGGTTACGCGGGGGTGGCCCCGCCGACGGGCTCGTCAAGGGTGTGCAGGAGCTTTACGGCTTCAGAGGCATCCGGCACGGGCTCCGGCCGATGGTCCGCGCCTACGATTCACCGCAGGATGAGCTGACGGGTCTGGTGGGACAGGTGGGACAGTGGGTGAATGAGGGTGTGACGCCCGAGGAGATAGCGGTGGCCGCCAGGACCGCCGGCCTCGTGCGTGACGCACGGGCCGCTCTGCGTGATCTGGGGGTGCGGGTGACGACGCTGCACGGTATGAAGGGGCTGGAGTTCCGGCGGGTCGCGGTGATCGGCGTGGGCGACGGGATCGTGCCCGACCCCGACTCCCTCACCCCGGTCGGCGAGGACCCGGCGGCCAGGGCACATGATCTCCAGCGGGAGCGCGGCCTCCTCTACGTGGCCTGCACCCGGGCCAGTGAACTCCTCTACGTTTCTCATTACGGACGGGCAAGTCCCTTCCTTCCTACCTGACCACATAGTCTGAACTGCGGATATATTCCCCTTTGCCGGTTGGACCTCAATGAACCTCAGCCTGAGCGACATCGCGCCACCCTTGCGCTGGACCTCTCCCGGCCAGGTAGCGCCGATCGCGACCGACCCCCGCCTCCCCGAGGCGTGGTGGCAGGCGCTTCCGCTCGACACCGCCTGCTCGACCATCGGGACGTCCGAGGTCGCCGGTCGCCTGACCGACCTCGCCCTGGCGTGCTGGGGTCACCTGATGCTCGGTGACGTCCTCCCCGTGCTCAGGTTCGCCGACCCCGCCGCGAGCGTCCGCACGCCCGAGGGGCTCGGCCGCGAGGTGGTGCACAAGCTGTTCACCGGGGTGCTGGAGCGGCTGCTCGAACCGGTCACCGAGGAGAGCGTCGCCAGCATCCGCCCCTCCCGGCCCGACCGGCCGCTGCCCGAGCTGATCGACGAGGTCTTCGCCACGCTGGACGAGCGGCAGCGGGCCATCGCCAGGGACCGGCTGTACGCCTCCCAGCGGGCCACGCTCGACGACCTGGCCCAGCGGTTCTCGGTCACCAGGGAGCGCATCCGGCAGATCGAGCGCGACCTGCGCGACCACGTCGAGGCCTGGCTCGCCAAGGAGGACGCGGCGCCGCTGATCGCCCACGTGTCCTGGCTGCGGGGCCGGCTGGGCTCCGCCGTGCCCGCCGACGACCTCGCCGCCGCCGTGCCGTGGCACCGCACCGACCTGACCACGCTGGGCATCCCCTCCTGGCGGTTCGTACGGACCCTGCTGACCGGCTACGAGCAGGTGGACGGCTGGCTGGTCGCCGGGGGGGCGGACGAGCTCAGGGAGAAGACCCGGCAGCTGTTCACCGACGGGCCGCGCCCGCTGGACGAGGCCGTGACGCTCGCCAGCCAGCTCGGCATCCGCGAGGACGTGGCCGAGCGCTGGCTCATCGCGGTGCCCCAGCTGCGGGTGCTGGAGAACCACGTGGTCCCCTGGCCGCGCAGCGTCAACGACAAGGCCGAGGCCGTGCTCGCGGTCGCGGGCGGCCCGCTGACGCCCGAGGAGATCCAGGAGCGCATCGGCGAGGACTACAGCCTCGTCGGCATCCGCAACCAGCTCACCGCCGACGACCGGTTCCTGCGGGTCGACCGGAACAAGTACGGGCTGTCACGCTGGGGCGGCGAGCAGTATCTGGGCATCCGGGAGATGATCGTCCGGGAGATCGAGCGGTCCAACGGCGAGGCGTCGGTCAACACGATCGTCACCAACCTCACCGGGCGCTACGACGTGAGCGAGAGCTCGGTCCGCGCGTACGCGGGCGGGCCCGGCTTCGAGCGTACGCAGCGCGGGTGGATCAGGGTGGCCGGAGCCGAGCAGGCCGACTACCAGCCGCGCCGGGACGTCTCGGAGACCCGGCGCTGCTTCCGCAGCCGCGACGGGCGCTGGTGGCACCGGGTGGACGTCAACGCCGAGCACCTGCGCGGCTCGGGCTCCCCGCTGCCGACCGGCTTCGCCGCGCACCTGGGCATGGCCCCCGGCGGCCAGCTGACCGCCGCCACCCCCTCGGGCGACGTGGTGATCAGCTGGCACAACCAGCCGACCATGGGCTCCATCCGCCCCGTCCTGATCGCCGCCAACGCCTCCGAGGGCGACCACGTCTTCCTCACGGTCTCCGACGGCGGCGAGCTGCTCACCCGCTACCTGCCCGCGGCCTCGCCGACCCTGCCCGCCCTGAACCGGGCGCTGCACCTGATCGGCTACACGGCGCCGGTGGCGTCGGAGGCCGAAGGCATCCGCCTGATCGGCGCCCGCATCGGCCTGCCGGAGGGCTGCACCCGCGAAGAGGTGATCGCCCGCCTGCGCGACCGGGGCGACCGCGAGATCCTCGCCTTCCTGGAGGGCTGACCTCTCTCGAAGGCCGGTCTGGGAGTCGGCCCGGGGCCGACTCGGGGGCTGAGGGGTGCCGCGCCGAGGGCTCCCGCTTCGCCCACGCGGGCTCGGGCGCCTTCGGCCGCGTCCGGGCCGGGCCCGGTCGCGCCTGTGTGGACTCGTACGCTGTGGAACCGGACTCGGTTGCGTAGGCTCGGTACATGCTGAGCCTGTATGACACGCGGAATCGCCGGGTCGAGCGGATCGTTCCCGAGGGGACCCGTTCCCTGCGGATGTACACCTGCGGCCCGACCGTCTACAGGTCGGCCCACGTGGGCAACCTCCGGTCGTACCTGCTGTCGGACCTGATCAGGCGGGTCAGCGAGCGGCAGGGGGTCCGGGTGGTGGTCTGCCGCAACATCACCGACGTCGGGCACCTGGTGGACGACGCCGAGATCGACCCCTCCGGCGAGGACAAGATCCTCGCTCAGGCCAGGGCCGAGGGGCGGAGCGCCCTGGAGATCTCGCGGTTCTACGAGGACACCTTCCTGAAGGACACGACGGCCCTGAACATCCGCCCGCCCGAGCACTCGCCCCGGGCAAGCGAGACGATCGACCTGATGGTCGAGATGATCGCCAAGCTGATCGAGAAGGGGCACGCGTACGCGGTGCCCGACGGGTCGGTCTTCTTCGACGCGGCCTCCTTCCCGACGTACGGGGAGATCTCCGGCAACCGGCTCGACCACCTGAGGCCCGGCCACCGGATCGAGGCCGTCGACCCGCGCAAGCGCTTCCACGCCGACTGGGCGCTGTGGAAGCCCTCTGAGGCGGAGCTGACCTGGGAGACCCCGTGGGGCCGGGGCTTCCCCGGCTGGCACATCGAGTGCTCGGCGATGTCGCTGCGCTTCCTCGGCGAGCACATCGACGTGCACACCGGCGGGATCGACCTGCGTTTCCCGCACCACGAGGACGAGCGCGCCCAGTCCGACGCCACCGCCGGGCACGAGGTGGTACGGCACTGGGTGCACGGCGAGCACCTGCTCTTCGACGGGCGCAAGATGTCGAAGTCCACCGGCAACGTGGTCCTGCTCAAGGACGTGGCGGACGCGGGCCTCGACCCGCTGGCCGTACGGCTGGCGCTGCTGGAGCACCGCCACCGCCAGCAGATGAACCTCACCTGGGACACCCTGCGGGCCGCCGACAAGACCCTGCGGCGCTGGCGCGGCCAGGTGGCCGAATGGTCGGAGTCGCCGAGCGGCCCGATGCCCGCCGACCGGGTCTCCCGGATCGAGGCCGCCTTCGACGACGACCTCGACACCCCGCTGGCGCTGCGGCTCCTGCGCGAGCTGGAGCGCGACGACTCGATCTCCCCCGGGTCCAGGTTCGAGACGTTCCTGCACCTCGACCAGATCCTCGCCCTGGACCTCTCCCTCGACATCGGCAGGACGGTCAGGCCGAAGGACCTGCCCGGGGGCGCCGCCGAGCTGCTGGAGCGGCGCTCGCGAGCCCGCGACGCCAAGGACTGGGCCGCCTCCGACCGCCTCCGCGACGAACTGGCCGCCCTCGGCGTGAAGGTCGTCGACACCCCGGACGGCCAGACCTGGTCCTGACGGCCATCCACCCGGACCGGCCCTGACGGTCTTCCACCCGGACCGGCCCTGACGGTCTTCCGCCCGGACCAGCCTGACCGACCTGACGGGCTTCCGCCCGGACCGGCTCTGACGGTCTTCCGCGTCCGTCCCGGTCCGGGCGCGAGCCCCCGGCGGGCGGGCGACGAGCCCGGCGGCCGGTCGGGAGCCCGGGAGCTTCGGGAAAGGATTTCCTGGCTCGCAAGGAAGAATCCCCACCCCGCCGGAAAGGGTTTCCGCCCCGCCGGTAGGGGCGAAAGCAGCAGATCACTCGTAATGTCGGTCGCGACCGATAGCGTCCCGATCATGAGTGAGATCGCCGTTGCCGTACGACCCGGCACGATCGCGGATGTGGACGGCATCGTCGCCTGCAGTTCCGCGCTGTTCGTCGAGGACGCCGGGGCCCGTGACCCCGCCCTGAACGTCAACTGGCCCGAGGAGCACGGGCGGGCCCGCTTCGTGGACGCGCTGGGTGACCCGGAGCGCCTGGTGATGGTCGCCGAGGACGGCGACCGGATCGTCGGCCACCTGACCGGGTCCCTGTCCGGCCCCACCGCGATGCGCCCGGTCACCGTGGCCACCCTGGGCAGCATGTACGTCCAGCCCTCCTACCGCAGCCAGGGAATCGGGGCCAGGCTGGTGGAGGAGTTCAGGACGTGGGCCCGCCAGCAGGGAGCCCGCTACGCCGGGGTGACCGCCTACGCGAGCAACGAGGCCGCCGTCCGCTTCTACCGGACCAACGGCTTCGCCGTACAGTCCACGGTCCTGGAGACGGTGCTTTAGCTGAATCCGACACGATTTCTCGGGCACCCGGTTCTTTCGAGGATCCGGGTTCCGGAAGGAATCGCCCTCGCGGGGGCGAGACTCGAAACCGTGGTGTGCCGACGAGTTCCGGTGCTTCGGAGCCAACACGATCTGACTACGGATCAGAAGGTTAGGTGTTCGGGTCCTCGCGGCCGCACCACAACTCAAGGGCCACTTTCGGACATCAGACACAGTATGTCGTCCTGTGATCGCTCGTCGCTCCCGGTTGTCGGCGGCGGCGAGTGTGAGGTGGGTAGATCTGTCTCCGGTGCCGTGGACGATCTAGGCTGAGCGCCTCCATTCACGATGAAGCGGCGGCGACCTTGCTTCCATTACCGGAGATTCCCCCTCGCTGGGGGATACCTCTGTTGACCCTGGCGGCTCTGGCGGCCCCCGCTTCACGCACCGTCCGGTGGTACCTCCCGGGGGGCTGACCTCCGAGATGAAAGGATTCACCTGTCCCCTCAGCGCGAAGCCGTACGTCTTTCAGGATGTCGGCTGGCTGATGGAGATCAACTGGCGGACCATTTCCGCGGAGCTGGACGGCTGGCCAACCGTCGTGATGGCGCTTGGCTTGAGTGCGGTTCTCACCCTTCGCGGGAGGTGGGGCACGATCGCCGGTTGGGTGACGGCGGCGCTGTTCGTAGTGATCGCCGTGCTGTTCACGATCCCCTTCGCCATCGATATCGTCACCGATGGCTGCCAGAACACGTTTCGTTTCGGGGGGTGGAACATCATCGCGGCCGGACCGGTCATGCACTATTTGGGCGGCACGGTGCTGGTCATGTTCTTGTTGCTGCTTCGGCGTGACGGGACGGACCGTTACGCCTCGGCGCGGAGGACACCGCGTCCGATGGAATGAGGCTCATGACCTGGCCTGGCTGTTGTCCGGTATCCCGGTGCTTCGCGACGTGTGCCGGCCCATGGCGGTTATCGCGCCATGTACAAGTAATCGTCACGACACAGACGGCAGAAGGTGACGACACAGTCGACACCCGGAAAGCGGACGCGGCTTGGTCTGAGATGACGGCACGTGCGGGGAGGGCGGCGCGGTGGCGAATGGGGAGTGAGGGGCAATAGGTGTTGAATTGCCGGGTGACAAACATCGCGCCCACCGGGGCCCAGCACACCATCGCGGCCGACGGTTTCCAGGCCGTCATCACCGAGCTCGGGGCCGGTCTCAGGAGCCTCACCCTGGACGGTCGTCCCCTTGTCGTCGACTTTCCCGAGGACCAGTCCCCGCTCGGCGGGGCGGGGTTGCCGTTGCTTCCCTGGCCGAACAGGGTCGAGGACGGCCGCTACACGTTCGACGGTGAGGAACGGCAGCTCGCGCTGAGCGAGCCCAAGACCGGCAACGCGATCCACGGCTTCTCCCGGTCGTTCCCCTGGCGGGTCCTCTCCCGTGACGACCGCGACGACCACAACGACCGCGACAGCGCCTCGATCACCCTGGGGCTGCGGCTCTTCCCCCAGCTCGGCTACCCGCACGTCCTCGACCTCTCCATCCGGTACGCGCTGGGCGCCTCCGGCCTGGAGGTCGAGGTGGGCGCGGAGAACGTCGGGGCCACCGACGCGCCGTACGGCTTCGGAGCCCATCCCTATCTGTCCCTCGGCGTCCTCTGTGCCCTCAACGACGCCCTTCTGGAGCTTCCCGCCACCCAGTGGATCGCGGTGGACGAGCGGAAGATCCCCATCGGCCGTCGCGACGTCGAGGGCACCGAGTACGACTTCCGGACCCCCCGTCCGATCGGCGGGACGGAGCTCGACACCGCGTTCACCGGTCTGGAGCGGGGTGCCGACGGGCGGGTGCGGGTCACGCTGACCGGCGGGAGCGGCGGGGTCGAGCTGTGGGCGGGCGAGGGGATCGAGTGGCTCCAGCTCTACACCGGCGACACCCTGCCGGAGGGCCACCGCCGCCAGGGGCTGGCGGTGGAACCGATGACCTGCCCGCCGAACGCCTTCCGCACCGGGGAGGACGTCATCCGGCTGGCCCCCGGCGAGCGCGCCGTCCATCACTGGGGAATCGGCCCGGTCTGACCGCCGCGCCGCGGGCGCCGACCAGGTCGGCCGTGGAAAGTCTCATGCCCGCATCTTCACGATGACCTCGGCGCCGACATCACGGGGGTGGTGCCACACTTGCGGGAGCTTGTCGCCTAGGAGGTTTTTGTGAGGTTCCGCCCGTACGCCTGGATGCCCCGCCCGTTCACGTGGCTGGCGCGGGTGCTCACCGTCCTTCTGGTGCTCGGGCTGCCGCTCGCCGGGGCGGGGGTGTGGAGCGTGCGGGCATCCTTCCCGCAGCTTGAAGGCGAGCTCAAGCTGGACGGCTTAAAGGGAAAAGTCACCGTATATCGCGATAAGACGGGTATCCCGCACATCTACGCTGACTCCCCCGAGGATCTCTTCCTGGCCCAGGGCTACGTCCACGCCCAGGACCGCTTCTTCGAGATGGACTTCCGCCGCCACGTGACCGCCGGACGGCTCTCGGAGATGTTCGGTTCGGCGACGCTGACCGAGGACAGGGTCATCCGGACCATGGGCTGGCGGAGGGTGGCCGAGAAGGAGCTGCCCCTGCTCGACAAGCAGACCCGGCGCTACCTGGACGCCTACGCGGGTGGGGTGAACGCCTGGATGAGGCGGAACACCGGCTTCGCCGACAGGAGCCTGGAGTACGTGCTGCTGCGGGCGACCAACCCCGACTACCGGCCCGAGCCGTGGAAGTCCGCCGACTCGCTGGCCTGGCTCAAGGCGATGGCCTGGGACCTGCGCTCCAACATGTCCGACGAGATCGGCCGGGCGCTCGCGGCGAGCAGGCTGCCGCGCGACCGGGTGGAGCAGCTCTGGCCCGGCTACCCGTACGACACCAACCAGCCGATCGTCACCCGGGGCTCGGTCGGCGAGCGCGGGTTCGACCAGGACGTGGAGCCGAAGAAGGTCGACACGGAGCCGTCCGGGGTGGCTCCGGCCACCGAGGCGCTGACCCGGGCGGCCGAGGCCATGCGCGCGGTGCCGAGCCTGATGGGCGACCCGGCGGGCGGCAACGGCATCGGCTCCAACTCCTGGGTGGTCGGCGGCGAGCACACCGCGTCGGGCAAACCGCTGCTCTCCAACGATCCCCACCTGGGGCCGGGCATGCCCTCGGTCTGGTACCAGGCCGGGCTGCACTGCCGCGTCAAGAGCCCCGAGTGCCCGTTCGACGTCACCGGGTTCACCTTCTCCGGCGTACCCGGCGTGATCATCGGCCGCAACGACAAGATCGCCTGGGGCTTCACCAACCTGGGCCCCGACGTCGCCGACCTCTATCTGGAGCGGATCAAGGATGATTCGTACCTGTCCATGGGCGAGTGGAAGCCACTGACCGTCAGGGCCGAAACGATCAAGGTGGCCGGGGGTACCGACGTACGGCTCAAGGTACGCGACACCATGCACGGGCCGATCATCTCCGACGTCATGGAGAACGCGAAGGACACGCTGCCGGGCATGGAGGCGACCCTCAAGGAGCGGGCCGACGCGGTCGCGCTCAAGTGGACGGCCCTGGAGCCCGGCAGGACCGCTGACGCGATCTTCGCGCTGAACACCGCGCAGGACTGGCAGCAGTTCAGGACCGCGGCGAGCAAATTCGAGGTACCCGCGCAGAACCTCGTCTACGCCGACACCGAGGGCAACATCGGCTACCAGGCCCCCGGGCGGATCCCGGTGCGAACCCGTGGCGACGGCACCTGGCCGGTACCCGGCTGGACCGGCGACTACGCCTGGCAGTCGACGATCCCCTTCAACGAGCTGCCCAGCCTCCGCAACCCGCCGGAGGGCTACATCGTGACCGCCAACAACGCGGTCATCGACCCTGCCCGCTACCCGTACACCCTCACCAGGGACTGGGCGTACGGATACCGCTCCCAGCGCATCCTGGAGCGCCTCCGCGAGGCGGTGAAGGACGGCGGCACGGTGGACGTGGCGGCGATGAGCGCGTTGCAGCAGGACAGCGACAACGGCTTCGCCGAGTTCCTGGTGCCCAGGCTGCTGGACGTCGAGATGGCCGGGCCCGCCAAGGACGCCCGCGACAAGCTGTTGCGCGGGTGGGACCACACGCAGGGCGCGGAGTCGGGACCCGCGATGTACTTCAACGCCGTCTGGCGGCACCTGCTCATCGAGACCTTCAACGACGATCTCCCCGAGGGTGCCCGGCCCCAGGGCGGCGACCGCTGGTTCGAGGTCGTACGGGTCATGCTCGACAAACCGGACGAGGCTTTCTGGAACGACACGACCACCCCGCGCGCCGAGACCCGCGACGACATGCTGCGGCGGGCGATGGCGAGGGCCTACGACGAGCTGAACGACCGGCTCGGCCCGGACGTCAAGGACTGGCGCTGGGGCGACCTGCACTCCCTGGAGCTCGTCCACCAGACCTTCGGCACCTCGGGAATCGGCCCGATCGAGTGGCTGTTCAACCGGGGCCCGTTCCCGGTGGCCGGCAGCGACGACGCGGTCAACGCCGCCGGGTGGGACGTGCAGGACGGTTACGCGGTGAGTTGGCTGCCCTCCATGCGGATGGTGGTCGACCTGGCGGACCCGGACAAATCTCGGTGGATCAACCTGACCGGCGCCTCCGGGCACGCGTTCCACGACAACTACTGGGATCAGGCGCCGCTGTGGGCGCGCGGCGAGACCATTCCCATGCTCGCCCGCCAGGACTCCGTCGAGAAGGCGGCCACCCACACCCTGACGCTCAGCCCCCGATGACGCGGGCGCCCTCGGGCCACCTCCTGACCCGTCGTCAGGGCGTCAGCGCGTCAGGACGCGGGACTCTCCGATGGCCAGGTCCCACAGGTCGGCGCGGTCCCGTCCGGCCTCCGCCCAGGCCGCCCTCGCCTCCTCCACCGGCGCGAGGAGCGACTCCCCGGACAGGACGAACGTGCCCCAGTGCATGGTCGCCATCCGGCGCGCCCCCACGTCCTGGCACGCCCGCACGGCCTGCGCGGGATCGACGTGCGCGGCCTTCATGAACCAGCGGGGCTCGAACGCCCCCACCGGCATCAGGGCCAGGTCGATGCCGCCGGGATAGCGGGCTCCGATCTGGGCGAAGCGCTCGCCGTACGCGGTGTCCCCGGCGAAGTAGATCGTCTGGTCGTCGGAGGCGATCACCCAGCCGCCCCAGAGGGTCTTGCAGGTGTCCCAGATCGACCGGCGGCTCCAGTGGTGGGCGGGGACGAAGTCGAAGCGGACACCGCCCACCCAGGTGCTCTCCCACCAGTCGAGCTCGGTGACGTCGCGAAACCCGCGCCGGGTGAACCAGGACCTGAGCCCCGCCGGTACGAGGACGGGCGTGCTACGCGGCAACCGCCGTACGGTCCGCGCGTCCAGGTGGTCGTAGTGGTTGTGGCTGATCACCACGGCGTCGATCCTGGGCAGGTCCACCCACGCGACGCCGGGCGGGGTGAGCCGGGGCCGGTGAATGCCGACGATCTTCCTCGCCCAGACCGGATCCGTGAGGATGGTCAGCCCGCCGATCTGCACCACGTACGTCGCGTGTCCCACCCAGGTGACGACCGCCTCGGTCCCCGTCGTCCGGGGGAGCCCGTCCCGGTGGACCGGGATGCGGTCCGCGTCCCCGACACCGGGCCGGAGCGTGCCGTGCCAGGCGACCGCCAGCAGTTCCTGGAACGTCGGGAGCGGCGAGGTCAGCCGGTCCCTGAAGCCACCCGGCCAGGACCGTCTCGGCAGGGGCGCGGGACGCCTCGGCCGAGGCGCGGGCCGTACGGGAGGCGCGGGCCGCACAGGTGTCACGGACCGTACGGAGGTCGCGGCCCCCGAGGGGGTCACGGATTCTGCGGGGAAGTCCGTTCCCGGGGAGGGGGCGGAGAGCGCCGAAGGGCTGGATGCCGTCTCCGCCGTCGCCGTCCGTCGCGCGGAGGGGTGATCCCGCACCGCCCGGCCCGCGGTCCGGCCCAGCTCCCTGAGAGCGCGCGCCGGTCTCGTGGCGAAGCGGGCCGACCATCCGGAACGCCGTGGGAGCTGCTCCTCGACGAGGCCGTCGGGTTCCGGGGACGCGTGGGAGGCGGTTGCTGGGTGGGACGTCTGTGACATGGGCGGCCCCCTTAGGTCATCGACAGCTCACCCCTTGTAGATCCCCCCACAGAGAGATTCATTCCTTTTGCGGGGATCTAGTGTGAAACCACCAGGGGGATCTGCGGGCATAGTTGCCGTCCTCCAGGTTCGCCAGCCGCTCGAAAAGGTTCCACGAGCCATGGTGGCCGCAGATCACCACGGAGACGACCACCGCGACGAGGTAAAGCGGAAGCATCGGCAGGCCCACGCAGCACATGTACTGGGAGGCGTGCCGGTCCTCGTGCCTGAGCAGGGCGCCGGTGAGGAAACCCTCCGGGTGCTTGGTCAGCACCACGTTGCCCACGGTGAACGCCGAGGCGATCGGGAACCGGAAGCGGTAGTCGTACGCCAGGAGCAGCCCGTCGGGCCCGGCGGTCACCCGGGCGTGGCCGAGGCGTGCCAGGAGCAACCCCAGCGGTGTGGACAGGTTGACGTAGTTGAGCGTCCGCCGTACCCGATGCAACCGCCGCATACCGGGATTGTGCGTCATCCGGGCGTCCGGCGGTAGCGACCCCCGGAGGGTGCGGCGAGGTCGTCAGTGGGCGGCCGGGCCCGGTGGTACGGGTGGGGTCTGAGAGTCTGGTGGGCCCCAACCCGACGGGGCCTGATCCGGTCCGTTCCGGCCGGACCGGAGCCGATCCTGCGAAACCCGACCGGACTGGGCCTGATCGGCCTGGACCTGTCCGGACTGGTCGGGCTGGACTTGACCGGACTGGCCGGGCGGCGCGGGTGGAGGCTGGGATCCGGACGTTACCGGCGAGGATTCCGGGCCGGAGCGGTATCCATGCGGGGTGAGCAGCCACGAACCGCCCATGGCGGCCGACGGCGAGAGCATGATCCCCACCGTGACCGCCGCCAGACCCCCGTAGAGGTAGAGGTAACCGGACAGGTCGTTGGCGATGACCAGGTCGCCCTCCGGCCGTCCTGAGGTCCAGATCACGGTGACCAGCACCCAGCCCGCCGTGAACACCAGGGCGGCCGTCTTGCCGCGCGTCATCCGGCCCGCCCCGTAGGTGATCGCGAACAGCAGGGCGAGGCAGCCGACGGCGGAGACCGGGACGGGCCTGATGTACCAGGAGTGCTGGAACCCGCCGAGGACGCCCAGCAGGAGGCCAAGCATGAAAAGCACGGCGTTGGCCGCCACGGCGACAACCGTCTCCGAGGGTTCGCGCACAGCTGGGACCTGCTCCATCACAAGCATCGAGGCTAGTGGATCCCGGCGAAGAGGTCGTCCTCACGGTCGTACGGCTCGCCGAGCCCTCCCACTTCGATCGGCGCTCCGGGGCCCGCCGGACCCGGCACGCCAGAGCGCAGGATGAAGTGCTCGACCCCGAGAACCTCCTGGCCGACGTTGTTGGACAGGGCGAACCAGGGCGGGTTCACGCTGATCTGGGTGGCGTGCGCCCGCATCGCCGCGATCTTCCGGCCGACGTGGGCGCGGGCGTCGATCTCGGTGGTGACGTCCTTGTCCGCGCAGCCGAACGGCATGTCGTCGACCGGCTCGACGAGAAAGGGGGCGCGGCTCTCGCGCATCGCCTCCTCGGTCCTGTGCAGCACGGATCTGGGGGCGGCGGTGTGGTAGAACTTGGCGACCCGCCACGGCCCGCCCCCACCGGACGTCTCACCGGGCGCCTCGCCGCGTTCCCCGGAATCCCCGGACGTTCCGGAGACCGGCGTGAACCCCGGGTCTGCGGCCAGCGCGACGGCCCGCCAGGCGACGCGGTGGGCCTGGATGTGGTCGGGGTGGCCGTAGAAGCCGTTCTCGTCGTAGGTGACGAGCACCTGGGGCCGTACCTCGCGGATGATCCTCGCGAGCTCGCCCGCCGCCTCGTCCACGTCGGCCTGCCAGAAGGCGTTCCTCCGGTGGTTGGAGGCGACGCCCATCATGCCGGAGTCCCTCCAGCGGCCGGGGCCGCCCAGGAACCGGTGGTCGGTGACGCCGAGCGCCGCGCAGGCCGCGACGAGCTCCCCGACGCGATGCTCGCCCAGGGTGTCGTCGCGATCGGCGGTCAGGTGGGCCAGCTCCGGGGGGATGACCTCGCCCTCCTCCCCCAGGGTGCAGGTCACCAGCGTGACGTGCGCGCCCTCGGCGGCGTACCTGGCCATGGTGGCTCCGCTGCCGATCGTCTCGTCGTCCGGGTGGGCGTGCACCAGCATGAGGCGCCGATCAGTCATGCGTCCGAGGGTATCGATGCCGGGCATCGTGCAGAACCTCCGGATTGCCTGTCGGTCAGCCCCCGGAAAACAAGACACTCGATGCGGAACTGGCAAGATGGCTCGTATGAGTGAGAGCTTCCCTCGCCTGCACGCCAGAACCCGTCGATTCACCCTCGGGGTGCCGCGCGGCTTCACGATCGCCCCGGGCGGTGACCGCATCGTCTTCCTCCGGACCAAGGGCGGCTTCGACCCGGTCACCTGCCTGTGGGAGTACGACGTCCTCAGCGGCACGGAACGGCTGATCGCCGACCCGCGCGCCCTGGCGGCCGACGAGGAGAACCTGCCGCCCGAGGAGCGGGCGCGCCGCGAGCGGAGCCGGGAACAGGCCGGGGGCATCGTCGGGTACAGCACCGACAGCGCGGTGACCGTCGCGACGTTCGCGCTCTCCGGCGGCCTCTACGTCGTCGACCTGAAGACCAGGCACGTACGGCGGCTGAAGACCCCCGGAGCGGTGATCGACCCCCGGATGTCCCCCACCGGCGTGCACGTCGGCTACGTGACCGGCGGCGCGTTCCACATCCAGGACCTGGAGGACGAGGTCGACCACGCGCTGGCCCGTCCCGAGTCCCCGGAGGTGACGTACGGCCTGGCCGAGTTCGTCGCCGCCGAGGAGATGGACCGCATGCGGGGCTACTGGTGGTCGCCGTCCGGCGACGCGATCCTGGTCGAGCGGGCCGACGACGCGCCGGTGCAGCGCTGGCACATCGCCGACCCGGCCAACCCGGCCCGGCCCGCCACCGAGCAGCGCTACCCCTCCGCCGGTACGGCCAACGCCGGGGTCGAGCTCTTCGTCCTCACCCTCGGCGGAGCCCGCGTCCCCGTACCCTTCGACGACGAATACCTGGTCAACGCCGCCTGGGACGCCCACGGCCTCTCGATCGTCACCATGACGCGCGACCAGCGGACCATGCGGCTGCTCGCCGTCGACCCGGCCACCGGCACCTCCACGGTCGTGCGCGAGGACACCGACCCCGCCTGGGTCGACATCGTCACCGGCGTCCCCGGCCACCTGTCCGACGGCAGCCTCGTCTGGGCCGCCACCTCGGAGGGCGGCCACCGCCTGATCGTCGGCGACTCCCCTGTCACGCCGCCCACCCTCCAGGTCCGCGAGATCCTCGACATCGACGGCGAGACCGTGCTCTTCCGGGCGAGCGGGGAGCCCACCGAGATCGCTGTCTGGGCCTACCGGAGGGGGCAGATCACCCTTGTCAGCCCGACCGAGGGCGGCGTCTACAGCGGCCACACCGCTGGCGGCACCCTGGTGATCACCGGCCAGACCCTCGACAGCGAGGGCTCGGTCACCCGTGTCCTGCACAACGGCACGCCTCGCGGCCACATCACCTCCCACGCCGAGCGGTACCGCTACGACCTGCGGGTCTCCCTGATCAGGACGGGCGAGCGCGACCTGGCCACCGCCGTGCTCCTGCCCACCGACCACGTGCCCGGCTCGGCGAAGCTGCCGGTCCTCGTGGACCCGTACGGCGGACCGCACGCCCAGCGCGTGCTGGCCGCGGCCGGAGCGCACCTGACCAGCCAGTGGTTCGCCGACCAGGGCTTCGCGGTGGTCGTGGCCGACGGCCGGGGCACCCCGGGGCGCGGCCCCGAGTTCGAGCGGGCCGTCCTGCACGACCTGGCCACCCCGGTCCTGGAGGACCAGATCGACGCCCTGCACGGCGCCGCCGCGCGGTTCCCCGACGACCTGGACCTGTCGCGGGTCGGCATCCGGGGCTGGTCGTTCGGCGGCTACCTCGCCGCCCTGGCCGTGCTCCGCCGCCCCGACGTGTTCCACGCGGCCGTCGCCGGGGCCCCGGTGACCGACTGGCGCCTGTACGACACCTGCTACACCGAGCGCTACCTCGGCCACCCGGACGAGGGCCACTACGAGTCCTCGTCCCTGTTCGCCGACGCCGAGAAGCTGGACCGTCCCCTCCTGCTGATCCACGGCCTGGCCGACGACAACGTGGTCGCCGCGCACACCCTGCGCCTGTCCTCCGCCCTGCTGGCCGGGGGCCGCCCGCACACCGTGCTACCGCTGTCGGGGGTCACCCACATGACCCCGCAGGAGATCGTGGCGGAGAACCTGCTGCTGCTCCAGGTCGACTTCCTGAAGAAGGCCCTGTCCTGAGTCCTCTCCGGTCCTGAGTCCTCTTCGGGAAGGCCCTGTCCCGGGCCTTCCCGGAGAGGCTCCTGTCCTGGGCCGAGACGAATCTCCGGTCATCGTCGCCTCGCGACGACACCTACTTGGAGCGCGGTCCGAGGGGGTCGCGTCAGTGGTTCTGACCGGGAGGGTAGGGAGCGGTGTAGCCCTGCTGGGGGTCGTACCCCTGCGGGACGGTGTACCCCTGCTGGAGGTTGTAGCCCTGCTGGACGTACCCCTGCTGCGGGTTGTGACCCTGCGGGGGGTAGTGCTGCGGAGCCGGGGGCTGCGGGGGAACCTGCGGAGGGCGACCGGTCCGGCGCTCGGCGGCTCCGCAGGCGGCTCCGGCGACCATCAACCCGATGGCGCCCAGCGCGAAGACGTGTGCCCGTTGCATGTTCTCGGGGTCGTTCTCGTTCGTCGCCATCAGCATGGCGACAAGCAGCAACATGCAGCCAAAAGTGAGATAGAGGATGCGGCCTATACCCATGGGGCGAGAGTGTAGCTTCCCGGACTGAACGATTTTTGGCCGCGAAGAGACTCGAAATGCGGGGCACCGCCGCGACCCGCTGTCCGACGAATCGTCGTCCGGCGGTTGCGCCCGTGGCGGTGGTGTACGAGTTTTCCCAGGTGGTTGCCGTGGCATCGTGAAATAGGGACGACCATATCCGCCCCGCGAGCGCCCCCGGCCCACGTACCACCGCTCGCCGGACATCGGACACGGCGACGCCGGGAGCCGGACGCGGCGGCACGGGGACACGCTCTCCGTGCCCGGCGAGTACGGGGCGGACCGCGTCGGGCGCGTCGGGTGCGTCTTCCCCGGCTGTTACGGACGGCCCGCTATACCAGATCTATCTTCTGTCAAGATTTCCGCGGCACAACGGCCGTAATATCAGTGCCCGAACCATCGTGAATGGTCCGTAAAACCGGCGGCGTTCCCTGTCTTCGTCTTCCAGACCGTGAACGCACCGGCACGAATTCGCGGTTCACCGGGGAAGCGACCATGGGGGGCGGGTAATCCCTTTCACCATGGCCTTCGTCGTTTCAACGGGAGGGTCAACCACTGATGATGGTCACTCGCACAAGAATCGTCGCGGGCCTCGCGGGACTCGCCATGGCCGCCGGGATGACAGCGGCCCCCGCCGCGGTGGCGGCCGGTGTCACACCGTCCTTCGACGTGGTGGCGTTGGGCGACTCCTACGGATCCGGCACGGGAGCCGGAGACTACGAGCCCGGCACCGAGCGGACCTGTTATCGCAGCCGCAATTCCTCCTCCACGATTCTCGTCGAGCAGCTCCGGCGGCGCGGCGCGAATGTGAGGTTCACCAACGTCACGTGCAGCGGGGCGACCGTCCAGGATCTGCGGCAGCCGTTCAAGGGGGAGCCCCCGCAGCTCGACGCGCTGCGCCGGAACACCGACCTGGTGACACTGAGCATCGGCGGCAACGACATCGGCTTCGCCGGATACGGCAACCTGTGCGTCCAGACGGACTGCACCGGCGCGCCCACCACGGCGATCCTCGACCGCGTCCCCGCCCTGAAGCGCCCCCTGAGCGGCCTCCTCAGCGAGATCAGGCGCCGCAGCCCCCACGCCCAGATCGTCATGACCGGGTACGGCAGGGCGGTCACCCGTGGCCAGAACGCCACCGGCGTCCAACTCGACCCGATCTGCGACGCCGGTGTGTTCAGCGCCGAGGAGCGCCTGGCGGGAGCGCGGGTCTCCGGCACGCTGGACGCGACCCTGTCCCGGACCGCGCGGGCCGCCAGGGCGCGCGGGGTCGACGTCCGGTTCGTCAGCCCGCACCGGAGTTCGACGACCCTGCACCCCGAGTTCGCCGGGCACTCGCTGTGCGAGTCCGCCACCCCGTTCTACCGGGGATTCGACGCCCTCGCCCCCGGCCAGGAGGGCGGCGCCGCGGTGCTGCACCTCAGCAGCCAGGGCCACGCCGCCCTCGCCGCCCTCATCCAGCGCAAGATCCCGATCCTTACCGCCCCCTGACCCGCGAGGCCCTCTCCCGACCGGAGACGTTCTTCACCCAGCCGACCCTCGTCTCCGAAAGATCTGCGGAACACGGCTCACCGGGACCGGAACACCCCGGCACGCGCCGCCGCCAGAGCCGCTCGGCACGGTTCCCCTGATGGACGGAAGGGTCATCTGGGCGGAGATCACGTCTACCGGCGCGTCGGGAACGGGCTGATCGTTGCACGAAAGTGTGACTTGTACGTCCCGGTGAGAGCCACAGGAACCCGGTCTCACCGGGACGTGCCGTGCCAGCTGCTCCACAGTGCCGCGTACGGGCCTCCCGCCGCGACCAGTTGCTCGTGGGAGCCGAGTTCGCTGATGCGGCCGTCCTCCACCACCGCGACGCGGTCGGCGTCGTGGGCCGTGTAGAGGCGGTGGGCGATGGCGATGACCGTACGGCCGTCGAGGACGGCGGCGAGCGAGCGTTCCAGGTGGCGGGCGGCGCGGGGGTCGATCAGCGAGGTGGCCTCGTCGAGGACGAGGGTGTGCGGGTCGGCCAGGACGAGCCGGGCCAGGGCCAGCTGCTGCGCCTGGGCGGCGGGGATGGCCTCGCCGCCGGAGCCGACGGCCGTGTCGAGCCCCTTGGGCAGGGCCTCGACCCACTCCCAGGCGTTCACGGCCTCCAGCACCTCGCGGACCCGGGCGTCGTCGGCGTCGGGCCGGGCGATCAGCACGTTGTCGCGTACGGTGCCACGGAAGATGTGGTGCTCCTGGGTCACCAGGGCGACGTGGCCGCGCAGGTCGTCCAGGGGGAGCTCGACCAGCGGGACGCCGCCGACCGCGACGGAGCCGGTGCGGGGGCCGTGGATGCCCGCGAGCAGGCGGCCCAGCGTGGACTTGCCGGCCCCGGACGGGCCGACCATGGCGAGCCGCTCCCCCGGCCGCACCGTCAGGTCGATGCCGTGCAGCACGTCGTGGCCCTCGCGGTAGGCGTAGCGAACGTCGTCGGCCCTCAGCTCGCTGCCCTCGGGGGCGCCGGAACCGGCCTCGCGGTCGTCGGGCACCTCGGCGACGCCCAGCAGGCGGGCCATGGAGGCGCCGCCGACCTGGAGCTCGTCGATCCACATGAGCAGCCGGTCGAGCGGGTCGATGAGCTGCTGGACGTACAGCGTGGCGGCGGTGACCTGCTCCAGCGTGACCCAGCCCCGGACGCAGAAGAGGCCGCCGATGACCAGCGTCGCCACGATCGGGATCACGTAGCCGAGCTCGACCGAGGGGAACCAGACCGTGCGCAGCCCCAGCGTGTAGCTCTCGGCCGCCCACGACTCGGCGATGTCGGCGTCGGTGCGGCGGTGGCGCCGCCTCTGCAGGCCCAGGGCCTCCACGGCGCGGGCGCCGTTGACCGTCTCGGCCAGGCCGTCGGTCATGTCGGCGTACGCCGCGCTCTCGCGCAGGTATCCGTCTCTGGCCCGCTTGAGATACCAGCGGGTGGAGATCCACAGGACGGGGACGGCCAGCAGCGCGGGCAGCGCGAGCAGCGGCCCGACCACGACGAGCGCGCCGACGGTGATCACGCAGGTGACCAGCGCGATCAGCGTCTCGGGCACGGCGTGCCGTACGGTGCGCGACAGCGAGTCGACGTCGCGCGAGGTCCGTGAGATCAGGTCACCGGATCCGGCGCGCTCGACCGTGGACAGCGGCAGGCCGAGCACCCGCCCGACGAACTCCTCGCGCAACTCGGCGAGGACCTTCTCCCCGAGCCTGGACGAGGCGTAGACGGCGAACCTGACCAGCACCGCCTGGGTGACCACGAAGCCGCCGATGGCCAGCGACACCTGGGCGACATCGACCCCGGAGCCGTTGTGGACGCCCTGGACGAGGCCGCCGAGCAGCCACGGCACCGCGAGGCCCGCGACGGCGGCCAGGGCGTGCAGGACCAGGGCCACGGTCAGGTCGCGGGGGTACTTCAGGGTGAGCCTTCGGGCGTACGCGCGGACCTGCGCCTGGTCGGCGACGGGCAGGATCTGCCTGCTCATGACTCTTCCCTCCGGGTGACGACGGCGGTGTAACCCGGGTGGGCGGCCAGGAGCTCCCGGTGCGTGCCCTGGGCGCGCACGACGCCTCCCTCGACGTAGATGACATGGTCGGTGCGGTCGAGCACCAGCGGGCTGGTCGTGCAGACCAGCGTGGTCTTGCCGACGCGGGCCTTGGCCAGCCGGTCGGCGATCCGCGCCTCGCTGTGGGCGTCGACCGCGCTGGTGGGCTCGATGAGGATGAGCACCTCCGGGTCGACGGTGAGCGCCCTGGCGAGCCGGAGCCGCTGCTGCTGGCCGCCGGAGAACTCCCGGCCCGCCTCGGCGACGCGCCCGTCCAGACCGCCGGGCAGCGCCTCGACGATGTCCTCGGCGCACGCGGCCCGCAGCGCCTGCCTGAGCTCCTCGGCCGTGGCCCTGCCGGTGACGTCGAGCTCGTCCCTGAGCACCCCGGCGAACAGCTTGGCGTCGTTGTCGGCGACGAGGATCCGGCGGCGCACCTCGGAGATCGGCAGGGTCGCGAGCGCCACGTCGCCGAAGTCGACGTCGCCCTCGCTGTAGCGGCCGAGCCGGTCGGCGATGGTCGCGGCCTCCTCGGGAACGGCCGCCGCGACGGCGGTGAGCATGCCGGGGCGCACCGCGACCCCGGAGGCCACGTCACGCAGCAGGCCGCCCTCCGAGCGGCCGGTGCCGCCCTCCACCTCCGGCTTCAGCGAGAGGATGCGCACCACCCTGCGGGCGGCGACGTGTCCCTTGGTCAGCTTGTCCGCGGCCTCGGTGAGGGTGCGCACGGGGGCGATCAGGAAGGCGGCGTAGCCGTAGAAGGCGACGAGCTGACCGGGGCTGATCTCGCCGCGCATCGCGAAGGTCGCGCCGAGCCAGGTCACCGCGGTGATCAGCAGCCCCGGCAGCAGCACCTGCGCGCCCTCCAGCATCGACTCGACGGAGGCCACCCGCACGCCCGCACGCCGTACCCGCTGGGACTCGGCGCCGTAGCGGTCGGCGAAGACCCGCTCGCCGCCGATGCCGCGCAGCACCCGCAGCCCGGCGACGATGTCGGCGGCGCGGGTGGAGAGGTCGCCCTGGAGGTCGCGGTGGGCGTTCTGGCGGCGGTGCAGCGGCTTGAGCAGGGGGGCGACGGCGACCGCCATGAGGGGCAGGCCCACCAGCACCATCAGGCCGAGTGGCGGCGAACTGTCCATCAGGATGACGGTCACGACGGCGATGGCGACGACCGCGCCGCTGCCCCGGATGAGGATGTCGATCGCGTTGCCGATGTGGGCGATGTCGGAGTTGCCGACGCTGACGACCTCGCCGGTGGACATGCGCTTGGGCAGGGTCGCGCCCAGCCGGGTCGCCTGCCTCGCGGTGACCTGCACGGTCCGGTAGGCGGCGGCGAGCCAGTTGTAGACGGCCAGCCGGTGACGCAGGATGCCGGTGACGGCCTGCGCGATCCCCAGGGCGAGCACCACCCCGCCCCAGCTGGTCAGGGACGACGCGTCCCCGGCCCTGATGGCGTCGATCCCCTTGCCGATGGCGTACGGCACGAGCGCCATCGCGAGCCACCACAGGATGGCGTAGACGATGCCGAGGAGCAGTGGGCCCCTTTGCGTGTGGGCCACCCACCGCAGGTATCTGATCGGACTGCGGGCATCGGGAACGCCAGGGTTGGCGGTGGGTAGGGAACGCATCTCCCTGAAAGGGTTCCAAACTCCGCCCTGACCAGGCAAACCATTTTCGGCCTCCCCGGCGTGTCGCCGTCAATCAGGGTTGACAAGCGGTTTGCGTCAACCTAAATTGACATCCATGAGTGATACGGCGCAGCTGGCATCCGACGCCGGTAGCCGCGATCCGGCCGTGGGCCTGCGGGCCGTGCGGGCACTGCGAACGCTGGTCGACCGGCTGGAGGCCCTCCAGGTGGAGAACGCGCGGGAGCAGGGCTGGTCCTGGCAGGAGATCGCGCACTGCCTGGAAGTGACCCGGCAGGCGGTGCACAAGAAGTACGCGGGTGGCCGAGGGTTGCTGAGACGGGAGAGATAGCGATGTTCGAACGGTTCCACCGCGAGGCCCGCCAAGCGGTGATCCTCGCTCAGGAGAACGCCCGCAGACTGCGGCACGACGTCATCGGCACCGAGCACATCCTGCTCGGCCTGCTCGACCAGCCGGAGAGCCTCTCGGCACGGGTGCTGGGCCGTCACGGCCTCGACCACTCCGGCGCCTACCGGGCGGTCACCCGCCTCACCCCGCCGAAACCGGGCGACGCCCTCGACGCCGAGGCGCTGGAGTCGATCGGCATCGACCTGTCGGCCATCAGGGAGAAGGTCGAGGCGGCCTTCGGGCCCGGCGCCCTGGACCGCAGGCCCCGCACCGATCGGCGGGGCCGCGTGCTCGGCGGCTCCCACATCCCCTTCAGTCCCCGGGCGAAGAAGACCTTGGAGCTGTCCCTTCGCGAGGCCGTCAACCTCAAGCACAACCACATCGGCGACGGGCACATCCTGCTGGGCGTCCTGCGCGAGGGCGAGGGGCTGGGCAGCAAGGTCCTGGCCGACGCGGGCCTCGACTTCACGAGCCTGCGACGGGAGATCGTCGTCGAGCTGGGCTAACCGCACCGAACCGAGGGACCGGGTACGCGACCGGCGGGTGGGGAGCCGGTCCGGGCGAGCCGGGGTATCGGTGCCGTCAGGGCCGTCCGGTGACGGTTCGGGTGCGCGGAAGCGTCGGTGCCGTCAGGGCCGTCCGGTGACGGTTTGAGCGTGCCAGGGCCTCGGCCGTCGACCGGAGAGTACCGGCCGTCCGGGACGGGAAAGGCGGGAGCCGCCCCGGTGGCCGGGGTGGCTCCCGCCTTCGGCGGAACCTACTTCGCGGCCCGCAGGTAGTCGCGGTTCATCTGGGCGATGGTGTCCAGCGGGATGCCCTTGGGGCAGACCGCCGTGCACTCGCCGGTGTTGGTACAGCCGCCGAAGCCCTCCGCGTCCATCTGCTCGACCATGGCCTTGGCGCGGGAGTCGCGCTCAGGCTGGCCCTGCGGCAGCAGGCCCAGGTGGGTGATCTTGGCGGCGGTGAAGAGGGAGGCCGAGCCGTTCGGGCAGGCGGCGACACAGGCGCCGCAGCCGATGCAGGTGGCCGCGTCGAACGCCGCGTCGGCGTCGACCTTCTTCACCGGGACGCTGTGCGCGTCGGGGGCCGATCCCGCCGGTACGGAGACGAAGCCGCCCGCCTGGATGATCCGGTCGAACGCCGAGCGGTCCACGACCAGGTCCTTCACCACCGGGAAGGGCGCGGCGCGCCACGGCTCGATGGTGATGACCGCGTTGTCCTCGAAGTGCCGCATGTGCAGCTGGCAGGTGGTGGTGGCCACCTGCTCGCCGTGCGCGACACCGTTGATGACCATGCCGCACATGCCGCAGATGCCCTCGCGGCAGTCGTGGTCGAAGGCGACCGGGTCGTCGCCCTCCAGGATGAGCCGCTCGTTGAGGACGTCGAGCATCTCCAGGAAGGACATGTCCGGCGACACGTCCTCGACCCGGTAGGTGACCATGCGGCCCTTGTCCTCGGGACCTCTCTGCCGCCAGACCTTGAGTGTCAGGTTCACTTGTAACTCCGCTGGCTCATCTTGACGTACTCGTAGTCGAGATCTTCCTTGTGCAGGATCGGGCCCTGCTCCCCGTACTCCCAGGCGGCGACGTAGGCGAAGTGCTCGTCGTCGCGCAGCGCCTCGCCGTCGGCGTCCTGCGACTCGGCGCGGAAGTGGCCGCCGCACGACTCGGTGCGGTGCAGCGCGTCGACGCACATCAGCTCGGCCAGGTCGAAGAAGTCGGCCACCCGCCCGGCCCGCTCCAGCGCCTGGTTGAGCTCCCCGGCCTCGCCGGAGACCTTCACGTTCCTCCAGAACTCCTCGCGCAGCTCGGGGATCCGCTCCAGGGCCTTGCGCAGCGACTCCTCGGTGCGCTCCATGCCGCAGTAGTCCCACATGAGCTTGCCCAGCTCGCGGTGGTAGGAGTCGGCGGTGCGGTCCCCGTCGTTCGACAGCAGCCTCGCGATCTTCTCGCGCACCGCCACCTCGGCCTCGGCCACGGCCTCCTCGTCGACCTCGCCGTACGGGCCGTTCGCGAGATAGTCGCCGATCGTGGTCGGCAGCACGAAGTAGCCGTCGGCCAGGCCCTGCATCAGCGCGGACGCGCCGAGACGGTTGGCTCCGTGGTCGGAGAAGTTGGCCTCGCCGATCACGAACAGGCCGGGGATCGTCGACTGCAGGTCGTAGTCCACCCACAGGCCGCCCATCGTGTAGTGGACGGCCGGGTAGATGCGCATCGGCTGGGCGTAGGGGTCCTCGCCGGTGATGCGCTCGTACATCTCGAAGAGGTTGCCGTACTTCTTCTCCACCGCGTCGCGGCCCAGGCGGCGGATCGCGTCGGCGAAGTCGAGGTAGACGCCCAGGCCGCCGGGGCCGACGCCGCGCCCCTCGTCGCAGACGTTCTTCGCGGCGCGGGAGGCGATGTCGCGCGGGACCAGGTTGCCGAACGCCGGGTAGATGCGCTCCAGGTAGTAGTCGCGCTCCTCCTCGGGGATCTCCGAGGCCGGACGGGCGTCGCCCCGCTCCAGCGGCACCCACACGCGGCCGTCGTTGCGCAGCGACTCCGACATCAGGGTCAGCTTCGACTGGTAGTCGCCGCTGACCGGGATGCAGGTCGGGTGGATCTGGGTGTAGCAGGGGTTGGCGAACATCGCGCCGCGCCGGTGTGCCCGCCAGATCGCCGTGGTGTTGCAGCCCTTGGCGTTGGTCGACAGGAAGAACACGTTGCCGTACCCGCCGCTGGCCAGCACGACCGCGTCGGCCAGGTGCCGCTCGATCTCGCCGGTGACCATGTCGCGGACGATGACGCCGCGCGCCCGGCCGTCGGAGACGATCAGGTCGAGCATCTCGTGGCGGGTGTGCATCTTGACGGTTCCGGCCGCGATCTGCCGCTCCAGCGCCTGGTACGCGCCGAGCAGGAGCTGCTGGCCCGTCTGGCCCCTGGCGTAGAAGGTACGGGAGACCTGCGCGCCGCCGAAGGAGCGGGTGTCGAGCAGGCCGCCGTACTCCCGGGCGAACGGCACGCCCTGGGCCACGGCCTGGTCGATGATGTTCACACTGACCTGGGCGAGCCGGTAGACGTTGGACTCGCGGGCGCGGAAGTCGCCGCCCTTGACCGTGTCGTAGAACAGCCGGTAGATCGAGTCGCCGTCGCCCCGGTAGTTCTTGGCCGCGTTGATGCCGCCCTGGGCCGCGATGGAGTGCGCGCGGCGGGGCGTGTCCTGGTAGCAGAAGGACGTGACGTTGTAGCCCAGCTCGCCGAGGGTCGCGGCGGCCGAACCGCCCGCCAGCCCGGTGCCCACGACGATGACGTTGAGCTTGCGCTTGTTGGCCGGGTTGACCAGCTTGGCGCCGAACTTGCGCTTCTCCCAGCGGTCCTCGATCGGGCCGTCGGGGGCCTTGGTGTCGCGGATCGGCTCGCCCTCTGTGTACCTCGTGGTCATGACCCGCTCACCGCTCCTCGCTCACCACGCGGAAGATCCGCTTCTCGCCCGCCGTACGGGAAGACCACTCCGCCGTACAGGAGGTCCGCTCCGCCGTACGGGAAATCCGCTCCTCGTACGTCACCGCGCTCGTCACGCCAAGCCCCGCTCACTTGATCACTCCGATCGCGACCGCGACCGGGACCGCGAGGAAGCCGACGACCAGCAGGGCCGACAGCCCCGTGGCGGCGGCCCTCAGCGGACGGTAGACGCGACGGCTCGCCAGGCCGAGCGTCTGGAAGGCGCTCCACAGGCCGTGGCGCAGGTGCAGGCCGACCATGACGACCGCGAGCACGTAGAACAGGGTGACCCACCAGCGGGACGGCGCGAAGCCCTCGACCAGTCGCTCGTACGGGGTGGAGCCGGAACCCGCCGGGTTGACCGCGCCGAACGTCAGGTCGAGCAGGTGGTAGACCACGAACAGCACGATGACGACGCCGCCGTAGCGCATGGTGTGGACCGCGTAGCCGCCCGCCTGGGACTTGCGCCTGGCCGCGTACCTGACCGGACGGGCCTTGCGTGCCCGCCGGGCCAGGGAGATCGCCGCCCACATGTGCAGCCCGACCGCGACGACCAGCCCGATCTCGACGACGGTCAGCAGGACGCGGTGCGGGAGGATCGGCTCGCCCATGGTCCGCAGGAAGGCCGCGTAGGAGTTGAAGGACTCCGCGCCGAAGAAGCTCTTGAGATTCCCGGCCATGTGGCCGATCAGGAAGAGCACCATCACGGCACCCGTGACGGCCATCACGGCCTTCTTGCCGTTGGAGGAGCTCAGGAAGCCGCCCCGCCTGGGCCGCGTCGGCTTCGCGGGGGCGTCCGCCGGGGGTTTCACCGGCGCGGTGGCGGATCCGCGCTCAATCGTGGCAGTCACGCCTGTCACGCTAAGTAGGAGGATTTACCGGCGTCCAAGTCATCGTGGATGTGGTTTCCATAGCCTGTGGCTATTAGCTGTGCGTTCCTGCCGCTTCCCGGAACGCGCCGCCCGCGCGGTGCGAGCAATCTCACAGCTCCCCGGGCCGATCTCCCATCGTCTCCCACGTCACCACCGGTCCCGGATCCGGGACCGGAAGGTCCGTGCGTTATACGTCATACGTCCGCGCGTTCAGAGTTCCAGACGCCCAAACGGCTTCAGCCGCGTTCGCCCGTGCGGGGACCCGTACGCCCGCGAACACGCACGCCGATGAAGCCGGGCGCCGAGGACCCCCTACCCTTGGGAAACGTGCAGCTCCAGCAACTCGCCTACTTCGTGGCGGTCGCCGAGGCCCGGCACTTCACCCAGGCCGCCGAGGGGATGCGCGTCGCCCAGCCCTCGCTGAGCAAGCAGATCAAGGCCCTGGAGGCCGAGCTCGGCGCGCCGCTGTTCAGCCGCGCCCGGGGGAACGTCACGCTGACCCCGGCGGGCGAGGCGCTGCTGCCGCTGGCCCGCAGGATGCTGGCCGACGCCGAGACCGCCAGGAGCGAGGTCGGCGAGCTGGCGGGCCTGCGCCGCGGCCGGGTCCGGCTGGGCGCGACCCCCTCGCTCTGCGCCGGGCTGCTCGCCGACGCGCTGGCCAGGTTCCACCACGCCTACCCCGGCATCGAGCTGTTCGTGGAGGAGGGCGGCTCCCGCGACCTGGTCCGTACCCTCGCCCGTGGCCAGCTCGACCTGGCGCTGATCATCATGCCGTTGCACAACGACGACCCGGCCCTCGTCACCGAGGAGATCCTGCGGGAGAACCTCGTCGTCGTCTCCCCCTCGAACGATCACACCCGCAGGCCGTACGTGCGCATCGAGGAGCTGCGGCGGCGGCCGATGGTGATGTTCAGGCGCGGGTACGACCTGCGGGAGGCCACGCTCAGCGCTTGCAGGCAGGCGGGGTTCGAGCCCAGGTTCGCGGTGGAGGGCGGCGAGATGGACGCCGTGCTGCGCTTCGTGGAGGCCGGGCTGGGGATCGCGCTGGTTCCCTCGATGGTGCTGGACGGCCGCCCCGGACTGACGGGGACGCCGCTGGCGCCTCCCGGGCTGCGCCGTACCGTGGCCATCGCGCACCGCAAGGACGTCGAGCCCACCCGCGCCGCCCAGGCGTTCCGCGCGACCCTGCTCCTCTTCCTCACCGAGGCCGCCCGCGACGGCAGCCTCCCCCAGGGGCTCGACCTGATCACCATCACCGAGAGATGACTCCCATCCGGCGGGCCCGCTCCGGAAACCGCCACGGCGGCCAGCGGCGCGGGCGGCCGTCTGCGGGACGGCCGGGGGGGCACCTGGCGGGGACTGTGGCGCGTTCCCGACGTGCGGCGGGCACGATATCGGCCACGTGGATCAAGGGGACTGATCAACACCCTCTAAGTCCCGGTGTCACACTATTCTACGTAGCGTCGACAGGTTTTCCCGATCCAACGAAGAGGCGTCAGTGACCGCCCCCGCCAATGAAACGCTCACGCTTCTCCTCATCGAGGACGATGCGGGCGACGCCTTCCTCGTGGAGGAGCTGCTCAGCGAGGCGGACAACCCACCCAAGATCATTTGGGTGCGTAGCCTGGCCGAGAGCCGGGAGCGTCTCACCGAGGACGTGCGGTGCGTGCTCGTCGACCTCTCCCTGCCCGACGCGAGCGGCCTCGAGGCACTGGAGCAGGTGCTGTCGATGGCGCCGCACGCCGCCGTGCTCGTGCTGACCGGTCTGAACGACACCCACGTCGGCGTGGAGGCCGTCGCCGCCGGCGCCCAGGACTTCCTGGTCAAGCAGGACGTGGAGGCCCGCCTGCTGGCGCGGGCGATCCGCTACTCGATAGAGCGCAAGCGCGCCGACCTGGCCCAGCGCAAGCTGGTCGAGGCCGAGCTGCTCACCAAGGAGAACTCCCGCCTCGAACGCGGGCTGCTGCCGGTCCCGCTGCTCACCCCGGGGGTCCTCGACCACCAGGCCCGCTACCTGCCGGGACGCAGGCGTGCCCTGCTCGCCGGTGACTTCTGGGACACCGTGCAGAGCCCTGACGGCGCCGTCCACGTGGTGGTCGGCGACGTGTGCGGGCACGGCCCCGACGAGGCCGCGCTGGGGGTCGCGCTCAGGATCGCCTGGCGGACCCTGGTCCTGGCCGGGCACACCGGCAACGAGCTGCTCGGCACCCTGGAGGCGGTGCTCCGCCTGGAGCGCAAGTCCGCGGAGATCTTCACCACCCTGTGCATCGTCACGATCGACCCCACGCTCAGCACGGCGCGGATGCACGTGGTCGGCCACCCGCCGCCGCTGCTGATCCGCGACGGCGTGATCGACGTGGTGCCCGGCACCCCCTCGGGGCCCCCATTGGGGATCTTCCACGACATCCAGTGGTCGGCGATCGACGTGCCACTCGGCGACGACTGGTCGCTGCTGCTCTACACCGACGGCCTGATCGAGGCCACCGTGGGCGGCGGCCCCGACCTGCTCGGCACCGAGGGCCTCCTCAGGCTCGTCCAGGAGCAGGGCGGGATCGAGCTCGACCGCCTCATCGAACGCGTCATCGAGCTGAACCGCGACGCGCTCAGCGACGACCTCGCGACCGTGCTCATCTCCCGGAACGGAACACGATGACCGGCCGTTCCGACCGTTCGCGGCCACAGCCCCTGCCCGCGTTCACCCCCTCGACGGGGTTCGGGAACCTTCCGGTGGGCCGCTGGTTCACGTTCGCCGGGGTGGGCATCGCGCTGGTCTTCATGATCTCGGCCGCCGTCACGATCAAGTCGATCGAGGAGACGCGAGAGGCCAGGGAGACACTGGTCAACGTCGTCGACCCGGCGGCGCTGCGCCTCCTGGAGATCTCCAACGCGATGACCTCGCAGGAGAGCTCGGTGCGGGCGTACGGCAGGACCAACGAGGACGTCTCGCTGCGGGACTACCGGAACGCGATCACCGCGGAGAGGACCTCGCTGGACACGCTCACCTCGCTGCTTCCCCGGATACCGGAACGGCAGGTGGTCAGTGCCGAGGTGGCCGGGCTGAGGGCCGCGGGGGACGCCTGGCGGCGCGACTACGCGGAGAAGGTCATCGCCGCCGTACCGACCCTGAAGACCGAGGCCGCCCGGCAGAACGCCGCCATCAACGCCACCCGGTTCAACGAGATCCGCCAGTCCCTCGCGGAGCTCCAGAACCACCTGAACCGGCTGCACGAGGCCGGTGTCGTACGGCTCGACCTCGGCTGGCAGGCCCTCTACGCCGCGCTCATCGGGGTGGCCCTGGCGCTGGTCGTGGCCGCGATCGCCGCGGTGCTCATCGTGCGGTACGCGGTGCTCCGCCCGCTGGCGGAGCTGAACGGACAGGTCCGCGCGGTCGCCCAGGGGGATTTCGACCACAGGCTCAGGGTCGAGCGCCCGGCCGAGCTGTCCGAGCTGTCGGGCCACGTCGACGCGATGCGCCGCCGCATCCTCGCCGAGTGGCGCCGGTCCTCGGAGACGCAGCGCAAGCTGGAGGACCAGGCGGCGGAGCTGAAGCGCTCCAACGGCGAGCTCGAACAGTTCGCCTACGTGGCCAGTCACGACCTGCAGGAGCCGCTGCGCAAGGTGGCGAGCTTCACCCAGATGCTGGAGCAGCGCTACGGCGACCAGCTCGACGAGCGCGCCAAGCAGTACATCGCCTTCTCCGTCGACGGCGCCAAGCGCATGCAGATGCTGATCAACGACCTGCTCGACTTCTCCCGGGTCGGCAGGATGGGCGGCGATCGCACCAGGATCGACACCACCGTGCCGTTCAGGGCCGCGCTGAACAACCTCGGCGCGACCATCGAGGACAGCGGGGCGACGGTCACCCACGACGAGCTGCCCGAGGTGTACGGCAACCGGGCGCAGCTGACCCAGCTCTTCCAGAATCTCATCGGCAACGCGATCAAGTTCCAGTCGCAGGACCCGCCGGTGATCCACATCGGGGCGCGGCGCGCCGGGGACATGTGGGAGTTCTCCTGCACCGACAACGGCATCGGTATCGAGAGCAAATACACTGACCGCATCTTCCTGATTTTCCAGCGCCTGCACGGGCGGGACATGTACGCGGGCACGGGCATCGGGCTGGCGCTCTGCAAGAAGATCGTCGAATACCACGGCGGCCGCATCTGGGTCGACACCGGAGACGGCGAGAACACCAAGAACACCAAGAACAGCGAAAAGACCGAAAAGCCCGGAACCGCCGCGACCGCCGAAGTCACCGAGAACGCCGGGACCGCCGAGGCTGCCGGAACCACCGAGAACCCTGAGAACGCCGCGATCACCGAGAACAGTGCGAACGTCGAGAAACCCGCCAAGTCGGGCACGACCTTCCGCTGGACCCTTCCCACAGGAGATTTTGATGAATGACCTGCGCTGGATCGACGTGCTCCTGGTCGAGGACGACCCGGGTGACGTCCTGCTGACGCGGGAGGCGTTCGAGCTCAACAAGGTCCGCAACAAGCTGCACGTGGTCAACGACGGCGAGCAGGCCATGGCCTTCCTGCGCAAGGAGGGCGACTACGCCGACATGCCCCGGCCCGACCTGATCCTGCTCGACCTCAACCTGCCCCGCAAGGACGGCCGGGAGGTGCTCCAGGACATCAAGGCCGACGAGAAGCTCCGCGGGATCCCGGTGGTCGTGCTGACCACGTCGGAGTCGGAGGAGGACATCCTGCGCAGCTACAACCTGCACGCCAACGCCTACGTCTCCAAGCCGGTCGACTTCGACCAGTTCATCAGCGTGGTCCGGCGGATCGACGACTTCTTCGTGACCGTCGTCAAGCTGCCCAACTCCAGCCAGCACTACTGAGACCCGCCGGGGGCACGATGGGGGGTGGGGTTAGGGGTTGCTCATCCGCCGCATCCGTGCCCATGACCTCCCGAGACCTCCCTGTGATCGTCCACCCCATGAGACGTCGCAGGCGAGAGGCCCTTGGCAGTCGAACGTGACAGGAATCACACCGGGTCGGTGAAATTGTGAGAGACCCCTTACACACAACCCCTAGGCTCCGTCGTAACGTATCCCCCACCAACATGCGCGCGCACGTGTGAGCCGGCGCGACGATGCCCCGGACGCGCGGCAACAACTGAAACAACCCGGATCCCTGGGCGAGCGGGATCCGCGGGAGGTGGAGAGGTCTCGATGACCCAGACAACGGCCGAGAGCCCGGCCAGAAGGCAACGTGCGCAGATCAAGGAGCGCACCCTGCGAACCGATCAGTGGTGGCGCTATCCGCTGGTCACTTTCATCATTTTCACGGCATTCCTCGTCTACGCCACGTGGGCGATCTTTGATACAAGCTACTTCGTGTCGCCGTATCACGCGCCGTTCGCGTCGCCCTGTCTGGCGACGAGTTGTCCGCCGGACGCGCGGCTGTTCGGCCTCGCCCCCTTCGGCGACTGGTACACCCTGCCTCCCGGTCTGCTGATCCTCGGCCTTCCCGCGGGGTTCCGCTTCACCTGTTACTACTACCGCAAGGCCTACTACCGGGGGTTCTGGCTCTCGCCCCCGGCCTGCGCGGTGAACGAGCCGCACAAGAAGTACTCCGGCGAGTCGCGGTTCCCGCTGATCCTGCAGAACGTCCACCGCTACTTCTTCTACGCGGCGATCGTCGTCGGCCTCATCCTGGCGTACGACGCGGTGAAGGCCCTGATCGAGAGGCCCGCCGGGCTGGGCACGTGGATCCTGATCGTCAACGCGGTCCTGATCAACCTGTACACCCTGTCGTGCCACTCCTGCCGGCACATCACGGCCGGGCGCCTGAACCACTTCTCCAAGCACCCGATCCGCTACCGGGCCTGGGGCTTCGTCTCCAAGCTCAACGCCAGGCACTCGCAGCTCGCGCTGATCTCCATGTTCTCCGTCATGGGCGCCGACCTGTACGTGCGCCTGGTCGCCAAGGGCATCATCGCCTTCTCGTTCGCATAAGGATCTCCTGTGGAAATCGAGCGTCACGAATACGACGTCGTCGTCATCGGCGCCGGCGGTGCGGGGCTGCGGGCGGCCATCGAGGCCCGCCAGCAGGGCAAGCGGACGGCGATCGTCTGCAAGTCGCTGTTCGGCAAGGCGCACACGGTCATGGCCGAGGGCGGCGCGGCCGCCGCGATGGGCAACGTCAACAGCGACGACAACTGGATGGTGCACTTCCGCGACACCATGCGCGGCGGCAAGTTCCTCAACAACTGGAGGATGGCCGAGCTGCACGCCAAGGAGGCCCCCGACCGGGTCTGGGAGCTGGAGGCGTGGGGCGCGCTGTTCGACCGCACCAAGGACGGCAAGATCAGCCAGCGCAACTTCGGCGGGCACGAGTACCCCCGGCTGGCCCACGTCGGCGACCGCACGGGCCTGGAGCTGATCCGTACCCTGCAGCAGCGGGTGGTCGCGCTCCAGCAGGAGGACGAGAAGCTCCACGGCGACGCCGAGGCGTACATCAAGGTCTTCCAGGAGTGCACGGTCACCCGCCTGCTCAAGGAGACGGATCCCGGCGGGAGCGGCGCGATCTCCGGGGCCTTCGGCTACTGGCGGGAGAACGGCAAGCTCATCCTGTTCGACGCCCCCGCGATCGTGCTCGCCACCGGCGGCATCGGCAAGTCGTACGTTGTCACGTCCAACTCGTGGGAGTACACCGGCGACGGCCACGCGCTGGCCCTGCTGGCCGGCGCGAAGCTGATCAACATGGAGTTCATCCAGTTCCATCCCACCGGGATGGTCTGGCCGCCCTCGGTCAGGGGCATCCTCGTCACCGAGTCCGTCCGCGGTGACGGCGGGGTGCTGAGAAACTCCGAGGGCAAGCGCTTCATGTTCGACTACATCCCGGACGTGTTCAAGGACAAGTACGCCACCACCGAGGAGGAGGGCGACCGCTGGTACACCGACCAGGCCAACAACCGCCGCCCTCCGGAGCTGCTCCCCCGCGACGAGGTCGCGCGGGCCATCAACTCCGAGGTGAAGGCGGGCCGCGGGTCGCCCCAGGGCGGCGTCTACCTCGACGTCTCCACCCGCCTCCCGGCCGCTGAGATCATCAAGCGGCTGCCGTCGATGCACCACCAGTTCAAGGAGCTGGCGGACGTCGACATCACCAAGGAGGCGATGCAGGTCGGCCCGACGTGCCACTACATCATGGGCGGCGTCGAGGTCGACGCCGACACCGGCGCGGCGGGCGTGCCCGGCCTGTTCGCGGCCGGTGAGGTCTCCGGCGGCATGCACGGCTCCAACCGGCTGGGCGGCAACTCGCTGTCCGACCTGCTGGTGTTCGGCCGCCGCGCGGGGGCGGGCGCGGCCTCGTACGTGGACGGCCTGGCGGCCCGGCCGAGGATCTCCGAGGAGGTCGTGGCCGAGGCGAGCGCGGAGGCGCTGGCCCCGCTGGAGCGCGCGGGCGAGAACCCGTACGAGGTCCACCACGAGCTGCAGCGGACGATGAACGAGCTGGTCGGCATCATCCGCAAGGCCGAGGAGGTCTCCGAGGCGCTGGAGGCGGTGGAGAAGCTCAAGGGGCGGGCCCAGGGCGTCGGCGCGGCCGGCAGCCGCATCTACAACCCGGGCTGGCACCTCGCCCTCGACCTGCGCAACATGCTCCTGGTCTCGGAGTGCGTGGCGAAGGCGGCCCTGCTGCGCCAGGAGAGCCGAGGCGGCCACACGCGCGACGACTTCCCCGGCATGTCGCCCGAGTGGCGGACCAAGATCCTGCTCTGTGGCCTCACCCCGGACGGCTCCGGCGTCACGGTGGAGGAGCAGGCGCAGCCTCCGATGCGGGACGACCTCATCGCGCTGTTCGACCGCGACGAGCTGAAGAAGTACATCACCGAGGAAGAGCTGGCCGCCTTTGACGCGCTGGCCAAGGAGTAACCATGAGTTACAAGGCGAAGTTCCGCGTCTGGCGGGGCGAGGGCGGCGAGGGCAAGCTCGAGGACTTCACGGTCGAGGTGAACGAGGGCGAGGTCGTCCTCGACATCATCCACAGGCTCCAGGCGACCCAGGCCCCGGACCTGGCCGTCCGCTGGAACTGCAAGGCCGGCAAGTGCGGCTCGTGCTCGATGGAGATCAACGGCAAGCCGAAGCTCGGGTGCATGACCCGGATGTCCACCTTCACCGAGGAGGAGACGATCACCGTGACGCCCATGCGGACGTTCCCGGTGATCAAGGACCTCGTCACGGACGTGTCGTTCAACTACCAGAAGGCCAGGGAGATCCCGTCCTTCACCCCTCCGGCCAACGTGAAGCCGGGCGAGTTCCGCATGCAGCAGATCGACGTCGAGCGGTCCCAGGAGTTCCGCAAGTGCATCGAGTGCTTCATGTGCAACAACGTCTGTCACGTCATCCGTGACCACGAGGAGAACAAGACCAACTTCGCCGGTCCGCGCTTCCTGATGCGGATCGCGGAGCTGGACATGCACCCGTACGACGTGGCCGACCGCAAGGACTCCGCCCAGGAGGAGCACGGTCTCGGCTACTGCAACATCACCAAGTGCTGCACCGAGGTCTGCCCCGAGCACATCAAGATCACTGACAACGCGCTGATTCCCATGAAGGAGCGCGTCGTCGACCGGAGGTACGACCCGCTGGTCTGGCTGGGCAACAAGATCTTCAAGCGTTCCAGCTCGAAGACCTGACGTTTCCCGCGTTCCACTCCCGCGTTCCACGACGGCGCCGTCCACGGGCTCTCCCGGGGCGGCGCCGCCGCGTTTCCCCCTTTTCCGTACGGGCTCCGTACGGGCTCCTGGCGGGACAGGGGCGGGGACGGGGACGGGGACGGGTCAGCCTCGCAGCAGGTGCCGGGTCTGCTTCCGCATGAGGTCGTTGGCACGGACGAAGAAGTCGTAGATGATCGTCAACTCCGCGGCGCTGTAGCTCCCGGCGAGGTCGGCGTAGGCCCGGTTGACGTCCGCCAGGATCTCCTGCAGCGCGTTGTAGGGGCCCTCGCGCACCAGCTCGACGAGAACGCGGCGCCGGTCGGCGTCGTCCCGGCCGCGGCGCACGTATCCCGCTTTCTGCAGGCGGTCCACGGCCGCGGTGATGGCGCCGCCGCGCGTCAGTCCTATCCGCGCGGAGAGGTCGTTGGGGGTGAGGGGGCCCTCCTTGTCGAGGACGGCCAGGCAGTTGAAGTCGGTGACGTTGATCCCGGCCCGGCCGGCCACGCCGACATGGAACAGGGCCAGTTGCATGGCCGTGAGGCGTCCCTGGGCGGACACGGCCATGATCATCTCTCTGTGGCCTTCCGGCTCCGTTGACACGGTGGTTCCCTCTTTCCAGTCTCTCCAAAATAGAGAGACTCCATATCAGAGAGTCTCTATTTCAGTCCAAAAAGAGTCGTTCGATCCTCGTGAAGAAGGCGTACCTACATCTTCTGCCCGAACCGGCCCGCCCCTATCGCGTCGGCGATGGAGCACTCTCGGCTCGTCCTGAGCGCGACCTCGCCGAGCGGTTCGGCACGGCGACCGAGGCGACGCTGTTTCCCTCCCGTCCACGACCCGGCCGTGGACGCCGGGGCTCGCGCCCGGACGATCGGGTCAGGTGGAGCGGCGGAAGAGGCCGCGCTTCTTCTTGCCGCCGTCCTTGGCGGTGTCCTTACCGCCGTCCTTGCCGGAGGACTGGTCGCCGTCCTTGCCGGAGGGCTGGCCGGGGAGCGGATAGACCGCCGTCGGGGTCGGCTCGGCGGGAGGCCCCTCGCCCCCGTCCGGCCGGTCGCCGGGACCGTTCTTCGGCTCGGGCCCGAAGGTCATGACCTCGCGCTCCGGCCCGCCGTCGCCCCGCGACTCCTGGAGTGCCGGGTCCTGCGAAGGGCCCTGGCCGGGGATGTCACCGGCAGCGGTGCCGGAACCGAACGTCCGGAAGTCGTCTCTCGGGCCGTCGAACCCCGTATTGCCCCGAGCGGGCTCCTGCGGGAACGGCGCCCCGGGGAACTCCGGCGCCCCCTGCGGGAGGCGCCCCTCGCGGGAGTCGGGACCGTGCTGCGAGGGGCCCTGGAACGTGGCCGCCGGGCCGTCCTGGAGCGTCGGGGCGTAGGGCGACTGCCCGGCCCGCGGGTCGTACGGGTCACCGTGACCGGCGACCGGCTGCTGCTGCTCGTAGCCGGGCGCGGGCATGTACGCCGTCGTCTGGTCGTACCCGTGGGGATGCTGCTCCGGGGTGTAACCCTCCGGGTAGACCGGGGCGTACATCTGCATGGGCACGAAGCTGATGATCGGCGCGTAGGCCGTACCGCCCTGGTAGGGGCCGGGGCCGTAACCGGGTCCGGCGCCGTAGCCGGGACCGCCGGGGTAGGCCATCGGGTCCATCGGATCGCGGCCCATCGCCCGCGGACCGGCCCGGCGGATGGCCGCGGCGTGGGCCAGGCGGCGCAGCCTGCCCTCGAAGATCAGGACCGCGAACAGCACCAGCAGCACCAGGATCAGCGCCGGGATGCCGAGCTGGCGGCTCAGCGTGGCCCCGTCGAACTCGGAACCCGCGTTGCGGATCTCGTACACGGAGGTGCCCGCGGCGCTCTCGTCGAGCGCGGCGGTGTCGGACGGCGTGGGCGTGGGCGTGACCGTGGGCAGCTGGTTGGGGTCGGGGTTGGTCGGCGGGAACTGGGGGTCGCTGTTCTCCGGCGTGCCGGTCTCGGCGGGCGGGACCACCGGGTTCGTCTGCTGGACCGGCGGCGGCGGCGCGACCGCCGTCTCCTGAGGAGGCGGGGGCGGGGCCGTGGTCTTCGTGGGCTTGGGCTTCGGCGACGCCGGGACGGTGATCGTGGTGGTCACGGTCTTCTGCGGTACGGGGCTCTCCTCGGAGCCACCGCCCTGGGGATCCTCGGTGACCGTGACGGTGACGATCGGCGTGGGCTCCTCCTCGCAGGGGCCCGCGGGATCGACGTCACAACCCTCGATCTGCGACGGCTCGACGGCCACCGTCCTGATGGCCGCGCCGGCCACGGAGGGGCCGGTGAGCGGCGCCAGGGCGAGCAGGACGGCGCCGCTGAGTCCCACGGACATCACAACGGCGGAGACAGCTGCCCTGTGCCGTGCTCGCGTCACCGGTGCCCTCCGTGCAATCAACCATGAACACGTCAAAGAAATACTAGTTGGGCAAAAGTAACAGTAAACCGGGTTTTACAAAACGTGTCGCGATCGACGGCGGCGCTGGATCCTCCGCTGCAGCCACAGGAGGCCGAGCAGCGTTCCCACCGCCGCCCCCACCGCGGGGAGACCCGTCACCCCGCTCAGCGGACTCGACTCCGCGACCGCCTGAACCTGGCCGTTCGGGCCGTCGAGGTCCTGCGGGAGGGGCGCCCCCTGCGGGCGCGGGTCCTGCGGAAGGGGGACCTGCCCGCCGGGGAGGCCCGCCTGCGGCAGCTGGAGGCCGTTCACGAGACCGGGCATCTGGCCCGCCCCCGCCATGCCCATCGAGATCGGCGGCGTCATGGCCCCCGGCGCCTGCGGTCCGCCCGGCTGCGCGCCCGGCATCTGCGGCCCGCCCGGCTGCCCCGTTCCCGGGTAGCCGGGAGGCATGGGGCCGCCCATCGGCCCGCCCGGACCCTGCTGCGGCACGCCGGGCTGCCCCGCCATCCCCGGCCCGATCCCCGGATATCCCGGAGGCATCGGCTGCCCCGCGCCCTGGGGCCCCGCACCGGGCCTGCCGGCCATGCCCTGGCCGGGCACGGCGGGTTGCGCGGCGGGCCACTGGCCGCCCCCCGGATAGCCGGGAACCATCGGCCCGACCACCGGCGGGCGCACCCCCGCCTTCTGCCCGCCTCCGATTCCTGGATAAACGGGACCCATCTGCTGGAGTCCCGGCTGACCGGGCATGGGCTGCGGCATCCCCGGCATGCCAGGCATCCCCGGCATCCCGGTCATCGGCCGGCCGGGACCCGCCTGCCGGAGGGCCTGCCGGTCCGCCCCCTGCCCGCGCGCACCGGGCCGGCCGGCCGCGTGCCGCTGCGCGTGCGCCTTCCGCCCGGCTGCCTTGCGGCCCGCCTGAGAGCCCATGGCCGAGTGATTCCTACCGTTCTGCCCTTGAAGTGTGGGGGGTGCGGGCACTTTCGCCGGTGGTACGGCGGCCTGTCCCTGGCCGGGCGCATTCGTACCGGACTCCGGCACGGCACCCGGGGTCGCGGCGCCGTCCGGAAGGCGCGTTCCCTCCGGTGGAAGCCTCGTCCCCTCCGGCGGAAGGCCGGGAGCGACCGGACCCGCGGAGACACCGGCGGCACCGTTCGCACCCGCCTCGCCCGGTTTCGGGGCCGGGAGGACGAACGCCTTCCCGGCGAGATCGAGAAGGAACGCCGACATGCGCTGCTCGGCCCTCTGCGCCTCCGAGACACCGGGTGCGACCAAAGGGACCCCTCCGGTCTCCTCGACCGCCTGGGGGACGCTGAGGACCATGCTGGCGGCACCTGGCGCCCCCACTCCGGGGCGGGTCCCGGCGGACCTCGCCTCCCTCGCGGCGCGAGCGTGCTCCGGCGCCTCCGACGTCTCCGGCCCCCGAGCGACACCCCCGCCCCGCATCACCGCGTCCGAGCTCCTGATCGTGCTCTGGGCCTGCTGCCTCACCAGCCTGCCGTCGGGCCCGTTCATCCGGGCTAAGGCGGACACCGTGATGTCCCGCGGGCGCTCCGGCACGGCGAGCAGCACGTCGACGGTGCCGCCCTCGGCGGGCAGGGCACCGAACGCGCACACCCCCGCCCCCTTGGGGAGGGGCGCCGACGACCCGGTCTCCTTCGGGCACTCGATGCCCCTGAGCGCCTCGGCGGGGGTCGTCAGGACCGCGAGCCGCGCGTCGGTGCCCGGTCCGCGCAGCCGGATGCGGTAGCGGATCACCTGTTCGGCACGGCTCCCCGGCGCCCATGTGCCGGGGTCGGCGACGGCGACCAGGTCGAGGGGCAGCGGGGCCGGCTCGTCCATCTGGACGGCGTACACCCCCGAGGCTCCAAGGACGAGCACCCCCGCTCCGACCGCCGACACGAGCCCAGCGTTACGCCACCATACGGTCACCGCATATCTCCGTTCCCCGGGTACGGACACGCGACATCGCCACGTCCAGTAGCAGTTATGTCACGTTGCGGAGTCGATCAATCCTTATTGAACCGACCTTGCCCATCGTTGAGGCGACCTTGTACCGCCCGGACGATTGGAAGGTCCGCGGGGAGCCACGCCACGTCGTAGAGCTCCTCCTCGGTCAGCCAGCGCAGGTCCAGGTGTTCCCTCGCCTCGGGCTTGCCCTCGGCGACCACCGCGAGCCAGACCCGGAGGACGTAACCCCCGGCGAGCGCCCAGTCCCCGCCGACGCGCTCGCCCACCTCGATCAGCACGCCGAGCTCCTCCTGGCACTCCCTGACCAGGGCCGCGTGCTCGTCCTCACCGGGATCGACCTTCCCCCCGGGCAGCTCCCACCCTCCGGCCAGCTCGGGGGGGTCGGCACGCTGGGCGGCGAGCAATCTCCCGTCGCCGTCGACGATGGCGGCGCCCACAACGACCTTTTCCATGGCTCCCGATTCTGTCAGCCCTGCTCCCGCGCCTTGAGTTGCGCGAGGACCTGGGGGTGTTGCAGCGGCCGGGTGAATCCCACGATCCCGGTGCGATCCCGGTAGGTGGTGACCTTGATCGGCCCGCACAGCGTGCACCTCGCCTCGACCATCTTGCCCGGAGTGACCACCATTCCCACGTGCCCGGGACGGTCTGGGCCGGTTCCTGGACCGGAGTTGAAGAAGACCAGGTCTCCCGCCTGCTCCTCCCCCTCGGGAACCTCCACGCCGAACGGCCACTGGCCGAACGTGGTGCGCGGGATGGTCAGGCCGACGCTCCGATAGGCCATGTAGATGATCCCCGAGCAGTCGTAGCCCGCCGGACCCGTACCGCCCCAGATGTAGGGCTTGCCGCGCTGGGCCAGCGCGTACTCGAGGATCGCGGCCACCGTGCTCGTCGGCGCCGCCTGCAGCATGGGCTCGTCGCAGCTGTCGTCCGCCTCGGGCGGGACGGTGACCTCGCCGTCCTTGGCGTACTTCCCGGCGATCTCCATGACCTGGTCGACGTACCACCAGGCACGGTTGTAGACGAACAGCGAACGTCGCACGTCCTCCGGCGCGCCGTTCCGCTTCAGCATCTTCGCCGCGCCTAGGATGGCGTCCGCCGGGTTGTACACGTCGGCCCAGCCGTCTCCGTCGCCGTCGGAGGCGTAGCCGTTGAACGTGGACGGGATCTTGATCTTGGCCTTGCCGCCCCACGTGCTGATGAGAAACTGCATCGGCCCGGCGGCGCCCGCGTAGTTGGTGCCGCTCCGCACGCCGCGAAGCGTGGAACGGCCGTGGTCGGTCTCGCGCTTGCCGACCCCGGCGAGCACGTTCCACTGCACGCCGACCTTCCGGCCGTGCTCGCGATACAGCTTCAGATACTCCTCGGGGATGTCGGACGTCGCGGTCTCCGACTGGTCCTCCACCGACTGCGCGGTGTCCCCGCACTCGGGCCGAGTCTCCCCGGTGATCGACGGGAAGCTGGGGAAGCCGCTGATCATCATCATCGGCGCCATGATCAGCGTGACCAGGCAGAGCGCGGCGACTCCGAGGATCAGCGCGAGGCGGAGGTGCTTGTTGTCCCTCATGCGCTCCCGCCGCCCGTCCCGTACGCGCCTTCGCCGCCCATCCCGTACCCGGCCTCGCCGCCCGTCACGTCCCGCCGGGACGCGATCCCGCCGCTCGCTCCGTCCCGCCGGGACGCGATCCCGCCGCCCGGCTTGTCACGGCCGTACGCGACCCCGTCACCCCTGTACGGGGGCCCGCCTGTTCGCTCTCGTCCGTACGTGATCTCGGCGCTCATCCGGTCTCGCCGGTCTCGCCGGTCGCACCGGTCTCGGAGATCTGGTTGTCCCCCTCCTGGCCGGAGTCCGCGGGCTGGAGATCGTGGACCCGCCATTCGGCGCCGACCTGGATGAGTGTGACGGCGTACTCCGCGGTCCTCTCGTTCACCCCGCTCCTGGCCGTGACGTTCTGGGTGCCGACGACCACGAAGACCACCGAGGCACTGTCGATCTGCCGGATCTCCTTCACCCGCGCCGCCCCGACCGAGACGACCTCGTCGGCCCTGTTCGCCTCGACGGTGCCCGGCGAGGTGACGGTCCGCAGCAGTGCCCCGGAGAACTCCGCCGTGACGTACCCCTTGAGGCGGTCGCCGTAGACCGCCGGGTCCTCGTCGTAGCTGAACGTGCCGTACTCGGCGGTGAAACGCTGCGCGTAGTCGGCGGCGGCGGCGAGCTCCTGCTTGGTCATCGGCAGGTAGGAGTAGACGTCGAAGGGCGCGTTGCTCGCCGTCGCCGCCGGGCGCGCCGGCTCCGGGGCCGGTTCCTGCCCGGACGCCACGGTACGGGTGACGCCCGCCGGCTCCGCCCGGGTCTCCGGCCCCTCTCCGGTGTCCGGCCACATGGTCAGGTAGACGCCGACGGCGGCGAGTATCACGACCAGCACCGCGAAGACGGCTCCCCGCCGGCTGCCTCCCTCGACCATTGTCAGTCCTTGCCGCGGTTGGACGGGCGCAGCCAGAACGGCGGCGGCTCACCGGCCTCCCCGCCGCGCTCGGCCCGCCTGGTGATCCAGAGCGGAGGCGCCTCGGACGACCTGCTTCCGGAGTCGCGGTTCCGCGAACCACCGGAGCCCCGGGAGGAACCGCCGAAGATGCTCCCACCGGAACCGCTCGAACCACCGGAACCCGAGGAGCCCCGGGAGGACCCGCCGTTACGCGAGCCCGAGCCGGAGCCGCCTCGCGAGGAGCCCGAGGAGCCCCGGGAGGAGCCGCCGCCGAAGATGCTCCCGCCGGAACGACCGCCACCGCCCGAGGAACCGGAGGAACCCGAGGAGCCCGAGGACCTGCCCGGCGAGGGTGCCGCGGGCCGGACCGCCGGGGAACCGGACGACCTGCCCGCCGAGGAGGACCGGCCGCCCGAGCCTCCCTGCGGGGCCCAGCCACCGGAACGGCCGCCGAACCAGCCTCCGGAACCACCTGACCCACTCGACCCGCTCGACCCGCCCGAGCCGCGCCCGGAGGAGCCTCCGGCCCGGGTGGGGGGCGCGCCGCCTCCCGTACCGGCTCCGGAGAGGTTGAGCGGCGGTGCCGCGCCGGGGCGGGCCGCGGTGACCGGCCTGCCGGTGCCCTTGCGCCGCCCCGCCGCCTGGGAGTCGGTGTCGAGCGGTGCCGGTTGGGCACCGGTCGGGACCCTGGTGCCCGACGGTGTGTTCGGCGTGGCGCCGCCGTCCTCGCCGCGGACCCTGCCCTGGGCGACCGCTGCCGCCGCTGCCGCGCCGACGGAGGCTCCGCCCGCCATCGCGGCCGCCTGCAGCATCGGCTCGGCCTTGCGCATGCCCCACCGGCCCACCCTGGCCGCCGCGACCGGCGGCAGCGCGGACGCCGCCCGCTGCAGGGTCGGCGCGGTCGCCGCGTCGCCGAGCATCCGGGTGGTGAGCGTGTGCCCGTCCATGGACGAGAACAGGTGCTGGAACGGCCGCCGGTAGAAGAACACCGCGATCGTCAGGATCGCCATGAACATGACCTGCATGCCCCACGGCATCGCCGTGGAGATGATCAGGGCGTAGCCGTACACGAGCACGCCGAGGACGAGGGCGAGCACGGCCTGTCTGAGCAGGGTGCCTATCAGCATCTCCACCCAGCGCATGGCGATGATCCGCCCGGATCCCGGATGGACGCCGATCAGCAGGAAGACCGGCGCGAGGATCAGCAATAGCAGGAACCCGACCTTGAGCACCAGCAGCGAGACCGCCACCAGGAAGATCAGCAGCCCCGCGACCACCGCGGCCATGAGGGCGCCGATCGCGACCCCCAGGCGGCTCGTCCAGTCCTTGCCCTGGAAGAGGGGGAAGACCGGCGTGCTCTGCAGCTTGTCGGCGACCTCCGTCTCGTATCTCGCCTGGTGGGAGTTCGCCTCCGGCACCTGCTCGGCCTTCATCTCGGCCGCGTCGATCGTCTGGATCTCCAGCAGCTTGGCGCCGAACACCTTGATGATGGGGGCGTTGGCGTCTGCCGTGCCGAACTGGCCCATCAGCCACGGCTTGCAGACCAGGGTGGACCAGAGCGCGTCGGAGTTCTGCTCGACGCCCGGCACGCCGCTCTGGCCGTACCCACCGCCCTGGACCTGCGGGTTGGCCTCTCCCCTGGCGGGCAGGCAGGAGGTGCCACCCGCGCCGGGCAGCCCGGAGAAGGCGGAGTTGACCACCTCGCCGGTCTTGTCGGTGACGACCTTGCCCAACCCCGTGAGGTCGCCGGGGCGGCTGAAGAACCAGACCGCCACCGTGACCGCGAGGACCATCCAGATGACGCCCTCGGCGGTGGTGGTGGCGCGCTTGCGGATCAGCCCGTACCAGGCCAGCCAGATGGCGCCGAGGATCACCAGCGGCCGCAGGTACGGCCAGTACATGGCGTCGGCCAGCCGGACCACCATGTCGTCGACGACGTTCTTGATCGATTCCAGCGGCCCCTCGGTGGCCGCCGCCTGGTAGGTCGTGATGGTCAGCCGGTCCAGCGCCTTGGCCCACAGGAAGACCGTGTTGGCCATCGCGTTGCCCATCACCGCCGCGATGTCGTCGCAGCCGAGCAGGTGGGTGTGCCAGAACTGGCCGCTCATGCCGTACGTCGCGTAGTTGCCCTGCGTCGCCGGGGGCTGCGCCGCCTGGGGCTGTGCCGCCGGGGCGCCCGACGGGGCGGGGTCGGGAAGCGGCGGCTGGATCAGGCCGTCCACGCCTCCGGCGACCATGTCCGGGGACAGGTCGGGAGACATGTCGCAGGGAGCCGCGGCGACGGCCGTGGACGTGTCGCCGGGGAAGGCCAGCGGCAGCGCGAAGAACGCGGTCAGCGCCACCAGCCCGATGGCGACCCGCCTGCCCAGCCGTCCGCCGCGGGAACCCCTCCCGCGAGGACCACCGGGCCCGCCGGACCCGCTGAACCCGCGAAGACCGCCGAGCCCGTGAAGCCCGCGAGGACCCTTCGGCCCGTTGCGGGACCGTCTCTCGCGAAAGCCCTCGAACCCCTTACGGGAGACCCTCATGACCGCACCTCCAGCGCCGCAGCCCCCGGCCTACCGACTCTGTCGCCCCCAGGAAGATCATGCACTTTCTCGTCGGGTTTGTCGTGGGTCGGATTCGTGTCCAGCCAGCGCAGCAGCTCATCCGAGATCAGGTCCACCCCGATACGGCCCGCGCGACCGTCCAGATCCCGGAAGACGCATTCGCCGTTGCCGAGCGAGCGCAGCACCGCCTTGTGCTCCTCCGAGGGTTCGACCCCGAGGAGCGCCATCACGTGCTCCACCTCGACCCGTTCCGTGGAGCGGAACGCGAAGACCGACGACAGGCAGTTCGTCACCTGCTCGCTCAGCAGGTCTCCGGCGTTCTGCGAGACCAGGACCAGCGCCGTGTTGCGGGAGCGGCCCATCCGGCTGACCTCGGGCACCAGCTTGGCCCCCTCGGGGGTGGAGGTGATCGCCCACGCCTCGTCCAGGAAGATCGCCTTGGGCGTCCGCCGGTCCAGGCCGTTCATCAGACCCCGCGCGAACTGCGCGACGAGGTAGAGCAGCGCCACCGACAGCCTCTGCTCGTACGAGTAGTCGTCGCGACCGGTGGAGGCGTCGGGCAGCGTCAGGCCGCCCAGGGTGAAGACCGTGGTCCAGCCCTCGGTGTCGATCTGGTCGCCGCCCGAGGGGTCGAAGCAGAGCCTGGCCAGATGCATGTCCGACATGGAGCGGAGCACCGCGCCCAGGTTCTTGGAGGCGGCGTCCTCGGTGTGCTCCAGGAAGTCGACGACCTTGCCCAGCGACGGGTCCTCGGCGTTGGACACCGCGGCGACCGCCTGGATCATCGCCGACTCGCGTTCCTCCGACATGCGAGGCAGCAGCAGACGCAGGGTCTCGGTGGCCATCGTCTTCTTGGCCGCCAGGTCGTCGCCGAACGAGAACGGGTCCAGCAGGCCGGGAGCCGCCGAACCGAGGGGGATGATCCGCGCCTTCCTGCCCCGCTTCTGCAGCAGCTGCACCAGCGACTCGGCGTCGCCCTTGGGGTCGATGACCGCGACCGTCACCCCGCGCAGCGCCATCTGGTAGATCATCAGCAGCGCCAGCGTGGTCTTGCCACCGCCGGGCTCGCCGGTGATGGCGATCGCCGTCGGCCGGTTGCGCGTCGCTGCCACCAGCGGGTCGAAGTGCACGATGCTGCGGGCCCGGCCCAGGGTCTCCCCGACGTACGGGCCCATCCAGCCCGAGCCGCTCTCGTCCGTCCGGTCGCCCAGGTCGACGGTGGCGGTGGCCATGCCGCCCGCGATGGTGCGCAGCGGCTGACGCTGCGCGTAGGCGTTGACCCGGACCCGCTCCCCCGGCAGCGTCTCGCAGAACAGCGAGAACTGGTCGCCGGTGGAGTTGACGATGTCGATGCCCATGTCGCGGTAGTGCTCCACGACCGCCTCGACCCGCTGCACGCAGATCTCCTCGGTCGGGGCCGACACGATCAGGCGGTGCCAGCCGTACACGAACGGCAGGCGCTCCTTGGTGATGCCGTGCTCCAGCATCCTGGCCGCGTCGATCTGCTCGGCCAGGGCCAGCGGCGCCTCCGCGCCCGCCTCGCGGATGTGGATGTCCATGTCGCGGGCGTGGGCGAGCTTGCGCGCCACGTCCTTGCTCGCCTTGACGGGCGGGATGAGCCGCATCCTCGAACTGATCTCCACGGGGAAGGGCAGCTGGTCGGCGAAGTGCATCCAGGGCTCGCCGTCGGGGAAGGGCATGAGGTCGGGGAAGCGGGCGAAGGACATGTGCGCCACGTAGGAGTCTCCCTGCGGCTGCTCGATCCGCAGCAGCGCCCTGCCGTTGTGGATCTGCCCCTCGACGAGGGACTCGATCTCCCCCTGCCCCCACCGGCGCTTGGGGCTGGCCGAGGCCGGGGGGTCGCCGAGGGACCCGGTCGTGGCGTGCTGGAACAGCCAGGCGAGCTCGACGGAGGTGGCGTGCCTGGCGTACAGCGCGCTGGCCGACAGCGCCCTGCCCAGACGCTCCGCCTGCTCGGACCACTTGGCGATCTCCGCCTTGGGGACGTGGTCGTCCTCGATGCCCAGGGCCTTCTCGCTGCGCTGGTAGAAGCCGAAGAGCTGCGAGAGGACGCCGGTGCCCAGCTGCCGACCGCGCGTGCCGAGCCGTACGCCGAGGTAGACCTCCTTGGTCCAGAAGTCCTTCGCCCAGACGTGGCGGTACATGTCCTCCAGGTAGTCGCGCCAGCCCGGCCCCTCGTCGGAGGTGGCGTTCAGCGCCATCGCCCACTCGGCGGCGGGGTAGGTGCGGTGCGCCACGCGCAGGTGGACCTCGGCGTCGGGCATGCGGATGGCGGCCAGCGCGATCGTGATGTTGGTGGCCAGCGCCTCCCGCTCCTCGGGGGTGATGAACTCGTAGCTCACGGTGGGAAGCCTGAAGTAGGCCCAGACCGACGATTCGGTGAGCAGGATCCGATCGTCGAAGTATCGGACGGCCAGGCGGCTGCGCGCCCGGGAGGCACGGCTCACGGCCCTTCCCCTCCCGAGACCGGGACCGGGACCGAAGCCGGGACCAAAGCTGAGGCCGGGACCGAGACCGAAGCTGAGGCCGCCGACATCCCGGCCACCGCCGGAACCACCATCGCTCGCCCGGCCCCGTTCCCACGGTCTCCGGACCCCTCGCCGGGCCGGATCCCGTGACACCCGCCCACCCGAACCTCGACCGGTCCACCCTCGCGAACCCGCTCAAGACGCACCAGACCAACCCGATCCAGCCCGCCACGGTCCAGCCCGCCCACCCGAACCTCGACCGGTCCACCCTCGCGAACCCGCTCAAGACGCACCGCACCGACCCGGCCCGGCCCGCTCACCCGAACCTCGTACGACCCGTCAACCCGCGCCCGGTGCGACCCGCTCGCCCGGACCCCGGCCTGCCCGATCACCACCTGCACCTCGTCTCGCCCGCTCACCACATCTCCTCGCGCCCGGGGGATCACTGGGCTAACTCCTCCTCGCTGGGTCGACCCGCCTGAACCGTTCCGAAGCCCGCCACGACGACACCGGCCAGGGCGAGGTACGCCCGGCGGCCCGATGCCCTCAGGTGGGACGGCTCCACCCGATCGGCCCTGCCGGGGGCCAGCGCGTCCTCCCAGGGAACCCGGACGATCGCCCGGCACCTGCCCCGCGCGACCGCCTCCGCCTGCTCCACGTCGGCCATGCTGCGACGGCTCACCCCGTTGACCACCATGACCGCCCGATGGCGCAGGTCGGCACAGCCGTGCCCGTCGAGCCACTCGTAGGTCATGGCCACCGCGTCCGGCCCGTCCTCGCTGGCCGGGACGACGAGGACGAGCTGGTCGGCGTAGGGGAGGACCCGCGCGGCCAGAGCCGCCGCCGGGTCCATGACGATCATCTTGTAGTGCCGGTCGAGCGTGTCCATCGTCTGGCCGAGCCGCCGGTCGGAGAAGAGCGTGCGGTCGGACAGGCGCTGCTCGGCACCGGCGTCGCTGTCTCCGGCGAGGACCTCCAGCCCCGAGGCGCAGCGGCTGGTGTACGCGCGCATGCCGAGGTATCCCTGGACGTTGTCGAGCCCGGAGAGCAGGGAGGTCAGGGTCTCGGGCGACTCGCCCTGGATCCGGCTGGACAGGGCGTGGGAGCCGGTGCTCGCGTCGACCGCGAGGATCCGGTCCTCGCGGTAGCGGGCGAGGGTGTGGCCGAGCATGAGCGCGGTCGTGGTCTGCCCGGCGCCGCCGGTGCATCCCAGGACCACCACCCGGCGACTGCCGCTGAACACCGCCCTGGCCCGCGCCTCGTCGATCTCCGAGCCGTCCGTACGGCCACCGCCGCCGGGTCCGATCACCACCTGGGCCAGCCGCCGCCAGCCGCCCGAGGAGTCGCGGCCGACCACCGACTCCACCCGGCGGACCCTGGTCTCTGCCTCACCGCGCGAGGAACCGGCCACCGGCACCGCCGGGGTGACCGGATCCGCCGTGGCCGATCCCGACGGGACCGCGCGGATCGACATGCCGCCTCCCTGGGCACCGGCGCCCGCTTGACCGACGGGACCGCCCTGCGCGCCCGCGGGCCTCTCCGGCGGCCACGCCTGCGACCTGTCGACCGGCCGTCCGATCGGCGCGGGCTGCCCCTTGCGGTGCTGGCGCCGCGCGCTCTCCTCGTCCGGTGTCTCCAGCCTGTCCTGTCTGTTCTGCGGGAGCTCGGCCGCCTCCGTGGCACGGTGCCCGATCGGCGCCGGTCCGACGAACCTCGGCACGAAGGAGGGAGCGGCCGGGACGGCGGGCTTCTGGGCCGGGTCGGGCACGACAGCCGGTCTCTTCTGGGCCGGGTCGGGCACGGCGGGCGGCCTCTCGGCGGGCACCGCACGGGCCGGGGCGGGTGTCTCCACCCGCGGCGCCTCGGGGGCCGAGGGCGTCGTCGGCACGGCCGGGGTCTCGGGCCGCGACCGGCCGGGAGGCTTCGCGGTGGGGGCGACGGTCTCGGAGGACGCGGCGGGCGCGATCACCCCGGGGGGCGCGACCGGCGCGGGCGGCGCCTCTCGTACGGGAGGCGCGTCCGGTACGGCCGGGGCCGCGGCGGCGCGCTGGGCCTCGGCGGAGGCCGCGAGCCTGCGCAGGCGCCGCAGCGCCTCGGCGCCGATGGGAGCGGGCGGAGTCGCGGTCGCGCCGGACGACGCCGCGGGGGCCTCGTCCCTCGAATCGTCCGCGCTCCCCGTAGCGGCGGATCCGGTCGCCGGAGCGCGATCGGCCCGAACCTCCGCCCGTCCGGGGGAACGGTCGGCGGGCGGTCGCGAGGCAGGGCCCGGGACCGGCGTACCCGGCGCGGACCCCGCGGCCTCGGCGAACGCGACCGGCTCGGCGAACGCTACGGGCTCGGCCACCGGGGTCACGACGGGCAGGGGCGCGGAGGGCGCCAGGGACACCGGGGGCCCAGAGGGCACGGAGGACACGGAGGACACGGAGGACACGGGAAGAACGGCGGGGACGGTGACCGGGGGCGCCTCGACGGCCCAGGGTGCCTCGACGGACCGAGAGGTCTCGACGGCCGGGGCGTGGCCGAGCGCTGGGGCGACGCCCTGACGAGGGGCGTGGACCTCGGCCCAGGCGACGCGCTCGCGGGCCACGGGAGCGGTCGCGGCTGCCGCCGCCGCGGCGGCAACGGCGGGACGCACCTCGCGCGAGCGGGCGGCGGATCGTTTGGCCTGGGCGTGCCTGGCCCTGCGCGACGCCTTGACCCGGACGGCCGCGTACTGCGGCGCGGCCCGCCAGATCCGGCCGTTCAGCGTGACCTCGGCGGGCTCGGAGAGGGGTGCCATCCGGCACCAGGTGCGCGGCTCTCCCACGTAGCGCATCTGCGACTGAAGCAGCTCGGTGAGCCTCTTGCTCTCGATCACCGGCCGGGTGGAGAGCCAGGTGACGACACCGGGCGGCACCAGGTAGAGCACGTGCCAGGGGGCGGCGAAGGGCAGACCGAGCAGGTAGAGCAGCAGCGACCACGGGGCCAGCACTCCCACGAACCCACCGATCCAGACGATCGGGAGCGGCATCGGCAGCCGTAGGTCGTACAGCTTGTAGAGCCGCTTCTCGATCCTCCAGATATTGGTGTACGTGGGCAGATCCACGTGATCCTCCTCTCCGCCTCTCCTTGTTTGACCGTTCGAAGCCGGTCTCAACCCCCCGAGATGCCCAGCGCGCCCGCGATCGCCTTGGCAGTCACCTCGATGATGTTCGGAACGTAGAAGATCACGCCGATGGCGATCGCCAGGATGATGAACTGGACGAACCTGGTGATCTCACGGGTGAAGAGGAAGAAGAGGGCCACCACCGAGACGATGACCAGGAAGAGCGGCGCGAAGAAGCTGCGGAGGAAGTCGGCCAGGCCCTCGGTGTTGACGCCCGCCGGAGGAGCTGTGGGCTGAGTGAGCTCTATCGCGCTCAACAGCATGGTCTTGAGAATCACTTCTTGTCCTCCGTACTCACGATCGTGCCCGCCGGGCGGCGACGGGTCCACGGCGCGTAGGCGCGGGAACCCGGACCGACGGCTCGTCGATCAGGGGGGGTCTGCTCACCGTGGACCGGCACCATTCGATCATGCGTTACCCCGCCACAGATCGGTGTGCGCCGCGGATGTCCTTGACGAACCATTTGTCGCCTTGTTTGACCATGGTGAGCAAGTAGGACTGTTCCAGCTTGCCCCCCGCCTGGCCGGGATCGGCGGGTTCCGGATCGGTGGACGGCGTCGCCTTCGACGGCACTCCCCACGAGACCGTCGCGGTCACCTCGCGGGTGTTCCCCCCGCCGAGGGGCACGGCGAGGTCCTTGAGCTGCAGGAAGGTGAACGCGCCTCCGAACCCCTGCAAGGTGACCCCGGCATCGGCGTACTGCTGCAGCGAGGTGGTGTCACCCGCGTACGCCCTGAAGAAGTCTTCCAGCGTGGTGCGCAGCTCCTGCTCCGCGGCGCGGTCGCGCTCGGGCGCGGCCTTGGGCGGCAGGTCGGCCGCCCTGGGCGCGGGCAGGATGCCCGGACGCCCGGCGACGACGAACCTCTTCGCGGCGTAGTCGTGGTAGACGGGCACCGACAGGAGCTGGCGGCGGTTCTCCGACTGGTAGGCGACGGTGACGACGGCGTTGTCTGCGTCGACGACCTCGATCCCGTACGGTTGCACCGCTCCAGCGCTCATCCTGCCGAAACCGTCCCAGCCGAACTGCGCCTCGGCGCCCTCGGGCAGGTAGGGGGCGAGTCTCGACTCCCGCTCCGCGAGGCGGGCGCCGTCGAAGTTGAGGTAGACCTCGGCGAACTGGGCCGCGAAGGCGGAGGCCTGGACCGTGGGGAATCCGCTCCCCGCGACGGGCGCCGCGCCGGAGGGGGCGTTCTGCTGGGTGAAGCGCTCGAAGGGCGCGCGGACCCCGTTCACGACGATGACGACGATGAGCGCCCAGAGCACGGCGCGGCCGGTCCACACCAGCCAGCGGCCACCCCCGCCGGACCAGCGTCCGCGCGACGCGCCCCGCCCGCGCGCCGGAGCGCGATCGAGGTCGGAATCGTCGGGAAAGTCCGGGTATGACGACAGCTCAGGGTCGCCAGCGATCCGGGGATCACGCTGGACCGTCGACCTTCGAGCCATCACGCCTCCGCTCGCGTCAATCCTCGGCCGGTGCGGTCTCGTATTGCCGCCGATCCCGTTGGCCATGGTGACGCACTTACTCTAGCCGCCCAGCCGATTGTTCCAGGAAAGCCACGCCTATGCTGCAGGCATCGTGATGACTGAGCAAACCCGGTCTGGAACCCCGGCGAGGCCGCCGATGCCGACGACGCCCGGCGAAAGGCGTATTACCCCTGGCCAGCGCATGGGCCGATTACTCAAACGCCACCCATTGCTAACTAGACGGCCCCCGGACTGTCGCGACCTGCGCATTTAACACTAAATACGTCACCCAGGGTCACAACTCCTTGAAATGGACTTTCTTCCCACCCGGCAACGATCACAGCCGCGACCAGCGGAGTCATGGCGTCCGTGGCGATCTCCGACTCGGCCACGGTGATCCCTTTGACTATGGAACAGCGCCAAATCAGTCTTCCCGGGCGTACGCCGCGCTCCACGCGAAGCGCGTACCACGGGCAAGGCGGGACAGGTGGTGACCAGCCACCGTCGAGCCTCAGGCCGCCACAGGCCCGTCGGACTCCCACCTGATGAGCGCCGGTCGATGGCCGAGTTGCGTACCGGTGCGGGGGTCGATCTTGAAGGCGCCGAACAACGTGGTCGTCTCCAACGACGCGGCGGCCGACCACAGGGCGTCGCGTCCCGTGTCGCCGGCCGCCGTCGCGCAGTGGGTCGCGATGATCGCGGCGGCCACCGCCTGAACGGCTGGATAGTCAGGGAGCGTCCCGGCGCGGTCTCGGTAGGCGGCGAGGAAGTCGGGTTCGCCGATGCCCACTTCGGCCGAGTCCGCGGTGCCGGGGAACCACTGTCCGACCCCGTAGACGCCATAGGGGTCGTCGATCGCCTCACCGAACTCGCGGACGCCCGCCGCCACCGCGCACACCACCCGTGGTGGTGCGGGCAGTGATCTGGCTCGCTTGACCGTCTCGACGTCCTCTTCGAAGGCGCCGGCGCAGAGGAGAGCCCAAGCGCCCCCGGCCGTTCGCGGCAGATCGTCCCCGGGGCCGAGCCGGACCGTGTCGATGCCGAGGGAACGCGCGATCGTCTCGGCACCGGCGGCCACCTGCCGGCCGAAACCGCCCCTGCCACAGACGATCCGTACGGGGAGTGCCCCGGTGCCGGCCAGATGCCGCAGGAACGGCTCCGCGTATCGGCCGGCAGGCGTCAGGACCGAGACGACGTGCCCGGGGTGGGCCGCCTCGACGTCGTCACCTGATCCGCCGTGGTTCCAGATCAGGCGGCCGAGTCCGGCGGCGACGTCACCGGCCCCGCGCATCAGCCGGGTCGAGTACGGGCCGAGCAGGAGGTCGCAGCGGTCCGACAGCCCGCGGAGCGACGCCCGCAGGACCGCCGGGTCACTCCGGTCGTCCTGGATCACCAGGTCCGGCGCGCTGTTCGCGGCGTGCCAGATCTCCAAGCCGAGACGGGCCTGCGTGCCGAAGCGGGCATGCTTGCCGGAGAGGGACAGGCAGGCGCCGATGGTGAGTGCCGTCACCGCGTCCTCACCTCCCCGACGCTCGCAACGCGCTACACGTTGAAGCGGAACTCCACCACGTCGCCGTCGCGCATGACGTAGTCCTTGCCCTCGATGCGGGCCTTGCCCGCCTGGCGGGCGGAGGCGATGGAGCCGGTCTCCAGGAGCTCGTCGAAGGAGACGATCTCGGCCTTGATGAAGCCGCGCTGGAAGTCGGTGTGGATGACCCCGGCCGCCTCGGGAGCGGTGGCGCCCTTGCGGATCGTCCAGGCCCTGGTCTCCTTGGGACCGGCGGTCAGGTACGTCTGCAGGCCCAGGGTCTCGAAGCCGACCCTGGCCAGCTGGGTCAGGCCCGACTCCTCCTGGCCGACGGACTGCAGGAGCTCCAGCGCCTCGGTGTCGTCGAGCTCGACGAGCTCGGACTCGATCTTCGCGTCGAGGAAGACGGCCTCGGCCGGTGCGACGAGCGCCGACAGCTGGGCCCGGAGCTTCTCGTCCACCAGCTCGTCGGCGTCGAGGTTGAAGACGTACAGGAACGGCTTCGCCGTCAGCAGGTGCAGCTCGCGCAGCTCCTTCGGGTCGATGCCCGCGCCCTTGGCCCCGGCGTACAGGGTGGTGCCGCCGTCGAGGAGCTTGAACGCCGCCTCCGCCGCGTCGAGCGCGGCCTTGCGGTCCTTGTTGGTCCTGGCCTCCTTCTGGAGGCGGGGAATCGCCTTCTCCAGGGTCTGCAGGTCGGCGAGGATCAGCTCGGTGTTGATCGTCTCGATGTCACGGCCGGGGGCGACGTCGCCGTCCACGTGGGTCACGTCGGGGTCGTTGAAGACCCGGATGACCTGGCAGATCGCGTCGGTGTCACGGATGTTGGCGAGGAACTGGTTGCCTCGCCCCTGTCCCTCCGAGGCGCCGCGGACCAGACCGGCGATGTCGACGAACTCGACCTTCGCCGGCAGGATCTTGGCGGACCCGAAGATCTCGGCCAGCTTCTCAAGACGCGGGTCGGGAACGCCGACGATGCCCACGTTGGGCTCGATGGTGGCGAACGGATAGTTCGCCGCCAGGGCGTTGGCGGTCTTCGTCAGCGCGTTGAAAAGCGTTGACTTGCCGACGTTGGGCAATCCGACGATGCCGATGCTCAGGCTCACGTGAGCCGAGTTTACGCGGAATGACCCACTGCTACCCGCCGCGGGCGGGTCACAGATGCGAACGGAGCTCGTTCCGGTGCGGAGGCGTGTCGGCGCGCCAGGAGTGGCCGGGCCTGGAATCATGCCGGGGTGGATGTCATGGCTCTCTCCTTCCAGCTCGCGGTGGGCCTCGCCGCGGGACTCGCGATCGGGTTCCTGCTGGGCCGGGCGCGTGCCACCTCGGGAGCCGCGGACGTCATGGCGCGCCTGGCCGACGCCGAGGCCCGCGCGAAGATCGCCGAAGAGAAGGTCGTCTACATCGAGGGGCAGCTCTCCGAACGCTTCCAGGCCCTGTCGAGCCGGGCGCTCGACGTCAACAACCTGCGGTTCCTGGAGCTGGCGGAGACGAGACTGGCCGCCAACCGGGCCGAGGCCGCCGGTGAGCTGGAGCAGCGCAAGCAGGCCGTCGAGCACCTGATCGAACCGCTGAAGGACACCCTCGCCCGCGTCGAGACGCAGCTGCGCGACACCCAGACGGGCCAGCGGGCCGCCCACGCCGAGCTGGCCAAGCACATCGACGTCGTCCGCGAGAGCAACGAGCAGCTCCGCGCCCAGACGAACTCGCTGGTACGGGCCCTGCAGCGGCCCGAGGCCAGGGGCCGCTGGGGAGAGCTCCAGCTCCGCAGGGTCGCCGAGATCGCCGGGATGCAGCGGTTCTGCGACTTCGACGAGCAGGTGAGCGTCACCACGCCGGACGGCGTCCTGCGCCCCGACATGATCGTGCGGCTGGCCGGTGGCAAGAACATCGTGGTCGACTCCAAGGTCTCCCTCGCCGCCTACCTGGAGGCCGCCGAGTCGGCCGACCCCGACCACCAGTCGGCCCGGCTCGACGCCCACACCCGGCACGTGCGCGACCACGTCGACCGGCTCGCCTCGAAGCCCTACTGGCAGGCGTTCAGCCCGGCGCCGGAGTTCATGGTCCTGTTTATCCCCGGCGAGGCGTTCCTCGCCCCAGCGCTGGAACGCGACCCCGCCCTGCTGGAGTACGCCATGCGGCGCCGGGTCCACATCGCCACGCCGACCACGCTGATCACCATGCTCCGCACCGCGCAGTACGCCTGGCAGCAGGCCGCGCTGGGCGAGAACGCGCGGGCGATCTTCGAGGTCGGCAAGGAGCTGTACGAGCGGCTGAGCAGCATGGGACGCAACGTCGACGCCCTGGGCCGCTCGCTGAGCCGGGCCGTGGAGTCGTACAACAGGACGGTCGGCTCGCTGGAGACCCGGGTGCTGGTGAGCGCCCGCAAGCTGAACGATCTGGGACTGGTCGAGACAGATCTGGACACCCCGCAGGCGGTCGAGGACCTGCCGCGCGCCCTGACCTCACCGGAACTACTCGCGCAAGAGGAGCCAAGCTCGCCTCTCGTATCCCGCTTGAACGGTAGGTTGGCCAACGACCTGCCCTGAAAACTGTTCCCCGAAGGCTCCGGCGGCCGGACACTGGAGACGGCGGGATCGACGGCGCGGGGCCTCGCGAGGGCCCGCGGGGTCCGCGAGGGGCAGGGTCAAGGGGGCGAGTGGTGGAAGAGCGAGGCGGCGTGCAGCCGGTCGGCGGGGTAATCGCATGAGTGAGCTTGACCGGACCGCGGGCATCCGGCTGACCGTCCGGGGCGCGCTGGCCTTCGTGCTGGCGTCCACGCTGGTGGGCAGCGTGCTGCAGGCGCTGCTGGGAGTGACGGCGCTGACCGGGGTGGCGTTCGTGGCCGGTTGCGTGGCCGCCGCGTCGCTCGTGAACCGCCGGGACCTGCTGTCGCTGGTGGTGTCCCCGCCCCTGGTCTTCTTCGTGACCACAGCGTTCATCGAGGCGGTCCGGTCCCTGTTCGCGGCCACGCCCGTGCAGGCCTTCGGCCTGGGCATGTACACCGCGCTGTCGCAGGGGGCCCCATGGCTGTTCGGCGGCTCGTTCCTGGTGCTGGTCATCGCCTGGCGCCGTGGCCTGACCCGCTGCGTCCGCGAGCTGCGCGAGGAGCTCAGGGCGTCCAAGGCCTCGGTGCCCCGGCCCAGGAGCGGCGGGGACGGCAGCGGCGGCACGGCCTTCGCCCCCGAGCCCGAGGGATACTTCGAGCCCAAGGTGTACGGCACCCCGCGCGAAGGGCAGTGACGGCCCGGCACGGGGCTTCGCGCGGGTGGTTTCTCACACGGCGACGGCGGGCCGTGGTGGCCCGCGGGGCATCCGTGCCGGGCCGCGCGACGGCACCGATGCCCGTACGGGCGACGGCGGAACTTCTCGAAGGCCCCTGACTCACAGGCCCTGAACTCACGAAGGCCTCCTTAAAAGGGGGCCTTCGGGTGACGGGGCCTGCCGGGGAGAACTGTCGGCCGGAGCGGCGTGATCAGACCGTGGCGCGCAGGTCCTTGCGCAGCTCGTGCGGGAGGGCGAAGCGCACGCTCTCGTGGACGGACTCGACCTCTTCGACGTCCGCGAAACCGTTGCGCGCGAGGCGGGCCAGGACCTCGGCGACGAGCTCCTCGGGCACCGAGGCGCCGCTCGTCACGCCGACCGTGGTGACGCCGTCGAACCAGGCGTCGTCGATGAGCGAGGCGTCGTCGACCAGGTAGGAGGCATCGGCCCCGTGATCGAGGGCGACCTCGACCAGCCGCTTGGAGTTGGAGGAGTTCTCGGAGCCGACGACGATGACCAGCTGGGCCTGGGCGGCGATCTCCTTGACCGCGACCTGGCGGTTCTGGGTGGCGTAGCAGATGTCGTCGCTCGGGGGGTCGATCAGGCTGGGGAAGCGCTCCTTGAGCCGGGAGACCGTCTCGGTCGTCTCGTCCACCGAGAGCGTGGTCTGCGACAGCCAGACGAGCCGCTCGGGGTCCTTGACCCGCACGGTGTCGACCGAGTGCAGGCCGTCGACGAGCTGGACGTGGTCGGGCGCCTCGCCCGCGGTGCCCTCCACCTCCTCGTGACCCTCGTGGCCGATGAGGAGGATGTCGTAGTCCTGGGAGGCGAAGCGCTTGGCCTCGTTGTGCACCTTGGTCACCAGGGGGCAGGTGGCGTCGATCGTCTTGAGGCTGCGCCGGGCGGCCTCCTGGTGGACCGCCGGGGAGACGCCGTGGGCGGAGAAGACGACGATGGCGCCCTCGGGCACCTGCTCGGTCTCCTCGACGAAGATCGCTCCGCGCTGCTCCAGCGTCCTGACCACGTGGGTGTTGTGGACGATCTGCTTGCGTACGTAGATCGGAGCACCGTACTGCTCCAACGCCTTCTCCACGGCCTGGACCGCACGATCAACCCCCGCGCAGTAACCACGGGGCTTCGCCACTAGCACGCGTCGAGTCGCGGGGGTGTCTGAAGTCATGCTCTTATGCTACGTGGACACGCCCGCGAGACAGCCCACACGTCCCACAAGCTCATGCGGCACAAGTCTTGCCACACTAGCCTTCTCGATACAGACCTCCCAGGGAGACGATATGTCAGTCCCCGACATGATTCGCAATGTCACACAAAAGGCAAAAGACCTGCCGCTGCACATGCTGCAGAGCGCGCTGAGCGGGGTCGGCCAGGCTCTGCTCCTCGGCGACCGCGTCCGGAGCAGGCTCAAGGGCACCTCCGGCCAGGGCGAGGCCACCGACGAGCCCGTCGGGACGACCGCCGACCAGACCGCGAAGACCGGCGAGGAGACCACGGACCAGGCGGGGAAGCCCACCCGCCGCGAACCCGTCATCTTCGCACCGCGCCCGGGGCAGACCGCGAGCAGGCCCGCCGCCGAGAGCAACGGGGCCAGGACCACTCCTGAGCCGGTCATCTTCAGCCCTACCAAGCCCGACACCGAGGCGCCCTCCACTCCCGAGGCCAAGGCTCCCGAGGTCAAGGCTTCCGAGGCCGTCGCCGGAACCACCGAGGCACCCGCCGCCACGGAGTCCGGGACCGCCACGGCGAAGCCCGCCGAGGCCCCGGCCACCGCCGAGGTCAAGGCCACGGAAACCCCGGTCACCAAGGAAACCCCGCCCGCCGTCGAGACCGCCGAGCCTGCCGAGGCCAAGACCAAGGTCACGGACACCTCCGCCAGCGACGTTCCGGCCGCCGAACCCGTGGAGCCCGAGGCCGCCAAGAGCGCCACCCCGGAGGCCACGGCCGCCGAGGCCGCCCCGGTCGAGGTTCCCGCGACCGAGGTCGCCGAGGTCAAGGCCCCCGCCGCCAGGAAGCCGAGGGCCGCCAAGGCCAAGGCTCCCGTCGCGGAGCCCCAGGCCGCGGAGGCGAGCGCGGTCGCCGAGGCCCCCGCCAGGAAGCCCAGGGCCACCCGGGCCAAGGCCAAGACTCCGGTCACCGAGGCCGCGGAGTCGGAGGCCGTCGCCCCCGAGGCGGCCAAGGCCACCCCGAAGGCCAGGGCGACCAGGACCCGCAAGACCACCAAGGCCGCCCCGGCGGAGGCCACGGCCGGGAACACCGGGAACGCGGAAAGCGACACCCTGACGAGCACCACGACGGAGGCCGAGGCTCCCGCGGCGGTGAAGGTCGAGGTCACCAAGGTCGACACCGCGAAGCCCGAGACCGCGGACGCCGCGGTGGTCGAGGTGACGAAGACCAGGGTCGCGGCACCCGAGGCGGCCGACGCGGCCGGGCCCTCCCCGGAGACGGCCACCGCGACGACCACCACGGCGGCCGAGCCCTCCACCGTGACGACCACCACGGCGACGACCGCCACGCCCGCCGAGCCCCTGCCGGGCTACGCGGGGCTGACGGTCGCGTCCCTGCGGGCGCGGATGCGCGGCAGGACCGCCGCGCAGATCCAGGAGCTGATCGCCTACGAGCGGGCCACCTCCGACCGTGAGGTCGTCGTGCGGATGTACGAGAACCGCCTGGCCAAGCTGGAGGGCGCGGAATAGTCACGCCCGGCGCGTAGGCTCCCGGCCATGAGCTCGAAGACCACTCCTGAGCAGCCTCTCCCGGTTCGCACGGTGTTGCAGATGGTCGGCGGCTGGATCGGCAAGCTCGGCACCGTCTGGGTCGAGGGGCAGATCACCGAGTTGACCGCCCGTGGCGGCACGGTGTTCCTGACGTTGCGCGACCCGGTGGCCAACGTGTCGGCCCGGGTCACCTGCCCGCGCGGCGTGTACGAGGCGACCCTCCCCCGGCCGGTCGACGGCGCCAGGATCGTGGCCCATCTGAAGCCCGACTTCTGGGTCAACAAGGGTTCCTTCGCGTTCACCGCGCTGGAGTTGCGGCCGGTCGGGGTCGGCGAGTTGCTGGCGCGGCTGGAGCGGCTGCGCCAGGTGCTCGCGTCCGAGGGGCTCTTCGGTGTCGACAGGAAGCGGCGGCTGCCGTTCCTGCCGGGCACGGTCGGGCTGATCTGCGGTCGTGACTCGGCCGCCGAACGCGACGTGCTGGAGAACTCTCGGCGCCGCTGGCCCGCCGTGCGGTTCAAGGTCGAGCCGGTGGCCGTGCAGGGGCCGTACGCGGTCGGCGAGGTCACCGAGGCGCTGCGCAAGTTCGACGCGGACGGCGAGGTCGACGTCATCGTGGTCGCGCGGGGCGGTGGGTCGATGGAGGATCTGCTGCCCTTCTCCGACGAGGCCCTCGTCCGGGCGGTGGCGGCGTGCCGCACGCCCGTGGTCAGCGCGATCGGCCACGAACAGGACAATCCGCTGCTCGACCTGGTCGCCGACGTGCGCGCGTCCACGCCGACGGACGCCGCGAAGAAGGTCGTGCCGGACGTCGGCGAGCAGATGACGCTGATCCGCCAGCTCCGCGACCGGGGCCGCAGGGTGACGGGCGGCTGGCTCGACCGCGAGACGGCCTGGCTGGCGGCGGCCCGCTCCCGGCCCGCTCTCGCCGACCCGGTGCGCGAGGTCGAACGCAGGGCCGAGCAGGCCGAGCAGCTCAGGGACCGGGCGAGACGTTCCCTCACCGCCTCCCTGGACCGCGCCCAGGATTCGCTGGAGCACCTGCGCGCCCGCCTGATCTCGCTGTCTCCCGCCGCCACGCTGGAGCGCGGCTACGCGATCGTGCAGCGTCCCTCGGGCGACGTCGTACGGCTCGCGAGCGAGGTCTCCCCCGGTGACGAGCTGACGGTGCGCTTCCCCGACGACCGGGTGACGGTCAGGAGCGAGACCGCCACGTGAGCGAGGGATAGCCGTCGTCGACGAAGCCGAACTCCCGGTAGAGGGGTTCGGCGTCGGAGGTCGCGTGCAGGTCGACCCTGTGGACCCCGCTGCCTCGGTACCACTCCAGGAGGGCCCCCATGATCGCCCGGCCGTGCCCCCGGCGCCGGTGCCGGGGGTCGGTGGTCATGCCCTGGACGTAGCCGTAGCGGCCGTCGGGGAGGGAGGGGCCGGGAAAGCGCTGGAAGATGAGGCCGATCCCGCAGGCCGCCAGCCCCGCGCCGGGGGCGTCCACCACGTAGACGGCCGTGTCGGAGCTGCCCAGCCGCTCTTCGAGGCTCTCCGCGTAGGCCCCCTGCCACGCTTCGTCGATCGGGTAACTGCCGTCCTGGGCCATCCGGTCGGCCAGGACCTCACGGAGACGCACCAGCTCGGGGATGTCCTCCGGGATCGCCTCACGAACGCTCACCCGGGCATTGTGCCAGCTGTACGCCCCGATGGAGCGGCCGGGGAGGTTCGCCGTGGATCACGCCGTCGCGGATGCGCGCTGCGCCGGTGGCGGACCACGGGCGGTAGCGTGCCAACCCCGCAGACGGTGAGGCGTCGTCAGGTGGCCGTCACCGGTGAGACCGTGCCGGGACGGCGCCGGGAGCCGCGCCGGGTGGGCGTCACGGGCTGAAGATCCTTGGGACACGACCTAAGGTGGGGGCGTGGCCGATAAGAAGACACCGTCGTACGAGCAGGCGCGCGAGGAGCTGACCGAGGTGGTCCGCAGCCTTGAGGCGGGCGGGCTCACGCTGGAACAGTCGATCGAGCTCTGGGAGCGCGGCGAGAAGCTGGCCGCGGTCTGCGAGGAGTGGCTCCAGGGGGCCAGGGTGAAGCTCGCGGCGGCCATGACACAGCGGCGGCACCCCGACCCGGCCGGAGACGCCCCCTTCTGACCTTTCCAAGCTCTGACCTTTCCGAGCTCTGACCTTTCCGAGCGGCCCCGGCCCAGGCGCCGTCCCGCGAGCGGAAACCCCGGCCGCCGGGCGGACAGGCCGGGTGCGGGCGTGCCCCGTACGACCGGGCGCCATCCGAAGCCGGGAACGGCGTACGAGAGAGCGGCACCCCGCCAGAAAGCCCGAACGAGGGGCCCTTCGCGGCGGGGCGGACGTCAGGAGGTGTTTCTCGGCTGCTGTTTGAGGGACCCGGCCAGGGTGGACAGCTCGTCCCACGGGGCGGTGCCGGTGACGACGATCGTGACGTCCGGCAGGAAACGTACGAGGGAACGCTGGTCCTTGTCCTCGCGGAGGCGCTGCTCCCAGGTCACGCCGTTGATCTGGACGGTGCCGGTGACCGTGGAGGTGTTGGAGAGCCGGTTGGCGAACTCGGCCGCGGGCTTCTCGTTGCTCTGGGCGAGCATCGCGTGGAAGCGCTTGGCGGTGGCGAAGCCGAGCCTCCAGGTCGTGACGCCGTTGGCGTTCGTGTTCCTGGAGCTGTTCGGGACCCACCCGGCGGCGACGGGCTCGGGCGCCCACAGCTGGAAGGGTGCCGTACGGCGCAGGTCGGCGAGGGCGATCGAGTAGTCGACCCTGGGGATGTGCTCGGTCCTGCTCTGCGGAGTGACCAGCAGGAACAGGCCGACAGCGCCCAGACAGACCGCCATCGCGACCACATAGCCGTAGAAGCCCTGAGTGAACCTTCGCACGACTGTCGACACTATCCGTTCGGGAGGGCGGTCCGTCCTCAGGGGCGGCGGATCTGGGCGATGATGGTCAGCACGTCCTCGGCGAGGGCCCGGGAGGCGTCCTCGTCGTCGGACAGGGCGACCTCGGAGACCGCGGCGGCGAGCGCGCCGGTGAGGACCACGACCAGTGCTCCCTCGTCGCCCTCGAACAGGGCGGCGTTGCGCTTGGCCCACTGCCGGAGCCGGTCGCGCATGATGACCTCGAACCCCGGCGGCCCGTCTCCGCGCAGGAACAGCGCGGAGATCTCCCGCTCGGCCAGGCAGCCCTCCAGGTAGGCGCGGGCCCCGGCGATGAACAGCCGCATCGGGTCGCCCTCACCCTCCCCCCTGGCGTCCTGGACCGCCTGCTTGGTCCGCTGAGCCTGACGGGTCTGGAACTCCTCGAAAAGCGTGAGGTAGAGGTCGGCTTTGCCGGAAAAATGGTGGTAAAGACTTCCGACACTGGCTCCCGCGCGGGCGACCACGTCGGTGACCCCGGTTTCGGCGAAACCGCTCGTGACGAAGATCTCCCTCGCGGCGGACAGGAGCGCGACGCGTGTGGCGGCCCCTCGCTCGGAGGTCCGCGCACCCACGCCTTTCACCAGTCGTTCCGTGTCGCTGCTCATGGTGGGCACATTATCCTCCGCCGACCGGTCAGAGGGGGGCCAACTACGATCGTTGCATTGACCACGAGAGGGGTTTCCCACCATGTCCGATGAGACGTCCGTTCCCGACGCCCTCGCCGCGGGAGAGCACGCGCCCGATCGCAACCTCGCTCTGGAACTGGTCCGGGTCACGGAGGCGGCCGCGATGGCCGGTGCCCGCTGGGTCGGACGAGGTGACAAGAACGGCGCCGACGGCGCCGCGGTGAACGCCATGCGCCAGTTGATCAACACGGTGTCCATGAGCGGCGTGGTGGTGATCGGCGAGGGTGAGAAGGACAACGCGCCGATGCTCTACAACGGCGAGCACGTTGGTGATGGCAGCGGCGCGGCGTGCGACGTGGCCGTGGACCCGATCGACGGCACCCGGCTCACCGCGCTCGGCATGCCCAACGGCATCTCGGTGATCGCGGTCAGCGAGCGCGGCTCGATGTACGACCCGTCGGCCGTCTTCTACATGGACAAGCTGGTCACCGGCCCCGAGGCCGCCTCGTCGGTCGACATCAACGCGCCGGTGGCCGACAACATCGCCGCGGTGGCCCGCGCCAAGGGCGGCGTCCCCTCGGACGTGACCGTGGTCGTCCTCGACCGTCCCCGCCACGAAAAGATCATCCGGGAGATCCGGGAGACCGGCGCCCGGATCAGGCTCATCACCGACGGCGACGTGGCCGGTGCGATCATGGCGGCCCGGGTGGGCACGGGCGTCGACCTGATGCTCGGCATCGGCGGCACCCCGGAGGGCATCATCGCCGCGTGCGCGCTCAAGTGCCTGGGCGGCGTCATCCAGGGCAGGCTCTGGCCGCAGGACGACGCCGAACGCCGCCGGGCGCTGGACGCGGGCCTCGACCTCGACGCCACGCTGAGCACCGACGACCTGGTCAGGTCCGACGACGTGTTCTTCGCGGCCACCGGGATCACCGACGGCGAGCTGATGCAGGGCGTCCGTTACCGCGCGGGGAGGGCCATCACCAACTCCCTGGTCATGCGCGGCCGTTCCGGGACGATACGGAAGATCGAGAGCGAGCATCAGCTCTGGAAGCTGCGGGCCTACAGTGCGATCAACTTCGACAGCGCCACCTGAGGGCCGGGCGCCGGGCCCGGGTCGGGCCGGGGCCGGGGCCGCCCTCAGCCGAGGAGCGCCCCTCGGCACAGGGCCCTCGGCGAAGGCTCCTGAAGAAGGGGTCTCAGCGAAGGGTTCCTGACGCAAGAGAGCGACGGCGGCACGGAAACGCCACCGGCCGCCGGACCGGGAACGGTGTCAGCGCCGGAACCAGGAGCGGCGGGGACGCTTGGGAGACTTGGCCACGATGCTCCCGAGCGTGACGAGACCGGTGATCTCGATGACCGGTCCGTCGGGCGAGGCGGGAACCTGGTTCTTCTTGCCCCCCATGAACGCCGACGCGGGCATCTCGATCCGTACCCCCTCGGGAACGATCAGGGTGAGCGTGCCGCCCATCACGGTGACGTGCAGGGTCACGTGGCTGGACTGGAGGAGCGCGTCACGCAGGTCGAGCGTGACGTTGGCGCAGATCGCGGTGGCCGTGAACCGGGTCGGCACGACCCAGCGGCCCGAGCGCTCCTCGGAGCCGAAGAACGCCGCCACCGGGCGGACATCGGTGCGGAGCGGCTGCGCCTCGGGCGGGAGCAGGTCGGCGGTGAGCGCGGACAGCTCTCCCAGCGTGCGGGCGCGGTAGAGGGCCTCGGTGCGCTCGTCGTGCTCCTCGTGGTCGAGACGCCCGTCGGCGAGCGCGTCGCCCAGCACGGCGGCCACTCTCTCACGGTCGACGTCTCCGGCCCTCAGGTCGGCGGGGCTCGGCTCGGGGTCGTAACGGCGGACGGCGGGGGGACGGGGACTCTCCACCCTTCGACCATAATCCCTGCCGGGGCTCCGGCAGGGACACGAGAGCGCCGACATGCCCCGGAAGCTCGGACATCCGACGGACGACCCATGCCACCGGCCCAGCGGAGCCTGACTCACCGGCGATCCCGGCCCTCTCCGCTTCGAGGACCCCGTCCCACCCGGCCAAGACCTCGAACGCCCCGTCCGGCCAGGCCGATGAAACCAGCAGGTGACCGGTGATTGACCCCCGGGTACCCCACCTTTACCCTGACGGGAACTTGAATCCCCCTCATGTTCCCCGGAGGTCGTCATGCCGACCCCACGTGACAGGCAGGCGCGCGTGGCGACCTGGGCGGCGTTCTTCGTCCAGGGCCTCTGCCTCGCCACCCTGCTCACCCATGTGATCGACCTCCAGCACAGGTTCGGGCTCAGTGATGGCGACCTCACCCTGGTCCTGCTGCTCGTGCCGGTGATCGCCGGGGTCGGCAGCGCCGTCGCGGGGCTCCTGGCGGGCCGGTACGGCAGCGCCCCGGTCCTGCGGATCTCCCAGGTCGGCGTCTGTGCCGCCGTGGTCCTGTCGGGCTGGAACGAGCAGCTCGCCGGGCTGTACGCGCTCAGCGCGGTGTTCGGCCTGTTTCTCGGCGCGGTGGACGCGGCGATGAACATGCAGGCGGTCGCGGTCGAGCGCCGGTACGGCATGAGCGTGCTGACCGGCTTCCACGCCGTGTGGAGCGTCGGCTCGATGCTGGGCGCCGGGTTCAACTCCGCCTTCAGCGCGCTCGGCGTGGAGCTGGGCTGGTCCTTCTCCGTCCCGGCGCTGATCGGCGCGGTGGTCTCGGTGGTCATGCTTCCCCGCCTCTACGGACGGGACGAGGAGCGGGCCGATGTGGGGTCCGGCGAGCGGGCCGCGCGCGTGGCGCCCCGGGTGCCGTGGCGGCCGATCATCCCGCTCTGCCTGGCGATGGCGTTCCTGTACGTCGGCGACGCGGCGGTCTCCAACTACGGCACGGTCTACATGGAGAAGGCGCTGGCGGCGAGTGGCTGGCTGGTGCCGTTCGCCTACCTCGTCTACCAGGCGACCATGCTCCTGGCACGGGTCCCCGGCGACCTCGCCGTCCGCAGGTACGGACCGGCGCCGGTGGTCCGCGCGGGCGCGGTGATCGCGGCGGTGGGCACGCTGGGGGTCGTCGTCGCGCCCGGCGTCGTGGTGGCCGTCGTGTCGTTCGGCCTGATCGGCGTCGGCCTGTCCGTCATCGCCCCGCAGTCGTTCTCGGCCGCGGGCCGTCTGGGTGCCGGGGCGGAGACCGCGATCGCGCGGGTCAACCTGTTCAACTACGTCGGCTTCCTCGTCGGCGCCGCCGTGGTCGGGACGCTCAACGACGTGGTGAGCGTCCGGGTGGCGTTCGTGCCCGCCGCCGTCCTGGTGGCCCTGATCGTGTTCCTCGCCAGGGGCTTCCAGCCGGACCCGGAACCCGCCGCGCGACCGTAGCCGCGCGGAAAAGCCGTGGAGCACGACCGTGGCCGCGCGGGAGGGCCCGGAGGTGTCTCACAGGTAGGGCCGCTGGTCCCGCTTGGCCTGCTCGTAGGCGGCACGGGCCCGCCGCGCCTCCGGCAGCCCCGACACCTCCGCCACCGGCACGTCCCACCAGGCCGTGGTCTCGGGACCGGGACCGGGCACCGTCTCGACATACACCACGGTGGTGCCGACGGCCTCCCGCGCCTTGGTGAGCGCCACCCGCAGCGACTCGGGGCCGTCGGCGCGGATCACTCCGGCGCCCAGGCTGGCCGCGTTGGCGGCGAGGTCGACAGGGAGGAGGGCGCCGTCCAGCGCGCCCCCGGCCCCGCGCATCCGGTAGGCGGTGCCGAGGCGTCCCGCCCCGACCGACTCCGACAGGCCGCCGATGGAGGCGAAGCCCCGGTTGTCGACCAGCACCACGACGAGCTTGACGCCCTCCTGCACGGCGGTGGCAATCTCCTGGGCCATCATCAGGTAGGACCCGTCGCCGACCAGCACGAACACCTCGCGCTCCGGCGCGGCCAGTTTCACCCCGAGCCCTCCGGCGATCTCGTAGCCCATGCAGGAGTAGCCGTACTCGACGTGGTAGGACTTCGGGTCGCTCGCGCGCCACAACTTGTGCAGGTCCCCGGGCATCGACCCGGCCGCGTTGACCACCACGTCCGAGGGCCGGGCCACCTCGTTGACCATGCCGAGCACCACCGGCTGGGTCAGCGCCTCCCCGATCGTGAGCAGGGAGACCTTCTCCTGCCAGTCGTGGGTCAGGCGCGTCGCCCTGGCGGTCCAGCCGGGGTCGGCGCTCCAGCTTCCGAGGTCCAGGGCGCGCAGCGCCTCGCGGGCGTCGGCGACGAGCGTCTCGCCGGAGTGCTTGGCGGCGTCGAAGGCCGCGACGTTGACGTTGAGGAACGCGGCCTCGCCGAACAGGGTGCGGGAGGCGGTGGTGAAGTCGGTGTAGCGGGTGCCGACCCCGATGACCAGGTCGGCGTCACGGGCCAGGTCGTTGGCGGCGGCGGTGCCGGTGTGCCCGATCGCGCCGACCGCGCAGGGGTGGTCGTACGGCAGCGTCCCCTTGCCCGCCTGGGTCTCCCCCACCGGGACGCCGTGATCGGCGGCGAAGGTGGCCAGCGTCTCCCACGCCTCGCTGTAGACCACCCCGCCCCCCGCGATGATCAACGGCCGTCGCGACCGTCTGACCAGCTCCACCGCCCGCGCCAGCGCGGCGGGTTCGGGAACGGGCCGCGCCACGTGCCACACCCTGCGGGCGAACAGCTCCTCGGGCCAGTCGTACGCCTCCGCCTGCACGTCCTGCGGCAGCGCCAGGGTGACCGCGCCCGTCTCGGCCGGGTCGGCGAGCACCCGCATCGCGGCCGGAAGGGCCGCGAGAAGCTGCTCGGGCCGGTTGATCCTGTCGAAGAACCGGGAGACGGGACGCAGCGCGTCGTTGACGGTCACGTCGGGGAAGCGGGGATCCTCCAGCTGCTGCAGGACCGGGTCGGCGGCGCGGGTGGCGAAGACGTCGCCGGGCAGCAGCAGCACCGGGATCCGGTTGATCGTGGCCAGCGCCGCCCCGGTGACCATGTTGGTGGCGCCGGGGCCGATCGAGCTGGTGCAGGCGAAGGTGGACAGCCGGTTGCGGGCCCGCGCGTAGCCGACGGCGGTGTGCACCATGGCCTGCTCGTTGCGCGCCAGGTAGTACGGGAGGTCGCCGTCCGTTCCCGCGCCCCGCTCGGCCAGGGCCTGCCCGATCCCGGCGACGTTGCCGTGGCCGAAGATGCCCAGGCATCCGGCCACCAGCCGGTGCTCCACGCCGTCGCGCTCCGACCACTGGTTCGCGAGGAACCGCAGGAGCGCCTGTGCCACGGTGAGTCTCATCGCCGCGCCTCACAATGCCTTCGTCATCGGAACCCTCGGGTCGATCGGCTGCTCCGCCCACGAGGCGCGGATCCAGGTGTGCCGGGGGTCGTCGCAGAAGGCCATCGACCGTTCGGGCGCGGGCCCGGCCAGCACGTTCAGGTAGTAGAGGTCGTAGCCGGGGGCCGCCATCGACGGGCCGTGGTAGCCGCTGGGGACGAGCACCACGTCGCCGCCCGCCACCTCGGCCAGCACCTCGTGGGTGCCGTACACCCGCTGGTAACCGGGGCCGCCCTCGAAGTAGTAGATCTCCTCCAGCACGGCCTCGCGCTCGGAGGCCGTGTCGTGCTTGTGCGGCGGGTACGACGACCAGTTGCCGCCGGGGGTGAGCACCTCCACCGCGACGAGTTTGTCGCAGTCGAAGGCGCCGGGAGCGCAGAAGTTGTTCACCTGGCGGCTGGCCTGCCCCGTCCCGCGCACCTCGACGGGGACCGCGTGCGCGGGGCCGTACCGCACCGGGAGGCGCCGGGTCGCGCGGGCGGCGGGAAGGGCGAAGCGGCCCTCCCCGGTGATCCGCGCGGTCGTGCCGACGGGCAGGTACGCGAAGTCGGTGACCGCGTGGAAGACCGAGGTCCTGCCGTTCAGCGTGAGCCTTACCCCGTCGCACTCGACCACGCACCCGCCCGACAGCGGCAGGACCAGCATCTCCTCGCCGCCGGTGTCGAACTCCACGCTCTCGCCGGACAGGCAGAGCACGCGAAGCCCCGCGTACGTCCACCCGGCCGCCTCCGGGGTGATCGACAGCGCCCACGGCGCCCGCGCGGTGCTTCCCGCCGGAACGAAGGTCATGGTCGCTCCTCCCCGGTGCCGCCCCTGCCAGGGCTCGCGTCCACGCCCTCACCGACGCCGTCAGGGCCAAGGCTCGCGTTCACGCTCTCCCCGGCGCCGGTACGGTCAAGGCTTCCGTCGACGCTCTCACCGGCGCCGCCCCGGCCAGGGCTTCCGCCCCCGCCGATGCCGCTCCGGCCGGGTCTCCCGTTCATGGCACCTCCAGCATCGCCGCGGCGGTGTCGACGGCCGCGGCCACGTCGTCGTCGGAGGGATACAGCAGCGCGCGGCCCACCACCAAGCCTCGCACGCCGGGAAGCCGGAGCGCCTCGCGCCAGGTCGCGTAGGTGAGCTCCGGCGCGCCGCCGGGGTCGCCCCCCAGCAGCAGCGTCGGCAGCGTGGTGGCCCGCGTCACCCGTTCCATGTCGTCCACGACCGGGATCTTCAGCCAGGTGCGCGCGGAGGTCGCGCCGAGCGCCTGGGCGACGTGCATGGACCGGATGACCCCTTCGGGCGACAGGTCGTGGGTGACAGCGCCGCCCACCCTCCGGGACCAGAACGGCTCGATCATGGCGACCAGGTCGTGTGAGGCCAGCTCGGTGACGGCCCGGCCGCACGCCTCCAGGGTCCGGGCGGTGGCGGGGTCGTCCACGCCGATCCGGCAGAGCATCTTGCCGCCGTCCAGGCGGGTCCGGACGATCGAGGGGGTGTCGTAGGCGGTGAAGCGGTCGTCGAACTCGAAGGCCGACCCGTGCAGGCCGCCCCGGTTCATCGACCCGATCACGATCTTGCCTTCCAGCGCGCCCAGGAGCAGGAGGTCCTCGACGATGTCGGGGGTGCCGAGCAGCCCGTCCACGCCGGGTCTGGACAGCGCCACGCACAGTCGTTCCAGCAACTCGACGCGGCTCTCCATCGCCCCGGGGCGGCTTCCGACGCCGACGACGCCCCTGGCCGTGTGGTCGGCGGCCACGATCAGGAGCCGGTCGCGCTCCTCCAGCAGGCTCCTTCGCCGCCGGGCCGCCGCCGCCTCCGCGATCCGCCCGGGGAAGCGCGCCCGCGTCTCGGTGAGCGTCCTGTGGTCGAGGCGGGGTCCGGTCGTCTCACTCATCGCCGAGCACGTCCATCACCTCGTCGAGCCGTGGCATGGCCGGGGCGCAGGCCAGTCGTCCGGCGACGATGGCCCCGGCCGCGTTGGCGAACCGCAGCGTGGCCTCCAGCGGCCAGCGTTCGAGGAGACCGTGGCAGAGGGCGCCGCCGAAGGCGTCTCCCGCGCCGAGGCCGTTGACCACCTCCACCGGCACCGGCGGCACCTCCACCGTCTCGGCCACGGTCATGCCGAGCACCCCTTCCGGGCCCCGCTTCACGATCGCGAGCTCGGCGCCCGCCTCCAGCAGCGCCCCGGCGGCCTCGTACGGCTCGCGGGTGCCGGTCGCCACCTCGACCTCGTCCAGGTTCCCCACCGCCACCGTGACGTGGCGCAGGGCCTCGCGCACCTGCTCGCGGGCCTCCTCCGCGCCGGACCAGAACATCGGGCGGTAGTCGAGGTCCAGCACGGTGTGCGGCACGCGCCCCCTGGCCCGCCAGGCCGTGAGGTGCGCGCTCCTGGAGGGCTCCTGGGACAGCCCGGTGACGGTCGCCCAGAAGAGCCTCGCTCCCGCGACGGCCTCCAGGTCCAGCTCCTCGGGGAGGATCTCCAGGTCGGGGGCCTTGGGGAAGCGGTAGAAGTAGAGGGGGAAGTCGTCCGGCGGCCGGATCTCGCAGAACGTCACCGGGGTGGGCAGGTGCGCGACCGGGGTGACGAAGCCGTCGTCGACCCCGTACTCGCGCAGCGCGTCGTGCACGAAGAGCCCGAACGGGTCGTCCCCGGTCCTGGTGATCACCGAGCTGAAGTGGCCCAGCCGGGCGGCGGCCACGGCCACGTTGGTGGGACTGCCGCCCAGATACTTGCCGAAGGTCTCGACCTCGCGCAGCGACACCCCCACCTGCAGCGGGTAGATGTCGACCCCGGCCCGCCCCATGGTCAGGACCTCGATCATGCGCGTCCCTCACCGGGAGCCGCCCCGCCGCTCCCGGAGGTGAGCCTCTCCAGGTACGCCAGGCTCTCGCGGACGTTCTCCTTCGGATCGCCGGAACCGCCGGAACCGCCGGGAGCACCGAGAGCACCGGAAGCACCGGGAGCATCGGAAGCGCCAGGACCATCGGGAGCGCCGGGACCCAGCACGATGTCCTGCTCCAGGACGTACCAGCCGTCGTACCCGGCCGCCGTCAGGCCGCCGACGATGGCGGGGACGTCCACGTCACCCCGGCCCAGTGGGCGGTAGAGGCCGTCCCGCACGGCCTGGGTGTAGGTCAGCTCGCCCGCCCCGACCCGCCCGGCCATCGCGGCGTCCACGTCCTTGAGGTGGACGTGCGCGATCCGCCCCGCGGCGCGGGAGACCAGGTCGGCGGGGTCGGTGCCGCCCGCGAGGAGGTGGCCGGTGTCGAGGCAGAGCGGCACCGGGCTGCCGTCGAGCACCCGCTGGACCTCCTCGCGGCTTTCCACCACGGTCCCGATGTGCGGGTGCAGGGTGACGGTCCTGCCGAACTCCTTGGCGTTCTTGAGGATCCGGCGCAGGTTGCCCATCAGGGTCTTCCAGGCGGCGGCGTCCAGCTCCGGCCTGGCGTCGTAACCCTCGCCGCCGGTGGAGGCGGCCAGCACGACCACGTCCACCTCGCCGTCCATGAAGGCGCGCATCGCGGCCCGGACGACCGGGAGCGGGTCGTGGTCGGCCTCGTGCAGGACGACGGGGACGAACCCGCCCACTGCCCGCAGCCCGTACTCCGCGAGCAGGGCGCGGCAGCGCGTCGGCGAGGGCGGCAGGAACCCGTCGGGGCCGAGTTCGGTGGCCGTCAGGCCCAGCTCCCTCATCTCGGCGAGCACCAGGGAACGATCCAGCTGCCGTCCCCAGCCGGGGACCTCGCAGACACCCCAGGAGATGGGCGCTCCGGCCGTTCTCAGCGGGGTGCCTCCGTCGGCGGAGCCCGACTCTTCCACCGGGTCGCCTCTTCTCACACGATCACCTCCGTGACGCGCACCGGGCGCCCCTCGCGCCGGGAGAGCTCCGCGGCCTCGGCGAGGTAGAGCGCCGCGAGGGCGTCCTCGACAGTGCAGGGACTTTCCGTCTCCCCCCGCGCCGCGCCGAGAAACGCGCCCAGCTCGGCGACGTAGGCGGGCTCGAACCTGGCCGCGAAGTCGGGCCAGGGCTCGCCCGGCGGCTGCAGACCCTCGGTGCTGGTCAGCGGGACGCGCGGGTCGAGGCCGACCGCCCAGGTGCCCTGGGTGCCCGCCAGCTCCATCCGCACGTCGTACCCGGCTCCGTTGTAGCGCGAACCCTGAAGGGTGACGAGCGTGCCGTCGTCCATCGTGAGCAGCGCGGCGCTGGTGTCGACGTCCCCCGCCTCGGCGAAGAACGCCTCGCCCCGGTTGGAACCGGTCGCGTAGACGGTCTCGGCCTCCCCGCCGGTGACCCAGCGCAGGATGTCGAAGTCGTGGATGTGGCAGTCGCGGTAGATCCCGCCCGACATCGGGATGTACCCCGGGTCGGGCGGCCGGGGGTCGGCGGTGAGCAGGTGCACCCGGTGCAGCGTGCCCAGCTCTCCGGCGGCCAGCGCCTTCCTCGCGGCGGCGTAACCGGCGTCGAAGCGCCGCTGGAAGCCGATGTGCACGAGCGTGCCGCTCCGCCTGACCGCGTCGAGCACGCGCAGGGTGTCTCGTACGCCGGACGCCACCGGCTTCTCGCAGAACACCGGCACCCCCTTGGCGCAGGCGTGCGTCAGCAGCTCGGCGTGGGTCGCCGTGGGGGTGGCGACCACCACCGCGTCGCTGTCGAACGCGTCTCCCACCCGGGCCCCCAGCCTGGCGGCCACCTCCGCCGCCCGCCCGCCGTCCGCGTCGCTCACCACCAGCTCGTCGACCCCGGGATGCGCCGCCAGGGTCGCGGCGTGGAACGCCCCGATCCTGCCGAGTCCCAGTAGTCCAACACGCATCGTGCCTCCGGAGAAGAAAGCGGCCGGTCTCCAGTTCTAAGCGACGAGTCAGAAGCCGTCAAGAATTTGTCAGGACATACGGACGATCTCCCCGGCCGTACGGGATGTCACACGGAGGACGTATTCGCAGGTGGGAAGGGTCTCGCGGAACGCGTCAGCGGTGCAGGGCGTCCGCGAGGGCGCGGATCGTCGCGTCGGCGCGGCGGACGGGCAGGCGGGCGAAGCCCATCACCAGCGCGGGCGGCCCCGCGGCGTGCCGCATCGGGCCCACCGGCTCGACCGCGAGCCCGCGGTCCCGGGCCGTCTCCGCCGTCGCCGCCTCGTCCCAGCCGTACGGCAGCTCGGCGAACAGGTGGAGCCCGGCGGAGACGCCCCGCACGGTGATCTCGGGAAGGTGCTCGCCGAGGGCGAGCGCGAAGGCGTCGCGGCGGGCGCGGTACTCCCGGCGCATCCTTCTCAGGTGCCGGTCGTAGCCGCCGGTCGTGACGAAGTCGGCCAGGACGTACTGCTCCAGGACGGGCGACCCCAGGTCCAGCTCGCCACGGGCCAGCCGCAGCGACTCGGCGATCTCGGGCGGGGCGGCCACCCAGCCCAGGCGGAGCCCGGGGGCGAGGGACTTGCTGACGCTCCCGATCAGGATCACCCGGTCGGCGGCGAGCCCCTGGAGGCAGCCCACCGGGTCGCGGTCGAAGCGGAACTCCGCGTCGTAGTCGTCCTCCAGGATCGCCGCGCCGGTCGCGGCGGCCCACTCGATCAGTTCGGCGCGGCGGCGGGGCGAGAGCACGACCCCCGTCGGGTACTGGTGCGCGGGGGTGAGCAGCACCGCGCGCGCCCCGGTCGCGGCCAGGGTCCCGACGTCGACGCCCTCGCCGTCCACGGGGACGGCGGCCAGGTCGGCGCCCGCGGCGCGCAGCAGCGGGAGCTGCCGTCCCCCCGCCGGATCCTCGACCGCGAGCCGGATCCGGCCGGGGGGCGGCACGGGGCCCGCGGCCCGCCGGACATACCAGCCGAGGTCGTGGGGCGACCTGGTCCGGGGAAGCCTCCCCGCGAGCGCCTGGATCGTGAGGCTGATCCCCTGGGCCACCCCGCCCACGATCACCAGGTTGTCCGCGCTCACATCGGCCGCCCTCACCCTCCTGAGGTAGGCGGCCAGCTCCTCGCGCAGCACCTGAACTCCGCCGGGATCGCCGTAGTCCAGGGCCTCCGCGGGCAGCGCGGCGAGTGTCCTCCTCATCGAGGCCAGCCACCGCTCCCTGGGGAACGCCCCCAGGTCGGGCGCGGTGGAGCGGCGCCCGTGGTACGGCTCGCGGTCCTCTCCCGCCGCGCGCGTCGGCCTTTCCGGCGCCGGGAGGGGATCGTCGGGGGGAGCGGGAGGGGCGGCGGTGCGGCTCGCCGCCGGGGCCACGGTGGTTCCCGCCCCGATCCGGGAGATGAGGAAGCCCTCGGCGACGAGCTGCTCGTACGCCTCGACCACCACCCCTCGGGAGAGCCCGAGATCCCTGGCCAGCTCGCGGCTGGCGGGCAGCCTGGCCCCGGCCGCCAGCCGCCCGCGCCGTACCGCCTCACGGAGTTCGCGGGCGATCTGGGCGGCGACGCCGCCCGCCGCCCGGTCGACGACGAGGTGCAGATCGGCCAATTGGTCCTCTGTTTCGCTGCCGCATTGGACCCGACAGGGGTGCCATTGGCTTCCTAGCATTCCGCACATGAACGTGGATGTCAGCACCACCCCCCACTCCGCCCGGTTGGAGTCGCGCGGCCTGGTCGAGGCCGCGACGGCGATGTTCCTGGTGGGCACCCTGGCGGGGGTCTCCGGAGTGATCGACGAATACCCGGTCTACGGCGGCCAGGCCCTGCGCTACCTGTTGGCGGCCGTGATCCTGCTCGCCGCCGCCCGGCTCGCGGGGCTGCGGTTCGTCCGGCTGACCGCCCGCGAGACGGCGCTGCTGGCGGCACTGTCCCTGACGGGGCTGGTGATCTTCAACGTGTGCGTGATCGAGGCCACCCGGCACGGCGGCCCGGCCCTGGTCGGGACCGTCCTCGGCACCGTGCCGCTGGCGCTCGCCCTGCTCGACGGGCGCCCCTCGCCCCGGCTGCTCGTGGCGGCGGTAGTGGTCGTCGCCGGGGCGACGGTGACCACCGGGCTGGGCAGCGGCGACCTGGCCGGGCTGCTCTGGTCGCTGGGCGCGCTGGTCTGCGAGGTCTGCTTCTCCATACTGGCCATCCCGCTGCTGCCGAAGCTGGGCGCGATGCGCGTCTCGGCGTACTCGGTGGCGCTGGCCGTGCCGATGCTGGCGGTCGCCGGGCTGTTCGCGGACGGCGCCGCGATGATCCGGGTGCCGACGGTCCCCGAGCTCGCGGGCCTGGGCTACCAGTCGGTGATCGTGACGGCCGTGGCGTTCTTCCTCTGGTACGACGCCCTGCCCCGGCTCGGCCCGGGAACCGCGGGGCTGTTCGCCGGGCTCATCCCGGTCGGCGCCATCGCCACCGGCGCGGTGCTCGGTCTCGGCGCGCCCTCGGTGCCCGACCTGCTCGGCGCCGCGCTCGTGGTCGCCGGCATCGTCGTCGGCCTCAGCTCCGCGGGCTCACCCGCCGCGAGGGCAGGCCGGCCCGCCGGGGCGGGGCGATCCGCTGCCGGGGGATCTCGATCCGCTGGGGCAGACTGACCCGCCGCACGGGCTCACCTTCCCGGCCCGGGGGCAGGGTCACCTGCGAGGGCAGGCTCGCCCGCCCGGAGAAGACGCCGACGCGCTGCCGGGGGACGGTCAGCGGGGGCTCCGGCCAGCTCACCGGCCATTCCGGGGTACGCCCACCGGCCTCCTTGATGCTCGTCAGCGTGATGGCTATCAGTGACACGGTGAGACCGGCCACCACGAAGACGGCCACGATCACCAGCAGAACGACGTTTCCGGCCATGATGGCGCTTTCGATGTTCATGCTGTCCCCCCGCTTCCGCCCGACGCTCGGCCCGGCCTCTTCCAGCTTCCCCCCGTCTCTTCGGACAGATATGCACAAAAGACGCATAAGACACCAATAGTTGCCCCAAATTTGTGACTTTCATCTCATATGTCCACCTGCCCGCGGGTGCCCCGACCGCGAGGATCGAGGCCGTACCCTCTAGGGAAAACAGCGCCCGCACGGAGGATCGACGACGATGCCCGAGTTCGACTACACCGACCTGCTTCCCATGGGACCGGACGAGACGGAGTACCGTCTGATCACCGCCGAGGGGGTACGGGTCGTCGAGGCCGCGGGACGCAGGTTCCTGGAGGTCGAGCCCGAGGCGCTGCGGCTTCTCACCGAGAACGCGATCCACGACATCTCCCACTACCTGCGGTCGTCCCACCTCGCCCAGCTCCGCAAGATCATCGAGGACCCCGAGTCGAGCGGGAACGACCGTTTCGTCGCCCTCGACCTGCTGAAGAACGCCTCGATCTCGGCGGGCGGCGTGCTCCCGATGTGCCAGGACACCGGCACCGCGATCGTGATGGGCAAGCGCGGGCGCCACGTGCTCACCGACGGCGCCGACGCCGAACACATCTCCCGAGGGGTCTACGACGCCTACACCCGGCTGAACCTGCGCTACTCCCAGATGGCCCCCCTCACCATGTGGGAGGAGAAGAACACCGGCTCCAACCTCCCCGCGCAGATCGAGCTCTACGCCGAGGACCCGGGCGGCCACCCCGACGAGTACAAGCTGCTGTTCATGGCCAAGGGCGGCGGCAGCGCCAACAAGTCGTTCCTCTACCAGGAGACGAAGGCGGTGCTCAACGAGAAGCGGATGCTCCAGTTCCTGGAGGAGAAGATCCGCTCCCTCGGCACCGCCGCCTGCCCGCCGTACCACCTCGCGGTCGTCGTCGGCGGCACGTCCGCCGAGTTCGCCCTGAAGACCGCGAAGTACGCCAGCGCCCGCTACCTGGACTCCATCCCCATCGAGGGTTCCCCCTCCGGCCACGGCTTCCGCGACACCGAGCTGGAGGCCAAGGTCTTCGAGCTCACCCAGAAACTCGGCATCGGCGCGCAGTTCGGCGGCAAGTACTTCTGCCACGACGTCCGCGTCATCCGCCTCCCCCGCCACGGCGCCTCCTGCCCGGTCGCCATCGCGGTCTCCTGCAGCGCCGACCGCCAGGCACTGGCGAAGATCACCCCCGAGGGGGTCTTCCTGGAGCAGCTGGAGACCGACCCGGCGAGGTTCCTGCCGGAGACCACGGACGACCACCTCTCGGACGACGTCGTCAGGATCGACCTCAACCGCCCGATGCCGGAGATCCTCGCCGAGCTGACCAGATACCCGGTCAAGACCCGCCTGTCGCTGACCGGGCCGCTCGTGGTCGCCCGCGACATCGCGCACGCCAAGATCGGCGAGCTCCTGGACGCGGGCGGCGAGATGCCGGAGTACCTCAAGAACCACGCGGTCTACTACGCCGGACCCGCCAAGACCCCCGAGGGCTACGCCTCGGGCTCCTTCGGCCCCACCACCGCCGGGCGGATGGACTCCTACGTCGAACGCTTCCAGGCGGCCGGGGGCTCCAAGGTCATGCTCGCCAAGGGCAACCGCTCCAAGCAGGTCACCGACGCGTGCAAGGCCCACGGCGGCTTCTACCTCGGCTCCATCGGCGGCCCCGCCGCCCGCCTCGCCCAGGACTGCATCAAGAAGGTGGAGGTCCTCGAATACCCCGAGCTGGGCATGGAGGCCGTCTGGAGGATCGAGGTCGAGGACTTCCCCGCCTTCATCGTCGTGGACGACAAGGGCGAGGACTTCTTCACCGACTCCACCGGCCCCGTCCTGACCATCGGCCGCCGCTGACCCCCTCCAGACGGGGCACCCCGTCAGGATCCGCCGTACAGGCGCCCGAGATCGACGAGCTCGACGTCGAGGCGCCGTACGGTGGCGCGCGCGAGATCGGCGGTGAAGCCCGACCGGGAGAACAGCAGGAGCTTGGGCGGCACGGTGACCTTCGCGCTGGGCAGCAACCCGCGCAGGTGTTCGAGGCGCTGGAGCTCGGCGAGGGGGACGGGGGTGGTCGTCCCCTTCGCCTCCCCGATCGCGATGATCCTGTCGGCGGCGAACGGAAGCCTCTCGGTCACCACGATGTCGAGCTCATGGCCCTGCCGGTGCTCCTTGCAGGAAATCTGCGTGGGCTGGACGGCCGCCGCGACACCTCCGAGGGTCTCGGCGGCGGCGTGTTCGAAGCACCACTCCCTGGAGAGTTCCTCGAAGTGCGGGCCGTAGATTTTCCCTGCCACCGTGTCCGCGTTGGCGGCCCAGACCTGAGCCGCTCGCCGTACGACCAGGTCCGGCTCGTGCCGCTGGATGAGCAACCGGTGGAGGCGGACGACGGGTTCCGTGACGCGGAACACGGCGCGCTTCTGCCGCAGGGCGTCGTCGATCTGCCCGATCAGGCCGATGTCCTGGAGTCCCGACAGCAGGTGCGCCAGGGCGCTGCTCGGGCGGCCGAGCGCCGAGGCGATCTCCGAACGCCGGTGGTTGCCGGCGCTGAGAGCGCTCAGGATCGCCGCGTAGGAGGTCGGATCGGCGATCGAGGGCTCCTCCCTGAGCAGGAGCGCGCCCTCGCGGAACATGGCCGAGGCCGGGTTGAGCAGGCGCCGCTCGACCCATCCGTCGAACCTGGCGAGGTCGGGAGGTCCTGATCCACCGCACATCTCAAGGTAGGCCGGGGTTCCGCCGACCAGGGCGTTCAGCCGGAACGCGAGGTCGGGGTCGTGGTCGACGTTCCAGAAGGTCGCGGCGTCGCGGAACCTGAACGGCCTGACGACCAGTTCCAGCGAGGCTCGTCCGCGAAGCGGCGCCCCACCACCGAGAAGCTGGGACATGGTGGTGAGGGCGCTGCCGCAGAGGATCATCCGGGTCCGCGTGCGCTCCTTCGCATGGCCGAGCGGGCTGAGCGCCGCCTGGAGGTACGAGGGCAGGGCGGGGGTCGTCGCGGTCAGGTAGGGGAACTCGTCGACGATGACGGGCACTGCCCGCTCCTCGCCGAGACGCAGCAACTCGTCCAGCGCATCACGCCAGGTGCCGAAGACGACGGGCACACCCAGTCCGCGAAAGGCCGCGTAGGCGGCACCGAGATCCGCGAGGTTCTGCCGCTCGCTCTGCTGGGTGGCCGCGAACAGGAACCCGCCCGTCTCCCTGGCGAGCAGTTCGAGCATCAGCGTCTTACCCTGTCTCCGGCGGCCGTAGACCAGGCCCAGCGTCGCCCCGGCGACAGGGGACGTGACGAACTCCGAGAGCTCTTCCCACTCCGCGTCACGGCCGAATAGGCGGCCCGGTTTCGAGATCATCTGCCCCTCCGACTATGAGCATAAGTTTGGCAGTTTTAACTATCATAGTTAGAGCTACCAAACTTATGCTCGACCCATCTCGCGGCGACGGCAGGCGACCTCAGGTTCCGAAGAGCCCGGGTGGTTCGGGAGATGCGGGAGATTCGGGTGAGAGGTAGACGCGGAAGGTGTGGAAGGGCTCGTGGGGGACGTCGAACTCGCGTAGCGGGGACCAGCCGAGGCGTTCGTAGAGGCGTACGGCGGCGGTGGCCGCGGATGAGGTGACGAGCCAGGAGGGGCCCGCGTCCGCGGTGATACGGCGAAGCAGCGCGGCGCCGAGTCCCCGGCCGGTGAAGCGCGGGTCGACCGCGAGTTCGTGGACCTCGAAGCGGGCCTCCAGCGCCGACGTGTCACCGCCGAGGGCGTCCGCGATGGGACGGTAGAGACGGTCGGCGGGCCAGGGGGCGGGGGTGTCGAAGCCGCAGGTGAAACCGGCGGGCTCGCCGTCGACATGGGCGGTCACGCAGCGGAAGCCGGGGTTGCCCGTCTGTGACGGCAGCCGCCTGAGGAAAGCCTCGACCCGGTCGGGGGTCTCGCGCCACGGCGGCGGCGTGAACGCCGCCGCGTAGATCGACCTCAACGCCGCGGCGTCTGGCTCCGCGTCGTCGAAGACCGGTGGCGCGAGACCTCCTGGACCAAACTGACGTTCGCCATCATGACGCAACTGCAACCCCTTCGCAATAGTTGAAGACCTAGGTCGCAAGACTGATGCAGATGCGAATAGCTTGCAATAGTGTCCGGAGGAAAGGTGATCAACGAGGAGGTAGCCCGCATGGGTGAGTACGTCCTGCCCGACATGCCCTACGACTACGCGGCCCTGGAGCCCGCGATCACCGGGGAGATCCTGGAACTGCACCACTCCAAGCACCACGCCGCCTACGTCAAGGGCGCCAACGACACCCTGGACCGGCTGGCCGAGGCGCGCGACAAGGGCGAGTTCGGCGGGCTGGTCGGGCTGGAGAAGACCTTCGCCTTCAACCTGTCCGGGCACGTGCTGCACTCGATCTTCTGGGAGAACCTCTCCCCGGACGGCGGCGACCGCCCCGACGGCGAACTGGCCGCGGCCATCGACGAGCACTTCGGCTCCTTCGAGGCGTTCCAGAAGCAGCTCACCACCGCCACCGCCGGGGTGCAGGGCTCCGGCTGGGGCATCCTGGCCTGGGAGCCGCTGGGCCGCCGCCTGGTCGTCGAGCAGGTCTACGACCATCACGGCAATGTCGGAATGAACTCCACCCCGCTCCTGGTATTCGACGCCTGGGAACACGCCTATTACCTCCAGTACCGCAACGTACGCCCCGACTATGTGGAGAAGCTGTGGACACTGGTCAACTGGGCGGATGTCACGCATCGTTTCTCAACAGTTACGAGCGCGAGAATCTGACCCAAGTTGGCAAGAAGATTCGGCCCGGTCTCTACTGGTCGCATTACGCAAATCGGTAAGCTGCACCACATGCGTGCGCCGCCCGGATACCTTCTCGCAGCGCGCTACCGGCTGTCAGAACCGGTTGGGCGCGGTGGCATGGGCACTGTCTGGCGGGCACACGACGAGTTGCTCAACCGTGAGGTGGCCGTCAAGGAGGTCCGTCTCCCCCTGATCCTCGACGAGGATCTCCGAGCCGAGCTGTGCGCCAGGACCGAGCGCGAGGGGCGCGCGACCGCGATGGTCGCCCACCCCTCCGTCATCACCGTCTTCGACGTCGTCACCGAGGACGAGCGTCCCTGGATCGTGATGGAGCTGCTCCGCGCCAGGTCGCTGGAGCAGCTCCTCCAGGACCGTGGCCCGCTGCCGCCGCGCCAGGTGGCGGAGATCGGCAGGCAGGTCCTGGGGGCGCTGCGCGCCGTGCACGCCAAGGGGATCCTGCACCGCGACGTGAAGCCGAGCAACGTCCTGGTGACCGACGACCGTGCCGTGCTCACCGACTTCGGCCTGGCCGCGCTCGAGGGCGACGTGTCGATCACCCAGGCGGGCATTGTGCTGGGTTCCGCCGGATACATCGCCCCCGAGCGGGTGCTGGGGGCCAAGGCCAGCCCGTCCGGCGACCTGTGGTCGCTCGGCGCGACCCTCTACACCGCCGTCGAGGGCCGGGGCCTGCACGGGCGCCGTACGGCCGCCGCCGCGCTCGCCGCGCTGACCAGTGGTGAGCCGATCCCCATGGAGCGGGCCGGACCGCTCACGCCGGTGCTGCGCGGCCTCCTCATGATCGACCCGAACTCCCGGCTCGACGCGGGACGGGCCTCGACGATGCTCGCCCGGGTGGCGGCCGGTGGGATGGTCGAGGAGTCCTTCTCCCGGCCTCCCGGGCGTCCCGACGGCAGGCCGGCCGCGAGCGGGTCCGACGGGGCGTCGGCTCCGCCGTTCAACCGCCGCGCGCAGCACCGCGGCACGCATCGCGGGACGCACCGGGTCGGCTCCGCGCCACCGCCGGCGCCTCGGCCCTCGTCGCCGGGGACACCCCCGCCGCCGTCGGGGCCCGCCTCGGGGCCGACGCCCCAGCTTCGCGCGCTCCGGCGTCCCGGCGAGGGCGTCCACCGGAAACCAGCAGAGATTTCACCCACCTATCGCCCAATTGTCCGTTTTATGACACCCTTCATCAGGTTGGTCCTCCCGCGTCTTCTCTGGCCGAGGGAACTCCGTAAGCGCGGGTAAAGCGCTTCTCAAGGTGGAATGGCTATCTTCTTCTCATGCCGGAACAGCAGACGCGTGTGCTCGCGGACCGTTACGAGCTGATCGCGCCGCTCGGCCGAGGCACGATGGGCACCGTTTGGAAAGCCCACGACCGTTCCCTCGGCCGTGAGGTCGCGATCAAGGAGATCCGTCAGGAGCCCGGCCTCAGCGAGGCGCAGCGCGCCGAACTTCGGGAACGGATGATCCGCGAGGGTCGTACGGCCGCCCGCATCAGCCACCCCTCGGTGGCCACCGTCCACGACGCCATCGTCGAGGACGGCAGCCCCTGGATCATCATGGAGCTCGTGCAGGCGCGTTCCCTGGAGCAGGTGATCGAGGAGGAGGGCCCCCTTCCGCCCCGCCTCGTCGCCGAGATCGGGGCCGATCTGCTGGGGGCGCTCCGCGCGGCCCACGCCCAGGGGGTCCTGCACCGCGACGTCAAACCCGGCAACGTGCTGATCACCGAGAGCGGCCGGGTGGTCCTCACCGACTTCGGCATCGCCAAGGCGGAGGGCGACACGAGCCTCACCAAGACCGGCATGGTGATCGGCTCCCCCGGATACACCGCGCCCGAGCGGGCCCGTGGCGAGCACACCGGGCCCGAGTCGGACCTGTGGTCCCTCGGCGCCACGCTGTACTTCGCGGTCGAGGGCCGCCCGGCCTACGAGCGGGCCTCGGTGGCGGAGACCCTGGCCGCGCTGATGAGCGAGCAGGTCGACCCGCCGACCCAGGCGGGGCCGCTCCGCCCGGTGCTCGAACAGCTGCTGGAGAAGGACCACACGACGCGGCTGACGGCCGCCCAGGCGGGCGTGCTGCTCCGGGCGGTGGCCGACACCCCCTCGCACCTCGCGGACTCCCTCCCCCCCGTTCCGGCGCCCGCGACGGCCCCTCCCGCGCCGTCCCCCCCGGCCTCCGAGACGCCCTTCGTGCAGGACACCGGGGACACCGGGGAGGAGCCCGAGAAGTCAGAGGACGGCGACGGCGGTTTCGACGCCGACCGCACCATGGTGGTCATCCGCCCCAAGGACGGCCTGCGCATCCCCGGCGGTACGCCGGCCGCCGAGCCCTCCGCCCCCGCCCGCCCGACGACCTCCCCCTACCCGGACCGCCCGCCCCTCGCGGAGCCCGGCAGGCCGGTCGCGGGACGGCAGACCCCCTCCGGTCTCGGAACCCCCGTCGCGCGGGGACCCGTCTTCGGAAGGCCGGACGCCTTCGAGGAGCCGGACGACGAACCGGCGGCCTTCGGGGAGCCGGGAAACGAGTCGGCGGCCACGCCGCCCCACGGGTTCCCGGTGAGCGGCAGGCCCGATCTCTCCGCCACCCCGCCCCACGGCTTCCCGCCGGTCGATCCGGAGTTCGGGACGCCCGGCACGGGAGGCCCGGGGTCCGAGGCGCCCCCTCCGCTGAGGCTCCTCCCCGGCAGCCGTCCCGCCGCCGGTGACCGGTCTCCCGGCGTCGGCGGCCCGTCCGGGCAGGCCGGACCGGTGTCCTCACAACCCTGGCGTCCGCCGGGTCCCGAGGCGTCCGACGGCGCCTACCGCTCCCCCGGCCTGGGCACCGACCTGTTCGCGATCGCGGGCCAGAACGCCCAGCCCGACCCCGGCCGCCCCGGGCCGAGGAAGCCGCCGTCGCAGAAGACCCGGATCGGCGTCCTCGTCCTCATGAGCGTGGCGGCGCTCGCCCTCGTGGTGATCATGATCCTGTCGGTGGCCGCCTTCTTCTGAGGACGGCTTCCTCCGAGGCCGGTCCGCGAGGGAGAACCCGTACCCGCCGTTTGATTCCCTCCTCAGGACGCAGACTGGGTTCATGAGCGAGTATCGGATCGAGCACGACTCGATGGGCGAGGTACGGGTTCCCTCGGGGGCGAAGTGGCGGGCGCAGACCCAGCGGGCGGTGGAGAACTTCCCCGTCTCCGGGCGCGGGCTGGAGGTCCCGCACATCGCGGCACTCGGCCTGATCAAGGCACTCGCCGCCGAGGTCAACGCGGAGCTGGGGGTGCTCGACAAGGAGATGGCGCAGGCGATCGCCGAGGCCGCCACCGACGTCGCGGAGAACGAGTGGGACGGCGAGTTCCCCGTCGACGTCTTCCAGACCGGCTCGGGCACCTCCTCCAACATGAACGCCAACGAGGTGATCGCCACCCTCGCCGAGGAGCGGCTCGGCCGCCCCGTCCACCCGAACGACCACGTGAACGCCTCGCAGTCGTCCAACGACGTGTTCCCCACCTCCATCCACGTCGCCGCCACGACCGAGGTCTCGTACCACCTGATCCCCTCGCTGCGGCACCTGGCCACCGCGCTGCGGGACAAGTCGCTGCAGTTCGAGGACGTGGTCAAGGCCGGGCGCACCCACCTGATGGACGCCACCCCGGTCACGCTGGGACAGGAGTTCGGCGGGTACGCCACGCAGATCGACAACGCCATCGCGCGGGTGCGGGGCACGCTCCCGCGCCTCGCCCAGCTGCCCCTGGGCGGTACGGCGGTCGGCACCGGCGTGAACACGCCTCCCGGCTTCGCGGCCAAGGTCATCGAGAGGCTGCGCGAGGCCACCGGGCTGCCGTTCTCCGAGGCTCCCGACCACTTCGAGGCCCAGGGCGCCCGGGACGCCGTCGTCGAGCTCTCCGGGCAGCTCCGCACGGTCGCGGTCTCACTCAACAAGATCGCCAACGATCTGCGCTGGATGGGGTCGGGTCCCCGGGCGGGGCTGGGCGAGATCAACCTGCCCGACCTGCAGCCCGGGTCGTCGATCATGCCGGGCAAGGTCAACCCGGTCGTCCCCGAGGCGGTGACCATGGTCGCCGCCCAGGTCATCGGGAACGACGCGGCCATCACCTTCTCGGGCGCCTCCGGCACGTTCGAGCTCAACGTGATGCTCCCGGTCATCGCGCGCAACATCCTGGAGTCCGTACGGCTGCTCGCCAACGTCTCCCGGCTGCTGGCCGACCGGTGCGTGCACGGCATCACCGCCAACACCGACCGCATGCGCGAGTACGCGGAGTCGTCGCCGTCGATCGTCACGCCGCTCAACCCGTACATCGGGTACGAGGAGGCCGCGAAGATAGCGAAGCAGGCCCTGGCGGAGCGCAAGACCATCCGCGAGGTCGTCATCGAGCGCGGCCACGTCGCCAACGGCACCTTCACCGAGGAACGGCTCGACGAGTTGCTCGACGTCCTGTCCATGACCCGGCCCCCCTCGTAGCCCCTGCCGTACACCCCCCGTGGACCTCGTGGACCTCGTGGACCGTGTCGGCGGCGGGTCGGCGCCCCGATGGGCGTCGTAGATCGACTGCCTGGGAGACTCGGGGCATGACCCAGATCAAGTTCTACGGCCGCAGGGACGTGTGGTCCGACCGGCGTCAGGAGATCTCCGACACCGTTCACGGCTGCCTGGTCGACGTGTGGCGGCTTCCCGAGGACAAGCGGTTCCACCGGTTCCTGCTGCTGGACGCCGAGGACATGGTCTGCCCGCAGCGGAGCGAGCGGTATCTCATCGTGGAGATCGTCTGTTTCAGCGGCCGGTCGGACGAGGCCAAGCGCTCGCTGATCCGTGCCCTGTTCACCAGGACCGGGGACGCGCTCGGCCTTCCCGCCGAGGACCTGGAGATTGTGATCATAGAGTCACCCAAGGTCAACTGGGGCATCCGCGGCCTCCCCGGCGACGAGCTCACGCTCACGTACCCGGTCACCGTCTGAGATCCGCGCGGCCTCCGTCGTCGGCGGGTACGGATCCGTGCTCTGCCGGTCCGTACGGTCCGTGTGGGTTGAGATGGCTCCGACGCCGACCGGGCGGTGGCCCGCGCGTGGATCGAGCACACCGATCCCCTGGCGATCCGCGCACCGCGGGCACCGGCCCGCTCCGCGCCCGACGGTCTGCCGCGCGGTGCTGAACGAGCCGGGGTGCCGGGGACCTCTCACACGATGACTTCCGGGACGTTGATCCATTTCTCGCCTTCCGGCGCCAGGACCCTCTGCGCCGGGGGCCGGGCCGAGGCGGATACCCGCCACATAAACGCCCCATGGAGTGTGGGGGTGGGCGACATGGGCCGGGATTCGGGTCATTGCCTAGATTCGGCAGCATGATTGACCTAGCGGGTCGGCGAGCCGTGGTGACCGGGGCGGGCAGCGGGATCGGGCGCGCCTGCGCGCACCGGCTGGCCGCGGCCGGGGCACACGTGCTGGTGGTCGACATCGACGCCGAGGCGGCGGCGAAGGTCGCCGCGGAGATCTCGGGCACACCCGTCGTCGCGGACCTGTCGGAACCCGGCTTCGTACGGGCGATCCCGCCCGGCACGGACATCGTGGTGAACAACGCCGGGTTCCAGCACGTCGCCCCGATCGAGGAGTTCCCCCCCGAGGTGTTCTCCAAGATCCTCAAAGTGATGGTCGAGGCACCCTTCCTGCTGGTCAGGGAGGTCCTGCCGGGGATGTACGAACGCGGCTGGGGCCGGATCGTCAACATCTCCTCGGTTCACGGGCTCCGCGCCTCGCCCTACAAGGTGGCGTACGTCACCGCCAAGCACGCCCTCGAAGGACTGTCCAAGACGATCGCCCTGGAGGGCGCCCCGCACGGCGTCACCTCCAACTGCGTGAGCCCCGCCTACGTCCGCACCCCCCTGGTGGAGAACCAGATCGGCGCCCAGGCCGGGACCCACGGCATCGGCAGGGACGAGGTGGTCGAGCAGATCATGCTCGCCCCCGCCGCCGTCAAACGGCTGATCGAGCCCGAGGAGGTCGCCGAACTCGTCGCCTACCTCTGCGGCCCGCACGGCTCCTTCATCACCGGCACCTCCCTCCCCATAGACGGCGGCTGGACCGCCCGCTGAACCCGGTGAGGACACGTGGCGTCGCCATGAACCCGTGAGGCCGCGCCGGGGACCGGACTGAGGAGCGCCGTGAGGCCGCGCCGGGGACTGGACTGAGGAACGAAGGAGCGAAGCGGATGAGTGACGAGGGAAGGAGCCGGGTGAGAGCGGCCGAACCGCGACGCGCAGCGTCGCAGGCAAGCGGAGGCGAAGCGGATGAGTGACGAGGGAAGGAGCCGGATCCCAGCGGCCTCACCGCGACGCGTAGCGTCGCCATGAACGGAGAATGGTTGGTATGAGCGCACGGGTCTTTCTCGAACTGCTGGCCAGGGAGGCTTCGGCGGTCGAGTTCGAGGGGCCCGTTCTCGCGGCGAGGAGCGGTGGGACCGACGCGGAGACTCTGGCGGAGCTGGAGGAGGCCAAGCTCGCCGCGCTGAAGGTGCGGGCGCTGCTGCGGCGCAGGGCGAAGCGTGAGGCGGAGCTGTCGGCGCTGTTCGACACGGCCGGTGACCTGGCGGGCCTGCGGGATCTGGACGCCGTCCTGGAGGCCATCGTGCACCGGGCCAGGCAGTTGCTCGGCACCGACGCCGCCTACATGACGCTGCACGACCCCGAGCGAGGCGACACCTGGATGCGGGTGACCGACGGCTCGGTGTCGGCGAAGTTCCGCGCGCTGCGGCTGGCCATGGGCGCGGGGCTCGGCGGGCTGGTGGCCCAGACCGCCACCCCGTACTCGACCGCCGACTATTTCGCCGACGAGCGGTTCCGGCACAAGACCGACATCGACGACGCGGTCCTCGAAGAGGGGCTGGTCGCCATCCTCGGCGTACCTCTCAAGCTGGGCGCGCGGGTGATCGGGGTGCTGTTCGCGGCCAACCGGAGCGTGCGGCCCTTCACCCAGGACGAGGTCGTGCTGCTGGGCTCGCTGGCCGCGCACGCGGCGGTGGCGATCGACAACGCCCGGCTGCTGCAGGAGACCAGGAACGCGCTTGAGGAGCTCAGCGAGGCCAACCGGCAGGTGAACGCGCACAGCCAGGCCGTGGAGCGCGCCGCGCTCGCGCACGACCGGATGACCGGCCTGGTGCTGCGCGGCGGCGGGGTCGAGGATGTGGCGGCGGTGGTGACGGAGGTGCTCGGCGGCTCGCTGACGGTGCTCGACGACGCCGGACGTCCGATCGCCGGGGACGCGCGCGTGCTGGAGGAGGGCGCGCTGGGCGAGGCCGCGTTCGACCAGGCGACGTCCGGACCGGAGACGGGCTCGGTGACCGGCTCAGGAACAGGCGCGGGAACCAACTCGGCCACCGGCTCAAGAACCGGCCCGGTCACCAGCTCGGTCACCGGCTCGGGAAGAGGACCGGGGACAGGACCGGGGGCAGGCTCGAAGCCGGGCGCCAGGCGGGGGACGCGAACGGCCGCCGATGTGATCGCGGACGCCGCGCGGTCGTCGAGGGCGCTGGGCCGCACCGTACGGCAGGGAGACCTGCTGGTCGCGTCGGTGGACGTGGGCGCGGAGCCGCTGTGCACGCTGGTGCTGCGCAACGGCGGCCAGGTGTCGGACGCCGACCAGCGCATCCTGGAACGGGCCGCGCTGGTCACCGCGTTGCTGCTGCTGTTCAGGCGTACGGTGGCCGAGGCGGAGGGCCGGGTCAGGGGCGAGCTGCTCGACGACCTGATCTCGCGGCCCGCCCTCGACGGTCTGGCCGACCGCGCCCGGCGGGTCGGGGTGAACCTGGACCACGACCACGTGGTGGTCGTGGTCCGCCACGGCGGTGGGCGGGACCGGGCCGCGTTCTGGGCGTCCTCCCAGGCGACGTTGCACCACGGGCTCGCCGCGCAGCGTGGCGACGAGGTGGTCCTGCTGCTCCCCGGGGACCGGCCGGGCCCCCTGGCCAAGCGGGTGGCGGCGGAGCTGAGCGCCTCGCTCGGCCACCCGGCCACGGCGGGCGCGGGAGGGCCGGTACGCGGCACCGCGGAGGTGGCCGCCGCGCACCGGGAGGCACAGCGCTGCGCCGACGCCCTGGTGGCCCTGGGGAGGGCCGGTGAGGGCGCCGGAGCGAGGGAGCTGGGCTTCGTCGGGCTGCTGGTCGGCGAGGGGCGCGACATCGGGGCGTTCCTCGCCTCGGCGCTCGGCCCGGTGATCGACTACGACGCCCGCAGGGGCACCGCGCTGGTGCAGACGCTCACCGCGTACTTCGGCATGGGCGGCTCGCTGTCGCGGACGAGCGAGGCCCTGCACATCCACGTCAACACGGTCACCCAGCGCCTGGACCGGATCGGCCAGCTCCTCGGCGACGACTGGCAGGCCCCCGACCGGGCCCTGGAGATCCAGCTCGCCCTGCGCCTGCACCGCCTCAGCGGCTGACCCGAGCGCCCTCACGCACCCACATAGGGCGTCTGTCGGCTATGGCGGTCGTACCCATAGGAGTGACGCCGGTCACTACGTACGGTAGCCGAAATCCCCCCAACAGCGACTCCCCCTGGTGAGTGAGATGGCAGAGAAAACCCGTACCCCCATCGGAAAGATCGTCGGTGCCAGTCTGATCGGCACGACGATCGAGTGGTATGACTTCTTCCTGTACGGCTCCGCCGCCGCACTGGTCTTCCCGCAGTTGTTCTTCCCCGAGTCGGAGCCGCTGACGGGCACCCTGCTGGCGTTCCTGACCTACGCGGTGGGCTTCGTGGCCCGCCCGCTGGGAGCGCTGGTCTTCGGGCACTTCGGTGACCGGCTCGGCCGTAAGAAGCTGCTGGTGATCAGTTTGCTGATGATGGGCGGGGCGACCTTCCTGATCGGCTGCCTGCCGACCCACGCGGCGATCGGGATGGCGGCGCCGCTGCTGCTGACCCTGCTCCGGCTCGTCCAGGGCTTCGCCCTCGGCGGCGAGTGGGGCGGCGCGGTGCTGATCGTCTCCGAGCACGGCGACGCCGCGCGCCGCGGCTTCTGGGCCTCCTGGCCGCAGGCGGGCGCCCCCGGCGGCAACCTGCTGGCCACCGCCGTGCTCGCCGTACTGGCCGCGGTCCAGACGGACGAGGCGTTCCTGAGCTGGGGCTGGCGGGTCCCGTTCCTGCTGTCCGGCGTACTGGTGCTGGTCGGCATGTGGATCCGGCTCTCCATCAGCGAGTCGCCGGTCTTCCAGCAGGCGCTCGCCAACGCCGAGCCCGCGCCGTCCCTGCCGATCGTGGAGGTCTTCAGGTACCACTGGCGGGACGTCCTCATCGCGATCGGCGCCCGCTTCGCGGAGAACGTCTCCTACTACGTGATCACCGCGTTCGTACTGGTCTACGCGACGGCGCAGGCGGGGCTGGCGAAGCCCGTCGTGCTCAACGCGGTGCTGATCGGGTCGGCCATCCACTTCGTCTCGATCCCGATGTGGGGGGCGCTCTCCGACCGGCTCGGCCGCCGGCCCGTCTACCTGATCGGCGCCGCCGGGGTGGGCCTGTGGTCCTTCGCGTTCTTCCCGCTGATCGACACCAAGAACTTCGCCGCCGTCGCCCTGGCGGTGACCGTCGGACTGATCCTGCACGGCGCGATGTACGGCCCGCAGGCCGCGTTCTTCTCCGAGCTGTTCGCCACGAGGATGCGCTACTCGGGTGTCTCGATCGGCTCGCAGCTCGCCTCGATCGTGGCGGGCGCCCTCGCCCCGCTCATCGCGGTCGCCCTGCTGGACGCCTACAAGTCGTCGTTCCCGATCATGCTGTACGTGGCCGGAGCCGCCGTACTCACCCTGATCACCGTGTACGTCTCGCGTGAGACCCGTGGACGCGACCTCGTCACCATCGGCACCCGCGACGAGGCCAAGACCACCCGCTGAACGGTACGGAGAGACATCTGATGCGCATCGAGAACCGGCCGGTGCCCACCGGCCGGGTCACCCAGAACGTCCTGTCGGTGGCGGGGAACACCGCGGAGGACGGCGAGACCGTGCTGTTCGTGCACGGGAACGTGTCGAGCTCCGCCTTCTGGCGGGACACGCTGCTCGCCCTGGCGGAGGCGGGCCACCGGCCGCTCGCCGTGGACCTGCGGGGTTTCGGCGACACCGAGCCCGCCCCGGTCGACGCCACCCGCGGCCTGCGGGACTACTCCGACGACGTGCTCGCCCTCCTCGACGCCCTCGGGCTGGACGGCGTGCACCTGGTCGGCTGGAGCATGGGCGGCGGGGTCGTGCTGCAGGCGCTGCGCGACCGGCCGTCCGTCGTGCGGAGCGTGACCCTGGTCAACCCGGTCTCCCCGTACGGCTTCGGCGGCACGCACGGCGCCGACGGCGTGCTGAACCACCCCGACGGCACGGGCGGCGGGGCGGGGGGCGCCAACCCCGACTTCGTGAAGCTGCTCGCGGCGGGGGACACCTCCGACGACTCCCCGGTCTCGCCGAGAAACGTGATGCGGACCACGTACGTGAAGCCCGGCACGGTGATCGAGGACGAGGACGCCCTGGTCGCGTCGATGCTGTCCACGAGGGTCGGCGAGGACCACTACCCGGGTGACGCGGCGACGTCGGAGGAGTGGCCGGGGGTCCGTCCCGGTACGCGGGGCGTGCTCAACGCGTTCGCCCCGACGCACTTCCGGCTCGACGACCTGCACACGATCGACCCGAAGCCGCCGGTCCTGTGGATCAGGGGCGAGGCCGACGTGATCATCTCCGACACCTCACTGTTCGACCTGGCCCACCTGGGCGCCCTGGGGGTCGTCCCCGGCTCGCCGGGCACCCCGGCACAGCCGATGGTCACCCAGACCCGCGCCGTCCTGGAGCGGTACGGCCCGTACACCGAGATCGTCCTGGACTGCGGGCACAGCCCGCACATCGAGCGGCCCGCCGAGTTCCGCGCCGCCCTTTCCGACCACCTGAAGCGGAGCTGACCAATGCACAGTATTGATGGCGACGCTTCGCGTCGCGGTTCGGTCGCGGGGTTCGCCGCCGTCGGCCTCGCCGTCCTGGTGGGTCTGGCCGGGGCTCCCGTGGCGAGTGCGGGGACCGCTCCGGCGCACTGCGCCCGGCTGGACCGGGTGGCGGTGCCGGGGGCCGAGCGCCAGGTGAAAGCCTGTCTGGACGACCTCACGACGGCGGGCACGACCGTCTCCGGGCACACCGACCCGGCCGACTGGGCGGGCCTGCACCCGGCGGGGGCGGTCAACCCGAAGGGCGTGCCCGGCATCCAGGTCGACGGCTACTTCCCCGACACCTCGACCTCCAACACGACGCACGGCTGGAACCACGACTCGCAGTTCGTCCTGCGGCTGCCCGACAACTGGAACGGCGGGCTGGTGGTCACCGGCACCCCGGGCAACCGGGAGCAGTACGCCAACGACTTCACCATCTCCGACTGGGCGCTGGCCAAGGGGTACGCCTACGCGGTGACGGACAAGGGCAACGTCGGCGTCACCTTCTACAAGGACGGGCGCAAGCCCGGTGACGCGGTCGCCGAGTGGAACGACCGGGTCACGCAGGTCGCGATCGCGGCCAAGGCCGTCGTCGCCCAGCGCTACGGCAGGCTTCCCAAGCGGACCTACGCCGCGGGCATCTCCAACGGCGGCTACCTGGTCCGCTGGCAGCTGGAGAACCGGGCCTGGCTGTACGACGGCGGGATCGACTGGGAGGGCACGCTCTGGCGGGTCAAGGGCGACAACCTGGTCAACTACCTGCCCCCGGCGCTGCGGGCCTACCCGGCGGGTGACACCCAGGCGATGTACGACGCGGGATTCGCCCGAGGGTCGGAGTTCCTGTGGCCGTTCCACTACCAGTACTACTGGGACCTGACCCAGCGCCTCTACCGTGAGGAGCTCGACCCCTCCTTCGACGGCGACACCGAGGCGGGCACCCCCTTCTGCGCCTCGGGCACCCCGGCCTGCGACGCCGACTACGACTACGACGCGCGCAAGCCGTACGCGGCGGTGAAGAAGATCGGGCTCACCGGCCGGATCGGCAAGCCGCTGATCACGATCCACGGCACGCTGGACACGCTGCTGCCGATCTCCCGCTCCGGCGACGTCTACGCGGACATGGTCGGCAAGCACCGGCCGTTCCGCTACTACCGGATCACCGACGGCACCCACGTGGACAGTCTCTACGCCTCCTACCCCGACAAGCTTCGCCCGTTGCTGCCGTGCTTCCGCAGCGCGTTCGAGACCATGGAGGGCTGGGTGGAGCGCGGGCAGAACCCGCCGCCGAGCGCGACCCTGCCCAGGCCCTCGACCGGCGACCTGCCCAACGAGTGCCGGTTGGGCGTGTGACGACCGCCGCCCGGTGCCGCACCGCCCCGACGGGCCGTGCGGCACCGGGCGGACGTCGGTCAGCGCCGGGCGGGTGCCCGGTCAAAGCCGGGCGAACGTCCGATCAAGCCGGGCGGATGCCCGGTCAAAGCCGGGCGGACATCGATCGGCGTCAGATGAACGTCAGTTGAGCATGTAGCGCCGCTGGACGGTCCTGGTCACCCGGACCGCGTTCCTGACCAGCGGTATTCGCAGCGCGACCCGCTTCAGCAGCGGGTACCAGGGCTCGGAGGGCTGCGCGGCGGCGGCCCGGTGGATCTCCACCCGGCCGCCGCGGTTCATCTCCACCTTGAAGCGCAGCCCGGTCTCCTTGCCGTCCACCCGCAGGAACGGCGCCCAGACGCCCGGCGCGAGGAACCCCTCCCGGTACACCCGCCGGGTCGGGATCTTGGCGATCAGCCGCCCGGCCAGTTCCCCGGGGACACCGGGCTCGACCAGCGCGGGGGCGGCGACCTCGCGGTCCCTGCCCGTACTCTGGCGGAACACCAGCTCCGCGGGCGGCCCCCCGCTCGGCGGCACGTACGGCACGGGCACGACGACGAAGACGTGCTTGCGCTGCCTGATGACCGTCGTACCCGGTGAGACCAGGACGATCGACTCGGGGAACGAGCGCGGTTCCACGCAGATGCCCAGTTCGCCGCTGTCGGACCACCAGGGGACGGTGAGCCGCCTGGAGCAGTCGGCGACCATCCCGGTGCAGTTCAGCGGCGCTCCGGTCACCCGGGTGCGTGCCTGCTGCGCCCCTCCGTACATGCGCACGTGTATCTCCCACAGTCCGGGCGGCAGCGGTCCGCCCGTCGCCGCGGCGTCGACGTCCAGCCGGGCCGTGCCCATGACCTGGAGCCTGACCCCGTCGCGGTGACGGCAGCGGATCATCGAGCACTTCGAGGGCAGGAAGTGGATGGCCCCGGTCTCCTCGTGCCTGACGTAGACCTCGAACCGCGCCCTGGCGGCGGCCTGGCTGACGTCGGCCATCTCGGGCGGCAGGCGGAACCCGTCGAGGGGCACCGGGGGCTCCCAGAGCAGGCCGTCGTCTCCGTAGGGGGTGAAGGTCACCGGGGTGCCGTCGGCCTGCGTGATCTCCGCGGTGAGCCCCATGACGAGCGCGCCGTCGTCCCAGTCGAGCTCGTCGAGGTCGGCCTGGAGGCGGACGCCGCGCATGGCTCCGGCCAGGACGACGAGCTGGTCGAGCCTGCCCGCGCGGAGCAGCGCGGCGCGAGCCCGCAGCGGAACGGGCAGCAGGAGGTCGAGGCGCGGGGGGAAGCGCTGGACGACCAGCTCGCGCAGGGTCGTGAAGGTGGCCGCCCGGTCCGTGGAGGAGGTGGCGAACCTGCTCCCGCCGAGCCGTCGCAGCACCGCGGTGCGGAACCAGTGGGCGTACATCCGGTCGCGGCGGCGCCCCTCGGGGACCTCGTCGTCGATGATGTCGAGCAGCTCGCGCAGCTCCGCGGCCCAGACGTAGGGGTCCTCCGGCAGCTCGGGCCACTCGGGCCGCTCGGTGACGTGGCAGCAGACCTCGTCGGCCATCACGACGATGTTCCCGGCCCGCAGGTAGGCGCGGAGCACGAAGGTCTGCTCGGCCAGGCACCCGCCGGGGTCGGGAAAGTTCAGCGCCTCGGCGTCGAGGAAGGCCCGGCGGAAGAGCTTGTGCGGTGTGAGCTGCGTGAGCAGCCGGTCCCTGACGATGTCGGCGTTCTCGCGGTCGGCGTCGAAGACCGCGGAGGACGGCCTCTGGTCACCGGCCAGCCGCCCGAGGAGGATGTCGGCCCCGCTCTCCACGGCCCGCAGGTACATCCGCTCCAGAGCGTCCCTTTCCAGGCGGTCGGCCTGGTCCAGCAGGTAGACGTACTCGCCCCTGGCGACCATGAGGGCGACGTTGCGGCCGCGCATCGGCGAGCCGGTCCGCTCAAGGTGGAGCACCCTGACGTTCGACCGCACCGCCTCCAGGGTGTCGAGGCGCCGCTGGATTCCGTCGTCGGAGCCGTCGTCGGCGAAGATGACCTCGTACTCCTCGGAGGCCATCGACTGTTCCAGCACCGACCGGATACAGTCGTCGGCGCCATCACCGGGGTTGTGCACCGGCACCACCACGCTGACCTTCACGTTCATGCGGCCAAGGGTGCGGCGCGCGGCGCCGGGAGACGGTCAGACTTGCCGACTCCTGGTCTCTCAGTACCAGCCTTTGGCCTGGGAATGGGCCCAGGCGCCGCAGGGCGAGCCGTAGCGGCCCTTGATGTAGCTGAGCCCCCACTCGATCTGGGTGGCCGCGTTGGTCTGCCAGTCGCTTCCCGCGCTGGCCATCTTGTGTCCGGGGAGGGACTGGGGAATGCCGTAGGCGCCGCTGGAGGTGTTCATGGCGCGCTCGTTCCAGCCGCTCTCCTTCATCCAGAGTTTCTCCAGGCAGCCCCACTCGCCGCCCTGGCCCCTGGACTCCAGCATCTCCTTGCCCAGTGCCCTGTTGCCGGTCGGGTTGGAGGTGCCCGGGGGGAGTTGCTGCGGGTTGAAGCCGCCACCGCCCGGCGCCTCGTCAACGATCTTGACCTGGCTGAGGGCCTTGCGGTTGTCGCGCTCAGCGGCGATCTTGTCGGCCTTGAGCGCCTGGGCGGCCTGGGCCTTCAGCATGTCGGACTTGAGGTCGGAGCCGAACGGGTCGGAGCCGAGCATCTGCGCCATCTCGTCCAGGGTGAGTGGCTGCGTCGGCGGCGCCGAGGCGTTCTGGACGGCGGTGTAGGCGGTGAAGGCGCCTCCACCCACCAGGACCACGACCGCGGCCCCCAGGATCAGCACGCGCTTGGAGGTCGTACCGCGCTTCGAGGCGGGACCGTCGGCGACCTTCCCCCTGACCGCTCTGCGGTTCGTACGGCGGCCGCGGGGCGCCGAGCGCTCCTTCAGTTGCTGTGATCCTGGACTCACGACCTATGAGCTTGCCGTGGGGAGGGGGGTGGTCCGCAACCGGAACGGGAGAGTTGGTCTGCGCTCGACCGGACCCGCAGGGGTTTCTCACGACCTAACCGCCAGGCCACCAGCGCTTTCCAGGCAACGGAAGCTTGGGAGTGATTTTGCTCACATTTTGCCATACGAGGCCACTTCGGCCATCCGGGCGATCATGAAATTGCCCGAATCGTGGTCTGACCACCTCATTCAGGTACTGTTTGCCTTATGTCTGGGTTTCGTGACCCGGCAGATCCATCCGAGCCTTGGGAGAATAATTACCCGGTGGCAGGCATCCTCCTCGTCGAAGACGACCCCTCGGTCCGGACCGGGCTGGAGCTGGCGCTCACCCGGCAGGGCCACTCCGTCACCGCGTACGCCAGCGGTGAGGAGGCCCTTGAGCACATCAGGTCCCGCCGCCCCGAGATCGCCATCCTGGACGTCATGCTGCCCGGCATCGACGGCGTGGAGGTGTGCCGTCGCATCCGCAGGCTCGACCAGCTGCCGGTGATCCTCCTCACCGCCAGGGGCGACGACCTCGACGTGGTCGTGGGGCTGGAGGCCGGGGCCGACGACTACGTGGTCAAACCGGTCGAGCCCCGCGTGCTGGACGCCCGCATCCGCGCCGTCCTGCGCCGGATGGAGTCGGTCGCCTCCGACCGCATCACCTTCGGCGACCTGGTCATCGACCGGGGCGCGCTCAAGGTGGCGCTGGGGGGCCGCGAGGTCCACCTCACCCCCACCGAGCTGCGACTCCTGCTCGAACTCGTCCGCCACCCCGGCCAGGTGCTCAACCGCAGATACCTGCTGCGGGCCGTCTGGGACCACACCCACGTCGCCGACTCCCGGCTGGTCGACGCCTGCGTCCAGCGGGTCCGCGCCAAGATCGAGGCGGTCCCCGCCGAGCCCGAGTTCATCCACACGGTGCGGGGGTTCGGCTACCGGTTCAGCCCACCGTGAAACAGACGTTCCCTCCTTCGACGAAGCGGATGTACACCGGGCTGCGCGGGCGCCTGGTGATCACTTTCACCCTGATCGCCGTCACCGCCTCCGCGGTCGTCGCGGGAATCGGCTACGAGTTCGTGAAGAGCCGCATGATCGGGCGCGCCGAACTGGTGGCCGTGAGCAACGTCCGCGACATCCTGGAGGGCAGCAGGGTGCCCGTCGGCGCGCTCTGGCCGGGAGACGGCCCGCCGACCGACGAGGAGATCAGCGCGCTGCAGAAGAGCCTGCGCCCCCAGGGCGGCAAGGTGGTGGTCCGCTATGAGGACTACCCCTACCCCGACGGCGACTTCGACATCAAGGACGTCCCCGGCGACCTCGCCGCCAGGGCCACCCAGCGGATGGTCGCCAAGCGCATGACCATCGGCGGCGACATGTGGCTGCTCATCGGCACCCCCGTCTGGCGGATCGAGCCCATCCACACCGCCCAGCCCACCGGGATGACCGTCTTCGTGTTCGCCCCCCTCATCGAGGAGGAACGGCTGCTGAGCGGCCTGCGACAGCCGCTCGCCGTCGCCGGTGTCGCCATGCTGATCATCGCGCTGTCCCTGGGCCTGGTGTCGGCCCGGCAGCTCCTGCTGCCGGTCAGGCGGCTCGGTTCGGCGGCCCGCGCGCTCGGTGCCGGCCACCTGGACACCCGCCTGCCCGTACACGGCCAGGACGAGCTCGCCGAGCTCACCGCCACGTTCAACGACACCGCCGCCGCCCTGGAGCGAAGCGTCACCGAGCTGCGCGCGCTGGAGGCGATGTCCCGCCGCTTCGTGGCCGACGTCTCGCACGAGCTGAGGACCCCCCTGACCGCGATGACCGCGGTCACCGACATGCTCTCCGAGGAGGCCGACCGGCTGCCCCCCGAGCCCGCGGCGGCCGTACGGCTGGTGCTGCGCGAGATCGCGCGGCTGCGGACCCTGATCGAGCAGCTCATCGAGGCGAGCCGCTTCGACTCGGGCACCGCGACGCTGAACGTGGACACCGTGAACATCGTGGACGTGGTCTGCGACTGCCTGGAGACGCGCGGCTGGTCGGACCGGGTACGGGTGAACGTCCCGGAGGGACTGGCCTTCTCCGTCGACCCCAGGCGCTTCGACGTCATCGTGGCCAACCTGGTGGGCAACGCCCTGCGCCACGGCGAGCTCCCGGTGATGGTGACCGCCCGCAGCACCCCGAACGGCCTGGAGGTGAAGGTGCGCGACCACGGCAAGGGCATCCCGGCGAAGGATCTGCCCTTCGTGTTCAACCGTTTCTACAAGGCCGGCGCCCGGGGCGACGGCAGCGGGCTCGGCCTGTCCATCGCGCGGGCCAACGCCCAGCTGCACGGGGGCACGATCTCGGTCCGCGCGCAGCGGCCCGGGACCCTCTTCACGGTCTGGCTCCCCCCGGCATGAGACGTCCCACCCACTCCCGCGCCCCGAGCGCCCCCGGCACGGAACGGATCACCCGCTCCCACGCCCTGACCGCCCTCGGCATGGGACGGTCCACCCACCCGTACGCCCCGAGCACGGGACGGTTCCCCCGCTCCCGCGCCCTGACCGCCCTCGGTGCGGGGCGGTTCGCCGGTGTGAGGTGGCTCGCCTGCCTGCTCGCCGCCCTGGTGCTCTGCGGATGCGGCATCTCCCCCACCGACGTCCAGGACTACGGCCGACCGCCGGTGATCAGCTACAGCCCCACGTGGGTGACGGTCTATCTGCTCCGCGACAACCGGCTGGAGCCCGTCAAGATCCCGGTGGTCTCCGACTCGGCGAAGAACATCATCGACACCCTGTTCCGGGCCGGCAAGCAGCCGCCGAAGGCGGGGCTGACCAGCGCGCTCAACGACTTCAGCCACTACGACACCAAGACGACCCGCTACTCCGACAACACCGACCAGCGCAACGAGCCGGACGACAACCTGGGCTATCGGCTGAACGTGATCATCACGGGCGAGGGCAAGATCTCCAAGCAGGCCCTCGCCCAGATCACCTGCACCATCCGGCAGAACAAGCAGGAGAGCATCTGGAGCGTCGAGGTCACCCGGCTCTTCCCGGGCACCCCGGAGACGATGGGCGACCGGGGCTGCTTCGAGTACCGCAACCTCGCGGCACCCGGCGTGCGGCTACCCCCCTGAGGAACCCGCCGCTCTCGTGGACCCCGCGCTTTAAGAACTTCACCGCTTTGAGGAACCCGCCGCCCTGAGGAACCCCGCGCGGCCCTGGAGAACCCCGAGCCGCTCCGAAGAACCTCGCCGCCCTGGGAACCCTGTCGTTTTGGGGGACCCCCGCCGCGAGGCTCTCGGAGCCGGGACGCGCGGAACCCGAGCCGGAACGCGCGGAGCGCGGTCGCGGGCCCGTACGGCACCCGCGACCGCGCTCCGGCGGTGGCGTCGAGACGCCGCCGTCACATCGTGATGTCCTCCAGCATCTCGGTGACCAGCGCCGCGATCGGCGAACGCTCCGAGCGGGTCAGGGTGACGTGCGCGAACAGCGGGTGCCCCTTGAGCTTCTCCACCACCGCCACGACACCGTCATGGCGGCCCACCCGCAGGTTGTCGCGCTGGGCGATGTCGTGGGTGAGGACCACCCGGGAGTTGGCGCCGATCCGGCTCAGCACGGTGAGCAGCACCCCGCGCTCCAGTGACTGCGCCTCGTCCACGATGACGAAGGCGTCGTGGAGCGACCGGCCGCGGATGTGGGTGAGCGGGAGCACCTCCAGCATGCCCCGGTCCATGACCTCATCGATCACCTCGGGCGTGGTGACCGCGCCCAGGGTGTCGTAGACCGCCTGCGCCCACGGGCTCATCTTCTCGTTCTCGGAACCGGGCAGGTAGCCCAGCTCCTGGCCGCCCACGGCGTACAGGGGACGGAAGACGATGACCTTGCGGTGCTGGCGGCGCTCCAGGACCGCCTCCAGGCCCGCGCAGAGGGCGAGCGCGGACTTGCCGGTGCCCGCCCGGCCGCCCAGCGAGACGATGCCGACCTCGGGATCCATCAGGAGGTCGAGCGCGATCCGCTGCTCGGCGGAGCGGCCGTGCAGGCCGAACACCTCCCGGTCGCCGCGCACCAGGCGCACCGACTTGTCGGGCAGCACCCGGCCCAGCGCGGAACCCTTGCTGGACAGCAGGCGCAGGCCCGTGTGGGTGGGCAGGTCACGGGCCTCGACCAGGTCGGTCGTACCGTGCTCGAAGAGCGTCTCGACGTCCTCCGTGGTCACCTGGAGTTCGTCCATGCCGGTCCAGCCGGACTCCACCACGAGTTCGGCGCGGTATTCGTCCGCGGCGAGCCCGATGGAGGCGGCCTTCACCCGCAGCGGCAGGTCCTTGGAGACCAGCACCACGTCCTTCCCCTCCGCGGCGAGGGTCTTCGCCACGGTCAGGATGCGGGTGTCGTTGTCGCCGAGCCGGAACCCGACGGGCAGGACGGATGGGTCACTGTGGTTGAGCTCGACCCGGATGGTGCCCTCGCCGATCGGCATGGGCTCGTCCAGACGTCCGTGTGTCACCCGGAGTTCGTCGAGGGATCTCAGCGCCTTACGCGCGAAGTATCCGAGCTCTGGATGATGGCGTTTGCCCTCCAACTCGGTGATGACGACGATCGGGAGGACGACCTCATGCTCGGCGAAACGGCTCATCGCCGTTGGATCCGCCAGGAGCACCGAGGTGTCCAGGACGTACGTGCGCCGCTGCACTGCCGGCGACGTGGGTGAGGACGAAGGGTTTGCCACGCGTTCTCCCCCGGGCGCCATGGACGGCGCCCTGCCATGAGCTGGGATGCGGACCGGCCCCGGGCCCGCTCACGAGAACGTCGAGCAGGGACCGTGGACCGGCCCTCCTCAGCAGGTCGTGACGCAAAGGCGGGCCCTCTCCGGCGTAGGTGAGCTGTGCTCTCCTACTTCTTACGGTACGTCCTGAATGCCCGAGTTCCAACTGCTTAAGACTGACCGAAAGGGGTCGTTCATGTGGAGTTTCAGGAACCGTACCTGCGGTGTCGCGCGGCGTAGGAGCGGAGAGCCCGCAAGAAGTCGACCCTGCGGAAGTCAGGCCAGTAGGCCTCGCAGAAGTAGAATTCGGAGTGAGCGCTCTGCCAGAGCAGGAAGCCCGAGAGCCGCTGCTCCCCCGATGTCCGGATGACCAGATCCGGGTCGGGCTGGCCGCGCGTGTAGAGATGCTCCGCGATGTGCTCGACATCGAGGACCTCGACAAGGTCCTCGATGCTCGCGCCCTTGCTCGCGTGCTCCTGAAGAAGGGAGCGCACCGCATCAGCGATCTCACGCCTTCCTCCATACCCAACCGCAACGTTCACAATCAAACCGGGACGATGTGATGTCGCTTCTTTTGCGTTTTTGAGGACACGGGCCGTGTGATCGGGCAGCAGATCGAGTGCTCCCATGGGCTTGATGTGCCATCCGTCGGCCACGAGCTCCTGGACCACGTCCTCGATGATCTTCATCAGGAGGTCCAGCTCGTCCTTGGAGCGGTTGATGTTGTCGCTCGACAGCAGCCACACGGTGACGACCTCGACACCGGCCTCGCGGCACCAGCCGAGCAGCTCCGAGATCTTGTCCGCGCCCTTGCGGTGCCCTCGGCTCACGTCGTCGATGCCCATCGAGCGCGCCCAGCGCCGGTTGCCGTCGACGATCACGCCGACGTGCCGGGGAGCCATCTCCTTCTGACGGGACAGCTTCGCCTCAAGCCGGCGTTCGTACAGCCGGTAGACGAGATCGCGCACGCCCATTGAAGCCCCTCCCTCAGCACCTGCCACGAATGGGCACTGACAGGCAATTATCGCCGCCCCGCGGACCCCTCGGCCCCCTCTACAGGGATCTGGCGGGCTTGCCCGGCTTGCGGGACCCCAGGCAGTCCTCGGCCTCAGCGACGAGTGCCTCCACGAAAACGCCCAGCTCAGAGGATGTCAGAACGGCGCGCATGCCCACCCCGCCGCCGCCCCAGGCCTCCAGGAACGCCCTTCTGGTGAGCCGCCACTCTCCGCCGGGCCCTCGCCGCCCGGGGACCCAGACCGGGATGGTCCGCAGCTGACAGCGGAGTTCGCCCCCGCCGACGATCCCGTTCCTGGCTCGGTAACGAAAGGCGAACAGTTCCGTGTCGTCGGGGAAGCGGTCGTCGGGGTCGGGCCACCGGGCCTCGTGGCCCGCACGCGCCTCGGCGACCCCTCGCGCCAGCCGGGTGAGGAACCAGCCGCACCGCTCGCCCACCGTGCCGTACAGCGCGCCGTCGCGGTGGAGCTGCAGGGTGATCTCGTACGGCGTGCCGACACTGTCACGGCACGCCACCGGCGTAACGGTCAGATAAGAACCATCAAGACAACGCAGTCCCCCCACCTCAGAGAGGGTATCCCTGCCTCAGTCCGCCAAAACATGATCAACGCCATCTATGTCCCCGCCGGCCGGGTGGCCGGTGCCGTCCGTTCCCGCCCGTCCTCGGCCTCGAACCGGCACGGGACGCGCGGGAAGCAGGCGATCTCCTCGTCCGGGAACGTCATGGCGACCGGGGCGGGATCGCGCCGCGTCCGTCCGCGATCCTCAGGAACTGCCGCCGCAACCGCCCCCGCCTCCGCCTCCGCAGCTGGAACCGGAGCCGGAGTCGGAGCCACCCCCGTCGCCCCCGTAGAAACCGTAGGAGCCCGCAGAGGCACCGGAGGCGCCGGACCGGGAGGCACGGCGGCGTGGCGCGGACGACGACGGCCGCCCGCTCATGGACAGGGCGGCCGCCAGCTGCCCGTCCTCCAGCTGCTTCAGGCCGTGCAGGGCCACGCCCAGGATGTTCAGCTCGTCACCGTCGACGCGGCCACCGGCGCGGGGTGGCAGGGACCTGTCCTCGCGGTGGCGCAGGCGGTAGTGGGCAAGGGCGACCTTCCCGGCGCGGTTGGGGTGGGTGGGGTCGGCCCGGCCGGAACCGGGCGCGTCGATCAGCGCCAGGTCCCTCAGCCGCGCGATCAGCATGGTCACCGCGGGCCCCCAGGACACCGCGTTCCTGACCTCCCAGACCGGCACGCCCTCTCCCCTCACCCTGAGCAGGTCGAGGATCTCGGTCTGCAGCGGCTGGGTGAACACGCCGACCTGGCCGGACACCGGGGTGAGCCGCCCGTCACGCCGCGCCCGGACCGCCCCGCCCGCCGCCGTCAGCGAGGCCAGCGCGGTGTCGACCGCCCGGCCCCGGCCGCCCGCGAGCAGCGCCAGCTCGTACGGCGTCAGCTCGGGCCCCTCGTAGACACGCGAGGGGCGCACCGCCAGACGCAGCGCGACCAGCACCGCCACCACCAGAAGCGCGAAACCCACCACGACGACGATCTGTACGGTCTGCATGACGGCCTCCGGGATGACGCCCCTGCCTGAGGTTCACTATCCAGTGGACGAACGGGGAGGACCAGAAGTTTCAGCGGTCCCCGGCCCGGCACATCGTCTCAGCGGCCCCGGTCCGGCCCGCCCGTTTCGGCGACGCCCTGTCCGGCACGCCGGTTCCGCGACGCCCGGTCCGGCGTGCCGATTCAGCGGCGCCCGCCGGGTCGGCGTGCCGCTTCGGCGGTGCCCGGTCCGGTGTGCCGTTTCAGCGGCGCCTGCCGAAAAGCGACCACCGGCGGGGCTCGGGACCGGGTGGGGAGGCGGGCGCGGGGCCGGGTTCCTCCGGCAGCCGTCCCGCCACACGGAGGCGCTCGGCGAAGTCACGGGCGTCGGCGTGGGAGCCGCCCTGCGGTTTGGGACGGCCTCGCGCGTACGCGTCGAACTCGGCGGCGAAACCGTCACCGAGCAGCGCGACCAGGTCGGGGCGCAGCCTGGCCACCGTCCTGCGCCGCTTGGAGATCAGGCTGGACTCCTGGATTCGCAGCCGCTCCCGGTCGAACCCCCGCGGCGCCTCCTCCCCGGCCACCAGGGCCGCCACCAGGGCCGTCTGGGCCCTGGCCAGCGCCTCGCGCGCCACCGCGTCGTCAGACACGGGCCATCGCGCCGCGGATCCGGTCGAGCTCCCCCTCCAGGGCGCCGTCACTGGGGTAGTCGTCGTCCCATTCCAGCAGCACACCGGGCGGATCGACCCGGGCGCACAGCTCGGAGAGGATGTCCAGCACGTCCTGCGGGACGTGGGCGGTGTGGGTGTCGTGCCACACCCCCTGGTGGGAGTGGCCCCCGGCGACGTGGACGTAGGCCAGCTCGGACAGCGGGAGGCCGTCCAGCGCGGCGGTGGCCGACAGTCCCAGGTTGACCTGGTTCGTGTAGAGGTTCGCCACGTCGATCAGGAGCCCGACGCCGGTCATCTCCACCAGCTCGCCGAGGAAGGCGGCCTCGGTCATCTCGTCCTCCGGCCAGCCGAACAGAGCCGCGACGTTCTCCAGGGCCAGCGGCACGGGAAGCGCCTCCTGTGCCCGCCGCACGTTCTCGGCGACGACGGAGAGCGCGGCCCGGGTACGCGGGACGGGGAGCAGGTGCCCGGCCTCCATCCCGCCCGCCCGTACGAAGGCGAGGTGCTCGCTGACCAGCGGCGCGTCCAGGGCGCGGGCGCAGGCCGCCAGGTGTGCCAGCCGCCGAGGGTCGGGGGACTCGGCGCCGCCGATGCCCAGCCCGACACCGTGCGGGATCACCGGCACCCCGCGGGCGCGGAGCACCCGCAGCGACTCGGGGAGCCGGGCGGGGTTGACGTTCTCGGCGATGACCTCGACGAAGTCGACCCCGGGCAGCCGCTCCACGGTCAGGTCGATCTCAGGGCGCCAGCCGATGCCCACGCCCAGCGCCGGAGGCTCAGCCGCCATCGGAAGCACCCCCGCCCCGGCCTACGGGCAGCCCGGCCACCACCGCTGGGGCGACCGGGGTGATTGAGACGGCTGGGACGACTGGGGCGGCCTCGGTGGCCGTCACCGCCGTGGCCGGATGCCGCTCACCCACCGCAACCGCCACCGCCGCACCCTCCGCCGCAGCTGGACCCGCCACCGCCGTCACTCGATCCGCCGCCGTCACCCGACCCGCCGGAGTCGCCCCAGCCACCGGAGCCGAAGTCGCCACCACCGCCGAAGGAGGAGCCGTCACCCGAGCTCGGGCCGCCCCCGCAGGCGCCCGTGGCGCAGTTGCCCGAACCGTTCGCGGTCTGGCGCTGGAGCTCCTCCTCCAGGCCGGGCTCGTTGAGCTCGCTCAGGCCGTACAGGGCGACGGGGATGCCGACGGCGAAGGCCAGGTCGGGCGCGAGGGGCCGGGCGCCCCGGACGTAGGTTCTGCGGGCGGCGGCGAGCACCTGGTGGCCGGCGTTACTCAGGACGTCGCGCAGCGCCCGCCTCTGCCGCGCGTAGGTGGAGAAACCGCCGATCACCGAGAACATCCCCACCAGCAGCGCGAAGGTGCCCAATCCTCCGGTCGCCCCGGCGAGCAGGATGCCCGCCACGACGACCACCTCGACGATCGAGGCGATCTGGAGCCTGCTCAGCAGGGCCTGCGCGTGGTCGAGCGCGCCCTCGGGCACGAGCAGGCCGAGCCCCAGCAGCCGGTAGCGCAGGCTGTCGACGCTCTGTCCCTCGGCCACCGCCCGGCGGACCTCGCCCACGGGGGCCGACCCTCCGCGCAGGTGGAGCGCCTCCATGACGGCGTACTCGACCGGGTCGGGAGAGGGCTTGGCCCCGGCGACCAGGCTGGCCTGGCCGCCTCGCGAGACCCGGATCGCCCCGGCCCTGGCCAGCAGGCCGAGCGCGGTGTTGATCACACGGCGCGGCCCTCCGGAGAGATAGGCGAGCTCGTACGGGTTGGGTGGTCCGCCGTAGTGGCCGACCATGGCCGAGCGGACCCGGCGGTGTTCGCGGCGCACCGCGAGGGCCGTGGAGAGGATGACCAGGGCGACGACACAGGCGATGACGAACAGCGAGAACTCCATGTCCGCCTCCTCGGGGGGAAAGGTGGGCCACAGGAGCGGCGTCCCGTGCACTCAGGTAGACGCGCACAGCCTGGCAGAAGTTTGGCCCGACTTCGACGGCGACCCGGTGAGATGTCGGTCACCAGGCGAAACGCGGGTTGCCGTCCCAAGCGCGGCCGGGCCCCACCCAAACGACCGGCACGGACGAAAGCCCCGGACCCCGTTCAGCCCAGGCGGGCGACGAGGGCCTCGTGCTCCTCCCAGAGCTCTCCGGGCAGGTGGTCGCCGAAGGTCCGGAAGAAGGCGGGCATGAGCGACGCCTCCTGCCTCCAGATCTCCTTGTCGACGCTCAGCAGCGTCCGCATGTCCTCGTCGGAGACGTCGAGGCCCTCGGTGTCGAGCGCGGCGGGGAGCAGGCCGATGGGGGTCCGTACCGCCTCCGCCCGGCCGTTGAGGCGGTCGACGATCCACTTGAGCACGCGGGTGTTCTCTCCGAAGCCGGGCCAGATGAACCTGCCCTCGTCGTCCTTGCGGAACCAGTTCACGTAGTAGACGCGCGGCAGCCGGGCGTTCTCCCGCTGGCCGATCTTGAGCCAGTGGGCGAAGTAGTCGCCCATGTTGTAGCCGCAGAAGGGCAGCATCGCGAACGGGTCGCGGCGCAGCTCGCCGACCTTGCCCTCGGCGGCGGCGGTCTTCTCCGAGGCGATGTTGGCCCCCACGAAGACGCCGTGCCGCCAGCCGAACGACTCCGTCACCAGGGGAACCGCGCTGGCGCGGCGCCCGCCGAACAGGATCGCGGAGATCGGTACGCCCTCGGGGTCCTGCCACTCGGGGGCGATCGTCGGGCACTGCGCGGCCGGGACCGTGAAGCGGGCGTTGGGGTGCGCGGCGGGCTCGCCGGAGTCCGGTGTCCAGTCGCGGCCCTTCCAGTCGGTCAGGTGCGCCGGGGGCCGGTCGGTGAGGCCCTCCCACCACACGTCGCCGTCGTCGGTGAGGGCGACGTTGGTGAAGATGCTGTTGCCCCAGAGCGTCCTGATCGCGTTGGCGTTGGTGGACTCGCCGGTGCCGGGGGCGACGCCGAAGAAACCCGCCTCGGGGTTGATCGCGCGCAGCCGCCCGTCGTCGCCGAAGCGCATCCAGGCGATGTCGTCGCCGATCGTCTCGACCTTCCACCCGGGGAGGGTCGGCTGGAGCATGGCGAGGTTCGTCTTCCCGCAGGCGCTCGGGAAGGCCGCCGCGATGTAGCGCGTCTCCCCCGAGGGCGGGGTGATCTTGAGGATGAGCATGTGCTCGGCCAGCCAGCCCTCGTCGCGGGCCATCGTGCCGGCGATGCGCAGGGCGTAGCACTTCTTGCCGAGCAGGGCGTTGCCGCCGTACCCGGAGCCGTAGGACCAGATCTCGCGGGTCTCGGGGAAGTGGCTGATGTACTTGGTGGGGTTGCACGGCCAGGGCACGTCGTCCTGGCCCGGCTCCAGCGGGGCGCCGACCGAGTGGACCGCCTTGACGTAGCCGCCGCGCTCCTCGATGAGCCGCAGGGCGTCGTCGCCCATCCGGGTCATGACGCGCATGGACACGACCACGTACGGCGAGTCGGTGATCTCCACGCCGAGCTGGGAGATCTCACCGCCCAGGGGGCCCATGCAGAAGGGCACCACGTACATCGTCCGGCCGCGCATGCTGCCCTTGAAGATCTTGCCGAAGGTACGGCGCATCTCGGCGGGGGCGACCCAGTTGTTGGTCGGTCCCGCGTCCTCCTCGCGCTCGGAACAGATGTAGGTCCGGTCCTCGACCCTGGCGACGTCGCTGGGGTCGGAGGCGGCGTGGAAGCTGTTCTGCCGCTTGGTCAGGCGCGTGAACGTGCCCTGCTCGACCAGCAGGTTCGTCAGGCGGGTCCATTCGGCCTCGGAGCCGTCGCACCATTCGATCCGGTCCGGCCGAGTCAGTTCGGCGATCTCGTTGACCCACCCGGCGAGCTCCTCGTGGCTGGTCGGGCTGACGGCGGTGACACCTACGGTAACGGACACTGCTGGGGCTCCTTTGCACTTCTCGGGGCCAAAACATCATTGACGGCCGGACCGCGCACAATCCAATTGGCATAGACCAGTGAATTCACACGATCGCGCGTCATGACGCTTCACGCCCGACGCCTCCAGCCGCGTATGCCCTGGCAGGAGACGCGAGGTTTTGAAACCCCTACCCAAAAGAAGTGATTCTTAAAAAAGCCGCCACAGCAGTGGTATAGGCCAATGAGAAAGGTCTAAACCAATCGGCGGACAGGTTCAGACCAGTTTCCCGGCCATTTCCGCTGCCCAGGGTCAGGAATTCACGTCCGGACCCGCCGCCCGCACGCGGTCCACGTGCTGGAGCGCGTCCCGCAGATCCGCCAGCCAGGTGTCGGTGTGGTTGCCCACCAGGCGCACGCACCAGGCGAGCGCGTCACTGCGGCTGCGGGCCACTCCGGCGGCGACGAGGGTGTCGAGAACCTGACGCTCCGACTGCTTGAGGCGGGTCATGACGGGCACCGAGAGTGTGGTGAACATCACTGTCTCGTCGCCGACGGCGACCCCCCAGGAGACCTTCCTGCGGAAGCGGTGCTCGGCCTCCAGCGCGATCTCGACGCGCCGCTCCCTGGTCTCCTCGCGGAAACGCAGGATGCCCCCCTCCAGGGCGGCGGAGCGCTCCACCTCCGAGACGTCGTCGCCGAGGGCGGGAGCCCGGAGCCTGCCGACCACCGCGATCTCCTCGCGGTCGAGCACGATCTCCACCCTGCCCTCGAACCACTCCTCGGGCAGCCTCCCCGCGAACCAGCCGCGCAGCTTCTCCACTGCTTCATCGTTTTCCATGTAATTTAGATTACAACGCTTCATCGAGCGGAGCCAGCATCGCGTACGAACCGACGGGAAGCCCGGAGGCGACGGGCCTGGAGCGTGCGACGAGGGATGAGGACGGACCGCCCGAAGCCCATGAAAAACCGACGGAACCCCGCGAGAACGGACGCGAGATAGCGGACCCGGGCTAGCGGACCCGGGCGGCGACCTCCGGGCTGATCCGCACGGCCCCGGCGAAGTTGCGGGTGGTGACGGGGACGAGCTTGACCACGTCGCCGGTCCTGGGGGCGTGCAGCATCTTGCCGTTCCCCCAGTAGATGGCCACGTGCGAGACGTAGCCGGGGTTGGTGGGGTCGTGCCGCCAGAACAGCAGGTCACCGGGTTGCGCCTGGGCGAGCGGGACCTGGGGGCCGGAGACGAACTGCTGGTGCGTCACCCGGGGCACCTTGATCCCCGCCTGCGCGTACGCCCACTGGACCAGGCCCGAGCAGTCGAAGCTGTCCGGGCCCTCGGCGCCCCACACGTACGGGCGGCCGAGCTTGCCGATCGCGGCGGTGAGGGCGGTCGTGACCTGGGAGGCGCTCATGAAGGAGCTCGCGGACCAGGTCGTGGCCTCACCGGTGGCCTGACCGGCGGTCTCGCCGGTGGTCTTGGCAGGGGCCACCAGCACCGGGTTGATCACCGCGACCTGCGCCCCCTTGGGCAGGGCGCGCAGGAGGGTGAGGCGCAGCTTCGCGGAGTCGGTCTTCGGCGCGCTCACCACGAGCGCGTTGTTCTCCGGGATGCCCAGGGCGCGGGCGGTCGGCCGGGAGACCACCGCGTCGATGGCGCCCATGCCCATCGTGGCGTAGGCGCCGACGCGCAGGTTGCGCCCGGCGGTGGTGAAGGTCTTGCCCAGCGGCATGCCCCCGTCGTTGCCCAGGACGAAGGAGACGGCGACCTCCCCCGCCGAGACGTTCCGCCAGAGCCTGTCGGAGCGCGCGGTCGGCTTGGGGGTGTACGCGCGGAACGTCGAGGGGTTCACCCCGAGCGTCTGCACCGGCTTGCCGTCCAGGACCACCTCGGCGGCGTCGGCGCGCTCCACCGCCCGTACCCCGGAGAGCTGGGCGACCTTGGCGACCACGGTCGCGCTGAGCGGCCTGTTCGCGACGACGAACAGGTGCGGCTGCCGCATCGAGGTGAGCGGCGCCACCGGCTCCGGCGCGGTCCCGCCCCGGGTGGGCGTCGCCACCTGGGTCGGCACGGTGGCGACGGACTTGCGCATCGTGACCGTCTCCGCCTCCGCCTCCGCCCCCGGGTCGGCCTTCGGCATCTGGGTGAAGACCATCAGGCCGGTGGCCAGCACGCCGACGAGCAGGACGGCCAGGATCGGTACGGCCCGCCTCATCAGGCGGGCGGTGCGGTAGCTGTAGCGGAGCCGGGGGCGGTAGGCGAGGTCATGCCGTGCCTCCCGGATCAGGTCGGAGACACGTGGCCGCCGCTCGAACACGACATCTCCCCTTCCCCACGGACTCCAGTCCTACGAGGGTGCCGTAGACCGCCCCCCGATGCACGCGAACCCACTGAAAAGCGCCCTATCTGCAATACGACCGCAAGACTTGCGAAACCCTGCCAAATCCTCTGACACACGGCGATCCGCCGGGACACCCGTCCCGGCGGATCAGCGAATCGATCGAAGTGCGCGAAGGTCAGTTGCCGATGTACGGCACCGCCTCAAGGATCTCGACCGTGTTGGAACGGCCGTTCGGCATCGTGTAGGTGGCCTTCTCCCCGATCTTCTTGCCGTTGATCGCCGCGCCGAGCGGCGACTTGGGCGAGTAGACGTCGATCGGGGCGCCGCTCTCCTCACGCGAGGCCAGCAGGAAGGCGACCTCCTCGTCGTCGCCCTCGAAGCGGACGGTGACCGTCATGCCGGGGCCGACCACGCCTTCGGTGCGGGGCGCCTCGCCGACCTTGGCGCTGTCCAGGATCTGGCGGAGGTGGAAGATGCGGGCCTCCATCTTGCCCTGCTCGTCCTTGGCGGCGTGGTAGCCGCCGTTCTCCTTCAGGTCGCCCTCTTCACGTGCGGCTTCGATCTTCTTGGCGATGTCGACGCGCCCGGGCCCCGAGAGGTGCTCAAACTCAGCCTTCAGGCGGTCGTACGCCTCCTGAGTGAGCCAGGTGACGCTCTCGCTGTGGGAGTCGGCCACGGGTTCTCCTTGCTTCCTCGGGGGCTTCGTGCTTGGTGCCTGGGGTTGCGGTCGGTTCGAATCTCGAAAGGCTAACAAGTTAGCCCCCCGACCGCCTCCCCAAATGTCTCACTATACGAGATAGCAGTACTGGACATGGCCTGAAGTGGCCGGAGCACTGGTCTCTAGCCGTTCGGTAAGCCGAACATATCCCTCACCAGCCGGAATATTGACCTCCTTGCTGCCGACCTCGACGTGGCTGACATCGGTGGCCCGCAGGCGGCAGAGCGCCGCGCGATCGGATGGTTTGTACACCTCGAAGGTGATCTGCAGAGAATCGCCGCGAGTGGCGTCGAACGCGATGACCTGGTCGATCACTTCCGTGTCCCCCTTCGCCGCCCACATCACGTAACCCCATCCCCCCGCGCACACGGCGCAGAGGATCGCGATCACGGCGTGCACGACGAAGCGCCCCCTGCGCTCCGGGCGGTCGGGAAAGTCGCCCGGGGTGCCGAGGACGGGACCGTCCTGACGGCCCTTCTCGGCTTCGCTGGTGGCCATGACGGAATCTCCCTGCACTACCTCGGTGTTATCCGAGACAATTGTCCCCTGCGGGGGCCTCGCCCTCGCGACCGCCCAAGAGAAACTAACCTCTCCCTAGAGTGACGTAAGCCGAGGGCGCGCGGGACACCCCGTCGAGCGGAGCGGAACATCCGGCCAGGCAGGCCGTCCGCGAGGCGACCGACGATCCGAAGCGCGACCGACATAAGGAGACACCGAGCCAGTGAGTGCACCGCTCAGGCTGATGGCCGTTCACGCGCATCCCGACGACGAGTCGAGCAAAGGCGCCGCCACGATGGCGCGCTACGTGGCGGAGGGCGTGGACGTGCTGGTCTGTACGCTCACCGGAGGCGAGCGCGGGTCGATCCTGAACCCCAAGATGGAGCGCCCGGAGATCCTGGAGAACATCGGCGAGGTCCGGCGCCTGGAGATGGAGCGCGCCCGCGAGATCCTCGGCGTGGAGCAGCGCTTCATGGGGTTCGTCGACTCCGGCCTGCCCGAGGACGAGAGCGAGCCGCTGCCCGAGGGCTGCTTCGCCCTGCAGCCGCTGGAGATCGCCTCGGCGCCGCTGGTGGCGGCCGTCCGCGAGTTCAGGCCGCACGTGATCCTGACCTACGACGACGACGGCGGCTACCCGCACCCCGACCACATCATGACCAACCGCGTCTCGGTCGAGGCCTTCGAGGCGGCCGGAGACCCCGACCGCTACCCGGGCACCGGCGAGCCCTGGCAGCCCCTGAAGCTCTACTACCACATGGGCTTCACCAAGGACCGGTTCGAGGCGCTGCACGAGGCGATGAACGCCCGGGGCATCGGCTCCCCGTACGCCGAGTGGATCTCCCGCTGGGAGGACCGCCCGCAGAAGTGGCCGGTGACCACCCGGATCCCCTGCGGCGACTACTTCGAGCTCCGCGACGAGGCGCTGCTCGCGCACGCCACGCAGGTCGACCCGGACGGATTCTGGTTCGTCTGCCCGCGCGACCTGCAGCGCGAGGTCTGGCCGACCGAGGACTACCACCTGGCCCGATCGCTCGTGGACGTCGAGCTTCCCGAGGACGACCTGTTCACGGGCGTCCACACGGAGGTCCCCGCCGACAAGGTCTCGCACGCCTGCCACTGACACGACCGTGGGGTGGCGGTGGCAAACTTGACATGTGATTGCTTTTGACCCCGTCACCAAGGGTGACGTCAGCCCGGGGCTCCTGGGTTTCCTCGTCGTGGCCGCCATGGGGTTCGCCCTCTACGTGCTGGTCAAGTCGATGAGGAAGCAGATCTCCAGGATCGAGGTCCCCTCGGAGGCCGAGCTGAGGGAGCGGAACGGCACCGCCGGCACCACTGGCACCACCAACACCACCGGCACCACCACGACGCCGACCGCTCCCTGACCCACCGGCCTCACCCACTCCCCCCGGCCCGCCCGGGTGGCCTGCCCATGTCACCGAACCCGCGGCCCGACCGGCTACCGCGCGACACGCGCGGGAGATCGGGACCGGCCGAGCCGAACCCCCGAGAACGAGCGAGGACGAACATGGCCGACGACATCGAGGTCTCCGACAACCCCGGAGCCTCCCGCTTCGAGATCCTGCTGAACGGCGAGGTGGCCGGGTTCGCCGCGTACCGCCTCCGCGCCGGGAAGATCATTTTCACCCACACCGAGATCCTCCCCGAGCACGAGGGCAAGGGCCTGGGCGGCAGGCTGGCCGCCGCGGCCCTCGACGCGAGCCGCTCGTCCGGCCGGTCGGTCGTGCCGCTCTGCCCGTTCGTCGCCCGCTACATCCGGCGCCACCCCGAGTACAAGGATCTGGTGCCCGAGGGCTACCTCGACCTCCTCGACGAGGAGGCCTGACCTCCAGGTCGGCCCCACGTCCAAGCCCGTCACCCTGCCCTACCTCGACCTCCTCGACGAGGAGGCTTGGCCCTGCGCCTCCCGCCGGAGGCCGCACGGGCGCGCCGCCGATCGCGGTCGTCAGTACACCTCGGCCGAGCTCCCGCCGGGAACCGTACGGGAGCGCCCGTCAGTCGCCGAGGGTGTCGGTCGAGGACCAGGCGCGCTCCAGCGCCTTGGGCAGCCCCCATCGGCCCAGCGAGGTGAGCACCTCGGTCCTGTCGACGATCCCGAGGCACGCCCAGAGGGGGGTGACCGAGCTGAAGAGCGTCTCGGCCGCCTCCAGGTCCTCCGGCTCGTCCAGATCGACGTCGATGTCCTCCGACTCGGCGATGAGCCTGGCGATCCGCTCGGGCGACGCCAGCACCCCGGGGCCGCGCCTGGCCAGGGCGGCGACCACGGCCAGCCAGTCGGCGTGGTGGATCGCGCACAGGGCGGCCAGCACCGAGTCCTCGTGGCTGAGCTCCCTGTCCAGGTCGGAGAAGACCTCCAGCCGGTCCTCCTCCTCGGGCAGGTCGGAGATCGGCCCCGCGATGCCCGCCGTGACGGTCAGCCAGAGCTCCTCGTCGTCGGCCGGCAGCGGCTCCCCCTCGTACCCGGCGCAGGCCCGCAGCACGTTACCGGGATAGCCGGGCCTGCCCAGCACCTCGCGCAGCCGGGTGGCCGCGGCCCGCAGCTCCCTGACGGGCCGCTCGGGGGCGGGCAGCTCGGCCAGGATGCGCCGCAGCTCGCCCAGGGCGAACGCCTCCTCCTCGTCCCAGGCGGCGAACAGCTCCTCGTCCTGCTCGTCGGAGACCGCGGTCCCCGGAACCCGCCCGTCGGGCAGCGGGCCGGTGAGCCAGCGCTCCTGGAGGTCCGCGTAGGCCTCCCTGGCCCCCTCGTCGCCCCGGGCGAGCGCGTCGGGGTCGATCTCCCCCGCGGCGACCCGTTCCTCCAGGTAGGCGACGAGCCCGCTGAACATCTCCTCGCCGACCGGCCCCCGCTCGTCCTCCTCCGGCCAGACGAAGAAGCTCGGGGTGAGCAGGAGCGGCTCGGTGCCCGTGGACTCCATCCAGCGCTGCACGTCCCCCACGGTCGCGGCACCGGACTCGATCGCGCTGAGCGTCGCCTTCGCGGAGTCCCAGAAGGGCGGCGACAGCGGGTTGCCCGCCGCCAGCATCGCCCGCCTCAGATCGGGCAGCGCCACCAGGGCCACCCCTGACGGCACGGCGAGCAGCGCGCGGGCAACATCACGCCGGGTCAGCTCGGAGGCCGCCCTTCCGGCGTGCACACAGACGAAGTCGAGATCCACGCCCAGTGAGCCTACGCCCGAAGCGCGGCGAACACACCTTCCCGCCCGGTGTCACCTCCCGCACCTGAGATAACGGGGCCGTCCGGGGCACGCTCACGGGAGGGAGCGGGAGAGGCCGGACGCGGTCGCCGGGGCGGGCGCCCGGCGCGGGGCGGCCCGCACCGGACGCCAGGTGCTCACCAGCGCGAACGCCAGCAGCAGCTCGGCGATGTCGCCGCCGTAGTACATGATCTCCGCGGCTCCACGCAGCTGCTCGACCGGTACCGGCACGTCGACGGCGAGCCCGGCGTACATCAGCTGCGACAACGTGGCGTGTACGGCGATCGCCACCCCCAGCACGACCAGCCGGAGGGGTACCGGCGGGCGCCGCGGCGCCGGGTCGGGACCGGCGATCACCCAGGCGAACAGGCACCCGGCCAGCAGGAAGTGCGCGTGCACCAGGTGGTGCGGCAGCGCGCCGCCGGAGACGAGCCGGTACAGCGGGGTGCAGTACAGCGCCACCATGGCTCCCACGCTGAGCAGCAGCGCGATCCACGGACCGGCCAGCAGGTGTGCCGCCCGGCAGCGCAGCACGGCGCCCACACGCCGCCGGTGGACCGGCGGCAGCGAGCGCAGCAGCAGGGTCACCGGGGCGCCCAGCACCAGGCCCAGCGGCGCCAGCATGCCGATCAGCAGGTGCTGCAGCATGTGCCCGCGAAAGTCCACCTCGGCGAACGCGGCGACCGGCCCGGTCACGGCGGCGGCGACCAGCGCGACGCCCGCGAGGAAACCAGCCGTCCGCCACCGGTTCCAGCCCCTGGGCTCGCGACCGCGCCGCGCCGCCAGCAGCGCGTATCCGCCCGCCACCACGGCCAGGGCCACCGGCGCCAGCACCGCCACCGGGTCACCGCCGTGCCCATGGACCCCGTGGACCTCGTGGACCCCGTACGTCAGGACGATCATGACATTGGCACGGCGGGGCCGCGTCCGCGTCCGCGCTCGTCCTCGTCGCACAGCTCGACCGGGCCGCCACCACGCCGCAGCAGCCACCCTCCGGCCACCAGCAGCGCGCCCAGGAGCAGGAATCCCAGATCCCACCAGGTCTGGTACGGACCGGTCCGCACGTGGTGGATGCCCAGCAGGTGGTGATCGATGACGCCCTCCACCAGGTTGAACACCCCCCATCCGAGGAGGATCCAGCCCCACAGTTCCCGCGATCTCCACACCCGCCCCCGGGAGTGCAGGACCCGCGAGTACAGCAGGCTGAGACCGATCAGCACCGCCAGCCAGGTGAACGCGTGGAACAGGCCGTCCCACAGCGTGTTCATCCGCAGCCCGGGAACGGTATCCACCGGGTAGTACCTCACCCCGATGTTGTCGGTGTTCGTGCTGGACAGCATGTGGTGCCACTGCAGGATCTGGTGCAGCAGGATGCCGTCGACGAACCCGCCCAGCCCGATGCCCAGCACCGTGCCGGGCACGGCGATCCGCCCGGCGTCGATCTTCCTCGCCGACCCGCTCGTCATCGCGGCCCCCTTCCTCCCGGCTCCGGCCCGGCGGGTCCGGCCGGTTCGGAGCCACCTGTCGCCCGCCGGTGAAAGGACGACCCCGCCGGCGGCTCTCTGCCGGGGTCCCCGGCAAACCCCACCAGAGCCACCGGCGGACGTACGGGAGCGACGCACCCTCGCGTGTCATCGGCGGCCTAAAATCTCCGGCATCCCCGTCCCCCACGGTCGCGGCGCCGAACCTCGAAGCATCCCGCCCGCGCTCGCGGCCTCGTCCCCCGCCCGGTTTAGTGTGAGAGGGATCGTGCGGAAAGAACCATGACGCGCGACCTCCGCGCACCTCACGAGGAGAACGCACGCACCGCGTACGCAGGAAAGGTCTTCATGAACCGCTTGAAGGACGCGACGAGCCCCTATCTGCTGCAGCATGCGGACAATCCCGTCGACTGGTTCGAATGGGGTGAGGAGGCGTTCGCCGAGGCCGCCCGGCGGAACGTGCCGCTGCTGATCAGCGTCGGCTACTCCGCGTGCCACTGGTGCCACGTGATGGCTCACGAGTCCTTCGAGGACCGGGCCACGGCCGCGCTGATGAACGAGCACTTCGTCAACGTGAAGGTCGACCGTGAGGAGCGGCCGGACGTCGACGCGGTGTACATGGCGGCCACCCAGGCCATGACCGGTCAGGGCGGGTGGCCGATGACGGTCTTCGCCACCCCGGAGGGCCACCCCTTCTACACCGGCACCTACTTCCCCAGGCAGCAGTTCCAGCGGCTGCTCGCCGGGGTGTCGAACGCCTGGACCGGCGAGCGGGAGGCCGTGCTGGAGCAGGGCTCGAAGATCGTGGAGGCGCTGAACGAGCGGTCGGCGCTGCCGTCCGGGCCGCTGCCCACCCCGGACACGCTCACGCGGGCCGTACACAGCCTGGCCGAGTCCTTCGACCCGGTCCGCGGCGGTTTCGGCGGGGCGCCCAAGTTCCCGCCGTCGATGGCCCTGGAGTTTTTGCTGCGGTACGGCGCGGCGGCCATCGGAGACACGGAGGACACGGAGGACACGGAGCGGCGGGCGACCGCCGCGGCGGCGACGTCCATGGCCGGGCGGACGCTGGAGGCCATGGCCCGGGGCGGCATCTACGACCAGCTCGCCGGGGGGTTCGCCCGCTACAGCGTGGACGCCGACTGGGTGGTCCCGCACTTCGAGAAGATGCTCTACGACAACGCCCTGCTCCTGCGGGTCTACGCGCACTGGTGGCGCTCCACCGGCTCCGCCCTGGGCAGGCGGGTGGCGCTGGAGACGGCCGACTGGCTGCTCGCCGAGATGCGCACCCCGGAGGGGGGCTTCGCCTCCGCCCTGGACGCCGACAGCGAGGGCGTGGAGGGCAAGTTCTACGCCTGGACCCGCGAGGAGCTCCGCGAGGTCCTCGGCGAGGAGGACGGGCTCTGGGCGATCGAGCTGTTCGAGGTGACCGGGACGTTCGAGCACGGCACCTCGGTGCTGCAGTTGCTCGCCGACCCCGACCCCGGCGAGGCCGAGCGGTTCGCCCGGGTGCGCTCCGCGCTGCTGGCCGCGCGGGCCCGCCGGGTGCGGCCGGGACGGGACGACAAGGTGGTGGCCGCCTGGAACGGCCTGGCCGTCGCCGCCCTCGCGGAGACCGGCGCCCTGTTCGAGCGGCCGGACCTCGTCGAGGCGGCGCGCGAGGCGGCCACGCTGGTCGACGAGCTCCACCTGGACGGCGACCGGCTGCTGCGCACCTCCCGCGACGGCCGGCCCGGCACCAACGCCGGAGTCCTGGAGGACTACGGCGACCTCGCCGAGGGCCTGCTCGCCCTGTACGGGGTGACCGGGGAGGCCCGCTGGTTCCGGCGGGCCGAGGCGCTGCTCGACGCCGTCCTGGAGCGGTTCTCCGACGGCTCCGGCGGGTTCTACGACACCGCCGACGACGCCGAGCCGCTCTTCCAGCGCCCCCGGGACGCGACCGACAACGCCACCCCGTCCGGCCAGTTCGCCGCCGCGGGCGCGCTGCTCTCGTACGCCGCGCTGACCGGCTCGGCCCGGCACCGCGAGGCGGCCGAGGCGGCCCTGGGCACGGTCACCGTGCTGGCCGACAGGCACGCGCGGTTCGCCGGGTGGGGGCTGGCCGTGGCCCAGGCGGCGGTGTCCGGTCCGGTCGAGGTCGCGGTCGTGGGCCCGGCGGGCGATCCGGCGACGGCCGCCCTGCTCAGGACCGCCCTGCTGTCACCCCTGCCCGGTCTGGTCCTGGCACTCGGCGAGCCCGGCCCCGCCACCGGTTCCGACGCCGCTCCCGGTTCCGCCACCACCACCGCCACCACCACCACCGGCTCCGGCTCCGGCTCCGGCTCTGGCTCCGGCTCCGGCTCCGGCTCTGGCTCCGGCTCCGGCTCCGGCTCTGGCTCCGGTTCTGGCTCCGGGGAGGTCCCGCTCCTGGTCGGCCGGGGTCTGGTGGGCGGCGAGCCCGCGGCCTACGTGTGCCGAGGCTTCACCTGCAGGATGCCCGTCACCACCCCCGAGGCCCTGCGCGCCGAACTGGCGGGCGAGGTGTAACGGACCGTCCGGGGGTCGCCGCCCCCGGACGGGGTCACTCGCGTGACAGGGGGTCGCCGAGCCTGTGTCCCAGGCCGTCGACCCCGAAGTCGCCGCCCCTGTCGCCTCTGTCGCTCCTGCCGCCCGCGCCGTCGTCGCCACCGCGCCCGCCGGGGTTCTCCTCCTGGAGGGGCCCGGGGATGTCGTCGGGGCCGCCCGGCCCCCCGTCGGCGTCCTCGGGGGCCGAGGTCTGGTCGGGAGCCGGGGTCTCCTGGCCGGGGGTGGCGCTCTGGTCGGGGCCGGGGGTGACCAACTCGTCGGGGCCGGGCGTGGCCGTCTCGTCCCCGTCGCCCTGCTCGTCGTAGTCGTATTCGTACGGGGAGTAGCCGTAGTTGGACGGCTCCTTGAACTCCTTGACCGGCTTGCCCTCCATCGCCTCGGTCATGAAGGCCCGCCAGATCTGCGCGGGGTAGGAACCGCCGTACAGGGCGCTGCCGTTCACCGTCACCGGCTTGTTGTCGTCGCGGAACATGTCGACCGCCACGGCCAGCTGCGGGGTGAACCCGGCGAACCACACGGCCGCGGACTCGTCGGTGGTGCCCGTCTTGCCCGCCACGGGACGGTCGTAGAGGCGGGCGCCGGAGCCGGTTCCCGCCTCGACGACCTGGCTCAGCGCGTAGGTGGCGTCGATGGCGGCCTGCTCACTGAAGGCGCGCTTGCCCTTGGTGGAGCTCTTGACGACCTCGCCCTCGGCGTTGGTGACCGAGCGGATCACGTGGGCCTCGCGGTGGACGCCTTCGGCGGCGAAGGAGGCGAAACCGGAGGCGTTCTGGACGGCGCTCACCGAGGCCACGCCGAGCGGGAGCGTGGCGGCGCCCCGGTGCGGGTCGAGCTGCTCGCCGGGAATGCCGACCTCCTCGGCGACCTTGACGACCTTGTTCAGGCCGACCTTCTGGGCGAGGTCGACGAACGCGGTGTTCACCGAGCTCTGGGTCGCCTTGACGAGGTTGACCTCGCCGTAGGAGTAGCCGCCCGAGTTGGGGATGTCGGCGGAGGCGATCCGCAGCGGGGAGTTGCCGTCGACCCTGGTGTCGAGGCCGAAGCCGTTGTCCAGGGCCGCGGCCAGCGTGTAGGCCTTGAACGTCGATCCGGCCTGCACCTTGGCCGAGAAGGAGTTGTCGAACTTGTTGGCGGCGTAGCTGCGGCCACCGTAGAAGGCTACGACCTCACCGGTGGCGGGGTCGACGGCGGCGAGCCCGGTGCGGACCTTCTTGGGGGTGTCGTCCGGCAGGACCGAGGTGACGGCGCGCTCGGCGGCGGCCATCAGGTTCTTGTCGAAGGTCGAGACGATCTTCAGTCCGCCCTGGTTGATGACCTCGTCGGTGTAGCCCCTGCTCTTGAGCTCGGCCGTCACCTGGTCGAGCATGTAGCCCTCCTGCCCCGTGAGGGAGAAGACCGCCTTGGGCTTGCGGAGGCTGGGGAAGGTCACCGTGGCGGCCTGCTGGGAGGTGATGGCCCCGGTGTCCACCATCCCGTCGATCACCGACCGCCAGCGGTCCCTCGCCGCGGAGAGGTCGGGGCCGCGCGGGTCGGCGAACCTGGAGGGCTGCTGGATCACCGCGGCGAGGTAGGCGCCCTCGGCGAGGGTCAGCTTGCCCACGTCCTTGCCGAAGTATGCTCCGGCCGCCGCCTGGACCCCGTCGGCGCCTCGGCCGAAGTAGATCGTGTTGAGATACTGCTCCAGCACCCAGTCCTTCGACTTCGACTGGTCCACCTTCAAGGAGATCATGACCTCCTTGAGTTTCCGGATTATGGAACGTTCCTGGCTGAGGCCGCTGTAGTAGTTGCGGACCATCTGCTGGGTGATCGTGGAGCCGCCCTGGAGCTGCTGGCCGCTGACCGTGGACCACATGGCGCGGAAGGTGCCGGAGAGGGAGACGCCCCGGTCCTCGTAGAAGGAGCGGTTCTCCGCCGCGATGACCGCGTTCCGCAGGCTCAGCGGCACCTTGTCGAGGGTGACGCTCTTGCGGTTGACACCCTGCCTGGCCAGCACGGTCTTGCCGTCGCGGTAGTAGATCACCGAACCCTGCGCGGTGGCCCTTGGTTGCGTGCTGTCGGGAATGGGGGTGATCGCCCACACCACCCCGAGCAGGCCGATCGCCGAGATGATCCCGACGCCGAAGACGATGAGTGAGATCCTCAGGAACTTCCTCCTGAGACTGCTCGTCCCGCCCTTTAACACGCGTGACCCCCCGATAGGACCCGCCGCTGACCCCCGACGGTTGCGGACCGTTAAGGGTAAACGATGGATAACGGTGTCTGGCCCCTGCTTGGCATGGTACGGCTAGCCCTTCCCCTTGCGAGGGACATCGGCCACCAAAGGCAGAACACGGTATGGCACAGGGGTGTCCAAGGCGATCACCGACGAGGTCCTGACCACGCCCCGGACGTCAACGATCAGGTCAATTACCCGCTGCAGGTCGGCATTGCTGCGCGCCACCACCCGGCAGTGCATGTCGTCGCCGCCGGTGATGGTGTGCACCTCCAGCACCTCGGGGATGGCGGCGAGCTGGTCGGCGACCGGGTCGTACCCGCTGACCTGGCGGATCTGCAGGGTCACGAACGCGGTCACGTCGTAGCCGAGCGCGGCCGGGTCGACGTCGGGGCCGAACCCGGTGACCACCCCCCGGGAGGCGAGCCGGTCGAGGCGCGCCTGCACGGTCCCCCTGGCCACCCCGAGCCGCCGCGAGCACTCCAGCACCCCGAGCCGGGGCTCCGCCGCCAGCAGGGCGATGAGCCGGGCGTCGAGCTGGTCGATCGTCATGATGTACAGATACTCCGCGATGACCGGTGAGTAGCTGCGCATAGTGCACAGTCTTTGAAGACAGTGTTGCACAAACAGTCCAGAAAAACCGACAGTATTCGCATGAGCGACATTTTCCCTGTGAACGGTATGGACTGCGTGGTCTTCGCGGTGGGCAACGCCAAGCAGGCCGCCCACTACTACTCCAGCGCGTTCGGCATGCGGCTCGTGGCCTACCGGGGCCCGGAGAACGGCAGCCGGGACGAGGTGGCGTACGTCCTCACCTCGGGCTCCGCCAGGTTCGAGTTCCGGGGAGCGGTGCGCCCCGGCACCGGCGTCGCCCGCCACGTGGCCGAGCACGGCGACGGCGTGATCGACCTCGCCATCGAGGTCCCCGACGTGGAGGCCGCCTACGCCCACGCGCTCGCCCAGGGCGCGCGGGGGCTGGCGGAGCCGCACGTCATGGAGGACGACCTCGGCAAGGTGGTGACGGCGGCGATCGCGACCTACGGCGAGACCCGGCACACCCTGGTCGACAGGTCCAACTACAGCGGCCCGTACCTGCCCGGCTACGTCGCGGCGGAGCCCCTGGTGGCGGCCCCCGACGTGCGCAACGGCCGGCTGTTCCAGGCCGTCGACCACTGCGTCGGCAACGTGGAGCTCGGCAAGATGGACGAGTGGGTGGAGTTCTACCGGCGGGTCATGGGCTTCACCAACATGGCGGAGTTCATCGGCGACGACATCGCCACCGAGTACTCGGCGCTGATGTCCAAGGTGGTCGCGGACGGCACCCGCAAGGTGAAGTTCCCGCTCAACGAGCCGGCGATCTCCAGGAAGAAGTCGCAGATCGACGAGTACCTGGAGTTCTACGGCGGCCCCGGCGTGCAGCACATCGCGCTGGCCACCAACGACATCCTCGCCACCGTCGACCACATGCGCGAGGCCGGGGTGAGCTTCCTGGACACCCCCGCCTCCTACTACGACGACCCCGAGCTGCGCGCCCGCATCGGCAAGGTCCGCGCGCCGATCGAGGAGCTGAAGAAGCGCGGGATCCTGGTCGACAGGGACGAGGACGGCTACCTGCTGCAGATCTTCACCAAGCCGGTACAGGACCGCCCGACGGTGTTCTTCGAGCTGATCGAGCGGCACGGCTCGCTCGGTTTCGGCAAGGGCAACTTCAAGGCGCTCTTCGAGGCGATCGAGCGCGAGCAGGACCTGCGGGGCAACCTGTGATCGAGGCCCGGCTCAGGGGTGACCGGTAACCGAGGACCGGCTCAGGAGCAGCCAGTAACCGAGGCCCGGCTCAGGGGCAACCAGTAATCGAGAACCGGCTCGGGAACAACCTGTGGTCGGGGACCGGCTCGGGGGCAACCCATAACCCCCCTTGGCTTTGCGGTGGCGGCCTTGTGGTGATCACCCTTGAATGGGATCAGCACCGCCACCGCCGGACGACCGGGGATCGAACCCCCGGTCCGATCCCGCACCGCCCGGACCGGGCTACGAGGGTCCGGGCCCCGGCCCCGATCCCTCGCACGGCCACGGGCCCGACCCCGATCCCGGCCCACGTCCCCGGCCCGGCCACAGGCCGAGTCCCGGCCCCGGCCCAGGTCGCGGATCGGGTCACGGGCCCGGCCCCGGTCCCGGCCCACGTCACAGCCCGGGTCACGGTCTCGTCTTCGGTCGCGCGTCCGAGGGAGAGCCGCCCGGCGGTTTTCCCTGGCCGGGCGGCATAAGGCTGGGCGGGCGCTGGCGCCGCCTCTTCGCCGGAATCCTCGACCTTCTCGTCATCGGATTCGTCTCCTCGCCCTTCACCTACCGGACCGTCACCACCGTCACGGGCGCGGAGAGTGGTCTGTCGGTGCAGGTACCCTACGCGGAGACTCTCCTGGTGGCGGTCATCGGCTTCCTGTACTACTGGCTGCTGACCACCTTTTGGAACGGTCAGACGCTCGGCAAGAAGATCTTCCGGCTGCGCGTGGCGGACATCAGCGGGAAGAAGGCCGGTGTCGGACAGGTCGCGCTCCGTGAACTGGTCACGTGGCTGATGTACTCCACCTGCTGCCTGGGCTGGATAGATGTGGCTTTCATCCTTTTCCACTCGCGCAAGCAGGCCGTACACGACATCGCGGCCAGGACGCTTGTCATAGACGCCTGATCGGCGCAGGTCAGTCGCGTAGTGTGCCATTTCACGGGCTCGGCCGTCCGGCCGGGAAAGGGGCTTTAACGTATGGCGTCCAAACGGCTGGCCACCACGGCGACCGCCGCTCTTCTCAGCACGCTCGGGACCGTCGGCACGGTCGCCTGCTCGACGTCGAGCGGGGAGAGCGTCCCGTCGGTGAGCTCCGTGAAGCCGGACACCTCCACCGTGAGCCCCCTGAAGCCGGTCGCCTCCGCCTCCGACGTCGTCGCCGGTCGCGGAGCCCTGCCCGGCGCCCCGGGGATCGGTGACGCCGACTTCCCCACCGACGGCAACGGCGGCTACGACGTCGGCCACTACGGGCTCACGCTGAGCTACGACCCGCCCTCCAAGCACCTCTCGGGAGTGACCCGGATCGAGGCGCGGGCCACCCAGGACCTGTCGCGCTTCAACCTCGACCTCTCCGGCTTCACCGTGAGCCGGATCACCGTGGACGGCAAGCCCGCGAAATTCGACAGGGCCGGGACCGAGCTCAGCGTCACCCCGGCCTCGGCCATCCCGAACGCCGCCGCGTTCAACGTCGAGGTCGCGTACGCCGGCGAACCCAAGCCGGTCCGGGGCTCCTCCAACCTGGGCACGTACGGCTTCATCCCGACCCGGGACGGCGCGTTCGTCACCTGCCAGCCCAACGGCGCCAAGACCTGGTTCCCCGGCAACGACCACCCCTCGGACAAGGCGAGCTACGACTTCGATGTCACCGTGCCCGCCGGGCTGACCGCCCTGGCCAACGGCGAGCTCGTCGGCACGCCGAAGACGGCCGGGGGCAAGACGACCTTCCGGTGGCGGGAGAGCCACCCGATGGCCAGTTACCTCGCCACCATGACGCTGGGCAAGTTCGAGATGCTCCAGGGCACGACCCCCGGCGGCCTGAAGAACATCGCGGCCGTCGACCCGAGGTTCCGCAGCTCGCTGCGGAAGCTGTACGACGTGTCGGGAAGGGTCACCGACTACTGGAGCACGATCTTCGGCCCCTACCCCTTCTCCTCCACCGGGGGCGTGGTCGACGACTTCCCCGCCGGTTACGCGCTGGAGAACCAGACCAAGCCCATGTACGGCGGGTTCGCCCCCGGCGACGACATCATCGCCCACGAGCTGGCCCACCAGTGGTTCGGTGACAGCCTCAGCATCACGCGGTGGAAGGACCTGTGGCTCAACGAGGGCTTCGCGACCTACGCCGAGTGGCTCTGGTCGGAGCACGAGGGCCAGGCCACCGCCGAGCAGCTCTTCCGCAGGCAGTACGCCGCCGCGGCCGACGACCCCATCTGGAGCTACGCCCCCGGCCGGGCGAGGCCGGACGACCTGTTCAACAACTCCGTCTACACCCGGGGCGGCATGGCGCTCCACGCGCTCAGGCAGCGGATCGGCGACCCGGCGTTCTTCAGGCTCCTGAAGGAGTGGAACTCCACGCACAGGTACGGGAACGTCACGACCCCGGAGTTCGTCGCGATGGCCGAGAAGATCTCCGGCAAGAAGCTCGGCCCCCTCTTCGACGCCTGGCTGTTCACCCCGAAGAAGCCCACCACCTGGTAGGAAGGCCGTCCGCCTGTCTGCGTGACCGGCCCCGGTGACGCGGCGGCGGCTCACGCGACGATGATCTTGTATCCCTCGACGCGCGGGGAGCCCGGTACTTCCGAGGCGGAGCACCAGTGCCCGTGGACCGGATCGGACCCGGCCGGGGTGAGCCTTCCGGGCCTCTTGGGCCTCTCGGGTTGACCATACTTCGTGTGACGAAGTATGGTTCCTCGCATGGCTAAAGGATCATCCACGGTCAGCGAGCCCACCTACTTCATCCTCGCCTCGCTACTCGACGGCCCGCTGCACGGGCACGCCATCATCAAGCAGACCCTGGAGCTGTCGGAGAACCGGGTGAGACTGCCGGTCGGCACGCTCTACGGCGCGCTGGACCGGCTCGCCACCAACGGGCTGATCTCGGTCGACCGGGAGGAGGTCGTCGAGGGACGGCCGAGGAGATACTTCGTCCTCACCGACCAGGGCCGCACCCTGGTCGGCTCCGAGGCCCTGCGGATGCAACAGGCCGCCTCGGTGGTGACGGCACGGATCCTTCGTACGGGATCGGCGTTCTCGTGACCGTCGCCCCCACGGGCCGCCGCGTCGGCGCGGGAGTCCTGGAGCGGCGATACCGGTGGCTGCTGCGGGCCTACCCCCGCGCCTACCGGAAAGGGTACGAAGGCGAGCTCGTCGCGATCCTGCTCGCCACCGCCGAGCCGGGGCGGACCGTGCCCTCGGCCCGCGAGTCCCTCGCCCTGCTCCTCGGCGGGCTGCGGGCACGGGTGATCGGCACCACGGAGCGGCCGGCCTGGGCCGACGATCGGCTCAGATCGGCGGGGGACTACCAAGCGATGATGAAATATCGCGAAAAGTACGGCTTCGGGATGTTCGCCAAGTACGTCTACCCCGATGACCCCCAGGCGCGGGCCGGAAGCACGAGCGAGCTGGTGTCCAGCCCACGTGTGCAGGCGGACCTGAAGCTCCAGAGGTCGATGTCCGAGACCCAGCGCGCGCAGTGGGTGATCGCGAACGAGACCTGCTACTCGGAGGCGATCAAGGAGCTCACCGGCAGGACGGTCACCGGCGAGCAGGACCTGTGGCGGCAGATGGGCGAGATCTCCAAGCGGTTCAGGGCCGGGGAGATCGACGGCGATCCCGAGCTCGTCCGGCTCGCTCGCGACTACGGCGACTGCCTGCGAGACAGGGGCGTCCGGGTCACCTCCCTCAAGCCGACCGAGGTCGAGATGAGCGCCCCGTCGCACTTCGAGGCCGGGCTCGGAGCCGCCGCCCAACTCCGCGACAGCGTCAAGGGCGGGATCTACACCCCCGCCTTCTCCGCCGAGGAGGCCGCGCCCCACCTCGCGAGGGAGGTGAAGGCCGCGATCGAGGACCTGGAGTGCGGCAAGGACTTCTACGCCGCCCATCGCCCGAAGGACGACGAGGTCTCGAAGAAGGTGTCGCGCGAGCTGGGCGTGAGCGAGGCACTCCTGTAAGGACCTCCACCACTTCCCGGTCGCGTTTCCGGCCGTGAGAAAAGGATCCCGACCGTCGTGCCGGAGGCGCGGAGCGTCTAGGCCAGGTCGACGGGCCGTATCCGCAGTTTGGCGGCGATGCGGGCCAGGGCCTGCCGGTCGTCGGCGGTGAGCGGGTCGAGCACGAACTTCCGCACCGAGCGTACGTGCGTGGGCGCGGCGGCGACGACCACCTCGTAGCCGGCGTCGGTGAGGGCGGCGACGGTGTATCGGCCGTCCTCGGGGTCGGGCGAACGCTCCACCCAGCCCCGCTGCTCGAACCGCTTGACGACGTTGGACAGGCGCGAGAGGGAGCCGTTGGCCAGGTAGGCCAGCTCGCTCATCCGCAGGCGGCGCTCCGGGGCCTCCGAGATGTGACTGAGGGTCAGGTACTCGAAGAGGGTCAGGCCGGCCCCCTGCTGCAGCGGCGACTCCAGCCGCCCCGGCAGCAGCAGGACCAGCGAGACGAGCCCGGTCCAGGCATCCTTCTCGTCCGCGGTCAGCCACAGCGTCTCGTCGGAGGTGTCCTCCCCGGGGTCCGGGGGCTCGGTGATGGCCATGAGGGCACCATATCGAGCGGTCATGACTTTACGTGTGAAGTGAAAACCTGATACGTTCACTTCACACGTGAAGTCAACCTGAAGGGGCCACCATGAGCAAGCCGGAGTTCTTCGCCACGCCCGGGTACGGCGAGACGCAGCTGACCAATATGCACTACAACCAGGCGGTTCGGATCGGCGACCGCGTCGAGACCTCGGGGCAGGGAGGATGGGACGACGACTGGAACTTCCCCGAGGCCCTCGAAGACGAGATCGTCCAGGCCTTCGATAACGTCGAGCGGACCCTGGCCCAGGCCGGTGCCACGTGGCGTGACGTCATCTCCGTGGACTCCTACCACGTCCCCGCCTCCACCGACTCCATCGGAGAGGCCCACAACCGCGTCATGGTGGAGCAGTTCCGAAAGCGCATGGGCGACCGCGCCCCCATCTGGACCGAGCTCGGTGTCACGGCGCTCGGTGCCCCGAAGATGCGCGTCGAGATCCGCGTCACCGCCGTCGTCGGCCACGACGGCTGGCCGGCACGCCTCAGGCCGGTCGACGTCGCCGGTTGACGTCACGGATGGCCGGCCGGCTGGTGGGAGGAGAAGACCAGGACCGAGGCGGTGAAGCCGTGGACGTGGTTGTGGCCGCCCACCGGCCCCACCTCCCCGGCGGCGAAGAACCCGGCCACCCCGATGGGGCCCAGGGTCTCGCGGACGGCGACGGCGTCGTGGTCGGCGCTGCCGAACATGGCCGAGCCCCGGCCGTTGCAGGAGAACAGCAGGGCGCCGTCCACCCGGCCGAACTCCTCGCGGTGCGCGTCCAGCAGCTCGTACAGGTCCTCGTCGGCGGTGGCGGCGTCGCGGACCTGGAAGCGGACGGTACGGCCGATCTCGACGACGTCGCCGATGGCCACGGCCTCCCGCTCGGGGTCGATGCCGAGCACGCCCCGGATCAGGAAGTCCCCGCGCTCGTGCTTCTCGGCGTACTCGTCCATCGCGATGCCGATCTGCAGGCCCGAGGCGACCAGGTCGCGGTCGTCCTCGTCCAGGGCGCTGACGATCTCCTCCAGCCGCGCCAGGGCGGGCTGCCCGGCGAGTTCGAGCAGGAGATTGTCCTCGACGGAGGTGACGGCCATCGTCGGGCCGATCGGGCGGCAGCCCTGGCTGACCACGGTGCTGACGTTGAGGGCGCCGCTGAGCATCACCCCGACGGCTCCCTCGGTGTGGATCTCCCCGTTCACGAACAGCCGGACCGCGCCGCGGCCCTGGATCGCGTTGGCCAGGCCGCCGATCAGGGGAAGGTTCCCCATGACCTCCTCGGAACGCTCGACGAAGCCGTCGGTGGGGAAGCTGTAGGGGTCGGCGAGCAGGATGGCCGCGTGGTCGTCGGGGGCGCGGTCGGGCAGGCCGACCACGACGAAGCGGTCACCGGTCCTCAGCGTGTCGAGCGCGAAGGTCGTCAGCCGGGCCCCGCCGAGGGAGGCGGCCCAGGCGCTCACCGCGGGGGTGACCTCGACCCCCTGCCCGTCGCCGATGACCCCGGTGGCGCTGCACCCGAGGACGGCGGCTCCGGGGGCCATGCTCATCGCGCGCAGCCCGGCGCGGGAGACGTCGTCGGGATCGTCCCCGCAGATGAAGAAGCAGAGCAGGTCGGCCGGTCCGGACAGGCCGGACAGGGCTTGGCGCACCGCGGACTCGGCCGCGGAGACCAGATCGGACCCCACCGCGAGGCCGTCGGCGAAACGACTCGTCATCAGCGCCACTCGTCTCGCCTCTCCTTCTTGTCCCATGTCCGGTGGCTCCAAGGGAGCGTCCGAAGCTCGCCCTGAAGCCCTGGAACCTGTCGTGAACTGCCGTGAACCGTCGTGCGGCGAGGCCGTGAGGCCCGTCGGTGCCGTGAAAGCGCGGACGCTGGAGACCCCACGTGGCGACCCCTTTCAAGATCGCCCCGGCTCCCCGGTCAGGGAGCAGTCCGATGCCTTGTCTTGGAGCGATTCTCCCCACTGCCGAGACAAGCACTCACGTTGACCGCCACGCAATAGTCAAGATCCGAAAGAGGGATGAGAGTGCCGGATCGGGCGTTGTGGACGTAGGCTCGACCCCGTGCCTCAAATCCCAGAGCCACGTACTCTGCGCGAGCTTCGCGCGAGCGGCCATATTCACCGTACGGTAAAGGCCGAGATCCGTGAGAATCTCCTGACCCGCCTGCGGGCGGGGGAGTCGCGGTTCCCCGGCATCGTGGGCTTCGACGACACCGTCCTGCCATACCTGGAGCGAGCGCTGCTCGCCGGGCACGACCTGGTCCTGCTCGGTGAGCGGGGTCAGGGCAAGACCCGGTTGATCCGCACCGTGACCGGGCTCCTCGACGAGTGGACCCCCGTCGTCGAGGGCTGTGAGATCAACGACCATCCCTACGAACCCTCGTGCGTCCGCTGCCGCCGCCTGGCCGACGAGGCGGGCGAGGAGCTGCCGATCTCCTGGAAGCACCGGGACGAGCGGTACGGCGAGAAGCTCGCCACCCCCGACACCTCCGTCGGCGACCTGATCGGCGACATCGACCCGATCAAGATCGCCGAGGGGCGCACGCTCGGCGACCCGGAGACCGTCCACTACGGCCTGGTCCCCAGGAGCAACCGAGGGGTGTTCTCCGTCAACGAGCTGCCCGACCTGGCCGAGCGCATCCAGGTCTCGCTGCTCAACGTGCTGGAGGAGCGCGACATCCAGGTCAGGGGCTACAACCTGCGCCTGCCGCTGGACATCCTGCTGATCGCGAGCGCCAACCCCGAGGACTACACCAACCGCGGCCGGATCATCACCCCGCTGAAGGACCGCTTCGGCGCCGAGATCCGCACCCACTACCCGCTCTCTATCGAGACCGAGCTGGTCCTGATCCGCCAGGAGGCCGCGCTCGGCCAGGTGGGCGCCGACCTGCCCGACCACCTGATCGAGGTGATCGCCCGCTTCACCCGGCTGGTCCGCGAGTCCACCGCGGTGGACGCGCGCTCGGGGGTCTCGGCCCGCTTCTCCATCGCCGCCGCCGAGACCGCGGCGGCCTCCGCCGTACGACGGGCGGCGCTGACCGGCGAGGACCACGCGGTGGCCAGGGTCGCCGACCTGCCGGGAATCGTGCACACGCTGCGCGGCAAGGTGGAGTTCGAGGTCAGCGAGGAGGGCCGGGAGACCGAGGTGCTCTCGCACCTGCTGCGCAGGGCGGTGGCCGAGACGTTCCGCGGCACGCTCGGCGGCATCGACCTGAACCCGCTGCTGGAGAAGTTCTCCGAGGGCATCCAGGTCGAGTCGGGGGTGGCGGTCCCCGCGGCCGAGTTGCTGCGCAGGATCGGCCCCGTTCCGGGGCTGGCAAGGATCATGTCCCAGCTCGGCATCGGCGACGAGTCCCCCGGGCACGCCGCCGCCGCGCTGGAATTCGCCATGGAGGGCCTTTACCTCCTGCGCCGGCTGTCCAAGGACGAGGTGGACGGCACGACGGTCTACCGCACCTGAGGTGTCTGCATGAGCTATCGCTATGGCGAATACCGGGACGGGCCCGACCCGCTCGCCCCGCCGTACGACGTCCGTTCGGCGCTGGACCGGATGGGCGACGCGATCCTGTCCGGTTCCAACCCCGCGCACGCCCTGCGTGACCTGCTCAAGGAGGGCCTGCCGGGGGCGGGAGACCGTCGCGGCCTTGAGGATCTCCTCCGCGAGGTGCGGCGGCGGCGCCGCGAGGTGCGCGAGCGTGGCCGTCTCGACGGCACGCTGGAGCGGGCCAGGGCACTGCTGGACAAGGCGATCGGCCAGGAGCGGGCCGAGTTGTTCCCCGACCCCTCGGACGAGGCCCGGCTGCGCGAGGCGGAGCTGGCCGCCCTCCCCGACGACACGGCGAGCGCCATCCGGGAGCTGGGCGGCTATCAGTGGCGCTCGGCCGCCGCCCAGCGGACCTTCGAGGAGCTGCGCGACCTGCTGCGCAGGGAGGTGCTCGACAGCCAGTTCCGCGGCATGCGGCAGTCCCTGGCCAACCCCGACCCGGCCGCCATGGAGCGGGTCAGGGAGATGATGTCCGATCTGAACGACATGCTCGACCGGGATTCCCGGGGGGAGCACACCCAGGCGGACTTCGAGCAGTTCATGTCGAAATATGGGGACATGTTCCCGGAGGCGCCGCAGAACCTGGAGGAGCTGGTCGACACCCTGGCCCGGCGGGCCGCGGCCACCCAGCGCCTGCTGGCCTCCCTCACCCCGGCCCAGCGCGAGGAGCTCGACCAGCTGATCGAGCAGACCCTCCGGCAGGCCGGGCTGGACGAGCAGATGCGCCGCCTGGGCGAGTCCCTCTACGCCCGCCGCCCCGACCTGGCCTGGAACACCCCGGAGCGGCTGAGCGGCGACGAGCCGATGGGGATGTCCGACGCCGTGGGCGCCCTGGACGAGCTCGCCGACCTGACCCAGCTGGAGGCCGCGCTCCGCCAGGACTACCCCGGCGCCCGGATGGACGACATCGACGAGGCGGCGATCCGGCGCGCCCTGGGCCGGTCGGCCGTCGACGACCTGGAGGCACTCAAGCAGGTCGAGCGCGAGCTGGAGCAGCAGGGCTACCTCCTCCGCCGGCGCGGCAAGCTGGAGCTCACCCCCAAGGCCGTACGGCGCCTGGGGGAGACCGCGCTGCGCCGCGTCTTCGCCTCCCTGGAGAGCGGGCGCCGCGGTGACCACGACCAGGTGGACGCGGGCTCGGCCGGTGAGCTCACCGGCTCCTCACGGCCCTGGCGGTTCGGCGACGAGCAGCCGATCGACGTGGTCCGTACGGTGATCAACGGGGTCCGGCGCGGCGGGAGCGGCGGCGCGGTCACCCTGTCGGTCGACGACTTCGAGGTGGCCGAGACCGAGCGGCGCACGGCGGCGGCGGTGTGCCTGCTGGTCGACCTCTCCTACTCGATGGCGCTGCGCGGCACCTGGGCCGCCGCCAAGCAGACGGCGATGGCGCTGCAGGCGCTGGTGGCCTCGAAGTTCCCCCAGGACTCGGTGCAGATCATCGGCTTCTCCAACTACGCCCGGGTGCTGCAGCCCGACGAGCTGGCGGGCCTGGAGTGGGACATGGTCCAGGGGACGAACCTGCACCACGCCCTGCTGATCGCCGGACGTCATCTGGACCGCCACCCCGACTTCGAACCGGTCGTGCTCGTGGTCACCGACGGCGAGCCCACCGCCCACCTGCGGCGCAACGGCTCGGCGGCCTTCGAGTGGCCGCCGACCCAGGAGACGCTGGAGCTGACCCTCGCCGAGGTCGACAAGATGACCCGGCGCCGGGCGACGCTCAACGTCTTCATGCTCGCCGACGACGAGCGCCTGAAGGAGTTCGTGAACGAGGTCGGACGGCGCAACGGCGGCCGGGTCTTCTCCCCCGGCGCCGACCGCCTGGGAGAGTACGTCGTGAGCGACTTCCTGCGGACCCGCCGCACCCGCTGAGCCCTGCGGGGCTCAGGCGTTGACGTAGGCGACGTAGCCGTCGAGCGCCAGGTCGAAGCCGTCGCGATAGTGGCGGTAGGAGCGGTAGCAGGGCCGCCACGCCGTGCTGTTGCCGACGCCCGCGCGGGCGTCGGCGATCGCGGAGGGGACCCGCTCCGGGGAGAGCAGGAGGCCGCCGCCGAGATAGCGGTCGTCGGTGAGGACCGTGGGGGTGGCGGGGTCGCCGCTCGCGTAGCGGCCACGGCGCCAGCCGCTCTCCTCGTCCCAGACCAGCGCGTCGCCGCCGGTCAGGCGGACGGTGACGGTGCGCGGGTCGCAGGGGCCCTGCCACCAGCTCTCGACCTGGTCACCCAGCGCCTCGACGACGAGGCCGACGTAGCGGCACGGCTGGTCGCGCCACTCCTCGGTATACGGCTCAACATGTTTGACACCCACGGCGGGCACTCCCTTGTGCCGTCTCAATCTGTCCGATGGAACGCCCGCCCGGCACGACCACGGCTTCACCGCCGCCGGTCTCATCACACGGGAACGAGCTCGCCCACGATCCTACTCACCTCCCGGAGGTGCTCCGAGCGGAATGCGAAGATCGACAATCTCGTACGGCCGATATCGCCGCCCCCCAAACCGTGACCTCTCTGTAACAACCGCGTTGAAGCAGGGCTCGTCTACCCAGTAAAGGAAAACACGGTCCGGGAGGGAGAGGAAGTGAGCCCGATGCTCGCGGGAATTCTCGTGGCGCTGATGCTCATCGTCTGCGTCTGTTTCGAGTTGTGCGTGATGCCGCACACCCGCGACAGGCACGACACCGTCGAAGGCGAGTGACCCGGCCCTGTCGTGAACGTCGTGAACGTCATGAACGGCGCCTCGAACAGTGCCCTGAACGGCGGCTTGAACGGTGTCTTGAACGGCGGCGGCGAAGGATCCGGAGCACGTCCGCCCGCTGTGCCGGAATGTCCTTCGAACGATCGTCAGGGAAGACCTCTCCGGAGAGTGACCCCGCGCGAGGCGTACCCAGACGAGATCACCGGATACTAATGTCTGGCGCATGACAGACCTGCTGCTCTGGCTGCACATCGGTTTTGCGATCTTCGCCCTGGGGCCGATCACCGCCGCCACGATGTCCACTCCCAGATTCATCCGCGCCAAGAACGTCGACGTCCTGCGCTATCTGCACAAGACCACGCGCATCTACGGTTTCGCGTCCGTCGGGATCTTCCTGTTCGGGCTGCTGCTGGGCCGCGAATTCCTCGGAAAGCCGTATCTGTCGGTATCCATGACGCTTTTCATCGTCGCGGCGGTGCTGCTGATCATGGTGGACCGGGACCAGAGCACCGCCATCCGGGTCCTCGCCAGCGAGAGCCCGGACGACGACGCCAAGGTGCAGGTCGGCCGGATCGCCGCGCTCTCCGGCGTGATCGTGCTGATCTGGGTGGTCATCCTGGCGCTGATGGTCTGGGGCAACCCGACCTGAGCCGCCCGGCGGCCCGGCCCCATCGTGGCCCGTCTGAAGCCACAGCACCCGGCCGCGAACTCATCGCGGCCCGCCCGGACCCGCGGCCCGGCCGAACCCACAGCGGCCCGGACGCGCCCATGGCGACGCCCGGTGCCCTCTCCTACCCCAGCGCCTGGGTGAGGTCGGCCAGCAGGTCGTCGATCGACTCGATGCCGACCGACAGGCGTACCAGGTCGCCGGGAACCTCCAGCGGCGAGCCCGCCACGGAGGCGTGGGTCATCCGGCCGGGGTGCTCGATCAGCGACTCCACGCCGCCGAGCGACTCGCCCAGGGTGAACAGCCTGGTCCTGTCGCACAGCTCGACGGCCTCGGCCTCCCCTCCGGCCATCCGGAAGGAGACCATGCCCCCGAAACGCCTCATCTGCTTGGCCGCCACCTCGTGGCCCGGGTGGTCGGCCAGGCCCGGGTAGAGCACCGAGGTCACCCGAGGATGGGCGAGCAGCAGGTCCACCACCCGCTCGGCGTTCTCGCAGTGGCGGTCCATCCTCACCCCGAGCGTCTTGAGGCCGCGCAGCGTCAGCCAGGCGTCGAACGGCCCGGCCACCGCGCCCATCGCGTTCTGGTGGTAGGCGAGCTCCTCGCCCACTCCGGCGTCCCGCGCGACGAGCGCGCCGCCGACCACGTCGGAGTGGCCGCCCACGTACTTGGTGGTGGAGTGCACGACGATGTCCGCGCCCAGTGCCAGCGGCTGCTGAAGGTACGGGGAGGCGAAGGTGTTGTCCACCACGAGCAGCGCGCCGCACTCGGTCGCGAGCTGGGCCAGGGCCGCGATGTCCGCGATGCCGAGCAGCGGGTTGGTGGGCGTCTCCACCCAGATGATCTTGGTCTTCTGGGTCACGGCGGCCGCCACCGCCGTCAGGTCGCCCAGCGGCACCGGGTCGTAGTGCAGCCCCCAGCGCTCGTGGACCTTCGCGAACAGGCGGTAGGTGCCGCCGTAGGCGTCGTTCGGGATGACCACGTGGTCACCCGGCCTGCAGATCGTGCGGAGCACCGTGTCCTCGGCCGCCAGACCGGAGGCGAAGGCGAGGCCACGGCTGCCGCCCTCGACGGCGGCCATGGCCTCCTCCAGCGCTTTCCTGGTCGGGTTGGCCGACCGGCTGTACTCATATCCGGCGCGCAGCCCGCCCACGCCGTCCTGCTTGTAGGTGGACACCGCGTAGATCGGCGGCACCACGGCCCCCGTGTGGGGGTCGGGCTCCTGACCTGCGTGGATGGCCAACGTCTCGAATCCATGGTTCATGAGGCCAACGCTACCGAAATGCGGGCCAGTGCTCCGGCCTTCAGGCCGGGGGTGAAGGCCCACGCGGGGGCCGCCAAGGTCCGAGCGTGCTTTAACGATCAGTGTTCGTCTTGTACCTGCTCGGTGGACTCGGCGACGTGCATGGACGCCACGGCAGCGATCTTTCCCCCACGGTTGGTGACGCGGGTGACACGCCCCCGCACCGCTGCGTTGTTGAGCACGTCGGTGAAGCGGCTGCGCGCTTCGGCGACGCTCATCTTTCCGGATTCCCCGCACGCTGTGGCGCCTGGACGCACAATTGATCGGTGCAGCTCAGGTACAACTTCCGCCTTTACCCGTCGCCGGGTCAGTGTCACGCTTTGGCGCGGGCGTTCGGGTGCGCGCGGACGGTGTTCAACGACGGGCTGCGCCTGAGGCAGGACGCCCGGAAGCGGGGCCTGCCGTACATCTCCGATGGAGACCTGTCCAAGCACGTCATCACACGGGCCAAGGCGACGCCGCAGCGGGCGTGGCTGGGCGAGGTGTCGGCGGTGCTCTTGCAGCAGGCGCTCGCGGATCTGAACACCGCCTACCGCAACTTCTTCGCCTCCCTGTCCGGCAAACGCAAGGGCCGCACGGTCGCCCCGCCCCGGTTCCGATCCCGCAAGGACTCCCGCCAGGCGATCCGGTTCACGAAGAACGCCCGGTTCACGGTCACGGCGGGCGGCAAACTCCGGCTGCCGAAGATCGGCGACGTGGAGGTGCGCTGGTCACGGACCCTGCCCTCGGACCCGTCATCGGTGACGGTGGTCAAGGACTCGGCGGGCCGGTACTTCGCGTCGTTCGTCGTCGAGACCTCAAACGAGCCGTTGCCCCAGACGGGTCCCGAGATCGGTATCGACCTGGGTTTAACGCACTTCGCGATCACCTCTGATGGCCGGAAGATCGCCAACCCGCGCATCCTGCGCCGGGCAGCCAAGCGGCTGCGCAAGGCACAGAAGGCGTTGAGCCGAAAGAAGAAGGGATCGGCGAACCGGGCCAAGGCCAAGTTGAAGGTCGCCAAGGTTCACGCCAAGGTGGCCGACACGCGCCGCGACTGGGCACACAAGCTCTCCACCATGGTGATCCGCGATAACCAAGCGGTGTACGTGGAGGATCTCGCCGTGTCCGGTCTCGCGCGTACGAGGCTGGCCAAGAGCGTGCACGATGCGGGCTGGTCACAGTTCGTCGCCATGCTGGAGTACAAGGCCGTCCGATATGGCCGCCACTTCGGCAGGATCGACCGCTGGTTTCCGTCGTCGAAGCTGTGCTCGGCCTGCGGGACCATCGCCACCTCGATGCCGTTGAACGTCCGGTCCTGGACCTGCCCGTGCGGGGCCGGCAACGACCGGGACGTCAACGCCGCGATCAACATCCTCGCCGCCGGGCAGGCGGAGAGACCAAACGACTGTCGAGCGAGGGTAAGACCGGGAGCGATCCCGGCACCGCGCGAAGAAGCAGTAACCCACCAGGAGCCGCACATGCGGCAGACCGGAATCGCCGTCCTTTAGGACGGAGTGGATGTCAATCGTAACAGCGGGGACTCCAGGGGCGAGGGAGCCGCTCCCCACGCCCCTCCGCCCCCTCCTCGGCGCGCTCCCCGTTGATCCGCGAGAGCAGAACCGGGTCGGCGAGCGTCAAAGCCGCCCCGACCACGAGCCCGGCGACCAGTAGCACGATCCCGATGACGGTCATCTCTTTCCCCCTTCGACCTCTCCTCGACCTCTCAAGGGTCGGTGACGGGTCCCCGGTGCCGCCTCCGCTGAAGGGCCGGTTCCCCTCGGAACGGTTCGGCCGAACGGCCGATATGACATATCCCCCCCGAGGCTTAGGCTCGGGGACCGTGGGAGAGACGAACCGGCTGATCTACTGGGTCAAACGACTCAGCGAGATCGCGTTGATCGGCTGGCTCCTCCTGCTCCTGCTGATCGACGTGGTGGCGGCGGCGAGCCACCCCAACCCGGCGATACTGCTGAGCCCCGTGTGCGGCCTGGTCGGCGTCGTGGCGGTGGTGCGACGCCGTCGCCGGCGGATCGGCGGGCTCGTCACCCTGCTGACGGTGTCGTTCCTGTCCTCCCTGCTCATCGGGATCACCAAGGGCGACGGCAGTCCCGGCGCGGCCGAGATCGGGTCGCTGCTGGTCCTCACCGTCGGCGGGCTGCGCGCGATCGAGCCGGTACGGCGGGCCGCGCTGTTCTCCCTGGCGGCGATGGTCGTGCTCGAAGCCTCCGCCGCCCGCCTGAACTCCACCGGCCCGGAGCCGTCGCTGGCCGTCGGCTTCCTGCTCTTCGTCTGCTGGTCCTTCGCCACAGGTATCGGCGCCTACCTCCGCTTCCAGCTGGAGCGCCGCCGGGAGGCCGTCGACACGGTACGGCGGTCCGAGCGCCTGGAGCTGGCCAGGGAACTGCACGACCTGGTCGCCCACCACATCACCGGGATCGTGGTGCAGGCGCAGGCCGCCAAGGTCGTCGCCGAGCAGAAGCCCGAGGCCGTGGTCCCCTCCCTGGAGGCGATCGCCAACGCCGGGGCCGACGCGCTGACCTCGATGCGCCGCCTGGTCAGCGTGCTGCGCGCGGAGGACGAGGCCGCCCGCTCACCGGGCAGCACGCTCATGGACATGCGCACGATGGTCGAGCGCTTCTCCGCCGCGGGCCCCCAGGTCACCTTCGACATCGGCCAGGGCATCACCGACGGCACCGTGGCCCCGGAGGTGATGACCACCCTGCACCGGGTCCTCCAGGAGTCGCTGACCAACGTCCGCAGGCACGCCCCCGGCACCGGCTGGGTCGAGGCGGACCTGAAGCTCACCGACGGCTCCGACCTGCGCGCCTGGGCCGGGAGCGTAGGCGCGAGGACGAGAACCGGCCAGGCCCCTCGGGCCCGGCGTACCGCCTACGCCTCCGCGGGCACCTCGACCGGCGACGTCTCCGCGAACGCCTCGGCCACCGGGAGCGCCGTACGGCTGCGGGTGCGCAACTACGGCTCGACGGCCGACGTCAGGATCTCCCGCCTCGGTGGCGGGTTCGGCCTGGTGGGCATGGCCGAGCGCGTCGAGGCTCTCGGCGGCCGCCTCGTGGCCGGGCCCACTCCCTCCGGGGCCTGGGAGGTGATGGCGGAGTTTCCGCTCTGAGCCCCGCGCCGTACCCCCTCCGCACCCCTCTGCCGCGAAGAGACGACCCCGGAGACGCGGAGAACCCGTGGGTAAGCCGGGCTAGTGGCTGGCGAGGAAGGCGAGCAGGTCCTGGCGGGTGATCAGGCCGACCGGCTTGCCGTCGTCGAGGACGACCGCGGCGTCGGCCTTCTCCAGTGCCTCGACGGCGATGGAGACCGGCTCCCCCGCGCCGATCGTCGGCAGCGGCTGCGACATGTGGCCGGCCAGCGGGTCGGTCGGCCGCACCCGGCCCCGGTAGAGGGCGTCGAGCAGGTCGCGCTCCAGGATCGAGCCGACCACCTCGGCGGCCATGACCGGCGGCTCCTCCTTCATCACCGGAAGCTGCGACACCCCGTACTCGCGCATGATCGAGATGGCCGTGTCGACCGACTCGTGCGGGTGGGTGTGCACGAACTCCGGCATGCCGGACCTCTTCTGGGTCAGCACGTCCTTGACCAGGCCCTCCTCACTGGAGGTGGTCAGGAAGCCGTAGTCGGCCATCCACTCGTCGTTGAAGATCTTCGACAGGTAGCCCCGGCCGCCGTCGGGCAGCAGCACCACGATCACGTCGTCCGGCCCGGCCCGCTCGGCCACCCGCAGCGCCGCGACCGTCGCCATGCCGCAGGAGCCGCCCACCAGCAGCGCCTCCTCGCGGGCGAGGCGGCGGGTCATATTGAAGGAGTCCTTGTCGGAGATCGCGATGACCTCGTCGCAGATCGTGGTGTCGTAGTTGGCGGGCCAGATGTCCTCGCCGACGCCCTCCACCAGGTACGGCCGCCCGGTGCCGCCGGAGTAGACGGAGCCCTCGGGGTCGGCCCCGATGACCCTGACCCGGCCGCCGGAGACCTCCTTGAGGTAGCGGCCGGTGCCGCTGATCGTGCCCCCGGTGCCCACGCCCGCCACGAAGTGGGTGATCCTGCCCTCGGTCTGGTCCCAGATCTCCGGGCCCGTGGAGTGGTAGTGGCTCTCGGTGTTGCGCGGGTTGGAGTACTGGTCCGGCTTCCAGGCGTTCGGCGTCTCCCTGGCCAGCCGGTCGGAGACCGAGTAGTAGGAGTCGGGATGCTCGGGAGAGACCGCCGTCGGGCAGACCACGACCTCGGCGCCGTAGGCGCGCAGGACCGAGATCTTGTCCTGGGCCACCTTGTCGGGCACCACGAACAGGCAACGATATCCCCGCTGCTGGGCCACGATGGCGAGGCCGATCCCGGTGTTGCCCGAGGTGGGCTCCACGATCGTGCCCCCCGGCCGCAGCTCCCCCGACTGCTCGGCGGCGTCGATCATCCGGACCGCGATGCGGTCCTTCACCGACCCTCCGGGGTTGAAGTACTCCACCTTCGCCAGCACCTGGGCGGAGACTCCCTCCGTCACCCTGTTCAGCCGGACGAGAGGGGTGTTGCCCATCAGCTCGACGAGCGAGTCATGTACGCGCACCGGGATATCACCTCGAAATACCAAAGCTCGGTCAGCTTGTTGTTGCGATCGCCGTGATCCCATGGGGGTGGCGGGGACGCGGCTGTGTTACCAAAGGCAACGCTACCGCCCCGTACGGAGGGAGCGACGCCACGTGATCTGGACACCGGGGACGGCGAGGGTCGCCCGCCGCGTCGCCGCGGCGGCGGCGCTGGGCGGAGGGGGCCTCACCGCGCTCGGCGCGGCGACCTACGGCCTGCTACTGGCCGAGGCCCTGGTGGCCCGCCGCGCCGTCGGCCGCCCGCACGGCATGGACGGGCCGCCGTCGGACGGGGTGTACGGGGCCTTCGGCGGCGAGCCCGTCCGGATGGTCATGCTCGGCGACTCCACCTCCGTCGGCCTGGGCACCTCCGACCCCGCGGAGACGCCCGCCGTGCTGATCGCCAACGGGCTGGCGGTGATCGCCGAGCGGCCGGTGCGGCTGACCGTGGCGGGCAGGTCCGGGGCGACCTCCGCGGAGCTGGGCGAGCAGGTGGACGAGGCGCTGAGGGCCCGGCCCGAGATCGCGGTCGTCTTCATCGGGGCCAACGACGTCACCTCGCAGAGCAGGCCGGCCCATGCCGTACGGCACCTGCAGAAGGCGGTGAGGCGGCTGCGGGAGGCGGGGGCGCAGGTGGTCGTGGGCACCTGCCCCGACCTGGGCACGGTCCGGCCGATCGCGCAGCCGCTGCGCTGGGTGACGCGGCGGTGGAGCCGCCAGCTGGCCGCCGCGCAGACCGTCGCCGTGGTCGAGGCGGGCGGGCGGACGGTGGCCTTCGCCGACCTGCTGGGGCCGGAGTTCGACGCCAACCCCGCGGAGATGTTCGGCCTTGATCGTTATCACCCATCTGCTCAAGGTTATCTCCAGATTGCTTACGCGGTGCTACCTTCCGTATGCAGTGCGTTGGAACTCTGGCCCGAGCCCCGGGCCCGGCGCGCTGAGTCGATCTACCTCGCGGCGGCCAAGGCCGCGGAGGAGCCCGGCGCCGAGGTCTCCGCGACCCGTGTCGCCGGACGAGCGACCGGACCTCACGGACGGTGGGTGACCATGCTCGGCCGCAGGCCGTGGATGCGGCCCAACGACGCCTGAACACGGTCACCCTCCGCTGCGAAGCCGTAACGCCTCGCCCGCATTGGAGTGGAATACCCGTGATCCGGCCCCTCGCGAAACCGGCCCTGGTGCTCGCCGGAGCTTTGACCCTGGGCGGCTGCTCCGGCACTGAAGCGGCCACCCCTGACCATCCCACCTGGCACAACACCGAGGTGAACGCGGTCAGCCGCACCACCACCGCCGGTGGCGTCGCCACGACGACCTCCATGAAACCCGACGGCACGCTGGAGACGGTGGCCCTCGACCTCGCCACGGGCAGGAGGCTGTGGGCCCATCCTTCGACCATGGCGGGCCGCCTGCCGGGGATGGGGGTGCCCGCCCCCGCGATCGTCGAGACCTCCGCGGGGCAGGCCGTCGCGGTGACGATCGACCCCGCCAGGCGGGGCCGCTGGAAGGCCACGCTCGTCGGCCTGGACGCCAGGACCGGGGAGCGCAGATGGAGCCGTCCGGTGCACTCCACCTTCGGCCCGCAGCGGTGCGGGGCGTTCGTGTGCGTGTCCGAGAACACCGCGCTCGCGAGCGCCCGCGTCGTCGTCCTCGATCCGGCCACCGGCAAGGCCAGGTGGAAGATCCCCGGTATCGCCGAGGCCGAGTGGTCCGACGCCTCGCGCGTGGTGTTCCTCCGCCTTGCCCGGCACCCCGTCCTGGCGGCGCACGACCTGAGGACCGGCAAGGTCGTCTGGCGTCTCCCCGTCGAACAGCCCCTCGGCGCCGGGGTGGACCTGTCGGGGGGCTGGTCCTTCGGCGCGACGGGGGGAAACCTCGTCGGATACGTCGCCCCCTACACCAACCCGAAGACGAGCAAGGTGTCCGCCTTCGGGCTGTTCTCCGTCAAGCTGGCCGACGGCACGGTCAACTGGATGCGCCCGTCGGTGGTCCGCGTCTACCCCAGCGGCAGCCCCGGCTTCGCGCCGGTGGTCCGCCCGGTCGACCAGGAGGGCCGGTACGGCGGGTTCGCCCGGCTGGAGGCCGGCAGCGGCCGGGTGCTCGGCCAGATCTCCGCCGAGCAGGTTCCCGAGTCGGGCTGGTGGCTGGCCTTCCCGCCCCGCATGGAGAAGATCGGTTTCCTGCGGCACGACAAGCCGGGCAACGTCTTCGACCTGCCCACCGGTCGCAACGCCGACGTCAAGGACGAGCGCGCCTGGTCCTTCTGCGTGACCGACCCCAAGCCGCTCCCCCTCAAGGGCCAGAACCCCGGCTTCTACTCGGTGGCCTCGCTGTGCGAGTACAGGCTGGCCGACGGCAAGCGGGTGTCCGGCTCCGGCGCCCCGCCCCTGTGGTTCACCGGCAGCCAGAACGGCTGGCGGATGTGGCGTGACGAGAAGGGCGGCCTGCACGGGATCAAGGACGGCGACGGCACCTCTCCCGGCATGTACGGCTGACGTCCGGGCCCCGTCCCGTCCGGGGATGGGAGGGGGCCTCGCACGTCCCGTACGAAGTTCTGTCACCGTGCCCCTGTCCGCGGCGTCGGGCATACCGCGCGGTACGCTCCGCTGGAGGAGCAGACACGAACCCAGGAGAGCCACATGCCCGAGGCAGTCATCGTCGCGACCGCGCGCTCGCCCATCGGACGCGCCTTCAAGGGGTCCCTCAAGGACATCCGCCCCGACGACCTGACCGTACAGATCGTCCAGGCCGCGCTCGCCAAGGTCCCCCAGCTCGACCCGGCCACGATCGACGACCTCATGCTGGGCTGCGGCCTGCCGGGTGGCGAGCAGGGCTTCAACATGGGCCGGGTGGTCGCCACCCTGCTCGGCCTGGACGGCGTGCCGGGCACCACCGTGACCCGCTACTGCGCGTCCTCGCTGCAGACCACCCGGATGGCCCTGCACGCGATCAGGGCGGGCGAGGGTGACGTGTTCGTCTCCGCGGGCGTGGAGTGCGTCTCCCGCTTCGCCAAGGGCAGTTCCGACTCGCTGCCCGACACGACGAACCTGCTGTTCGGCGAGGCCCGCGCCCGCTCGCTCGGTGCCGCCGAGGGGGGCAAGGGGGTCTGGCACGACCCGCGCGAGGACGGCCGGGTGCCCGACGTCTACGTGGAGATGGGCCAGACGGCGGAGAACCTCGCCGGGCTGAAGGGCGTCTCCCGGCAGGAGCAGGACGAGTTCGGCGTCCGCTCCCAGAACCTGGCGGAGAAGGCCATCGCCAACGGCTTCTGGGAGCGGGACATCACCCCGGTGACCCTCCCCGACGGGACCGTGGTGAGCAGGGACGACGGTCCCCGCGCGGGAACCACCTACGAGGCGGTCTCCCAGCTCAAGCCGGCCTTCCGGCCCGACGGCACGGTCACCGCGGGCAACTGCTGCCCGCTGAACGACGGCGCCGCCGCCGTGATCGTGATGAGCGACGTCAGGGCCGCCGAACTCGGCATCACCCCGCTCGCCCGGATCGTCTCCACCGGGGTGACCGGCCTGTCTCCCGAGATCATGGGCCTGGGCCCGGTCGAGGCCTCGAAGCAGGCCCTGACCAGGGCGGGCATGGCCATCGGCGACGTGGACCTCGTCGAGATCAACGAGGCGTTCGCCGCCCAGGTGATCCCGTCCTACCGGGACCTCGGGATCGACATCGACCGGCTCAACGTCAACGGCGGCGCCATCGCGGTCGGCCACCCCTTCGGGATGACCGGTGCCCGCATCACCTCCACGCTGATCAACGGCCTCGCCTTCCACGACGGGGCGATCGGCCTGGAGACCATGTGCGTCGGCGGGGGCCAGGGCATGGCGATGGTCCTGGAGCGCCTCAGCTGAGCCCGGCCGGGCACCCGGGCACCCGGGTGCCCGGGTGCCCGGGTGCCCGGCCTCGGCGTCCCCGCGCCGGAGATGCCGGAGGTGCCGGAGTCCGGTCAGCCGTGCACGTCGGGGCCGGCGCGGGTGATCGCGATCCTCAGGACCACCCGCCGCTCCCGCTCCATGGCGGCCCGGTAGTCGTCCCAGTCGGGGTGCTCGCCGGAGATGTCGCGGTAGTAGCCGACCAGGAGATCCATCGCCTCGGGCAGGGAGACGATCTCCGCGACGCCGTCGATCTGGATCCACCCGCCGAAGAAGGCGTCGGTCGTCACGCAGAGCGAGACCTGCGGATTCCTGCGGAGATTGCGGACCTTCGCCGCGGTCTCCCGGGTGCTGACGATCGCGTTCCCCTCCGCGTCGAGCCCCACGACGACCGGGGAGAGCTGCGGGCGGCCGTCGGCGTGCGAGGTCAGCATGATCGCGCGGTGGTTGGCGCGAAGGAATTCGCGTGCCTTGTCGTGGTCCATGACCCCATCATGGCCCGCACGTCAAAGCCCGCACCACCGGGGCGGCGCGGGCTTCATGGAGATAGGCGACTTACAGGTAACGGGTACGGCGGTGCCGCTCGTGCTCGTGCACGATGGCGGCGGCGTAGCCGTGAGTCAGCCCGTGCTCGTCGGCGAGCCAGGTGGCCCGCTCATCACAGCGAAGGAACGACGGGCCGTTGTCGATTGCTTGGAACCACTCTGGGAGTGCGCGTCCCGTGATGTCCGGGACCCTTGCGATCAGCTTGCTCTGCGTCTCCAGTGAGTGGTTCAACGACATGGGCACCTCCACGGATAGGCTCCTTTGCTCGACAGTGCATCACGAAAGCCCAGATGGCAAGCCCCGAGATGCTCTCTTCCGTCGCGGTTCGTCTATCCCCCGTCGCCTCCCGTTCACTCACCTGTACGCCCAGAAAAACGGGAGGCCCCGCCGGAACGAATCCGGCGGGGCCTCCCGGCGCTGTCGTCAGTCGCTACTGGAGAAGTAGCTCAGCAGGCGCAGGATCTCCAGGTAGATCCAGACCAGGGTGACGGTCAGGCCGAAGGCCATCAGCCACGAGTACTTCTCCGGGGCGCCGTTCCGCACCCCGCGCTCGACCTCGTCGAAGTCGAGGAGCAGGAAGAAGCAGCCGATGAGGATCGCGGCGATGCTGAACACGTAGGCCAGCACGCCGCCCGAACGGATGCCGATGCCGTCCTCGATGAAGAACCCGGCGACCAGGTTGATGAGCGCGAGGCCCATCAGGCCCAGGGCCGCGGCCACGACGAACTTGGTGAACTTCGGCGTCACGCGGATGATGCGCAGGGAGTAAACGGTCAGCATGGCGGCGAAGGCCAGAGCCGTACCGACCACCGCCTGGAAGACGATGCCGCTGTACAGATCGTTGTAGACGTGGCTGATCACACCGACGGCGACACCGTAGGCGACCGAGTAGCCGAGGATCAGCACGGGGTTGGTGCTGGACTTGAACGAGATGACCAAGGCGAGAATCAGGCCGACGATGACGCCGGCGATCGCCGCGACCATGCCGAGGTTGAGCACCCAGGCGACCGCCGCCGAGACGACAAGCGTGCCAAGCGTGATGAAACCACGCACGACCACGTCGTCAATCGTCATCGTCCGCTGCGCGGGCGGCGCGTATGACGGCGTGTTGTACATGCCCTGAAGCTGGTCAGGGGTGGGGGTCGGCACGCCCCAGCCTTGCTGCTGGCCCTTGGCCTGCCGACTGAATACGGGGTTCTTGCTCTCCATCGCTGCCTCCACGCTGCGACCTACGCGATCAGCGTATTAGATCGGTTGTCACACGGCCGTATCGTGCTGATATCTATGTTGTCCAAGTGACCGTACGGCTACCGCCGATATTGCCAACGAACGGGTGGCCGGGCCGGTTCCCCGGGTCTCACATCTGTTTCGCCGACCGCTCGTCGAAGAGCCGCTGCGACGCCTCGACCTCGTCGAGGTTGCGGCGCGCCCACTCGCAGATGCCGGTCACGGCCACCGACAGGTCGCGTCCCATCCGGGTGAGCACGTACTCCACCCTGGGCGGCGAGGTCGGATGGACGGTGCGCTCGACGATGCCGTCGCGCTCCAGGGCCCGCAGCGTCCGGGTCAGCATGCGCTGGTTGATCCCCTCGATCCGCGCCTTGAGCCGGGAGAACCGCTGGGCCCCGTGCCCCAGTGCCGCGATCACCAGCAGGGACCACTTGTCCCCGATATGGCCGATCACCTGCCGGGCGATCCCGTTCGCCCGGAGCACGAGCTCCAGGTTCCCCTCGTCCCTCATGGTTACTATTTTATACCGGGGAGCCGCCGAATCCCAGGGAGTGAGACAACTCGTCCCGCGACCGCATTCGCACCGGTCACGGAACGATTGCCGGTGCGACGTGATTGGGGAGGGGCGACCGTGGCGCGTTGGCGCGGCCACCTGATCCGCGACAAAGAGTCGCGGCCGAGGGATTCTTACCGACCGCATCACCGAGTTACGGCCAGGTCTTTCGGGAGAGGATGCCTAGCGAGCCGGACGGGCGGGGTACGGCGCCCCCGGCGCCCTCCCTTCAGCCCGTTCAGCCGACACCCCGCGCGAAGTGCGCCGGAGGGCGGGGAAGCCCCGCCCGGCGGCGAATCCCGAACGTCCCCCAAGGCGACTCATTACATTTAGGTAACTCCGAAAGTTCCGCGGGCGCATTTGGGATGGACAGCCGTGGCCGTTCGGCGCCGACCGTGCGCGGCCGGATAACGCGGAAAGGCCCATGACCGCGTTTTCACTGGTCACAGGCCTTGTTTGGCAAAGCACCATAGGTGCCCCCGGAGGGACTCGAACCCTCACTCGAACCCTTTTAAGGGGTTTGCCTCTGCCATTGGGCTACGGGGGCGCCGTAATCATACGTAACGGATCACTCATACGTAACTGCTCAAGGCAACCGTCGCATCACTTCCGCTGAGAATCAATGGATCGTTCTCCCTTCGGGGAACCCGGTCAAGGAATAGCACACCGCCGGGAACGGCGAACCCGGAGGTGGGCCTCGTCGCCCACCCCCGGGTTCGGAAGTTCGGTTCGCCTCCGGGACCGGAGGTTCAGTTCCCCGCGGCGGCACGGAACTCCGTGCGCGGCTCCTCGATCTCTCCCAGGGAGACGGTCTCGCGCTTGAAGAAGAGCGCCAGGGTCCAGTCGGCCGTCACACGGACCTTGCGGTTGACGGTGGGCACCCGCGACAGGTGGTAGGTGCGGTGCATGAACCACGCCGCGAGCCCGCGGAGCTTGATCCCGTAGACGTTGGCGACGCCCTTGTGAAGGCCGAGCCCGGCGACGGAGCCGACGTACTTGTGCCGGTAGTCGGTGAGTTCCCGCCCGTGCAGGCTCCGGGTGATGTTGTCGGCGAGGACCTTGGCCTGCCGTACGGCGTGCTGTGCGTTGGGGGCGCAGTACTCGCCGGGGTTGGTCAGGTCGGGCACCCCGGCCACGTCTCCGGCCGAGTAGGCGTCCTCGACGCCGGCCACGGTCAGGCGGGCGGTCGTCTTGATCCGGCCACGCTCGTCGAGGGGCAGGTCTCCGGCGTTCACCACCGGGCTGGGCTTCACCCCGGCGGTCCAGACGATCGTGGCGGCCTCGAACTCGTCGCCGTCGGAGAGCTTGACCCGCCCGCCCACGCAGGATTCGAGGCGGGTGTTCATCTTGACCTCGATGCCGCGCTCGCGCAGCTGCTCGGCGGTCCACGCGCCCATCTCGGGGCCGACCTCGGGGAGGATGCGGTCGGTGGCCTCGACGAGGATCCAGCGCATGTCCGCGCGGGAGATGTTGCGGTAGTAGCGGGTGGCGTCGACCGCCATGTCCTCCAGCTCGGCGAGGGCCTCGACCCCCGCGAAGCCCCCGCCGACCACGACGAACGTCAGGGCACGCCTGCGCAGGGCCTCGTCCTCGTCGCTCTCGGCCCGGTCGAGGAGCTCCAGCACCCGGTTGCGCAGCGCGATCGCCTCGCCGACCGTCTTGAAACCGATCGCGGAGTCGGCCAGGCCGGGGATGGGGAGCGTACGGGAGATCGATCCGGCGGCCATGACCACGATGTCGTAGTCGATCTCGTGCGGCGTGCCGACGTTGGGCGCGAAGGTGACGGACTTGGCCGCGTGGTTGACCTTGGAGACCTTGCCGTTGAGGATCGTCGCCTTCGAGAGGACGCGGCGGAGGGGGACGACCACGTGCCGGGGCGAGAGGTTTCCGGCGGCGGCCTCGGGGAGGAAGGGCTGGTAGGTCATGTGGGATTCGGGGGTCAGGACGGTGATGCGCACGCTTCCTTCGCGGAGTTCCCTGCGGAGGGTGTGCTGCAGGCGCAGCACGGTGTAGAGGCCGACGTAGCCTCCACCGACGACCACGATGTGCTTGGAGTTGCGGTTCACTTCGACGCCATCCTTAAGTTTCATAGCTTGTGAAACCTTTCACAAGCATACGCGGGGCGCCCCGATCGCGCCAGCCGCCCATCCGGCAAACCGGGCAGAATTTCCGCTATCGGCTAGAAACACTCGCTCTTCTCGGCAGAATTCCGAGAGATCTTCTCTTTGTGATCGAGTTCACAAGACGCGGAGCGCGTTCGCCCTGGTGAAGAGATCGTCGAGCATCCGCGCGGTCACCCGGCCGGTGAAGGTGTTCTGCTGGCTGGGGTGGTAGCAGCCGAGAAGACGCGCGGAACTTCCCCGGGGAGAGGTGATCTCCACCTCGGCGCCGTGCCCGAAGGGCGGTCTCGGCCGTGGCAGGGCGTACCCGGCGTCCTTCAGCGCGGGCCAGATCGCCTGCCAGGCGAACCCGCCGAGCGCGACGACCACCCGTACGTCCACCGAGATCAGGGCCACCTCGCGAGACAGCCAGGGCAGGCAGGCGGCCCGCTCGGCGGGCTCGGGCTTGTTGGCGGGCGGCGCGCACCGGACCGCCGCCACCATCCGCGCGCCGATGAGCCGCTGGCCGTCGTCCGCGCGGAGGCTGGTCTCCCGCGCGGCCAGGCCCGTCCGGTACAGCGAGGCGAACAGCCAGTCGCCGCTGCGGTCTCCGGTGAAGATCCTCCCGGTCCTGTTGCCGCCGTGCGCCGCCGGGGCCAGCCCGACGATGAGGACCTCGGGCCTCTCGTCGCCCCACCCGGCGATGGGCCTGCCCCAGTAGGTCTCCTCGGCGAACGCCCGCCTCTTGACCGTCGCCACCTCCTCGCGCCACCCCACCAGGCGCGGGCAGGCCCGGCAGACCGACTGCGCGGCCGTGAGCTCCGCGAGGGTACGGCTCTCCCTCGCGAGTTCCCGCACTTCGGCGGGGTCGTGGGCGACGGGGGTGCCGGGCCGGGCGGGATCACCGGGCCAGCCGGATCCGGGAGGAACGTAGGTCATGCCCTTGATGGTGCCCGACGCGGGAGAGTACGAGGTCCACACCCCGCAAGACGCGGGCCTGGGAAAGCGAGAAGCGGCGCCCGCCGGGTGCGGGCGCCGCCTGTCTCACTCGGGACGCGGCCCGGCGTGGCCGCCGGGCGCGCTACCTCGACCTACCGTGACCTACCGTGCCCTCAGGGGGCGAGGGTCACGGTGGGAGTGGGGGTCGGGGTGGGGGTGGGGGTAGGCGTGGGAGTCGGGGTCGGCGTCGGGGCGGGCTTGCAGAAGACCTTGCCCACCACGGTGCTGGTGGTCGGGCCACCGTAGATCTCGATCGCGCGCTTGGACTCACCGGAGGCCGAGGCGGTCCAGCTGTCGGACACGCTCTGACGCTGCGAGCCGTAACCGCTGAAGTGGGCGTACTTCCAGTCGCCCGCCACACCGTTGGTGAGCCAGCGGTACTTCACGGTGGTACGGCCGGTCGCGCTGATCGTGCCGGTGAACGTCCGGGTCGTCGGGCAGGTGCCGGCGTAGAAGGACGGGCCGTCGACGGACGCCCAGACCTTCGGCGCCTCGTCCTTGCAGTGGATCTTGAAGTAGGCGCGGTTGGAGGAGGCCTCCAGCGGGCCGACGATCTGCAGCGAGGCCCAGCCCCTGAAGTCGTCACGGGGCTTGATCACGTGGAAGACCTTGCGCGAGCCGTTGACACGGACGGCGTCACGCTCGACGACGCGGCCGTTCACGACCCAGCGGTAGTGCACCCAGCGGGTACCGGAAACGTTGATGCGGCCGATCAGGGTGGCCTTGCAGTTGCCCTCGTCGACCCACACCTGGGCGCTGGCGCGGGGGACCTTGATCTCCTCCTTGTCCCCACTGGAACCACAGGAGACCGAGAAGTAGCCCTTCGAGGAGGTCACGCCGCGCGGGGACAGGACCTGGATGGCCTGCCAGCCCTTGACATTGCCCTTGAAGGTGGCCTTCTCCTTGACCGTGAAGCTCTTGACGCCCTTGCCGCGGAAGGTGAAGGACTTCACCTTGCTCTTGGAGCCGTCTCCGTGCAGCCACCGGTAGGCGACCTTGGTCTTGCTCTTGACGGCCTTCACCTTGATCTTCGAGGAGAAGGTCACGTTGACGGGGCACTCACCCGCGTACTTCGCGGGCGACGCCTTGGGGGTTCCGGCAGAGACGGCGGGCCTCGGCTTGGCGACGGCCGAGGCCACCCCCGCCTGGCTCGACCCGCTGGCCGCCGCTGCGGGCGTGGCCAGCATTCCTACTGCCATGGTCGCCAGCATGGCCGAGCTGGCTCCTACCGCGGCTAGCTTTCTGGCTAGTCCGGACTTCATGAGGGGATGCTCCGTTCGTTGGGAGGCAAAATCGCTCAGGAGACGGTTGCCGCCCCGGCAACAGCTGTGCCGGGCCCCACGGCAAAGCCTCACTAAAGCTTCTTTACCTAACCATAAACAGGAAGCTTTCCTCAATACTCCCTAAACAGGTGAATTGTCTAGGTCTTGTTATGAGTCGGCGATCGACCACGCGATGCCGTCGAGGATGTCGTGCTCACTGGCGACCACATCGCCGAAGCCGTAGCGGGTCACTATCCGGTCCAGGATGAGCGCGCCCGCCCCGATCACATCGACCCTGCCGGGATGCATGATGGGAATCGCCGCTCGCCGTTCAACGGTCATTCCAAGCAAGCGCTCGGCGACACCATGCACTTGACCTGCCGAAATTCGCGAGTGGTGAATTTTCTTCGGATCGTATTCCGGCAGCTCAAGCGCTATTCCGGCGACGGTGGTGACAGATCCCGCGAGCCCGACCATCGTGAGCGCCCGCTCCACGGGCACCTCGGCCGCGACCCGGTCGAGGGCGTCGTCGATGTCGGCGGTCATCGCCTCGATCGCCTCCGCCGACGGAGGGTCGCCCGCGTCGCGCAGGTGACGCTCGGTCAGCCGGACGCACCCGATGTCGACCGACAGCGCGGCCTCCACGTGCGTCGAGCCGAGCACGAACTCGGTCGAGCCGCCGCCGATGTCGACCACGAGGTACGGGGGGCGGGTGCCGTCGGGGGCGGGCAGGCCCGTCTCGTGCGAGAACCGCACCAGATCGCGGGTGGCCCCGGAGAACGACAGCTCCGCCTCCTCCGCACCGGTGATCACCTCGGGCTCCACGCCGAAGATGTCGCGTACGCCGTCCACGAAGTCCTGCCGGTTGGCGGCGTCCCTCGTCGCGCTGGTGGCGACCACGCGGACCGAGGAGGCCCCGTGCCCGTCGATGAGCCCGGCGTAGCCGCGCATGGCGGTGAACGTGCGCTCCAGGGCCTCCGGCGCCAGCCTGCCGGTCCTGTCGACCCCCTGGCCCAGCCGGACGATCTCCATGCGGCGTTCCAGGTCGATCAGCCTGTCCCTGCCGACGTCCGCGACGAGCAGGCGGACGGAGTTGGTGCCACAGTCGATCGCGGCGACGCGGATCACTCGGTCTCCTTCGTGGTCGGTGCCACGGACTGGGCACACGGTGCTGTGGACTGGGCCGTGGACTGGGCTGTGGGCTGGGCGACGCAGGGCCCGGCGGACCACCAGTCGCCGAGCGCGTCGAGGGCCTCGCGGCCGAAGGGGTTGCCGCCCGGGACCGCGAGCTCGTGCCCGACCAGGGCGTGCAGGCACTTCACCCGGTTGGGCATGCCCCCGGTGCTCTGCATGTCGCGGGGCAGCGGCTCCAGGCCGTCCTCGGCGGCCGCCCGGTCGCGGCGCGCCACGTAGTCGTCGTGGGCGGCCCGGTACGCCTCGGCCAGCTCCGGATCGGCGGCGAGCCTGGCCTGCATGTCCCGCATCATCCCCGAGGTCTCCAGCGTGCCGATGGCCGAGGCGGCCCTGGGGCACGTGAGGTAGAACAGGGTCGGGAAGGGCGACCCGTCGGGCAGCCTCGGGGCGGTCTCGACGACGTCGGGAAGCCCGCACGGGCAGCGGTGCGCCACCCCCCGCAGTCCTCGTGGCGTCCGGCCGAGCTGTCGCTCCACCGCCGCCACGTCGCGGTCATCAACCATTCGTGACACCCCCTGAAAGACGACAACCAGGGTATCGGCGTCACCCGGCGGCCTTGGCCGCCTTCTGCCCCCCGCCGCTGTCGGCGGCCTTGACCGAGTCCCACAGCGTCTCGTACCACGGCGGCTTGGCGACGGCCTTCCGCTCACCGGTCGTGCCCCTGCCCGACGAGGGCGACTCCCCCATCACGACGTAGCACTTCTGCCCGGGATCGCAGTAGAAGAGCCGCTCCCTGCCCTGCCGCTTGATGAAACCGGGGTCGAGGAGCTGCTTGGAGCGGTCGTCCAGGGCCTTGATCGCGGCGATCTCCCTGGCCTTCTCCTGCTCCAGCTGGGCGATCTGGCGGCGCTGGGCGACGTACTCCCTGATGGGGTAGGCGAGGCTCATCGCGATCGCGCACACCACGATCGCGAGCACCGCGGCCCGTCCCGTCAGCTGCGGCCGTGCCGCCATGCGCCCTCCTCCGTCTCCACGCTCTCGTGGCGTCGTCCACCTGCCCCGCGCGGTGGTCGCGACACCGGCGGGGGCCGATCTCTCCGCGTCGGTCCGGCGCCGGTCCTCGCCGGTCTCCTCGATCGGGACCGGGGCGGGGTATCGGCGTTCGCCCGCGGGTGTGGCTCGCGGTGGGGCTCGCGCCCGGATCCGGGCGCGAGCCGCCAGACGAAACTACCGCCGGAAGCGCGGGAAGGCGGCGCGACCCGCGTAACGGGCCGCGTCGTCCAGAAGCTCCTCGATGCGGAGCAACTGGTTGTACTTGGCCACCCGGTCGGAGCGGGCCGGGGCGCCGGTCTTGATCTGGCCGCAGTTGGTGGCCACGGCGAGGTCGGCGATCGTGGTGTCCTCGGTCTCGCCGGAGCGGTGGCTCATCATGCAGCGGTAGCCGCTGCGGTGGGCCAGGTCCACGGCGTCGAGGGTCTCGGTGAGGGTGCCGATCTGGTTGACCTTGACCAGCAGCGCGTTGGCGGTGCCCTCGGCGATGCCTCGGCCCAGACGCTCGGGGTTGGTCACGAACAGGTCGTCGCCGACCAGCTGGACCTTGTCGCCCAGGGCGCGGGTGATGGCGTTCCAGCCCTCCCAGTCGCTCTCGTCCAGCGGGTCCTCGATGGAGACCAGCGGGTAGCTCGCGACCAGGTCCTCGTAGAAGGAGATCAGCTCGGCGGAGGACAGGCCCTTGCCGTCGATGGTGTAGACGCCGCCCGAGTGGAACTCCGAGGCGGCCACGTCGAGGGCGAGCCCGATGTCCTCACCCGCGACGTATCCGGCCTTCTCGATGGCGACCAGGATCAGGTCGAGCGCGTCGCGGTTGGAGGGCAGGCTCGGCGCGAAGCCGCCCTCGTCGCCGAGGCCGGTGGCGTAGCCCTTCTCCTTCAGCACGGCCTTGAGGGCGTGGTAGACCTCGGTGCCCATCCGCACGGCCTCGCGGAACGTCTCCGCCCCGATCGGGGCGATCATGAATTCCTGGATGTCGACGTTGCTGTCGGCGTGCGCGCCGCCGTTCAGGATGTTCATCATCGGCACCGGCAGCACGTGCGCGTTCGGCCCGCCGAGGTAGCGGAAGAGCGGCAGCTCGGCGCTCTCCGCGGCGGCCTTGGCCACGGCGAGCGAGACACCCAGGATCGCGTTGGCGCCCAGGCGTTCCTTGTTGGGCGTGCCGTCCAGGTCGATCATGACCTGGTCGACGCTGCGCTGCTCGGCGGCGTCGAACCCGAGGATCTCGTCGGCGATCTCGTCGGTCACGCCGAGAACGGCCTTCTCCACACCCTTGCCGCCGTAGCGCCCGTCGCCGTCACGCAGCTCGACGGCCTCGAACTGGCCGGTGGACGCGCCGCTGGGAACCGCGGCGCGCCCCTGGCTGCCGTCGTCCAGGAGGATGTCGACCTCAACCGTCGGGTTGCCCCGGGAGTCAAGGATCTCTCGGGCGGTAACGCCCTCGATGGAAGCCACGAAGCGCTCCTAAAGTCGCAAGACAGTTTGCCTCAGAAGCCTACCGAGACCTACTGGCGGGTACGGCGCCCAGGACGCTTCCCGGCGATGTTCGTGAAGGACTTGTGGCCGGGGGCCGGAGGGCGGAGACGACCGGGCGCGCAGGGCCGCCCTCAGAGCCGCTGGGCGCGGACCTGGTCGCGGTAGGCGCGGGCGACGGCACGCAGCTCGGCCTCCGGGTCGAGACCGGCCGCCTGCCCCTGCCGTACGAGCTCGAAGAGCCTGGCGCCCAGGCCGTCGGCGGGAACCCCCTCGGGGAGGGCGGTGGGGGCTCCGGCGCGCTCGGCGCGGCGCAGGAGCTGGGCGGCGAGGGAGAGCGCGGGCTGGCCCATCGGGACGCCGTCGACGGCCGAACCCGGGTCGCCGCCGTTCTTGGCCGCGCGCTCGGCGGCCTTGATGGTCTCCCAGTTGGCGCTGACCTCGCCCGCGCCCGCCACCTTGGTGTCGGCGAAGACGTGCGGGTGGCGGCGGACGAGCTTGGCGACGATGCCCTCGGCCACGTCGTCGACGTCGAACCCGTCGGGCCGCTCACCGGCGACCCGCGCGTGGAAGGCCACCTGCAAGAGCAGATCGCCCAGCTCCTCGCGCAGCGCCGCGTGGTCGCCCTCCTCGATGGTCTCCAGCACCTCGTACGCCTCCTCGATGAGGTACGGGGCGAGGGACTCGTGGGTCTGGCGGGCGTCCCACGGGCACTCGACCCGGAGCCGGTCCATCACCGCGACCAGGTCGAGCAGCCGCGCGCCCGGCAGGTCGTACGAGCCCGGCACGACCTCGATCACCGGCGGCTCGTCGAGCGCCACGGCGGCGTAGCCGATGGAGCGCATCAGCGCCTCGTCGGCCTCCAGCCACACGACGGTCGCCGACCCGGCCTCGCGGACCAGCGCGGCCGGGTCGGGCACGACCACCTCGACCTCGACCCCGGCCTCCACCAGATAGGGCAGGTGCGGGTGGTCCGCGGAGCCGGTGCGCACCGGCCCCTCCTGGAGGACCTGCCACGCGCGGCGGCTGAGCAGCCCCGGGGCGACCCGGGGCGAGGTGGTGACGACGATCAGCGGCATGCCCGGAGGCTACTGCTGCGGTGGCGCGGGCGGCGCCTCGGCGGGGCCGGGGGCGGCGGGGGCGCCGAAACGGCCGGCGTCGACGAAGACGCTCGGCTGCTGCTCGCTCCGCTGCTGGTTCAGCGTGCCGTACCGGGGGTTCCAGGTGATCGGCATGGCCTGCAGGTCCTTGATCGCCTGCTCCTGGCCGCGCTGGATGGCGGCCTCGTCCGTGCCGCCGCCGTACTTGGCGATGAGCTTGCTGATCATCACCTGCGACTTCATGAACTCGCGCGCGTGCGAGGGCGCCACGGCCTGCTGGAGCATCTGCTGCTCGAACTTCTCCTGGCCGCCCTGGCCCGCGATCACCTGGTCGACCTCGCCCTCGGTGACCGTGATGCCCTTGCTCGCCGCGACCTGCGCGTGCTGCTTGGCGTTGGCCAGCTGGAAGAGCACGAGCTGCGGGACGCTGTCCTTGAACTGCAGCTGGGAGGCGGAGACGTTGGCCTTGGCCAGCGCCGCCTCGTACTCGCGCACGTTCCTGTCCAGCTCAGCGGAGCTGATGCGCTCCCCGCCCACGACGGCGGCGGCACCGGCCTGGTTCGGAGAGCAGGCGGTCAGCGCGACACCGGCGGCGGCGACCGCCAGGATGACGCGAACTCGAGTCGACTTCACATGCGTTCCCTTCACGACAAACGCCGCTTACTCTACCCGCACGGTTTCGAGGAACATCGCCTCGACGAGATCACCGCACCACTTGAGCAGGTCCAGGTCGCGCAGCGGCTGGCCACCGAGGGGTCTGGTCTTGGGCACCGGCACCAGCAACGTACCGGCCGCCTGCTTCAGCAGTGCCTTCGGGTAGAGCCTTTGCAGCCTGACCTGCTGGGAGTCCTTCAGGTCCACCGGCGCGAACTTGATGTTCTGCCCCTGCAGGGTGACGTCGGTGAGCCCGGCGCGACGGGCGCGGACGCGGAAGCGGGCGACCTCCAGCAGGTTCTCCACCTGCTGGGGCGGCCGTCCGTACCGGTCGACGAGCTCGTCGCGCACCGCGCCGATGTCGGAGTCGGAGCCGATCGCGGCGATCCGCTTGTACGCCTCCAGGCGCAGCCGCTCGGAGGTGACGTAGTCGTGCGGGATGTGGGCGTTGATCGGCAGCTCGACCTTGACGTCGGGCCGCTCGTCCTCCCGGTAGGTGCCCGCCAGCTTGGCCTTCTGCTCCTGCACGGCCTCGGCCATCATCCGCACGTACAGGTCGAAGCCGACGCCCGCGATGAAGCCCGACTGCTCGGCGCCCAGGATGTTGCCCGCGCCGCGGATCTCCAGGTCCTTCATCGCCACGTACATGCCCGCGCCCATCTCGGTGTGCTGGGAGATGGTGGCCAGGCGCTCGTGGGCGGTCTCGGTGAGCGGCTTCTCCGGCGGGTACAGGAAGTAGGCGTAACCGCGCTCGCGGCCCCGGCCGACCCGGCCGCGCAGCTGGTGGAGCTGCGACAGGCCGTAGTTGTCGGCCCGGTCGACGATCAGGGTGTTGGCGTTGGGCACGTCCAGGCCCGACTCGACGATCGTGGTGCAGACGAGCACGTCGAAGTCGCGCTCCCAGAAGCCCACCATGATCTTCTCCAGCTGGTGCTCCTGCATCTGGCCGTGCGCGACGGCGATCCTGGCCTCGGGCACGAGCTCGCGCAGCATGGCCGAGACCTTGTTGATGCTGGCCACCCGGTTGTGGACGAAGAAGACCTGGCCGTCGCGCATCAGCTCGCGCCGGATCGCGGCGCCGATCTGCTTCTCGTCGTAGGGGCCGACGAAGGTGAGGATCGGGTGCCGCTCCTCCGGCGGGGTGAGGATCGTGGACATCTCCCTGATGCCGGTGAGGCCCATCTCCAGCGTGCGCGGGATCGGGGTGGCCGACATGGCCAGCACGTCGACCTGGGTGCGCAGGTGCTTCATCGCCTCCTTGTGCTCGACGCCGAACCGCTGCTCCTCGTCGATGATGATCAGGCCGAGATGCTTGAACCTGACCTCGGGCGAGAACAGCCGGTGCGTGCCGATCACGACGTCGACCGAGCCCTCCCGCAGGCCCTCCATGGTCGCCTTGACCTCGCCGTCGCTCTGGAAGCGCGACAGCGGCCTGACGTTCAGCGGGAACCCGGAGAACCGCTCGGCGAAGGTCGACATGTGCTGCTGCACCAGCAGTGTGGTCGGCACCAGGACCGCGACCTGCTTGCCGTCCTGCACCGCCTTGAACGCGGCCCGCACCGCGATCTCCGTCTTGCCGTAGCCCACGTCGCCGCAGATCAGCCGGTCCATCGGGATCGGGCGCTCCATGTCGCGCTTGACCTCGTCGATCGCCTCCAGCTGGTCGCCCGTCTCGGCGTACGGGAAGGCGTCCTCCATCTCCCGCTGCCAGGGGCTGTCGGGCGCGAAGGCGTGTCCCGGCGAGGCCATCCGGGCGGAGTAGAGGCGGATCAGCTCTCCGGCGATCTCCTTGACCGCCTTCTTCGCCTTGGTCTTGGCCTTGGCCCAGTCGGCGCCGCCCATCCGGTTGAGCGTGGGCGACTCCCCGCCGACGTAGCGGGTGACCTCGTCGAGCTGGTCGGTCGGCACGTAGAGCCGGTCGCCCTTGGCGTACTCGATCACCAGGTACTCGCGGGTGGCGCCCTGCACGGTCCGCTGCACCATCTCGACGTAGCGGCCCACGCCGTGCTGCTCGTGCACGACGTGGTCGCCGACCTTGAGCTGGAGCGGGTCGACCATGTTGCGGCGCCGGGAGGGCAGCCGCCGCATGTCCTTGGTCGACGCCTTCTGGCCGACCAGGTCGAGGTGGGTCAGCACGGCCAGCGCCGGGGTGACGAACCCGTGCTCGACCAGGCCCGTGGTGACGTGGACGACCTTCCTGTCGGGCACGGTGTCGAGGCCCGGCTCCAGGCGCGCGGGCAGGTCGACGCCCTTGAGCAGCTCGACCATGCGCTCGGCCGGGCCGTGGCCCTCGCTCAGCAGGACGACGACCCGGTCGGAGTCAAGCCAGCCCTTGATGTCGGACAGCGCCCGCTGGGTGTCGCCCCGGTAGGACTCCACCTCGCGCGCCCTCAGCGCCAGCCCCCCACCCGGGCCGGTCTCATCGGTGTCTGCGCCGAACGGCGCGAGCGACCACCAGGGCCGGCCGAGGCTTCGCGCGTGGTCGCGGACCTCCTCCAGGTCGCGGAAGGCCGCCGCGCCCAGGTCGATCGGCGCCTCGCCGCCGGACGCGGCGTTGATCCAGGACGCCTCCAGGAACTCCTGGCTGGTCCGCACCAGCTCGTCGGAGCGCCCGCGGATGCGCTCCGGGTCGCACACGAAGATCGCCGACTGGTCGGGCAGGTGGTCGACGAGCAGGTCCATCTCCCCGGCGAGCACCGGCGCGAACGCCTCCATGCCCTCCATCGGCACGCCCTCGGCCAGCTGCTCCAGGATCTCGCCCAGCGAGGGATGCGCCTCGGCGAGCTCCTTCGCCCGCTCCCTGACGTCGGCGGTGAGCAGCAGCTCCCGGCAGGGGGCGGCGAACAGACCGTCCTCGGCCACCTCCAGCGAGCGCTGGTCGGCGACCTTGAACCAGCGGATCTCCTCGACGGTGTCGCCCCAGAACTCCAGCCGGAGCGGGTGCTCCTCCGTGGGCGGGAAGACGTCGAGCAGGCCGCCCCTGACCGCGACCTCGCCGCGCTTCTCCACCATGTCGACCCGGTGGTAGCCGTTCTCCACGAGGCTGTGGACGACGTCGGCGAGATCGGCGTCGTCCCCGGCGCGCAGCCGCACCGGCCGCAGGTCGCCCAGCCCCCGGACGATCGGCTGGAGCAGCGCCCTGATCGGCGCGACGACCACGTGCAGCGGCCCCGCCGAGTGGTCGCCCTCGACCGGGTGGGCCAGCCTGCGCAGCACCGCCAGGCGCTGCCCCACGGTGTCGCTGCGCGGCGACAGGCGCTCGTGCGGGAGCGTCTCCCAGGCGGGGAAGACCGCGACGGTGCTCTCGCCCAGGAGGCTGGTGAGGGCCGAGGCGAGATCCTCGGCCTCGCGCCCGGTGGCGGTCACCGCGAGGACGGTCCTGGCCGCCCCCTCGGCTCCCTCCCTGGCCAGCGCCGCCACCGCGAAGGGGCGCAGCGCCGGCGGCGCGACCAGCGACACGTCGGACGAGTCGCCCCCGCGCACGTCCCGAAGAAGGGAAGCCAGCTCAGGCTCCCCGGCGACAAGGTCCAGAAGTCCGGAAAGACTCATCAGATTCGCCCACAGCCCCACGACGGCAACACGACAGCCCCGGGCCGGGAAGACACGGGGGTACCCGCCCAAGGCTACTTGCCCGGGCGCCCGCTCTCGCAAAGAGTGGTAAATGCGCGACTAATCGTGCTGAGATGACTACTCTCGGTTACATGTCAGAGGTGAGGTCGGTCGTCGATCGAGACGACCTGTTGAGTCAGCGGATCAGGGAGCAGTGGAGCGGCCAGCTCGGCCGGCGGCTCGACATCCTGATCGCCGGGTGCGGATGGCCCGAGCCGCTCGACCTGGCGCAGACGGAGTCCAGGGTCATCGGGATCGACGAGGACCTGCCCGTGTTGCGCACGAGCACGTCCGCCCGCAAGGACCTGGACTCCTGGGCGCTGGGCGACCTGCGCTCCGTGCCGGTGCCCCCGCGGGCTTTCGACATCGTCTACGTGCCGTTCCTGCTGGAGCGGATCGAGCACGCCGAGCTGGTGCTCGACCGGCTGCTCACCGGGCTGCGCCCCGGCGGGCTGCTGCTGGTCAGGATGCGTGACCGGGCTTCGGCGTACGGGGCGTGCGACCGGCTGACGCCGTCGAGGCTGCGACGGCTGATGTGGCGCAGGTTCGCCCCCGAGGGGACCGTGGGCCCGCTGCCCGCCGTCTACGAGCAGATCGCCTCACGCGAGGGGATGCACTCCTTCTGCCTGGTGCGCGGGCTGATGGTGACCGAGGACGTCTCCGCCGCGAGCGGTCCCGCGCTCCGCGGACCTCTCGGTAAGCTTGCCCGCGCCGCCTGCTCGGTGGTGGAGGCCCTCTCCAGGGGGAGCCGGCCCGCGTCTCACGACGAGATAACTTTGGTGATCCGCAAGCCCCAGAGTCACTTCGCCCGGTTGATCTGAGATCCACGTCGATCTGAGGTCCACCGGGCCGAGGCACCTGGGATTCACCGGGCGGCTGGATCCCAGGCTCGCCGGACAGGGGCGCCCATCGTGAGCGGGCGGGACGGGAAAGTCCGACGATCACGATGGTGGAGCAGATGACGGCGCCTTTCGAGTGGACCCCAGACGCCCGCGAGCTGGCCGACCTTGAGCTGCTGCTCTCCGGCGCCTTCAGGCCGCTGACGGGCTTCCTGAGCTCGGCCGACGCGCACGCCGTGGACGAGCGCGGCACGCTCGCCGACGGCACGCCGTGGCCCGCGCCGGTCACCCTCACCCTGCCGGACGACCACCCGGCCGCCCCGGGCGACCAGATCACCCTGCGCGACCCCGAGGGCGCGGCACTGGCCGTGCTCACCGTCACCGGGCGCGAGGACGGCTTCGTCGCCGGACCGGTCGAGGCCCTCGACGCCCCCGAGCACGGGCCGTTCGCCCGGCTCCGCCTCACCCCGGAGCGGGTCCGCGAGGAGCTGAAGGAGCGGGAGTCGGTCCTGGCCGTCACCATGCGCGGGCCGCTGGGCGACCTCGGCGAGATCGTGGCGACCGCGCGGGAGCTGGAGGCGTCGATCCTGCTGCTCCCGCTGGCGTACGGCGAGGGCGGGCCCGCGGTGGTCCGCGCCGCGCTCAGGGCCCGCGACGGACTGCCCGAGGACACGCTCGTGGCGGTGGTGCCGCTGGCGCCCAGGGAGCCCGCCATCGACCTGGAGCTGCGCGAGCGCCTGGCCGAGGCCTACGGCGCGACCGAGCACCTGGCGGGCCCCGAGCCCGTGACGCTCCCCGGTCCCCCGCACCGGCGGGGGCTGGTGGTCTTCTTCACCGGCCTGTCCGGCTCGGGCAAGTCGACCGTCGCCCGGGGGCTGCGCGACGCGCTGCTGGAGCGCGGCAGCCGCACGGTGACCTACCTCGACGGCGACGTGGTCCGCCACCTGCTGTCGGCGGGGCTGACCTTCTCCAAGAAGGACCGCGACCTCAACATCCGCCGCATCGGGTTCGTCGCCGCCGAGGCCGCCAGGCACGGCGGCCTGGCGATCTGCGCGCCCATCGCGCCCTACGCCGCCACCCGCGAGGAGGTACGCGCGATGGTCGAGGCCGTCGGCGCCGACTTCCTGCTGGTCCACGTCTCCACCCCCCTGGAGGAGTGCGAGCGCCGCGACCGCAAGGGCCTCTACGCCAAGGCCCGCGCGGGGCTCATCCCCGAGTTCACCGGCATCTCCGACCCGTACGAGGAGCCGGACGACGCCGACCTGGAGATCGACACCACCGGCATCAGCGTGGACCGGGCGGTGCACCAGGTGCTCGACCCGCTGATCCAGGGCGGCTGGATCCGCTGATCCGGATCCGGCGACACGGCGCCGTCGCTCACCGGCCCTCACTGTCCCCCGCCGCCGTACGGGACCGCTTCGGCCCGTATCGCGGAGGGTCAGCCTGCGGGGACGGCGGCGTTGAGGTGCGGGTCGCGGGCGAGCTCGCCGAAGGCCCTCCGGCCGCCGGGTGTGGTGTCGAACCGGGTGTCGCCCCGGGGGGCGCGCGGCGAGTCGAAGTAGACCAGGGCCTTGATCTGCGGGTATTCGCCGATCTCCCGGCGTACCGAGGCGAAGAACGACTCCTTGAACCCGGGCCTGTCGTGACGCTCGAAGACGCCCCACTCGGCGAGCATGACGGGTTTCTCCGGGAAGCGTTCCCGCATCCAGCGGTAGAACCCCGGCCACCGGGGAAACTCGGGGCGGGTCTTGTTGACCAGCCCGTCGAAGCTGTGGACCCTGTGGTCGACGTAGGGGTCCATCGCCACCCAGTCGACCACGTCGTCACCGGGGTAGAGCCTCTCGAACCAGGGTTCGGACGCCCAGTTGGGCGCGCCCATGTAGGTCATCACCGTGACCGCGTTGGTCACGCCCCCGTGCCGCAGGCGCGTCACCACGTGGCGGAACATGGCGGCGTAGTCGGCCGCCGTCATCCCCTTGTCGCGGGCCTCCCGCACGTCGTTCTCCGGCTCGTGGTGGATGGTGAGGAAGAACTTCTCGGGGAAGGTCCTCACGATGTGGGCGGCCAGCCGGTCGATCCGCCCGTCCAGCGCCCCGCGGGCGATCTGCTCCCAGGTGTGGTCGAGGGACGGCTTCCAGTTGACCAGCAGGAGCCTGCGGCCGTCCGGGTCGCGGGCGATGGCGCGCTCCGCGGGGGTCGGGAAGAGCTCGTCACCCCGGTGGTAGACGTGCATGATGTCGGCCGTCCGGCCCATGCGCTTCTCGGCCCTCTCCAGGGCCCGCCCGGGAGGCCGTCCCGTGAAGATCTCCGGCGCGACGCCCCACCAGGCGCCGCAGGAGGGCACGAGTTCGGCACTGACCTCGCAGGCCGCCGGGGACGGCTCGGCGGACGGACCCGGCGTGCCTTCCATGCCTGATGTGCCCGGCGCGCCCGTGTCCTCCCCCGCGGCGTCCAGGGGTCTCCCGGCGTCGGCGGCGCTGGGGGCACCCGCGGCGTTCGAGGCCCGGCCGCCCCCGCTCAGCCCCGCGACCCCCAGTGCGAGGGTGCCCAGTCCCAGCGCCAGGACGAGGCCGGAACCGGCGATTCTCACCACGCGCGGAATTACGTCTATAGCGGCATTTGTCCGATGCACCGGTTCCTCACAGCTGTCGCGCGTACGCATTCTCGGGCCGTCTTCGGCCCTCTTCGGCCACCTTCGGCCGTCACGGGGAAACACCTTCCCATCGCCCGGACGTGCCTCGTCCCTGACTTTGCCGGTCCGTGCCGTAGCCCCGGACCGGACGACAGGAAATATCGGATAAACGGCTGTTATCTCCCTGTGATTAGCGAGGCCAACGCGAAGAAAATCTTGTGTATTGGTTCGGGGAAATGGAGAGCCGACCTATAGTTCCTAGGGTTCCCAGCGTCCGCTCGCCGGAGAGGCACCCGCGACCCATGAGCCCGTCACCGGACGCCCCCGTCCGCCGCGGAGGCGAGGACCTGGCGGACTACGCGTCGCTTCTCCGCCGCCGGTGGCCGATCGTCCTCTCCCTGCTCCTCGCCGGGGCCGGTTGCGGCGTCGCCCTGCTGTGGCTCACCCCGCCCTCCTACACCGCCTCCGGGCAGGTCCTGGTGACCGCGACCGGTTCGCAGGAGCAGACCAACCAGGTCACCAGCCGCCAGCGCGAACCGCTCAACCTCGACACCGAGGCCCAGGTGGCCCGATCCGCGGTGGTCGCGGCGAAGGCACGCCGGTTGTCCGGCGGCCTCTCCTGTCCCGCGGAGGTCTCGGTGCCGCCCAACACCTCGGTCCTGGAGATCTCCTGCAGCGCCGCCGACCCGAAGGCGGCGGCCTCGGGAGCGAGCGCCTACGCCCTCGCCTACCTGGCCCAGCGCCGCGAGTCCTCCACCCAGACGCTCACGGCCCAGCTCAGGGCCGTGCTGGTCAAGCTGCGGCAGACCAACGCGGGCCTCACCAAGGTCGCCACCACGCTTCCCGGCCTGGGCAGGGGCACCACCGAGCGCGCCCTCGCCCTCCAGCGGGAGAACGTCCTCGCCCGCCAGGTGCACAGCCTCACCGCGAGATACGACGCCCTCAAGACCGTCGCCGTCACCCCCGGCTCCGTGATCAGCCAGGCGGTGGCACCGGCCGAGCCCACCACCCCCCGGCCGCCCCTCTACCTGGGCAGCGGCCTCATGGCGGGGCTGCTCTGCGGGGTCGGGGCCGCCTGGGTCCGCGACCGCCTCGACACCGCGCTGCGGACCACCGCCGACCTCAGGCGCCTGACCGGCCTCGACGCCGTCAACGGCGTCGAGACGCCCGGCCCGGCGGGCGCGGTGCTCGTGGTCGCCGTGCCCGGCACCTCCTCGCGCGAGGTGAAGGACGCCGTACGGGCACTGAACGATCGGGGGGTTCCCGTGGTCGGCGCGTTCGTCATCGGCGACGACGCCCCGGTGTCCTCCGCGTCCCCCACCGCGCGGGATCCGCGCGTCGCGCAGGTCTCCCAGGTCTCGCGGGTCCCACACGGCCCACACGTCCCGCAGGTCTCACCCGCGTCGCGGCCCGGCGGAACGCGGGACCGCGAGGGCGCCCCGAGGAGGGCCGGACGGCCCCTGGCCGGTCTGGCGAGCGGCCCGGCCGCACCGAAACCGCCCGGCGAGAGCCCGGAGGCGTCCGCCCGGCCGGGGGCGTACGGAGACGGAGCACACGGGACGAACGCGAACGGAGCGCGCGGCGCGGTCGGGAACGGAGCGGACGAGCCGAACAGGGACAGAGCGCGCGGGGCGAACAGGGACGGGGCACACGGCTCGCCCGGATCGCCCGGCGTGGCGGAGGCGCCGCTCGCGCCCGGCGCGTACGGGAACGTTCCAATCGCCCGGCAGGCGGCGGGCGGGCGGAGGGGGCGCAGGCTGTGAGGGGTCCGCGTCCGGCCGCCTGGCCGATCGCCGCGCTCCTGGTGGGATACCCGGCCTGGTGGGCGCTCGGTTTCGGAGGTCTGTCGGTGGTCGTGGTGGCTCCGGCGATGGCGCTGGTGCTGTGGCGGAGACGGCCGATCAGGGCGCCGCGCGGCTTCGGGCTCTGGCTGCTGCTCCTGGCGGGTTACCTGATCAGCGCGCTCATGCTCGGCGAGATGCCTCCCGGCACCTACGGCGAGTTCGGCGCCGGGCGGCTCCTCGGCTACCTGATGCGCCTGTGCCTCTACGTCTCACTGTTGATCATGGTGCTCTACCTGGGCAATCTCACGGAGGAGGAGCTGCCGCAGCTCACCCTGGTGCGCATGCTCGGCGTGCTGTTCCTCACGACCGTCGCGGGCGGCCTGCTGGGCGTGTTCGCCCCGCGCGCCGAGTTCACCTCGCCGGTCGAGATGGTCCTCCCCGGCTGGATCAGCGGCAACTCCTTCGTCCACAACCTGATCCACCCCACCGCGGCTCAGATGCAACGGGTCCTCGGCCACGCCTCGCCGCGCCCCGAGGCGCCGTTCGAGTGGGCCAACGCCTGGGGCGGCAACCTCTCGGTGCTGCTCGTCTGGTTCGTGGTCGGCTGGTGGGTGTACGGCGGGCCGCGCAGGCGCCTGGCCGTGATCCCGCTGGTCGCGCTGGCCGCGATCCCCGTCGTCTACTCGCTCAACCGCGGCCTGTGGATCGGGCTCGGTGTCGCCGCCGCGTACGTGCTGCTGCGCATGGGCACGCGGGCCCGCGTCGCGGCCTGCGCGGCCCTGGTCGCCGGGGCGCTGGCGTTCGCCCTCAGCCCGCTGCAGACGATGGTGGCCCAGCGGCTCGACAGCCCGCACAGCAACGACATCCGCGCCTTCACCGTCTCGGCGACCGTCGCCGCCGCGGGCACCGCGCCGCTCATCGGGTACGGCAACACCCGCAACGCCACGGGCAACCACCGGACGATCACCACCGGCAAGAGCGGCTGGTGCCCCACCTGCGGCCATCCGCCGCTGGGCGGGGACGGCCAGCTCTGGCACCTGATGATCACACAGGGGTTCACCGGGGCCGCGCTCTACGTGGCGTTCTTCGCCGGGGCCGTCCGCCGCCACTGGCGTGACCGGAGCCCGATCGGCATGGCGGGGGTCCTCGTGATGATCCTCACCCTCCTCTACATGTTCGTCTACGACGGGCTGGTCACCCCGCTCAGCCTGTACCTCGTCTCGTTCGCGCTGCTCTGGAGGAACTCGATGGCGAGCAGGGTCGCATGAACGACGCCCGCGCCCGGCTGCGCTACCTCGACCAGACCCTCGACCTGCTGTTCCCCGGTCCCGGCGACCCGAGCCCGTACACCCTGCTCCCGCACCGGCTGCTCCCCCGCAGGCTCGTCCCGCGCGCGTGGTGGCACCCCGGCGGGAGGGTCACGGTGTCGTCGGGGCGGGACGGCATCGAGAGCCACCTGAGTGAGGTGTTCGGCACCCCCGTCCGCGTCACACTGCGCGTGCGCCCGGCCCGGCGGGCCAACCGCAAGCCGATCCTGGAGGCGCGCGCCGCCGACGGGCCGATCGCCTTCGTGAAGATCGGCGACACCGACCTGACCCGGGAACTCGTCGCCCACGAGGCGCGCACGCTCGGCCTGCTCTCCGGCGTGCCGCTGAAGACCGTCGTCCCGCCCGCCGTGCTGCACCACGGATCCTGGCGCGGCCTGTCCGTGCTCGCCCTCACCCCGCTTCCCGTACGGCGAGGACGGATACCGCGCGACGTCCTCACCGACGCGATCGCCGAGATCGCCCGCATTCCCCACGGCGACCCTGCCGAAGGAAACCCGGCCCGAGGAAACCCGGCTCCGGGGGATCCGCCTCCCGGAGATCCCGCCCGTACCGGGCCGTTCCCCGGAAACCCGGCTCCGGCGGGTTCGCCTCCCGAAGACGCCGCCGCGAACCGGGGCCCCGAAGGGCCGCCCAGGGACCGGGGGTTCTCCTGGCACGGTGACCTGACGCCGTGGAACATCTCGCGCGGGCCCGACGGGCGGCTGCTGGTCTGGGACTGGGAGCGGTTCGGCACCGGGGTCCCGCTGGGTTTCGACGCCGTCCACCACTTCTTCCAGCGGGCCCTGCGCCGCGACGACCCGGCCACCGCGGCGCGGGCCTGCGTGGCGCGGGCCCTGCGGATCCTGGCCCCGTTCGGCCTGTCGGCCGCCGAGTCCCGGCTGACCGCGCTCCGCTACCTGATCGCCCTCGCCGACCGCCACGCGGCCGACGGCCACGCGCCCCTCGGACCGCCCGAGGTCTGGCTCACCCCCCTCGCCGACTCCCAGGAGACCCTGCTGTGAAGGCTGTGAACGCTGTGAAGCCCGCGCTGAAGCGTTCGGTCCACGCGGCGTCGTGGGCCGTGGGGCGCCTCACCTCCGGAAGCCGGGTGCTCCCCTCCTTCCTCGTCATCGGGGCGCAGCGCTGCGGCACCACCTCCCTGTACCGCGTCCTGTCCCAGCACCCGCTCGCCCTGAAACCCGTCCTGCGCAAGGGCGTCCACTACTTCGACACGTCGTACGACCGGGGCCTGTCCTGGTACCGGGCGCACTTCCCGCTGCGGATCTCGGCCTCCCGGCTGGCCCACCGGTACGGCCATCGGCCCCAGGCCTTCGAGTCGTCCCCCTACTACCTGTTCCACCCGCTCGCCGGTCCCAGGATCGCCCAGGATCTGCCGGGCGCCAAGCTGATCGTGCTGGTCCGCGACCCCGTCGAACGGGCCTTCTCCGCGCACGCCCATGAGCTGGCCAGGGGCTTCGAGACGGAGCGGTCCTTCGCCAGGGCGGTGAGGCTGGAGGAGGAGCGGCTGGCCGGGGCGGCGGAGGCCCTGCGCGACGCACCGCACTCGACGAGCCTGGCCCACCGCCACCACGCCTACCTCGCCAGGGGCCGCTATGCCGAGCAGCTCGCCCGGCTGGAGCCGCTGGTCGGCCGCGACCGGCTGCTCGTCATCGACAGCGGCCGGTTCTTCGCCGAACCCGACCTCGTCTACGACCGCGTGCTGGCCTTCCTCGGGCTGCCGCACCTCGGCGACCCGGTGTTCGAGCGGCACAACACCCGCACCAGGCCCGGCCCCATGTCCCGCAAGCTCCGTCGCGAGCTGACGGCCTACTTCGAGGAGCAGGACACCCTGCTGACCCCGTGGCTGGGCGCGGAACCGTCGTGGCGCCGCTGACCCCCACCCGCCTGGCGGGCCTGAGCGGGGCCGCGCGGGGCGGGGTGGCGGGGCTGGCGGGAGCGGGTACGGGGGCCGTCGCGCAGTTCCTGACGGTCGTGCTGGTCACCAGGGGGGTGGGGCGGGAGACGGCCGGTCTCTTCTTCGCGGCGACCGCCCTGTGCCTGACGGTCGCCGCGGTCCTGCGGCTGGACGCCGGGAACGGGCTGGTCTACTTCGTCGCCAGGTCCCGGCCCTCCGGCCACCGCCATACCTCCGGCCACGTCCGCGCGGCACTCGTCCCGGTCGCGTCGCTCTCGCTGGCGACCGGTGCGGCGGTCATCCTCACCACCTCCGACCCGGCGCTGCGGGTGCTGGCGGTGGCCCTGCCCGCGGTGGCGTGCTCGGGCGTCGTGGTGAGCGCGACCCGCGGGTTCGGCTCGATGCGGCCGACCGTGCTGCTGGACGGGGTGCTGCAGCCGGTGGCCCAGCTGCTCCTGGTCGGGGCGGTGGTGCTCGCGGGCCGCGATTCCGTGCCGCTGCTCGCCACGGCCTGGGCACTGCCGTACCTGCCGGTGCTGCTGCTCGCCTCGGTCTGGCTGCGCCGGCGGCTGCCCCGGACCCCCTACCTGCCGGGCACCGCGCGTGACCTGTGGCGTCACACCTGGCCCCGGTCGCTGGCGGCCGGGATCCAGGCGGTGTTCCAGCGGCTGGACGTCGTGATCGTGGCGCTGCTGGCCGGACCGGCCGAGGCGGCCGTCTACACCGCCGCCACCCGCTTCAAGATCGTGGGTCAGCTGGCCGGTCAGGGGCTGGCGCAGGCCACCCAGCCGAGGCTGGTGCGGGCCCTGGCCGAGGGCGACCTGCCGCGCGCCCGGGAGCTGTACCAGTCGGCCACCCTCTGGCTGGTCCTGCTGACCTGGCCGGTCTGGCTGGGGTACGCCGCGCTCGCGCCGTGGCTGCTCGGCGCCGTCTTCGGGGACGGCTACACCGGCGGCGCGCCGGTGGCGTTCGTGCTGGCCGCGACGATGATGCTCGCCACCGCGTGCGGGATGGCCGACGTGGTGCTGACCTCCGCCGGGCACACCGGCTCCAGCCTCGCCAACCTGGTCGCCGCCGTCGCGACGGCGGTGGCGCTGGACCTGCTGCTCATCCCCTCGATGGGCTCGCTCGGTGCCGCCCTCGGCTGGGCGGGGGGCACGGCGGTGAAGAACCTGCTGCCGCTCTGGCACATCCACCGCCTGTACGGCCTGCGGCCCTTCGGCACGCATAGCCTGACCGCCCTGAACCCTCGGCGAGTGACGTGACCCCCGTGCTGGTCACCGGGCTGCCCAGGACCGGGACGAGCTGGACGGGCAGGATGCTCGCGGCGAGCGGGGAGCTGGTCTACGTCAACGAGCCGCTCAACCCCGAGCACCCGCCGGGCCGCTCCCCGGGCGTCCTCGACGCCGTGGTCGGCCACCGCTTCCAGTACATCTGCCCGGACAACGAGCGGGCCTGGCTGCCCGCCTTCACCCGCACGGTCGCGCTGCGCTACGGGTTCCTCGCGGAGCTGCGCCGCAACCGGTCGCCGTACGACCTGGCGAGGATGGTCCGGTACGGCACCGCGTTCACGCTGGGGCGGCTGGGCGGGCGCCGGGCGCTGCTGGACGATCCGTTCGCGCTGTTCTCCGCCGGATGGTTCGCCGACCGGCTGGGCTGCCGGGTGATCGTCCTGCTGCGCGATCCGGTGGCGTTCGTCGGCAGCTGGCAGCGGCTCGGCTGGACGGTCTACTTCCACGAGCTGCTCGAACAGCCGCTGCTGATGCGTGACCAGCCCCACCTGGAGGCGTTGCGCCCGCTGATCGGTTCCCAGGACCGCGTCGCCAAGGCCGTGGCCCTGTGGCGGGCGGCCGGGACCACCGCCGCCGACCTGGCCGACCGGCACCCGGGGATCACGCTGGCCCGCTACGAGGACCTGGCCCGCGACCCTCAGGCGGGTTTTCGCCGTCTGTACGAGTGGGCGGGCCTGACCTGGTCGGCCCGCGCCGAGGAGCGCGTCCGCCGCGCGTGCACGGCCGCGCCGGGCACGGTCACGTCGGGCACGGTCACGTCGGATCCGGTCGCCTCCGGCACGACCGCGTCGGGCGGGGGCACCGGCGGTTTCACCTGGAGCGGCCTGTCCCGCACGGCCTACCGGCCGATGGACTCGCGCCGCGCTCTCGCCGAGGCCGCTGCCCGGCTGAGCCCGCAGGAGGCCCTCCGGGTCAGGGAGCTGGCCTCCACGGAACACCACTGAACACCCCTGACGACCGCCCCGGAAAGGCCGCGAGTCACGGCTTCGGGGCTTCGCGGGGCTTCAGGAGAAGAGACCGCGTACGAGGGAGACCGTGAGGAGCCTGAGCGCGTACGGCAGGTCGTCGACCAGGTAGCGGCGGGCGAGCCTGCCCGGCTCCCTCGTCAGCCGGAAAATCCATTCCAGGCCACCGCGGCGCATCCACGCCGGTGCCCGCCGTACGGTGCCCGCGGCGAAGGCGATCGCCGAGCCGCAGCCGACGAACCAGGTGCCCGGCAGGTCCCGGCGGAGCGAGGCGATGAGCCGCTCCTGCCGGGGGAAGCCGAGCCCGACGAAGACCAGCCGGGGAGCGGCGGCGATCACGGCGTCACGCACCCGGGCGTAGCTCTCCGGATCGTCCTCGAACCCGTACGGCGGGGTGCCGACCCCGGCGATCACCAGCTTCGGATGGCGGTCCACCAGCTCGCGGGCCGCCTGCGCGGCCGTGCCCCGGGGACCGCCCAGCAGGTAGACGGGATGGCGGTAAAAGGCGGCGGCCTCCGACAGGGACCAGATCAGGTCGGCGCCGGTGACCCGGCCGGGAAGGGGGGTGCCGAGCAGTCTCGCCGCCCACACCAGCGGCATGCCGTCCGCCACCGCGAGGTCGGCGCGCTCGACGAACCGGCGGGCCCGGGGATCGCGGGCGACGGTCCGGCTGATGTCGACGTTGGGGGTGACGAGGTGGCCTCCCTCACCGCGTTTCAGGGCGGCGACCACGTGGTCGACGACCTCGCTCTCGGTCATCGGGTCGATCGCGACCCCCGCCACGCGCACGCGCCTGCGCAGACGCCTGCGGGTGGCCTTGTCGGGCCGGGGCCTCCGGCGAGGGGCGGTGGGGGGCTCCCCTCGTCCGGCGACCGGCGTCCCGGCCTGCCCTGCGACGGCGGGCAGGCCGGGCGCCGGATCGTGACCGGCGGCGGGCCGGTGGTCGGCGCGGGGCGGGATCGGTGTCACGGCGTCACGGGCGGCCGGAGCCACGGCCCGCCCCAGCGCGAACGGCATGGCCGGCGAGTCGTGACGCTTGACCATCGGCGGGCGCTCAACGACCCGCCCCAGCGCGAACGGAACGATCTGGGCACCGGGACGGAGGTTCACCCGAGGGTGCTCGGTGATGGGCGCCATCAGATGCCGTGCCCTCGGTGGTGCAGAACGCTGAGCAGGGTCCGCGCGGGGACCAGGCCGGCCGCCACCGCGAGCGCGATGGGCGCGCGGGGCTCGCCGTGGCGGGCGGTGAACGCCCGCCAGGCCCAGCGGCCCGCCTCCCTCCGCTGGCCGAGGGCCGCGTGATGGAAGGCGAGCTGACCGTAGACCCGCGCCGCGCCGCGCGGATCCACGGCCAGATCAGGGTGCCGGGCGAGCATCCACTGCAGCCCGGCGATCCGGTCGGCCCAGCGGGCCACGTACGAGGAGCCGCCCCAGCGCACCCGGACCAGGGGCCGGTCGACGTGCACGATGGGGTGCTGGGCGGCGGCGCGCAGCGCCAAGTCCCAGTCCTCGTTCTGGCCTCCGGGGGCGCTCTCGTCCACCCAGAGCCCGCCGCGCCGGAACAGGAACGTCGAGGAGTGCACCATCACCATCCGCGAGCGGACCAGGTGGCGGTAGGTGACACGGCCGGTCCCGGCCAGCCGGGGGATGCGGCGCGAGCCGTACTCGACCTCGATGGCGCAGCTGGAGAAGCGCGCGTCCGGCTCCGCCTCCAGCGCGGCGACCTGGGCCTCGATCTTGCCGGGCAGCCACTGGTCGTCGTCGTCGCAGAAGGCGACCAGGTCGGTGCCGAGCGCCGCGATGCCGGTGTTGCGGGCACCGGGCAGGCCGGGGGTGAGCCGGTTGGCCATCACCCGCACGCCGCGCGAGGGCGCCCCGTACCGGCCGGGTGTCAGTGCCCGGCTGGCCAGGAGGTCGGCCACCTGGTCGGCGACCCAGGCCGGATCACCGCCGTCCACGACGACGACGACCTCGACGGGGCCGGGGTGGTCCTGGCCGAGCACGGCGAGCGTGGCCGTGCGCAGCTGGTCCGGCCGGTGTCCCCGGGTGGGGATGACGACACCCACCGATGCGTTCACGCGAGTCTCCTGTGATATCCGTACTTGATCATGAGGGGCCAGGTCAGCGCGGCGACCAGGCGCGACTGCCGGGACGACGCGACGGCGCGCCAGCTGTCGTCCCTGGTCAGCTTCGTGCGGCCGACCGTGAAGCGCACCGGGTTGCCCGAGGCCGTATGCGCCGTCGAGAGCTCCGCCCAGCTGCCCGAGAGGAAGTCGAGGCGGCAGGGGAGCCCGATCCTGGCGACCACACGCCTGAGCGTGTCGGCGGGAGCGTCGAGCAGGTCCTCGTAGCGGACCCGGGTGACCGGGACACCCCTGCGGGCGAGGAGTTCGAGGCTGAGGTTCTCGCTCAGCCAGTGCAGCGAGGTGCGGGAGGGCGACCAGTGGGTCATCGGGCGCCCGTCCTCGGGACGCGCGACCCTCCTGCGCCAGGAGTGCGCGACCGCGCGGGGGTCGCGGACCACGTGGACGACCTGGACGTCGACCCCGGCCGCCGCGAGGCAGAAGGCCAGCGAGGCGTGCTTGCTGGAGTCGACCACGACCGGGCAGTCGGCGACCTCGCCCGCCGCGTCGTACAGGCCACGGTGGGTCGCGACGTACTCGTCCAGCTCGGCGGTGCCGGGTGTCGGCCACCGGCCGGTGCCCGCCTGCTCCTCGGCGAGGAGCCTGGCCAGCGTGGGGATGCGCCGGGTGCGGTCGACGCGGGACCTGAGCGCGATCATCCGGTGGGCGAGGCCCTCGGACCAGCCGCCGAACGCGCGCTCCCCGACCTTCTCCCAGAAGGGGCACGATCCGAAGGGCTCACCGCACCCGCAGGCCTCGTCCGCGAGCGCGCTCCTGGCCCAGAGGTGGACGACCTCACCGAGCGGCGCGATGCCGGGGACCTCCCCGAGCAGGCGCTCCAGCAGCGTGGTCCCGCTGCGGCCGAGGCCACCCAGGAACACCACCCGAGCAGGTGACGGACGATCAGACACAGGCACGAATCCTTACCCGACGGATACGGAACGTGCCGAGGCTAGCGCGGAGCGTAACGGAGGGGTCAGAGAACGGACAAAGGATCTACCCAGCGGGTGTAACGCCGCCCATCTCCTGAACGGGACCCGCCGGAACCTCGAAGCCGGACGCGGGGACGGGCCCACGGTCACCACGGGCGCGGACGGCCCAGGAAGCGGGTCCACGGCCACCGGCGGGCGCGGACGGCCCAGGAAACGGGTCCGCAACCACCACGGGCGCGGACGGCCCAGGAAACAGGCTTACGACCACTGCGGGCGCCGCGCGGCCCCGGGAACGGGTCCGCAAGCCACCGCGGGCGCGCAGCCCAGGAAACAGGCCCACGGCCACCGAGGATGCCGCGCGGCCCCGGGAACGCGAACCGCCCGCGCTCTCGGGACGGCCCCCTCCCGTCGCGTACGGGGAGGAGGCCATAGCCGTGGGCGCGGACGGCGGGCGTGCCTACCTGGCGTCGACGATCATCCCGGCGCCGACGGTGTTGTTGGTGGACTCGTCCACGAGGATGAAGCCGCCGGTGAGGCGGTTGCGGGCGTAGTCGTCCACGAACAGCGGCTGGGTGATGCGAAGCGAGACCCGCCCGATCTCGTTGAGGCCGAGCGACTGGGCCGTCTCGTCCCGGTGCAGGGTGTTGACGTCCAGCCGGTAGTGCAGGTCCTTGACCAGGGCACGGGCCGTGCGGGTGGTGTGCTTGACGGTCAGCTTGGTGCGCGGGGCCAGCTTGGCGGTGTCGGCCATCCAGCAGATCATCGCCTCCAGCTCCTGGGAGACGTGCGGCTGGTTGTTCGGGCGGCAGATCATGTCACCGCGCGAGATGTCGATGTCGTCCTCCAGCCGGAGGGTGACCGACATCGGCGGGAACGCCTCGTCGACCGGCCCGTCGAAGGTGTCGATCGACGCGATGCGGGTGGCCAGGCCGGAGGGCAGGTGCACGACCTCGTCGCCCGGCTTCAGCACCCCTCCGGCGACCTGACCCGCGTAACCCCGGTAGTCGTGGAGGGAGGGGTCGGTGGCCCGCTGCGGGCGGATGACGTACTGCACGGGGAAGCGCACGTCGACCAGGTTGCGGTCGGAGGCGATGTGCACGTGCTCCAGGTGGTGGAGCAGGGAGGATCCGTTGTACCAGGGCGTGTTCTCCGAGCGGGACACCACGTTGTCGCCGTGCAGCGCCGACATCGGGATGAACGTCAGGTCCGGCGCGTTCAGCTTGGAGGCGAACGCGGTGAACTCCTCGCGGATCTCCTCGAACCGCTCCTGGGAGTAGTCGACCAGGTCCATCTTGTTGACGGCCAGCACCAGGTGCGGCACCCGCAGCAGGGTGGTGAGGAACGCGTGCCGCCGCGACTGCTCCAGCACGCCCTTGCGGGCGTCGATCAGGACGATCGCCAGGTCGGCGGTGGAGGCGCCGGTGACCATGTTCCGGGTGTACTGGATGTGCCCTGGGGTGTCGGCGATGATGAACTTGCGCTTGGGAGTGGCGAAGTAGCGGTAGGCGACGTCGATCGTGATGCCCTGCTCCCGCTCGGCCCGCAGGCCGTCGGTGAGGAGCGACAGGTCGGTGTACTCGGTGCCGCGGTCGCGGGAGGTGCGCTCGACGGCCTCCAGCTGGTCCTCGAAGATCGCCTTGGAGTCGAAGAGCAGCCGCCCGATGAGGGTCGACTTTCCGTCGTCGACACTTCCCGCCGTGGCGAAGCGAAGGATGTCCATCAGCGCTGCTCTCCAGAGGTCGTACGGTGTGCGCGGCGGGACCGCGCGGAAAGGGGCCCGCGGGGGGCCGGATGGCATGGGAAGCCGGGGAGGCGGGATCTCACTAGAAGTATCCCTCCCGCTTGCGGTCCTCCATGGAGGCCTCTGAGGCGCGGTCGTCGGCGCGGGTGGCGCCGCGCTCGGTGATCCGGGTGACGGCGATCTCCTCGATGATCGCCTCGACCGTCGCGGCGCCCGACTGGACGGCGCCGGTGCAGGTGATGTCACCGACCGTCCGGTAGCGGACCGTCATGTCCTGGAGCGGCTCGTCGTCGTCGCGGGTGATGAACTCGCTGTCGGCCAGCAGCATGCCGTCGCGCTCGAACACCTTGCGGGTGTGGGCGAAGTAGATCGAGGGAATCTCGATCTCCTCGCGCCGGATGTAGTCCCAGATGTCGAGCTCGGTCCAGTTGGACAGCGGGAACACGCGGATGTGCTCGCCCTTGCGGATCCTGGCGTTGTAGAGGTTCCACAGCTCGGGGCGCTGGTTCTTGGGGTCCCACTGGCCGAAGTCGTCGCGGAAGGAGAACACGCGCTCCTTGGCACGGGCCTTCTCCTCGTCGCGGCGGGCACCGCCGAACACCGCGTCGTACTCGTTCTCCTCGATCGCGTCCAGCAGCGTCGTGGTCTGCAGCCGGTTGCGCGAGGCCCTGCGGCCGGTCTCCTCGACGACGCGTCCGGCGTCGATGGAGTCCTGGACGCTGGCGACGACCAGGCGGGCGCCCAGCTCGGCGGCTCGGCGGTCGCGGAACTCGATGACCTCGGCGAAGTTGTGCCCGGTGTCCACATGCATCAGGGGGAAGGGAATCGGCGCCGGCCAGAACGCCTTCTCCGCGATGCGGAGCATGACGATGGAGTCCTTGCCCCCCGAGAAGAGCAGACAGGGACGCTCGAACTCCGCCGCGACCTCGCGCATGATGTGAACAGCCTCTGCCTCGAGGACGTCGAGCTGCGACGTGGTGTAGTCGCGCTGAAGCATCAGACTCTCCTAGCGGGGATTAGCGGTGCAGATCCCGGATTCCAGCGAGCAACGTTGGCGCCAGTCCCGGTAGGGATACAAGAATATCCGGCAGTGAGGGGTCGGGCTGGTTGTAGACCAGCGGCGAGCCGTCGACGCGGCTCGCGTGGACCCCGGAGGCGAGGGCCACCGCGACGGGCGCGGCGGAGTCCCACTCGTACTGGCCCCCGGCGTGTACGTACGCCTCGACCTGGCCGGTGAGCACGGCGGAGATCTTGGCACCCGCCGAGCCGATCGGCACCAGATCGGCGCCGGCGAGGCGGGCCAGGTTCTGGACGAACTCCGGCGGGCGGGTCCGGCTGACCGCGATCCTCGGCCTGGCGCCCGCCTCGGGGGCGGGCGGCACGGGGGGTTCGAGGGTGGAGAGCGTACGGCCCTGGGCGGGCAGCGCGACGGCTCCGGCCGTCAGCGTGCCGCGCTCCCAGAGCGCCACGTGGACCGCCCAGTCCGTACGGCCCTCCTCGGCGAACTCGCGGGTGCCGTCCAGCGGGTCGACGATCCAGACCCGCTCGGCGCGCAGCCTGCGCGGGTCGAGACGCTCCTCGCTGGTCGCCTCCTCGGACAGCACGCTGTCGTCCGGGCGCGACCGCGACAGGGCCTCCATCAGGAACGCGTGGGAGGCGGCGTCGCCCTCCCTGCGAAGCTCGGACGGGTCGCCGAAGCCCCGCTCCGCGCGCAGCGCCGCCAGCTTCTCGCCGGCCGTCGTCGCCAGCTCCGCGGCGAGTGTGTGATCGTCGCGAACGGTCATCAGTATGCTCCAGCTCCTCGCGCGACAGCCGACCAAGTCTTCCACAGGATCTGCAGGTCCAGCATGAGGGACCAGCTCTCCACGTAACGCAGGTCCAACCGTACGGATTCCTCCCAGGAGAGGTCAGAACGGCCACTCACCTGCCAGAGGCCCGTCATGCCCGGTTTGACGAGTAATCGGCGGCGGACGTCGTCACCGTACCCGGCGACCTCCTCGGGCAGCGGCGGCCGGGGGCCGACCAGGGACATGTGGCCCAGGAGCACGTTGATCAACTGGGGTAACTCGTCCAGCGAGTGGCGGCGCAGCCGGGCGCCCAGCGGGGTCACCCTCGGATCGTCACGGATCTTGAAGAGCATGCCGGGACCGTCACTGGACAGGGTGATCTTCCGGCGCTCGGCGTCGGCGCGCATCGTCCGGAACTTGTAGATCGTGAACTCGACGCCGTCGCGGCCCACCCTCGTCTGCCGGAAGAGCGCGGGACCCGGCCCCGAGGCCCGTACGGCCACCGCCACCCCCGCCAGCAGCGGCAGCAGCACCGCCAGCAGCAGCCCTGCCCCCACCCGGTCGAACAGGTTCTTGAGCACCTGACGCAGACCGGAGATCTCGGGGTGGTCCACGTGCAGCAGCGGCAGCCCCGCCGCCGGGCGGATGGTGATGCGAGGCCCGGCCACCTCCATCAGCGCGGGGGCCACGATCAGGTCGGTGTGGGTCTCCTCCAGCCGCCAGGCCAGCCGCCGCAGCGCCACCCCGTCCATCTCCGGGCAGGCGAGCACGGCCACGGTGTCGGCCGAGGCCCGCCCGGCCGCGAGCGCGACGTCGGAGAGGTCGCCCATGACCGGCACGCCCTCCACCTCGCCCATCCCGCCGTGCGGCACGCACGCCGCCACGACCTCCATGCCGTGGTAGCGCTCCCGGCGGAACCTGCGGACCAGATCGGCGATCGCCACCCGGTGGCCCACCGCCACGACCCGTCGCATGCACCCGCCCCGCGCCCGCCTGCGGTGCAGGGAACGGCGCAGGCCGTACCGGGTGAGGAGGGTGAGCAGCGTCGTCAGCGGGAGGGCCAGCACCACGTAGCCCCGGGCCACCTCGATCTTGGTGAGGTAGGCGCAGACGGCGAAGGCGGCGGTGAGCATGAAACCGCACTGGAGGATCCGCTGGAACTCCTCCGAGCCCAGGCCGATGAGCCGGGGCTCGTAGGCGCGGTTCAGCGCGACCACGCAGACCCAGACGGCGGGCAGCGCCGCGCTCAGCACGACGTACGGGAAGACGTAGGGGGTAACCTCGCCGAATCGAACGAACAGCGCGAGGGCTCCGGCCAGGGCGGCGCAGGTGGTGTCGGCGGCGACGGCCATCGCGCGGTGCTCCCGCACCCAGCCCGGCACGCGCCGCCGCGCGGCCGGGACGGCTCCGGGCCCGGTCTCCTGTGCGGTCTGGACCGCGGTCACGTCGCGCACGCGCTCCCCCTGCGTAACCGTTCACGGACAGACAGTTATGGAATGCTAGCGGCGGCGGGAGAGGCTCGAAGGTTGAAGACCGAAACGTACATCTCTGTGGATGTCGAGGCTGATGGCCCCATTCCGGGGCCGTATTCGATGGTCAGTCTTGGTATGACCGTCGCCGGGCGGATGACCGGAAAGGTCTTTGAACCGGTGGATCCGCAGACCCTCACGCTCTACGCGGAGCTGCGGCCGATCAGCGACGACCACGTGCCCGAGGCGCTCGCCGTGAGCGGGCTGGACCGGGAGACGCTGATCCGCGAGGGCCGCGACCCGGCCGAGGCGATGCGGGAGGCCGCCGCGTGGGTCCGCGAGGTGTGCGGGAACAGCTCGCCGGTGCTGGCGGCCTATCCCCTCTCCTACGACTGGATGTGGATTTACTGGTATTTCATGCGCTTCACCGGTGTCTCGCCGTTCGGGCACTCGCGCTGCATCGACCTCAAGACGCTGTACGCGGCCAAGGCGGGCGTGCCGATCGGCTGGGCGACCAAGCGGCAGATGCCCGAGCACCTGCGGTCCCCGCGGCCGCACACCCACAACGCGCTGGACGACGCGATCGAGCAGGCCGAGCTGCTGCAGAACCTGATGGCGTTCGACCCGCGATGACACCGGACGGCCCGGCCGCCTGGACCGACCCGGCTCCCTGGACGGCCCGGTTACCCGGGCGGGCCGACTACCCGGGCGCCCCGGTTACCTGGGCGGGCCGGAGACGTTCAGGTCGCCGGTGTGGAAGGCGTTCTGGGTCGGCTCCAGGCCGACCTTGATCAGCGACTCCACCACGTCGGAGGCGCGGTCGACCAGGAACGCGAGATCCTTGCGCTCGGCGGTGGCGAAGTCGCGCAGCACGTAGGCCGCGGCGTCCATCCGGCCGGGCGGGCGGCCGATACCGAACCGCACCCGCAGGTAGTCCTTGGTCGCCAGCGACTTGGTGATCGACTTCAGCCCGTTGTGGCCGTTGTCGCCGCCGCCCAGCTTCGCCCTGAGCGCGCCGTACGGGATGTCCAGCTCGTCGTGGACCACGACCACGCGGGCCGGGTCGACCTTGTAGAAGTCGGCCAGGGCCTTGACCGGCCCGCCGGAGAGGTTCATGAAGGACAGCGGCTTGGCCAGCACGGCGGGGACACCCGCGAGGCGGCCCTCCAGCACCTCCGCCCGCGACCGGTGCGCCTTGAACCGTCCCCCGGCTCGCGCGGCGAGCTCGTCCAGGACCATGAACCCCGCGTTGTGCCGGTTCCCGGCGTACTCCGGCCCGGGATTTCCCAGGCCCACGACCAACCAGCGGTCCACGATCGGCATCCCTTCACACGCGCGTCAGGGCGGCCCGGTCCCGGGCCGCCCTGACAGATCTAGCAGAGAAAACTACTCGGCGCTCTCGGTGCTCTCGGCCTCGGCGGCCGGTGCGGCCTCTTCCTCGGCGGTCTCGCCCTCGGGCTCGGCGACCGGGGTCGGGGCGACGATCAGGACCAGCGCCTCGGGGTCGGCGGCGAGGGTCGTGCCCTTGGGCAGCTTCAGGTCGGCGGCGGTGATCTGGGTGCCGACCTCCAGGCCCTCGACGTCGACCTCGACGCCCTCGGGGATGTGGGTGGCCTCGGTCTCGACGGAGACGGAGACGAGCTGCTGGTCGAGGATGCCGTCGGCGACCTCGCCGACCACGGTGACGGGGATGTCGACGGTGACCTTCTCGCCGCGGCGGACGAGGATGAGGTCGACGTGCTCCAGGAAGCCCTTGATCGGGTCACGCTGGACACCCTTGGGCAGGGCCAGCTCGGCCACCGCGCCCTCAAGACGGATCAGCACGTTCGGCGTACGCAGGGCGAGCAGCAGCTCGTGGCCCGGCAGGGACAGGTGCTGGGGGTCGGTGCCGTGCCCGTAGAGAACGACGGGGACCTTGTTCTCACGACGGATCTTGCGGGCGGCGCCCTTGCCGAACCTGTCACGGAGCTCGGTGGTGATGACCACTTCGGACATGGCTGATCTCCTAGGGATCTTGGGAATCGGAAAGGTGCGTTCTCCCTCACCCGCCCTAGCGGAAGGCGTTACGAACGCACGCGATCCCCCAACCCTACCGTGTCAACGACGCCGCGAAACGCGTCGCGATCCCTGCCACCCCTCGCAGGGGTCCGGCCGGCGCCCCTGAGGGGCCTGACCGCCTTCCGCAAAAGTCCGGCTCAAGGGGTCCGGCTCCGAGAGGGTTCGCTCCTTGGAAAGGTCCGGCTCCGGCCTCCGAGAGAAGCCCGGCCGTCCTCCGGAAGGGTTCACCCGGAAAGAGGTCCGCTCCCCGGGAACGCGCGGAGGGCGGGTTCCCGGGGAGCGGACGGAGTCTCAGGAATCTCGGGGGGTCAGCTGTCGCCTTCGAAGAGACTGGTCACCGAACCGTCGCTGAAGATCTCGGTGATCGCGCGGGCGATCAGCGGGGCGATCGACAGCACCGTGAGCTTGTCGAACCGCTTCTCCTCGGGGAGCGGCACCGTGTTGGTGACGATGACCTCGGAGATGCCGGAGTTCTTCAGACGGTCGACCGCGGGGTCGGAGAACACCGCGTGGGTGGCGGCCACGACCACGTTGGTGGCGCCCTGCTCGTACAGCGCGTCGGCCGCCTTGCAGATCGTGCCCGCAGTGTCGATCATGTCGTCGATCAGCACGCAGGTCCGGCCCTTCACCCGGCCGACGACCTCGCTCACCTTCACCTGGTTGGCCACGTCGAGGTCGCGGCGCTTGTGGATGAAGGCCAGCGGGGTGCCCAGCGTGTCGGCCCAGCGCTCCGAGAGCCGCACCCGGCCGGTGTCGGGCGAGACGACCGTGGTCGTGGCCAGGTCGATCTTGTCCTTGAGGTAGTTGACCAGGACGGGCATGGCGAACAGGTGGTCCACCGGGCCGTCGAAGAAGCCCTGGATCTGGGAGGTGTGCAGGTCTATCGACATCAGCCGGTCGGCCCCGGCCGTCTTGAACATGTCGGCGATCAGGCGGGCGGTGATGGGCTCGCGGCCCCTGCCCTTCTTGTCCTGGCGGGCGTAGCCGTAGAACGGCATGATCACGGTGATCCGCTTGGCGGAGGCCCGCTTGAGGGCGTCCACCATGATCAGCTGTTCCATGATCCACTGGTTGATCGGGTAGGTGTGGCTCTGCATGACGAACGCGTCGCAGCCGCGGACCGACTCCTGGTAACGGGCGTAGATCTCCCCGTTGGCGAAGTCGCGCAGCGTGGTCGGCGCCGCGTCCACCCCGAGGTGGCTCGCCACCTCCTCGGCCAGCTCCGGGTGCGCCCGCCCGGAGAAGAACATCAGGTTCTTCTCACCGGTCTGCTTGATGCCGCTCACGCCGTCCTCCTCGCCTGACAGCACACCGATGCCCGCGCGACGCTGCCGTGCCCGCCGGGCCGCTCGCTTCGCTCACTCACGTCTGGCTCCCCTGCTGTTTCCCCGCCTCGGTGGCCCGTAGCGCCGCCTTGGCCGATCTGGTGCCCGCGCGCCTGCGCACGACCCACCCCTGGATGTTGCGCTGCCGCGCGCGAGCCACCCCGATGGCCCCGGGGGGGACATCGGTGTCGATGACCGAGCCCGCGGCCGTGTACGCGCCGTCGCCGATGGTGACCGGCGCGACGAGCATGGTGTCGCACCCGACGAAGGCGCCCTCGCCCACCGTCGTGCGGTGCTTGTTGACCCCGTCGTAGTTGACGAAGATCGCCGAAGCGCCGATGTTGGCACCCGCTCCGATCGTGGCGTCGCCCACGTAGCTCAGGTGGGGCACCTTGGCACCCTCCCCGACCTGCGCGTTCTTCATCTCAACGTACGTCCCCGCCTTGGCCTTGCGCGCCAGGACCGTTCCGGGGCGCAGGTAGGCGTACGGCCCGACCAGGGCCTCGGGGCCGATCACGGCGTCGACGCAGACGGCGTTGCGCACCAGCGCCCCCTCGCCGACGATCGTGTCGGTCAGGGTGCTGGCGGGGCCGATCTCGGCGCCCTCGGCGACCGTCGTGGAGCCGTGCAGCTGGGTTCCGGGGTGGATCACGACGTCCGCCTCAAGGATGACGTCGACGTCGACCCACGTGGCGGCCGGGTCGACCACGGTCACCCCGGCCCGCATGTGGGCCTCCAGCAGGCGCGTGTTGAGCACCTTGCGGGCGAACGCCAGTTGCACGCGGTCGTTGACGCCCTCCACCTCCACGTAGTCGGCCGCGATGTGCGCGCCGACCCGGTGGCCGTCCTCCCGCAGGATCGCGAGGACGTCGGTGAGGTACTCCTCGCCCTGGGCGTTGGAGGCGGACACCCGCTTGACCGCGTCGGCGAGCAGGAGGCCGTCGAAGGCGTAGACGCCGGAGTTCATCTCCCTGATCGCCCGCTGCGCGGGGTCGGCGTCCTTCTCCTCGACGATCTCCAGGACCGCCCCCGAGGCGTCGCGGACGATCCGGCCGTAGCCGTGCGGATCGGGGACCTCGGCCGTCAGCACGGTGACGGCGTTGCCGTCCTCCCCGTGCCGTTCGAGCAGGGCGGCGAGGGTCTCGGTGCGCAGCAGCGGCGTGTCGCCGTAGGTCACCAGGACGGTGCCGTCGATGGTGCCGGTCGCCTCCAGGGCGGTCCTGACGGCGTGGCCGGTGCCCTTCTGCTCGGCTTGGACGACGGTCTGCGCGTCGGGACCGGTCCCGGCGAGGTGCGCCTGGACCCGCTCCCGCTCGTGGCCGATGACGACAACGAGCCGCTCGGGCCCGAGACCGCGGGCGGCGGCGAGCACGTGGTCGACCAGGGTGCGACCGCACAGCTCGTGGAGGATCTTCGGTGTTCTTGACTTCATCCGGGTGCCCTCGCCTGCGGCGAGGACGATGACGGCTGCCGGGCGCGGCACACTCACGGACGAGGCTCCCTCGGCGTCGCGGCTGAGACATGGCGAAGCGCGGTGACGGATGGCCACCCCAGGGCGCGGCATCGTCACCTGCTCGACAACGCGAGGATACCTTCCCCCTCGGGAACCCACTCAGCCGACCAGCCGAGCGAATAAAACATATACAAGGGATGGCTCCGGCACCAGGACTCGAACCTGGACGACAAGGACCAAAACCTTGCGGGCTGCCAATTACCCAATGCCGGATCAGCCGGGCGATCGGGACGGAGCCCGCACACCCGGCACCCCTACGATACAGAGCCCGCGCCGCCGAACGCGCCCCGTTTAGGCACCCGCCTCCGCGGCCCACCCCGCACCCGCACACCCGCGACACGCCGAGGACCCGGCGAAGCCACCCGGCCGACGCCACCCCGCGCCCGCGACACGCCGAAGACCCAGCGGAACCACCCGGCCGGCGCCACCCCGCACCCGCACACCCGCGACACGCCAGGACCCAGCGGAGCCCCCGGCCGATGCCACCTCAACATCCGCGCACCCGCGACACCCGCCCGCGTGACCGTACGCGCGCGGGACCTCGCTTTAGCAGGTCGACCCGGGGTAGAACAAGTGATGGACCCGCTACGGCGCGAATTCCGAAGAGTCATGTTCCAGACATTCGGCGCTTAGGTATTCCTAACTTACGATGGCGTAGGTTACGGTTGCGTAGCCGCACATGAGTCCTTGCCTTTTCCGAGCCATCGCGAGGTAGCGCATGACCCTCATCGAAGAGCGCCCTGCTCAGGGCCCTAAACCCGACATCGACCCCGAGCGGAAGACCCTGCCCGAGATCATCACCTTCGGGGTGGTGGTCGGCGCCCCGCTGATCGCTCTGGCGGTGGCCGTCCCGTTCGCCTGGGGCTGGGGCCTCGGCTGGTCCGACATCGTCATCGCGAGCGTCTTCTACGTGGTCACCGGGCTGGGCGTCACCGTCGGCCTGCACCGCCACTTCACGCACGGTTCGTTCAAGGTCAAGCGCCCGCTGAAGATCGCACTGGGCATCGCGGGCAGCCTCTCGATGGAGATGTCGGTGCTCGACTGGGTGGCCACCCACCGCAAGCACCACAAGTTCTCCGACAAGGAGGGCGACCCGCACTCGCCGTGGCGCTTCGGCACGGGCTTCGTGGCGGTGTCCAAGGGCCTGCTCTGGGCGCACATGGGCTGGCTGTTCGAGGCCGACCGGGCCAACCGCGAGAAGTACGCGCCCGACCTGGTCAAGGACCCGGACATCATCAAGCTGCACAAGTTCTTCCCGGTGCTGGCGATCACCACGATGGTCGCCCCCGCCCTGCTGGGCGGCCTGCTGACCTGGTCGTGGTGGGGCATGGCGACCGGCTTCTTCTGGGGCACGCTGGTCCGGATCGGGCTGCTGCACCACGTGACCTGGTCGATCAACTCCATCTGCCACGTCTTCGGCGAGGAGGCCTTCGAGTCGCGCGACAAGTCGCGCAACGTGTGGTGGCTCGCCATCCCCTCCTTCGGCGAGTCCTGGCACAACCTGCACCACTCCGACCCCACCTGCGCCCGGCACGGCGCACTGAAGGGGCAGATCGACCTCAGCGCGGGTGTCATCCGCTGGTTCGAGAAGGCCGGATGGGCCTACGACGTCCGCTGGCCGACGCCCGAGCGCCTCGCCGCCAAGCGCATCACCACCTGACCCGGGGTTCGGGTCCCGTCCAGGAGCAGGGGAACGCCATTATTAGAACCGTGAGCGAACCCCGACGACGAATGTCAGGTAAGGAACGCCGGGAACAGCTGATCCAGATCAGCAGGACCCTGTTCGCGGAGAAAGGGTTCGACGGCACATCGGTCGAGGAGATCGCGGCGACCGCCAACGTCTCCAAACCGGTGGTCTACGAGCACTTCGGCGGCAAGGAGGGCGTGTACGCGGTCGTCATCGACCGGGAGATGCAGAAGCTGCTGAGCCTGGTGACCGAGGCGCTGTCCGCCTCGCACTCGCTGATCAAACTGGAGCGGGCCGCTCTCGCCCTGCTGGCCTACGTGGAGGAGAACAGCGAGGGGTTCCGCATCCTCGTCCGCGACTCGCACGCCGCCTCGGGGACCGGCACGTTCGCCAGCCTGATCAACGACATCGCCAGCCAGGTCGAGGACGTCATGGTCGACGAGTTCGTCGAGCGGGGCTACGACCCCAAGCTGGCCCCGATGTACGCCCAGATGCTGGTCGGCATGGTGGCGCTGACCGGCCAGTGGTGGCTGGACGTGCGCAGGCCGGCCCGCGAGGAGGTCGCCGCCCACCTGGTCAACCTGGCCTGGAACGGTCTCACCGGCCTGGATCCCACCCCCCGGCTGACCGCCGCCTCGCGCGCCCTGGAGCACCGGCTCGCCCATCCTCAGCAGCGGACGGCCGAGTCCCACCCGTCCGGCCCCCGGTCACGCGCCGCCGGATCAGAGCAGCAGCCGGAGCCGCCCCCGGGGGGATCGGCGCCGCGCCCCGAGTTACCGCCGCCCCCGACGGACAAGGAGATCCGGGAGCTGGAGAAGGCCCGCGAGCGCGAGCTGAAGGAGCGGGAGAGGCTGCGCGAGCGCGAGCTCAAGGAGCTGGAGAAGGCGCGCGAGCGGGAGCGACGCGAGGCCGAGAAGATCGCCAGGGACCTGGAGAAGACACGGCTTCGCGAGCAGCGGGAGCTGGAGAAGGTCCGCGAGCGGGAGCACCGGGAGCGGCAGCGGTTGCTGAAGGAGCAGGAGAAGGCGCGCGAGCGGGAGCTGAGGGAGCGGGAGAAGGCGCGGCTCAGGGAGACCAAGGCCGCCGAACGTGACGCCCTCAAGCACGCGGAGCCCGTTGGTGAAGAACGGGAAAAGCTTGAGCCAAGTGGGTAAGCAACAGCGCCCGTTGAGACTAAATTAACGTTCCGTTCAACCAAAGCGGGCATTCTGGTCATATGTCCGCTGAACTCGTTCGCCCAACCCCCGACGGGCTTCCTCTACCCCAGGAGCGTTTCCTCAACCGAGAGGAGAGCTGGCTCCAGTTCAACCAGCGAGTTCTGGAGATGGCGGAGGACCCGTCGCTGCCTCTGCTCGAACGGGTGCGGTTCCTGGCGATCTTCGCCAGCAACCTCGACGAGTTCTTCCGCGTCCGGGTGGCCGGGCTGAAACGGCGGATGGCCACCGGCCTGCTGCTGCGGACGAAGAGCGGGCTGAAACCCCGCGAGGAGCTGGCCAGGATCGCGGCGATCGCCAACGACCTCGCGCAGCGGCAGTCGACCTGCTTCTACGAGCGGATCTGCCCGCAGCTGGGCGCCGAGGGCATCGAGATCGTGCGCTGGGACGACCTGGGCCGCGACGAGCGCACCGAGATGCGCAAGCTCTTCAGGGAGCGGATCAGGCCGGTGCTGACGCCGCTGGCCGTCGACCCCGCCCACCCCTTCCCGTACATCTCGGGCCTGTCCCTGAACCTGGCCGTCACCGTCCGCAACCCCTCGACCGGCAACACGGTCTTCGCCAGGGTGAAGGTGCCCAGTCAGCTCCCCCGCTTCGTCACGGCGTCCGTGAACCGCTTCGTCCCGCTGGAGGACGTGATCGCCGCCCATCTCGGGCAGCTGTTCAAGGGCATGGAGGTCGTCGAGCACCACGTCTTCCGGGTGACCAGGAACGAGGACCTCGACGTCGACGAGGACGTCACCGAGAACCTCATGCAGGCGCTGGAGCGCGAGCTGCTCAAGCGCCGCTTCGGCCCCCCGGTCCGGCTGGAGGTCGAGGACACCATCACGCCCGAGGTGCTCGACCTGCTGGTGGACGAGCTGGGGGTGGCCGAGCACGAGATCTACCGGCTGCCGGGGCCGCTGGACCTGACCGGGCTGCACGCGATCGCCGACCTGGAACGGGGCGAGCTGAGCTTCCGCCCGTTCGTGCCCGCGGAGGTCGTGCACGTCGAGGACGACATCTTCGCGGTGCTGCGCGAGCGGGACGTGCTGCTGCACCACCCGTACGACTCGTTCTCCACGAGCGTGCAGCGGTTCATCGAGCAGGCCGCGGCCGACCCGGCCGTGCTGGCCATCAAGCAGACGCTCTACCGCACCAGCGGCGACTCGCCGATCGTGGACGCGCTGATCGACGCCGCCGAGGCGGGCAAGCAGGTCGTCGTGGTCGTGGAGATCAAGGCCAGGTTCGACGAGCACGCCAACATCACCTGGGCGCGCAAGCTGGAACGGGCCGGATGCCACGTCGTCTACGGCGTCGTGGGCCTGAAGACCCACTGCAAGCTCGCCCTGGTCGTACGCCAGGAGCCCTCGGGCGAGCTGCGCAGCTACTGCCACATCGGCACGGGGAACTACAACCCCAAGACCGCGAGGCTGTACGAGGACCTCGGCCTGCTCACCGCCGACCGGCTGGTCGGCGAGGACGTCACGGACCTGTTCATCCACCTGACCGGTTACTCCAACCACTCGGCCTACCGGCGGCTGCTGGTCGCCCCGCACTCCCTGCGCGGCGGGCTGCTCGCCAGGATCGAGCGGGAGATCTCCCACCAGGAGGCCGGACGGCCGGCCAGGATCAGGATGAAGACGAACTCCCTGGTCGACGAGCCCATCATCGACGCCCTCTACCGGGCGTCGCGGGCCGGCGTACCGGTGGACCTGTGGGTGCGGGGGGTCTGCACACTCCGCCCCGGCATCCCCGAGCTGTCGGAGAACATCAGGGTCAGGAGCGTGCTGGGCCGGTTCCTCGAACACTCGCGGATCTACGAGTTCGGCCACGGCCGGCGCCCGGAGATCTGGATCGGCAGCGGCGACATGATGCGCCGCAACATCGAGCGCCGGGTGGAGGTGCTGGTCAAGGTCTCCAGCCAGCAGCAGCGCAACTACCTCAGCGCCCTGCTGGACCGGGCCATGGCGGACGAGACCGCGACCTGGTGGCTCAACTCCGACGGCACCTGGACCCGCCACCCCGGTGAGGACCTGCAGACCCATCTCATCGGCACCCGCAGGTGGAGAGCGATCGATGACTGAGCACGACGCCCGCCCGGACGACATGATCCACGCGGCCGGGGCGGTCATCTGGCGCGGCTCCCCGGACGCGCCGGAGGTCGCCCTCGTCCACCGGCCCAAGTACGACGACTGGTCGTTCCCCAAGGGGAAGCTGAAGCGCGGCGAGCACCCCCTCGCGGGCGCGCTGCGCGAGGTGGCCGAGGAGACGGGGATCGTCGCGGAGTTCGGCCGGTCGCTGCCGTCGAGCCACTACACGAAGGGCGGGCGGCCCAAGCGCGTCGACTACTGGCTGGCCAGGATGGTCGCCGAGGACCGCCGTACCGACACGCGCGAGGTCGACGACGTGGTCTGGCTGCCGGTGGAGGAGGCCGTGCGGCGCCTGACCTACGAGTGGGACGCCGGGCTGCTCCGCGCGCTCGGCGAGACGTCACCGGCGACCACCCCGCTCGTGCTGGTACGGCACGGCCTGGCGGGCAACCGGCAGGACTGGAGGGGTGACGACGACGACCGGCCGCTCGACGGACGCGGGCGCGGGCAGTCCGAGGTGCTGGCGAGCGTGCTGGGCGCCTTCCGCCTCACGGAGCTGGTCAGCTCCCCCAGCAGGCGGTGCGTGCAGACCCTGGAGCCGTACGCGGAACGGGCCGGTCTGCCGATCCGGCTCGAACCCGTCCTGTCGGAGAACGGCTACGACTGCCGGGCCTCCCTCCGCCTGGCCTCGGAGGCGATGGCCTCGAACCGGCCCGTGGCCCTGTGCAGCCACGGCAAGGTCCTGCCCGAGCTGATCGCCGGACTCGACGAACGGGCGGGCGGCACGCGGCTGTCCAAGGGCGCCTTCATGGTGCTGCACCACGCGGGCGGCGACGTCGTGGCCGCGGACGCCTACGACGTCTGACCCGCGTGCCGCCCCCGGGCACGGACGTCCCCGGAAACGCGAGGACCTCAGAAGCAGGGGCGCCCTCAGAAGCACGGCCGCGAGACGCGGGTTCCGGGACACGGCCGGAATCCGCGTCGCCCCACCTCGCCGGTGTCCGGCGCCGTCACCCGATCCCGAAAAACAGACCACCGAATACCCCGTGAAAACCGGACCGTATTAGCGGTGGCGTCCGCCCGTACGCTCCGGGTCGAATAAAGGTATGACGCGTTGGAACGTTCGTCATCACATCCGCCGCCACCACGAACACCCACCGTGAGCGGCAGGAACGGCGGGATTCCGCCATCCGCACACATCCGGTCGGCGGTGTTTTAGATCAATATCCCCCTGACCACTTTATCCGATAAATGTGTGCTTCATGGTCAAATGGGATCGAATGTCCTACTTGATTTGACGACCGACAATCTATACGCTCCCCAAATATCGGAGTCCGGGCGACTTCCGATGAAAAGGGATTTCCACTCGGCACAAGCTCCTCACCTGGGGAAACGCACCACGGGGTAGTTGGCTGGACAATCTTCTTCACTGACCGGGGGGTCAAGATGCGCAGTTCTATTTCTGCATGTACAAAAATACCGACAATTCGGTAAGCCCTGCCACATAGGCCGAACGGCCTCCTCGAAGATTTTCGGGCTCGCCCCGCGAGCGCCACGCTCTTTATCTTCCGAGAAGGGCACATGAACCATCCCCACATAGCAATCACCGGCGGCGCCGGTTTCCTCGGGTCCTATCTGTGTGAACGCCTCCTCGGGGAGGGGTACCACGTCACCTGCGTGGACAACTTCTCCACGGGATCGATGACCAACGTCGAGCACCTCATGCCCCACACCGGATTCCGGATGCTCCGCGCCGACGTGTCCCTGCACCTCACGGTGCCCGGGGATCTGGACGCGATCCTTCATTTCGCCTCCCCCGCCTCTCCCACCGACTACCTGCGGCTACCGATCGACACCCTGCGCGTCGGTTCCAACGGGACGTTCAACGCGCTGGAACTGGCCAAGGAGAAACGGGCGCGGTTCCTGCTCGCCTCGACCTCCGAGGCCTACGGCGACCCGCTGGTCCACCCGCAGCCCGAGGGATACTGGGGCAACGTCAACCCGATCGGGCCGCGGGGAGTGTACGACGAGGCGAAACGCTTCGCGGAGGCGCTGACGATGGCCTACCGGCGTGCCGGTGACGTCGACACGGCGATCGTGCGGATCTTCAACACTTTCGGCCCGCGGATGCGTCCCTTCGACGGCAGGGCCATCCCCACCTTCATCCGGCAGGCGCTCCTCGGCGAGCCCGTCACCGTCGCCGGAGACGGCAGCCAGACCAGGTCGATCTGCTACGTGGACGACCTGATCGACGGGATCGTCCGCATGCTCAACTCCAACCTCGAAGGACCGATCAACCTCGGCAATCCGCACGAGATCTCGATGCTGGAGCTCGCCGAGTGGATCAAACGGCTCACCCGCTCGTCCTCCGAGATCGACTTCGTCCCGCGTCCACAGGACGATCCCTCGGTGCGGTGCCCCGACATCACGCTGGCCCGCACCCGGCTGGGCTGGGCTCCCCGCGTCCCCATCGAGGAGGGCCTGGAACGGACCGTGGAGTGGTTCCGCGCCCACCCGGGCCTGTGGGACGACAAGGCGCCCGCCGACGGGACGGCACCCGGGCGGCGCGGGTGGGGGCGCCCGGGTGCCGGACCGCTGGCGACCTCGGCCACGGCGGCCCAGTAGGGGGTGCGATGAAATCGGGAGCCCTCGCCGCGCGCGACGACGACTACGCCGACCTCTTCCGGCAGGACGCGTCCCAGCCGCACTGGGCGTACGACTACGCCGACCGGCTGGCCAGGCGGCATCCGCCGGAGCGGCGCATCCTGATCCAGACCAGCATGTCGCCGAGCGGGCCGTTCCACGTCGGGAACTTCCGGGACACCGCGATCGCCCACCTGGTGCACCGCGCGCTGCGGCGGATGGGCCGCCGGTCGGCGATCCTGCTGAGCTTCGACGACTTCGACCCGATCCGCGCCGGCCAGGCCGCGAGACAGCCGGAACTGGCCGGGTACGCCGCGCGTCCGCTGGGCGCGGTCCCGGCGCGGTCCACCGCCATCTGCCGCCGCTACATCGCCGAGCTGAAGCGGGCCGGTATCTGCCCCTCCGAGGCGGACCTCGACGGCCGCACCCCGCCCGGCTCGCACTGGCAGACCCACTACCAGCACGAACGGTACCTCGCGGGCACCTACGCCCGCCTGCAGGGGCGCTACCAGCGGCACGCGGGGAAACTCGCCAGGCTGCTCGGGGCGAAGGCGCCGGAGAGCCTGTTCAGCGTCTACTGCGAGCAGTGCGGCCGCGGCACCACCGCGATCCTCGACCTCGGCCCGGCGCGGGTGCGCTACGCCTGCCGGTCCTGCGGCGCGATCGCGGTGACCGGGAACATCGGCGTCGTCAAGCCGTCGTGGGCGCTGGACTGGACGCTGCGGGTCACCCACGAGCGGATCGACTGCGAGCCCGCCGGGCAGGACCACTGCAGCGCGGGCAGCACGATGGACCGCACCCGGGTGATCTACCGGCGGTTCCTCGGCTCCCGCCAGCCGGTCATCGTGCCCTACGGGCTGGTCCGCCAGTTCGGCGACCGGGGCAAGGTCTCGGGCTCGCGCGGCGGCGGCATCACGCTCGGCGACCTGCTCCCGATCATGCCTCCGGCCATGATCCTCTGGCTGTACGGCAGGACCAACTGCAAGGCCGACTTCCGGATCAGCACCGAACGCGCCGGATTCCTGGCGAGCTACGCGGCGTACGACGCGTTCCTCGACGCGGTGCGTGCCGGTGATCGGCGCGCGCGCGTGCTCCACGAGCTCACCACCGACGCGGAGGTGCCCGCTCCGGCGCCGCGAATGCGAACCGTGCTCGGTCTGCTGCACGGCCTGTGCTACGACGCCGACCTCGTCGCCGCCGCGCTGGGGGGCACCCCCGAGGCCCATGAGCGCGCGCGGTACGCGCGGGCGTGGCTGGCGGCCCACGGCCGCCGCTGGATCGACGCCGAGCGGGACGTCGTCCCGGACGCCGCCGGGCTGATCGCGGGCGGGGACCTGCCGGAACGGTGGTCCCGCGACTCGTACCGGACGCTTAGCCTGACGTTGTTCGGCACGGACGACGGCCCGCCGCTAAGGCGGCTGGAGCAGGTCTTCGGCCGGGAGGCGATCGTGGCCGCGATCCGCGCCTACGCCGACCGCGGCGAGCGTCCCCTGCGCGAGCGGGTTCTCGCCCGGTCACGGTCGGGTGATCCCGGTGCACGTTGAGATCGTCGATCCGACGACCGAGCCGGTACCCGCCGACTGGGAGATCTTCCGCAAGCAGGAGAGGCTCGCCGCCGCCTGGCAGGCCGACGCCCTCACCGCGTACGCCTGGTGCGCCCAGCGCCCGGTCCGCCTCGCCGTGGTCCGCGACGGCGGGCAGGTGGCGGGCGTGTTCCTCGGTGACGTGGGCGGCCTGCCCGCTCGTCGCGGCGACTACGCGCGGCCCGGGTCGCTGCCCCTGGCCGGATGGTTCGACTGCCGGTTGCCGCTCGGGTTCAACCCCGGCTTCGCCTTCGCGTCGAGGCTCGACCAGGTGGAGCGCCGGGCCGTGCTGAAGGCGTTCGAGGGGGCGACGCGGCGCCGGTTGGGCCGGCACTGCCTGGGCATCGTGTACCGGCAGGTCTGCGCCGGCGAGCTGCCGCTGGTGGCGGGCCGGTTCCGCCCCCGGGTGGCCACCGCGCCGAACACCCTGCTGGTCAATCGCTGGTCCGACCTTGAGGAGTACTTCGCCGGACTGCCACGCGGCCGGCGGCAGCGGTTCCGCCGGATCCACGCCGAGGCCGCGGAGACGACCGAGCCGCTGCACGCCGTCGGCACCGTGGACCCGGCCCAGGCCAGCAGGCTGGCGCACCTCACCGACCTGAAGCACGGCGGCGGCAGGCCCCCCATCCCGCTGGGCTACTTCAGCCGTCTCAACGGCGAGAGCGGGGTGTGCTACTTCGGGCACCGCGAAGGGGACCGGCTGCTCTCCTTCGACCTCGCCTTCGACACGGGCGACCGGCTGATCACCACGGTCACCGGCTCCCTGGACATCCGGGACGGCGGCCGCCGCGACCTCTACTTCGATCTCTACCTGCAGGAGATCGACCACATGATCCGGGAAGGCCGGAACGGGATCGAGTTCGGCAAGGGAATGGCCGAGCTCAAGCAGCGGTTCGGCTGCGACCTCATACCGCAGACCCTCGTGGTCGCCCCATGGTGACCCGCGGAAAGGACAGGACGATGGAGTTCGACGAGGCGCTCACCCGGCATCTCAAGGCGATCGACGAGCGGGACGTGGACGGTTATCTGGACACCGTCCACCGGGACGCGACACTGATCCTTCCCAACGGCACGCTGCTCACCGGCAAGGACGAGATCGCGAGGTTCCACCGCGAGTGGTTCGCCGACCAGGACTGGTCGATGAGCTCGGAGACCGTCCGCGTCAACGAGTCCGGGGACTCGGCCTTCGCCCTGCTCGCCGTCGCCTACGACGACGTCGACCCCGAGGGCACCCCGTACCGGAAGACCTACCACCTCACGCTGATCTTCACCCGGAGCGACGGGCGCTGGCTGCTCGTCCACGACCAGAACACCTTCAACTGACCGGACGGCGAGGCGCGACGGGGAACGACGGGGGACGGGGCATGTTCGGGGAATCGCGCGGTTACTCGCGGCACGCCGGTGAGCGGGCCTATCGGGCCGCGGTGGCGAGGGCCTTCGCGACCGTACCCCACTACCGGGAGATGTGGGCCGACGCCAGGACCGTCCTGGACGATCCCGCTCCCCTGCCCGCGTCCGACCTGGACGACCTGCTGCCCACGCTGTACCCCTTCGCCGCCCCGCACCTTCCACGTGGGGACGTGGTGCCGTGGCTCGGCGAGCCCGGCGAGCTGTACGACGCGCTGCGGCTCACCGGGGTCCACCGGAGCGACCGCCCGCTGTTCGAGGTGCGGACGGCGTTGCTGGACTGGCGGCGGCTGGGGCCCCGGCGTGGCCGCTACGCGGTGCTGCTCTGCGCGAACGCCGAGACGGCCGACCCGGGGCTGCGCTCCGCCGGGATACGGGCGTTCCACGACGCCCGCGAGCCGGGACTGCTCGGCGACCCCGGCCAGGTCGAGGAGCTCCGCGGGGACCACACCGGGGACGTGCGCGTGTTCCTGCGCCGGTCCCTCGACTCCCTCGACTCCCTCGGCCTCCCCGGCGAGCAGGGCGAGCAGGCCGTACCTCCCGGGAGTGGACCCCGCGGGCGTGACGCGGGCGCGGGCGAGCCGTGGGGGCGTGACCGGGACGGCGGCCGACCGGCCGAGGTGCTGTGGGACGCCCGCCTCGGCTATCTCGGGGCCCGGCACCGCGAGTGCGGCCGGGTCCACACGAACTGGCGGCGCGTCCACGTCCGGCCACACGCCTCGGGACCGCTGTTCACCGCGCTGCGCCGCACCCGTCCCACGCTCGTGAACATCGTCCCGCCGGGCACCGCCGGTCTGGTGCCCGGACTCTGCCCCCGGCACGGCACACCTGTGCTGGTCGCCCGCGGGGAGACCTGACGTCCCGTCCGGAGCCGGTGACCCGGCCTCGGACGCGACCCGCCAGATGAAGATCGTGAAAGTGCCGGTCCCCTCCGGGGCCGCGCCTTTCGCCGAAGAGACACCGTGAAACCGAAGCACCGTGAAACCGAAGAAAGGCGCCCAGGACACCATGGCGAACTCCACCCTGAAAGAGCAGACCGACCAGCGTATCCGCGAGCACATCGAGACCCGGTACGCCGACGGCAAGGTCGTGCGCAAGCTCTCCCAGCACTACCGGCGGGAGGGATACGTGAAGCTCCAGGGGCTGGTCCCCGACGATCTGTTCCAGGAGGTCTCCCAGGAGGTGCACCGTCTCCTCGACGAGCACGGCCAGCGGATCGACATCCACCTCAAGGAGACCGGCAACACGCCCCGGTACATGACCACCATCAGCCAGCAGGCGATCGCCAAGGGCAGCGAGCTCATCCCCGCCGTCTACGAGTCGCGGGCCCTGATGGACTTCCTCTCCAGGCTCGCCTCGCAGCCGGTGCTGGAGTGCCCGTGGGACGAGGAGAAGTACATCGCCATCCGCCAGCACAAGAAGGGGGACACCCACGGCTGGCACTGGGGCGACTTCAGCTTCACGGTCATCTGGATCATCGAGGCGCCGGACGCGAAGTACGGCGGCCAGCTCCAGTGCGTCCCGCACACCGACTGGGACAAGAACGACCCGCAGGTCGAGGAGTACCTGGTGGAGCACCCGATCAAGACCTACGGGCACGTCACCGGCGACCTCTACTTCCTGCGGTCGGACACGACCCTGCACCGGACGATCCCCCTCAACGCCGACCACACGCGCATCATCCTCAACACGTGCTGGGGAAGTGAGTCGGACCAGAAGAAGGAAGCGACCCACGAGACCATGAACGCGATGTTCGACTGACGAGACCCCTCCGCCGAACATGTCGCCGACGCACATGGCGGCCGCGGCTGCGAGCGCGGAGAGCGCTCGCATGCCGCGGCCCGGCATCACCGCCATGATCCCCTGTTACAACGAGGCCGCCTGCGTCGAGCAGGCGTACCGCGAGATACGGGCCGAGCTGCTCCAGTACGACGACGTCGAGATCCTGTTCGTCGACGACGGCAGCACCGACGGCACCCTGGAGGCGATCAAGTCCTTCGCCGCCGAGGATCCGCTGGTCAAGTACATCTCCTTCGCGCGCAACTTCGGGCTGGAGGCCGCCTTCTCCGCGGGTTTCAAGTACGCCTCCAAGCCGTGGACGGTGCAGTTCGACGCCGACCTGCAGTCGCCGCCCGAGGAGATGCACCGCCTGGTCCGTAAGGCGCTGGAAGGGTACGACGTGGTCTTCGCGGTCCGGGAGAACCGCCAGGACCCGTGGTACCGCCGCCTCGGCACCTGGGGACATCAGATGATCGCGCGCAGGTGGCTCGGGATCGAGATCCCGCAGGGCGCCTCGGTGTTCCGGATCGCCCGAACCTGCGTGGCGCGCAAGGTGGTCGACAGCCGTCTGTCCACCCCCTACTTCTCCGCCACCGCTCCGCTGCTCGGTGCGCGGTACACCACCCTGCCCACCTCGCACCGGCCCCGGCTGGCCGGCGAGGGCAAGTGGAACCTGCGCAAGCTCGCCGGACACGCCATCGAACTCTTCGTCGGCTTCTCCTTCCGGCCACTGATCTGGCTCTACGCGCTGGCCGCGACGATGCTGGCGGTCGGCGTCCTGCTTCTCGAACTCTTCTGGGTGGGCTTCGCCGGGCACGACGCGCTGGCCACGGCCGGACTCGCCACCAGCCTGATCACGCTGCTCGTCGTGGTCGTGGTGGCCCGCTATCTCGTACGGGTCATGCGGGTGCAGGCGATCGGGATGCCGCGCTACCAGATCCGCGAGGCCAACATCGTCGTCCGCGCCGACGAGGCCCTCTACGGCCAGGAGACGCCCTACCTCACCGCCGACATCTGGGAGGACGTCCGTTGAGCGTCAGGAACATCATCGTGCTCGGCGGGGGCGAGGACCAGATCCCCGCCTACCGCGAGGCCCGGCGGCTCGGCTACCACGTGATCGGGGTGGACCAGCGGCCGGACGCGCTGGGCGCCGCGGAGGCCGACCGATTCCTCTGCATGACCAGCAGGGACCCCGCGGCCATCGCGGCGACGCTCGGGCCCATCGACGTCGCGGCGGTGATCTCACCGGCCAGCGACGCCGCCCAGGAGTCCGTCGCCGAGCTGAGCAGGATCTACGGCACGGCGCACCAGCCGTCCCCCGGCGCGCTGCGCTGCTCGGTCGACAAGGGGTTCTTCCGCGCGCTGGTCGCCCGGCTCGGCCTGCCGACCTGCGAGTACGCGCAGGGCGGCGACACCGAGACGCTGCTGGCCGCCACCGCCCGGATGCGCTACCCGCTGATCGTCAAGCCCACCGACTCCTCGGGCAGCAAGGGCATCACGGCCATCGGCTCCCCGGTGGACCTGCGGGGCGCGATCGAGCACGCCTGGAAGTACTCCTTCTCGCACCAGGTGATCATCGAGGAGCTCGTGTCCGGCAGGCACTGCTCGGCGGAGTGCTTCTTCGCCGACGGCGAGCTGGGCTTCATGGCGGTGACCGACCGCACGATCACCGGCCCGCCGGAGATGATCAGCCTCGCCCACGTGGTACCGGCCGACCTCGACCCGTCCGTCCACGCGCGGCTCCGGGAGGCGATCGTCCTGCTCTGCGCGGAGGCCGGGCACGAGCGCGGCCCGGTCAACGTGGACTTCGTGCTGACGCCCGAGGGCGACATCCACTTCATCGAGATGGGCGCCAGGCTCGGGGGCAACGGCATGCCGCTGATGGTGCGGCACGCGTTCGGGCTGAACACGGTCGAGGCGGCGATCCGGCTGGCGCTGGGCGAGCCGCTGGAGATCGCCGTCCCGTTCCGGCGCACCGCCATGCTGCAGATCCTCACCTCGGAGACCGACGGCGTGCTCAGGGACGTGGTCGGCATGGACGCGCTGCTGCGGATCCCCGAGGTGGCGGACGTCCAGGTGTTCAAGTCGCCCGGCGACCGGGTGCACGCCTACAGGCAGGCCGCGCACAAGCTCGGCTACCTGATGGTGGTCGCCGACACCCGGGAGGCTCTGCGGCGGGCCCGGGACACGGCGCTGCAAACCCTGCGGTTCGTGATCGAGAACGATGAGAAAGGATCAGAATGATCCCCCCCAAGCACCGCAGATTCGCGATCTTCGCCTCGCTGGCGGTGATCGCCGCGGCGATCGTCTGGTTCGGCCTGCCACACGACCGTGAGGTGAAGTCGCTCTGGCTCTTCCTGTTCAAACTGGTCCCGTTCGTGATGGCCGCGGAGGCGGTAGCGGCGCTCGACGTGGAGTGGGCCAAGCGGATGCGGCTCCCGCTCATCCTCATCCCGCCGACCTTCCTCCTCTACTTCCTGTACTTCGTGCCGAAGATCTTCTTCTTCGGGGGGGCCAACTCCGAGGACCCGACCTCCTTCGGCAACCTCTACTACCACGTCCTCACGCTGACACCCATGATCATCCTGGCGCTGGCGCTGGCCTACCGGCTCGGCGGGGGCACGGCCGCGACCGTGCGCAGGCTCTCCTACGGGATGCTGCTGCTGATGCTCTCCGGCCTGGAGGACCTCGCCTTCCTCACGGTCAACGACCACACCGACCCGGCCTACGCCACGATTCCCGAGGTGTGGGAGTGGGCCTCGCACATCACGGTCTTCATCGGCCACCCTCCGACCAAGATCGAGGCCTACGTGTTCATCGTCGTGCACGTGATACTGGCGCTCCTGGTCTTCCTCTCCCCGCAGCGCTGGTGGGAGGCCCTGGTCCGCTCGCCGCGCTCCCGGGCGAACGGCCCGGACGCCACCGCTTCCGCCGCTCCCGGGATTTCCGAGACTCCCGAGGCTTCCAAGTCTTCCAAGTCTTCCAAGGCTCCTGAGGCTTCCGAGGCGGATACCGCCCACGCGGACAGTTCCCCCGCGAACAAGGGATGACCGGTGTTCCTCCGCGAGGCCTGCTACATCCCGATCACCGTCGCCAGGCAGTACGGCAGCCCCTCCGGCCTGCGGCGGCGGCAGCTGCGTGAGCTGAACCGGATGATCGAGTACGCCGGGACCCGTGTCCCGTACTACCGGGACGACCCCCGCTACTCCCGCGCGCCGCTCACCGCCCTCGCCGACCTGTCCGGCCTGCCGGTGCTCGACAAGGAGGTGCTGCGCGAGCGGCCACTGGAGAACCTGCTCGCCGACGGGGTCGACCCGGCGAGGTGCAGGTCCTTCCAGACCAGCGGCAGCACCGGCCGCCGGGTGCGGATCCTGCACGACGAGGCCGCCCACGACTACCACGGCGCCGCCCTGGTCCGCCGGTTCCTGGCCACCGGGCGCTACCTGCCGACCGACAGGCTCACCCACATCCGGCCGTTCGCCCCGCCCGGCCGGATCTTCGAGCGCGTCAACCTGTTCCGCAGGCACGTGATCCTGTCGCACCGCCCGATGGCGGAGATCAAGGCCGAACTGCTGGCCAACCGGCCCAAGGTCCTGATCGGCTACCCGGTTCACCTGCGCGCGCTGCTGCGCGCCCTCACCGCCGCCGAGCTGACCCGGCTGAGACGGACCCTGCGGATCGTGATGACCGAGTCCGAACTCCTGCTCCCCGAGCATCGGGCGATGTTCGCCGAGGAGTTCGGCGCGCCGGTGTTCGACGAGTACTCCGCGTTCGAGGTGCTCAACGTCGCCTACGACTGCACGCACGGCAGGGCGCACCTGAGCGAGGACCGCGTCTACTGCGAGATCGTCGACGACCGGGGACGGGCCCTCCCCGCGGGCGAGGAGGGCCACGTCGTGGTCACCTCGTTCCTGGAGCGGGCCATGCCGCTCATCCGCTACAACCTCGGGGACATCGGCCTGATCGAGCCCGGCCGGTGCGGATGCGGGCGCAGGTTCCGCGTCCTGCGGCTGACCAAGGCGCGCAGCAACGACTTCGTCACCCTTCCCACCGGGGAGCGGCTCTATCCCGACGCGTTCCTGCACCTGGCCGCCACCCACCCGGGGATCAGCGAGTGCTTCGTCCACCAGGAGGCCACCGGACTGGTCCGCCTGCACGTGGTTCCCGGCGCGGACGTTCCCGGCACGGACGTTCCCGGCGAGGCCGGGCTCTTCGAGAGCGTACGGGCCAGGCTCTTCGAGCTGGCCCGGGGCGACTTCCCGCTCGAGGTGGTGACGGCCGAGTCCGTGAAGATCACACCGGGCGGCAAGGGGAAGTTCGTCACCTCCGACTACGGAGACGCTCCCGGATGACGGGCACCGGAACGACCGGTCGCGGGGTGAGCGCCAGGAACCTGTTCACCGTCGCCCCGAAGGTCATGGCGTCGCTCGTCGGCGCGCGCATGGGCTACCGGGGAACCATCGTGCTCGCCAACATCGCCCTGGCGGGCGCGTGGGGTTCCACCGGCTACGCCGGTTACGCCGCGGCCATGGGCGGGGCGGCGTTCCTCCTCCCGATCTCCTCCCTCGGGATCGAGAAGTGCGCGCTGAAGCTGATCCCGCGGGCCCGCCACACCGTCAACCGGCTGATCGGGATCTTCGTCGCGCTCGCCGCCGCGCTGCTGCTGGCCTCGCTCGCCGTCCTGGCCGTGCTGCTCCTGGGCCGTGACGACGCGCTCCTGCCGGGCCTGGCCGGGCTGTGGGCGATCTGCGCGGGGGGCAACCAGGTGCTGGTCGGCCTGAGCCGCGCCGTCGACCGGCCGGGCAGGGACGTGGCCAACCATCTCGTCCTGGCTGTGGTACTGGCCGGGCTGACAGTGGCCGGGATGACAGGCACCCCGCCCGCCACGTTCCTGGCCCTGTACGTGCTCACCCTGATCGTGCTCAACGTGGCGCTGCTGGCCGGGTTGCGGCCCGACTTCACCGGGCTGCGCCGCAGGACGCTGGTCCGCGCCTCGGTCGGCACCTCGGCGCTCATGGCGGTCGCCGACGTGGTGGGCGGCGTCTCGGTCAGCCTGCTGTTCCTGGCCCTGTCCGTGACGGGTGCCCAGGACGAGAGCGGCGGGCTCTACCTGGCCGTCGTCGCCTCCTCGGTCCTCCTGAACGCCTTCGCCTACCTGCTGCGCATCCTGCAGCCGCAGGTGTCCCGCGAGCTGCACCAGCGCGACCTGACCTCGATGCTCGGCACGCTCGCCCGCTGGCTGCGACTGCTGGTGCTCGCCGGGGTGCCCTACCTGGCGGTCACCCTGGGCGCCTCGCTCCTGCTGCTCAGGGACCTGGGCGGGCCCGGCGTCCTCGTCCTGTACGCGGCCTGCGTGCCGATCCTCTTCGCGATGGGCAGCGTCAACTACCTGATGGAGAACGCCACCCCGGAGGCACTCCGGACGACCGCGTACGGGGCCGCCGTCTCCCTCGTCGCCATGGGGGCGCTCGCCTTCGCCATCGTGCCCTGGGCGGGCGCGCTCGGCGCGGTGACCGTACTCGGCTGCGGCGAACTCGTCCACGCGGCCGTCGTCCTGCGCCGGCTCACCCCCGGACGGTCACAACCCCAACCCACACCAGGAGTGTGACCATGCATCCGGAAACGCCGCTCGAGGAGACGGAACAGCGGCTCATGCCCGCGCCCGCGCGAGGTGTCGCGGTCGCCGTCGGCCTGACCGCGGCGGCCGTGCTGCTGCTCGTCGTCACCGGGCTCTCCGTGTCGCCGTCCACGGCCCACCAGGCGACCGCGGACGCGGCGCACGCCTCGTCCCCGATCCAGCTGGCGGCAAGGCTCTTCCTCGCGATCGCCGTGATCGGCGGCCTGGCCTCGCTCGGCGGCGTGCTGGCCAGGCGCGTCGGCCAGCCTCCGGTGATCGGCGAGATCATGGCCGGCCTGGTCCTCGGGCCGTCCGTGCTCGGGTCGCTCGCCCCGGGCGTGGTGTCCGCCGTCCTGCCGGCCACGATCCTGCCGCACCTGAACCTCATCGCCCAGGCCAGTCTCGCGCTGTTCATGTTCACCGTGGGCACCGAGTTCGACCACGGCGTGCTCGGCCGCCAGCGGGGGGTCATCGGAGCGGCGAGCCAGGCGATGATGGTCGTCCCGTTCGCCCTCGGCGTGGTCGCCGCGCTGCCGCTGTTCGACATGTTCGCGGGCGACTCGGTCGGGCTCGTCCCGTTCGCCGTCTTCGTCGGCACCGCGCTGAGCGTCACGGCGTTCCCCGTACTCGCCCGGATCGTCCAGGAGACCGGGCTGGGCGGCACCCGGCTCGGGTCGCTCGCCATGATCTGCGCGGCCGTCGCCGACGTGCTCGCCTGGTGCGCGCTGGCCGTGGTGCTCGCCATCCTCCGCGCGGAGGGCGCGTCCGGCGTGGTGGTCGCGCTCTCGCTCACCGCCGCCCTGTGCGCGGTGCTCCTCCTGGTGGTGCGACCGGCGTTGCGAACCCTCGCGCTGCGGTACGCGCACGTGAGACTGCCCGCTCCCGTCTGCCTCGGCCTGGTGCTCGGCCTCGTCTTCGCGCTGGCCTCGATCACCGACCTGATCGGCGTTCACGCGATCTTCGGCGGTTTCCTCGCCGGTATCGTGCTGCCGCGCGAAGCGAGAGCGCTGGGCACCATGCCGGCCCGCCTGGGCACGTTCAACCAGGTACTGCTGCTCCCGGTCTTCTTCGCCTCGATCGGCCTCCAGGTGGACGTCCGGTTCGCCGTCACCCATCCCGGGGTGCTGCTGGGCGGCGCGCTGCTGCTGGTGGTCGCGATCCTCGGCAAGCTCGGCAGCGCGTGGCTGGTGACCCTGGCCGGAGGCATGCCCCCCAGGCTCGCCCTCGGCCTCGGGGTGCTGATGAACGCCCGCGGCATCACCGAGATCGTCGTGCTCAGCTCGGGCCTCAGCATCGGCGTCATCAACGGCAACGCGTTCACCGTACTGGTGATCATGGCGCTCGTCACCACCGTCATGACCGTTCCCAGCCTCCGCCTGCTCGGCCTCACCCGGCTGGCGGCAGGGCGACCTCCCACCTCGGAACGCCAGGTCATCGCGACCGGCGGAAAGGAACTCCCGCTATGACGATCACTTCCCTGGTTACCGGCGGCGCCGGGTTCATCGGCTCGCACGTCGCGGCCGAGTTGCTGCGCGCGGGTCACCGGGTCGTCGTCCTCGACGACCTCTCCGGCGGCGACACGGCCAACGTGCCGGACGGCGCGCACTTCGTCGCCGGGAGCGTCTGTGACGCCGGGCTGGTCGACTCGCTGTTCGCGGAGTGGCGGTTCACCTACGTGTTCCACCTGGCCGCCTACGCCGCGGAGGGGCTGAGTCACTTCATCAAGCGGTACAACTACACCAACAACGTGATCGGCAGCGTCAATCTCATCAACGCCTCGGTCAACGCGGGGACCGTGCGGTGCTTCGTCTTCACCTCCTCGATCGCGGTCTACGGCGACGCCGAGCCGCCGATGAGCGAGGACCTCACCCCCCTGCCGATCGACTCGTACGGCATCGCCAAGTACGCCGTCGAGCAGGAGCTCAAGGTCAGCCATGAGATCTTCGACCTGCCGTACATCATCTTCCGCCCGCACAACGTGTACGGCGAACGGCAGAACATCGGCGACCGCTACCGCAACGTCATCGGTATCTTCATGAACCAGATCCTGCGCGGGGAGTCCTGCACGATCTTCGGGGACGGCGAGCAGACGCGCGCGTTCAGCTACATCGACGACGTGGCGCTGCCCATCGCCCGTTCCGTGGACAACCCGCGGGCGTACGGCCAGACCTTCAACATCGGCGGCGACACGCCCTACACCGTCAACGAGCTCGCGACCACGGTGGCCGCGGCCATGGACGCGCCCCTGCGCGTGGACCACCTTCCCGCGCGCCACGAGGTCGTGCACGCGTACTCCTCCCACGAGAAGGCGCGGGACCTCCTCGGGGTCGGTGCCGGCTCGGTGCCGCTCACGGAGGGGCTGGCCAGAATGGCCGCCTGGGCCCGGAAGCAGGGACCGCAGGAGCCCTCCGTGTTCGACGGGATCGAGGTCGACAAGAACATGCCGCCGTCGTGGCGGGCCGTGTCCAGGATCCGCTGACGACGGTCTCCTCCCCCTCGGCGCCGGAGCGGCTTCACGACCTGGCCCACCCGGACAAGGCGGACAGCGGGGAATGTCGGAGCGGCTTCACGACTGGGCCGCGTCCGGCCCCCCGGACAAGACGGACGACCAAGAACACCGGAGGAGTCTCACAATCGGGCCGCGTCCGGCCCCACCCGGACGAGGCGGACGCCGGGAACGTCAGAGGAGCTTCGCGACGGCGGCCGTGGTCTCCTCCCAGACCCGGGGGAACTCCTCCCACGCGCGCGCGGCCCCGGCCCGCTCCACTCCGGTCAGCACGCCGTAGGTGAACGTGTCCTCCCCGACCAGGCGGGCGTTCGCGGCCTCGGCCGCGAGCCGCTCCTGCGCGACGACGCCGTCCATGTGGGTGCCCAGCACCTCCTGGACGGCCTCCGCTCGCTTGGCCAGCTTGTTCATGCCAAGCACCTCGGCGGTGTAGCGGGCCCGCTTCGCCGCCTTGCGCACGTCGTGCATGGCGATCTCGCGCTCGGACTCGTTCTCGATGGCCTGGGCGGTGTCGTAGGCCCTGGTGACCCGGCGCCAGCTCTTGGCGGCGACGACGTCCAGGGTGTCGGCGGGCTTCCCGGCGGCCTTGGTGAGCACCGGGGTGCCGGTCAGGTCGTCGAGGGCGTCGAGCAGGGCGAAGTAGCGCTCCCCGCCGAGGGTGTCCCTGATCCGGTCGAGGGCCTCGTGCTCGTCGTCCAGCAGGTCGGAGCTGAGGCGTGCCCTGACGGGACCCACGATCAGCGCGTCGTCCAGGCTGTCGAGCCTGCGCGCGAACCGCTCGCGGATGACCTCCAGGTCACGGGCCTCGCCGAGGACCGTACCGAGCCACTTGAGCTCCTCCTGGAGGTTCTCGGTCCCCTCGACGACCGTCCTGAACGACTTCAGCGCGCTGCGGAGCCGCCGGGCGGCGACGCGCATCTGGTGGACGGCGTCCTCCTCCGCCCTCCTGACCCGGGGGTCCTGCGCGAGCAGCGCGCCGACCTGGGAGGTGAGGTAGTCGACGACGACCTCGCCCGCCGACCCCGGAGCGGTCTCGGCGCGGGGGTGCTCCGAGACCGCTCCGGCGCCGCCGAGCAGGCGCGCGAGCTTGCTGGCCGAGTCGGCGGGGACGGCTCCGGCCTTGCCCAGCCGCTTGCCGACCTTCCTCAGCAGCTTCTCGTCGCCCTGGAGCAGCTCCGCCTCGACCTCGCGCCAGCGCTCGACGTGGGGTTCGCCGCCGAACACGGTTCCCTTGACCCGGTCGTCGGCGATCTCGACGAGCCTCACCCCGGCACCGTTGACCAGGGTGGTGACGGCGCGGCGGGTGTCCAGCTCGGCGATGGGCCCGAGCGGGGCACCCCGGGTGTAGGCGAGCACCAGGTCCGCCAGCTCAACGGGGACGATCTTGGCGCTCCGGGTCAGCGGATGGGTGATCTCCTGCCGGACGCCCTTGGCCTTGGGAAGTTTGAGGTGCCAGCCCGGATCGGTGCCGCCCCGGCGCCTGCGCAGGGTGATCCCTCGGGCGGCGAGTCTCAGATCGGGCGTGTCGAAGTAAAGGGCGACCAGCTGGTGGGTTTTCGGCCCCACCACCTCCGTCGAGCCCGGCAGGCCCGTGAGATCCGGCAGCCGGTAGTCCACCGGCACGTCGAACTTGTCCTCAATCTCTATTGCCACAGGTCATCCCCTGATTTGCCCAGATATCTACCATGTCTTCGCAGTATTTATTGATGCCCTGTTATCCGTCCAGGAACCTCAGCCGATCGCCTCCGAGGTCACTGTGACAACGACGCCCCGACCGGGCGGGCGATGTGTCATGAATCGGGAGCCGCGTTCTCCGGGTATCTCCCGCGTACGGGAGTGAAGAGGGCGGTCACCGCGATCAGCAGGCAGCCGGCGCCCGCGAGGACGAAGACCGGGGTGGCGCCGTAATGAGCCGCGCCCCAGGTGAGGACGGCCGCGCCGACGGGCCCCATCGAGAAGTGGATGGTCCAGAACGCCGAGGTGACCCGCCCGAGCATGTGGTCGGGGGTCACCTGCTGGCGCAGGGACATGGAGCAGATCCCCGCGATGCTCACGCAGCCGAGATAGAGGGCCACGATGGCGGCCACCCCCCAGACGGAGCCCGCGAATCCGGCACCGACGATCGCGAGTCCGGCCACGGCCTGCGCGCCGATCCACGCGGGGCCGAACCCCACCCGCCTGCGCAGGCGCGCGACCAGGAGGGAGCCGATCACCGTGCCGATGGCGGCGATGCCGAGGACCACGCCGACAGCGGAGTCGGATTGACCGAGATCGTGCTTGAGCCGGTAGATCACGAGGTCGGTCAGGCCGAGCGTCAGGAAGACGAAGACCGACAGCAGGACGGTGAGAACGCGCAGCACCGGATGGCGCCACAGGAACACCGCCCCGGCCAGGATCTCGCGCCACGGCCGCTCCGGTACGGCGGGCGCCGCGGGCCCGCCGGTGCTCCGGGGGATGCGGATCAGGTAGACCCCGATCGCGGACACCGCGAAGCTCACCGCGTTGATGCCGATCGCGGCGGTCAGGCCGAACGCGCCCGCCACCGCCCCGGCCAGCATCGGGCCGAGGATCCCCGCCGCGGCGGCGGTCGCGTAGAGCTTGCCGTTGGCGTCAGTGACACGCTCCTCGCCGACGAGGTTACGCACCGCGGTCACGTAGGTGACCATGAAGACCATGCCGACGGCCTCGGCCAGCGGCAACACCACGTACAGCAGCCAGATGTGCGGCCCCGTCATCCAGGCCAGCGGGATCAGCGCGTACAGGACGAGCCTGACGAGGTCGCAGACGATGAGCAGCGTACGCCGGTCGAACCGGTCGACGAGGACCCCGGCGAACACTCCGGCGACGACCGAGGCAGCGCCCGAGACACCGGTGAGCAGGCCCATCTGCGCGACGGATCCCGTCACGTTCAGGATGAGCAGGGGAACGGCGATGAGGGCGAACGAGTCACCGGCCACGGAAAGGGTCTGCGCGCCCCAGAAGACACCGAAGTCACGATCCCGCCACAACGAACGCGGCACCTTCGCTGGTTCCTCCACCGGCCCCCCGACGCTCGCCCGACACTCTGACCGATCGCGACCGTCCCCCCACCGTGTCCCCACAGCCCCGGCCCGCATCCACCGAATCACACCGTCTACGACCGGATCAAGGCGCTTTCCGGTCCGCCGAGGCCGCTCCGGCGGAGGTGACTTGCACCTGGAACGCGAACGGCCCGTTCACCCCGCTACGGCACGGGTGTCGTCGTACGCCGTCGGCTCGGGCGGCACCGTGTGCCGTTCAGGCCGCTGTGCGCGCAGGTGTTCCGCGAGCGCTGTGATCCGCCGCAGCGGTCCCAGGTCCAGCGGTGGTAGCGGCTGAGAACCGGTCAGCGCGTCGGCGGCGGCGCGGATGGCCGCTCGCAGCGGTGAGTCCTCCACGACCTCGTCATGCAGGACGTTGCCGTCTTGCTCGACGGTGACACGGTGGTGGTTACGGTTCAGCTGCCACCCACTGGCCGTGGTGACCGGATCGAGGTGCACGGTGACCTGGGTGCGACCGGCGTGGACGGTAAGGTAACGCTGCCGGTCGTCGGCGGGGCGGATGCCGCGCCGCCACCCGCCTATCTGATCGGGAACGTTGTCCAGGACGACGGCTGGGGTCGTGATGCTGGAGTTGAGCTCCAGATGTATGACGGCGTCGCCGGTGTGGAGGGTGGAATGCTCGGTGAGGCCCGACACGAACAGCCGTGAGTCGTAGATCGCGCGGAGCGTCGCCCGCTGTGGGCGCGTCGCCAGGTAGACGGCGAAGTCATCGGGAGACAGGAAACGGCGCAGCACGGCGAGCATGTGCAGCCATTCGTAGCCGAGGACCCCGTAGGTGCGGTCGATAAACCTGCCAACGGCGATGTCATCGCTGCGGTCCTTGGTGAACGTGACCGTGATGTGGTGGGTCGGGACGCCGGGGGCGTACTCCTGGAGGAGGTCGGCGGCGAGATCGAGAGCGCGGGCGTGCCGATACTGATCGATGATCATGATGCGGGCGTTGGGGTGTTCGTCGAGCAGGCGCACGAACGCGTCGATCTCGTGTCCCTGACAGGCGGGTTTCTCCAGCAGGACCCGTGGAGCCGAATCATGGGTGAGGATCGACTGCAGTACGGGGAGGTGATCGGCGGTGGGACAGCACACCGACCACAGGCCGATGTCGGCGGCGACCTCCGCTGGTAGCTCCTCAACACCGTGACGAAAGCTTCGGTAGGACTGAGGCAGATCCTGGTGTTTGGGGTCGAGAATCGTCAGCCGGGCTCCGGCTTCGGCGAGGAGCCGAGCGTGCAGTCGGCCGGCGGCGCCATAGCCGACCACGCACGCCGCGGTGCCGGACAGAGCCGCGAGGCCGGCCTCAGCGGTCCACGTGTGCACACCGGCGGCCAAGTAGGTGTCGTAGTAGGCGTCGTACAGGCCGGAGGTGGTGATGATGTCGTCGACAAGCTCGGTGTGCACTCCGGGCGGAGTCACGTCGGCCTGGGAGCAGAGGGCTTTCGCGGCGATGAGCGTTCCGGCCCGGTAGGCGTCGTAGCCCTGATTGGGAATGGCATCCGATTCGAACAGATTGAGGGAGCGGCCGTCGCCGAGGACCGTCACCTTGGCGCCACTCCGTAGACGGTAGCGGCGGCCGATCCCGGGAATCTCAACCACCGTCTCAGTGAGCTGCGGATCGGTGGCCAGCAGGGCGAAGTCGCGGGTGGCGTACGGGGCCAGGACGACGCCGTCGGGCAGCGACCCGATCGCCTCGGCGGTGAGCGCGTCCTCCCCGGTGGCGCCGACCAGCAGGAAGGGCCGTACCGCACGCATCGCGTCAACGGCGGTGCGGTAGGTGGGATGGCCGGCCTCGGCGGCGGCGATCAGGGCGAGCGGCTCTGGGTCGACAACGTGGACCTGACAGCCCTGGGCGCGCAGCGCAGAGGCCAGGCGTGATCCGAGGGTGCCATAGCCCAGAACAAGTACCGTGCGGCCGATGACCTTCACGGCGGGCAACAGCTCCCGCAGCCGTCGCAGGCACGAATCGGCGATCTCCGGGTAGCCGAGGTTCGTCTTCAGCACTGAGCGCGCCAGGTTGAACACCGGGATGACGGGTGCCCCGGCAGCGGTGATGCGCTTGAGCCCGGAAACGGTCAGCTCCAGGACGGCGTCCACCCGGCGGGGCGCGTCGGCGTGGCCGTATCCCTGGGCGAGCAGGCCGCCGTCGTCGATGACCAGCACTCGGCGCCCAACGGAGTGGGCGGCATCGATGAACGCGTCCACCGCGGCGAGGGCTTGGGCGAGGTCGTCGGCGCGGCTCTCCGGGGCGTTGATCAAGGTGTTGTCGAGCAGACCGCTGTGGTACCCGCGCGCCAGAAGCGTGGCATGGACGCGGTCACGGTTGCGGGTGCGGTCGCCCTTGGCCAGTGCGTACATCCACTCGGCGGGTACGCCGACCCGCTGCAGGGCCAGCAGGAAGGCGAGCGTGTTCTCCACATAGTGATCGCGGAAGATCACGGCCCAGCCGTCGAGGTGGGTGTCCGGGACGGCGTAACGGGCCAGCAGTGGCATGCTCGCGGTGAGCTGAGCCAGTTCGGCCGGGTCGTAGCAGCGCAGCCGCCCTCGCAGCCACGCCCGCAGGTCTTCGGCGACATCCTGCCCGCCCGGGTGGACGTCGAGGAGGATCTCGACGGGCTGCTGGTCGGGCAGGACGTGGCTGAGCGTGTCGGGTCGATCCTGAGTGTAGGGACGCCATCGGGCGACGACGCGGAAGGCGCCGCCGTTGTCGACCATGAGGAGGCTGTCCGGGTCGGACCGGTGAACGTGCAGGCCGTGGCGTTCGGCGACCTCGGCCGCGCCAAGGACCAGAGCGTCGGGCGTGATGGGCCCACGGAGGACGTCCCAGGTCGCGCGGGTGGCGGACGTGGGAACGGTGTCCATGGTCACGGGGATCTCCCTTGGTTTCGGGGGAACTCGAAGGCATGTCGTCAGTGCGAGTGCTCAAGGCCGGTCAGGCGGTGGCCAGCTCCGCCAGGAGCGTGTCGGTCGTGGCGAGCTCGGACAACAGGGTGGTCGCCGCCCGGTGGCGTATCAGCCAGAAGGCGTCGAGGTCGTCCTGGAACAGGCCGGGCTTGAGGTAGTGCTGTTTGACGCCGTAGAGGCTTCTCAGCAGTTGCAACAGCGCGATCCGGCCACAGGTACGCACGTCCACGTCAGGCACGGCCGGATGCGCCTCCTGGTAGGCGCCAATGAGGGTCGCGGCGGCGTCCAGCCAGTCGCTGCTCTCGGTGACGGTGTTGGGGTAGAACGCCATGCGGCCCAGGTCGTAGGCGAGCAGGAACGGCTCCGGCGGCCGGAAGTCCAGCACCGCCGACAGCTCGTCGCCGGTGAACAGGAGGTTGACCGGTGAGTAGTCGCCGTGCAGGAGCTGCACGGTCAGGCCGGCGGGAAGGTCGGCGAGCAGGGCGGGAATGCGGGCGAGCAGGGCGCGGCGTTCCAGGAGCGTGCGCTGGGCGTCCATGTCGAAGGAGTCGGCGACCCCGGTGTGGACACGCTCGGCGATGATGTCGAGAAGCTGATCGATCGTCACGGCGAGGCCGTCGACGTCGATACCGCGCCACCGCTCCATCGCAGGGGCGGTGGCCGGGGTGGGGTGGTCGGCGAACAGGGCGTGGATGCGTCCCAGGGTGGTGCCGGCAGCGACGAGCTGGGCGGGTGACAGGCGGGTGACGACCTGGCCGGGCACCCACTCCCACAGCGACATCGCCAGCGGGCCGCTGGTGTCGATGACGTCTCCGTCCTCGTTGGGCAGCACCGCCGCTCCGGGAATACCAGCCCGCAGGGCGAGGCCGGCCAAGGCGATCGCTTCGCGTTCGGCGGGCAGATCGGTGCCGTCGGGGTAGCTCTTCAGGAACACCTGATGACCGCCGCCGCAGTCGGCGCGGTAGTTGACGGTGCCCTGCCCGATGGCCAGCCGCGTGATGGTACGTACCGTCAGCCCGTAGGAACCGGCCAGGGCGGCGGCGATCCGGCCTTCTGATCCGGACGTCGGGGAGCTGGTCGTGAGATCAGGCACAGCAGCCTTCTCCTTCTTCTCGGTCTTCTCGGTGTGGGGGCGGGTTGACGTGAAACGGCGTGTGTCGGGCTCGGGGGAAGCCGTCACGTTATCTCGGCTTGTTGTGACCGGTGGGTTGTCTTCGCAGGTGAGCTGCTCGAACGTCTGCCGGTAGACGGCGGTGACGGCCCGCCACCTCGCGCTGCCGTCACCCATGCGCCGGAGGCGAGGGCGAGGGCATCGGTGGGCGGCTTCGGCGGCAGCCATGGCCGGGCCGGGGCCTTCGTCCGGCGGGTAGAGCCTCGCCGGGGAGCCCATGGTCATCTCCGCGATGGCGGGGAGGTGCGGGGCGATGACCGGAGTGCCGAACGCCAGCGCGGTACCGACCGAGCCGGGATACAGCACGCCGGTGAAGAACTCCCACGGCCCGTCGACCCGGTAGGGACACAGCGCGGCATCAGCCGCCTGGTACAGGTGGTGCACATGCTCAGGCGGCACCCGCTGCGGGTGGACATGGACGCGACCGCCGCACCCCCGCGCGACCGCGACGAGGTCGGCGGCCAGGTCCTCGTCGCGGCACGGCCCGGCGATGAACAGGTGTGCGTGCCGGGTGTGCGCGGTGAACGCCTCCACGACCGCGGGCAGGCCCTTGTACGGAGTGATGTTGCCCACGGCCAGCATCGAGCAGGGGGCGGCGCGCAGCCCGCGCAGCAGGGCCCGCACCGATTCCGGCACCCCACCGGCGCCCGCCGTGGCGCTCAGTCCGCCCCACCCGGCGACGATGATCGGCGCGGTGGTGAGCCGGGCCAGGTGTAGGGCGTCGGCGTAGGTGTGGGTGAGCACCCTGTCCGCGATGCCGAGGACGCCGAGGGTGGCGTACCAGTCGGCGTCACGCGGCGAGTCGCCATCGATGGGCAGCAGGTTGTGCACCGTCCACACGATGCGCCACCCGCCGTCGCGCAGAGCCCGCAGTCGATCCAGCATGGTCCTGGCCGCAGACAGAGTGCGCTGCCCGTCCCGATCCCGGTACAGGCGCTTGAGCCGGTGCAGGTTGACCACCCCTGGCCGGGTGGGGCGGACAGGGAGGGCGGTGAGACCGGAGACGAAACCGAGCGGAAAGCCGGGTGGGACGTTCCGGTGCAGTTCGGCGAAGTACGGGCTCGGCCAGGCCGGGTAGTCGGTGACCGCCACCCACCCCCCGCCCGGCGGCGCACTACTCATCGGGGCTCCAGGGCCGAGGTCAGCCGCTCCCACCAGGTGACCGTCGCGTGATAGCGGGCCAGACACTCGTCGGGGCCGCGGTCTGCCCCGGTCCATTCCAGGGCGACCTCCAGGTTCTGACCGGCGTGGACGCGGTGGGCGGCCAGGGCGGCGATGACGGCGTGCCCAGGCGCGTCCAGGCCGGTTCCCGGATCCGACAGGTGCAGCACCTGGGTGTGGTCGAGGACCGGCGCGAGCCAGGCGGGGAACCGGTCTCGCTTCGGGAGGGCGGCGGCGAGTTGCGCGGTGTCGGCCAGCAGCCCCATCCTCGGGCAGGCGTTCACCAGGTCAACGAGGGACCGTAGCGTGGCCGGGAACACCCAGCCGGGGTGGTGCGGCTCGATCAGCAGCGGTATCACGCTGTCGGCCAGCGCGCGCAGTTTCTCTCCCCGGGCCAGCTGGTCTACGGTCAGCGGGGTGCGAGCCGGCAGCCGCACCCATCGGGCGTTGAGGATGGTCGCCGCTTCGGCGAGCTCTTCCAGGTCGTAGGCCGCCCGGCGGCGGGCGGAGGCGTCACCGGTGAGCAGGTCGGCCAGGTCGACGTCGGCGGTGACCCCGGTGATCGGAACCGTCCGCGCGGCGGCCTTACGCCACCGCCACACCGTCGCTGGCGATTGGGAGGCCAGGTCGACGCCGCGGGGGCCGCCACGCAGGTGCACGAATGGAATGTCATGGGAGGCGGCCCAGTCCAGCATGTCGGGGACGTTCAGGCCGCGCACCGAGATGCTGTACAGACCGATCCGGGGCAGGGTCATGGCTTCACTCCCATGAGAAGATCACAACGGGTTCGGCGGGGCGGTTGGGCCCGTGAAAGGCGGTGTACAGGGCGGGCGCGCCCTCGCCGAACACGATCCGGCACCAGCCTTCGATCAGGTGCGGGTCCATGTGCCAGGTCAGCCAAGTCGCCGCCGTGGTGTACGCGTCCTGGTAGCAGGCGAGACCGGCCAGGAGTTCGTGCATGCCGACGACCGTCCATCCGGAGCGGTGCAGGTCGAGCGCCGCCAGCTCCGACACCGGCTCTGGGGTGCCGAGCAGACCCAGGGTGCCGCCCTTGGTCAGCAGGGCTGCGGCGCGGCGCGGTGTTCCGGCGGCGTCCACGACCACGCTCGCGCTGCCCCGGACCACGGAGGTGACGCACTCCACTCCTGGCACGCAGCCGATCGGAGGGTCCGGCCGGGAGGTCAGCACCCGCACCCGGGCGGCGCCACGGCGGCATAGATCCAGGGCGCAGCCGAGCGCGACCGGCCCGGAGCCGACCAGCACAACGTCATCCAGGACGACTCGGTCAGGAAGCCGGTCCAGGCCCAGCACCGCCAACTGCTGGAACCGCGCCAGGGCGGCGACCTGAAGACAGGTGCCGGGCGGCACGGTGATCACGCCATCGGCGCAGGCGTCGAACGCGGCGCCGTGCGGCACGCCGCCAGTTTCCATCCGGCCGTCGGATCACCGCCGAACGTCATGTATCCGGCGTCGCGCGAGCCGACCGGCCCGTAGGTGGCACGCAGGTGGCGGCGTTCGGTGCCAGGACTGAGCACACTGAACCGGGCCGGTGTCATGCCGTCCGGGACGGTCGCGGCGGGCAGCAGGTGAGCGCGCCCTTCGGCGAGGCGGATCCGCGGCCCCGCGTACTGGCACCGCGCGGGATGGGTGCGGTCAGAAGGCATGAAGGCTCTCCAGGTAGGCGGGCAGCTCACGCAGATGAGCGATCACACCGATGCCAGGGGCCAGGCCGGGCGGCCGACCGTCCGGGCTGATCAGGACGGCGCGCATCCCGTGGGCGGCGGGACCGATGGCGTCTTTGGCCGGGGTGTCGCCGACGAACACGATCTCTTCGGCCGGGCAGCCCGCCTCCTCGATCACGGTGGCGTAGAACCGCGGATGCGGCTTGCGGACACCGATCGTGCTCGACAGCACCAGCGCGTCGAAGCAGTCGCTGATGCGGGCCTGCCGCAGGGTGGCGCGGCGCACGCTCTCGGGGCGCTGGGTGTCGCACGCCAGCACGCACACCAGGCCCGCCTCGTGCAGGGTCCATAGCGCATGGGCGGCCACCGGGTCGACCTCGGCGTCCGGTACAGCGCTGAACACCGCCTTGGCCATGGCCACCGGATCATCCAGCACCGCCCCGCTCCCCCGCGCGGCCAGGCGCAGCAGGTCTGCGAACGGCGTCTGCTCGTGCAGCGGCCGATCGACGGCGCGCGTCCCGCGCATCACCTCATCAAGGGCTGCGGCGAATCCGTCCGGGATCGACGGGCCGTCCAGGTCGCGCAGAATCCGCGCCACGGTCGCGGCATCGGGACTGGGCCCCGGATGGGCGAGGGTGCCGCCGAAATCGACCGCCACCGCGGCCACCTTGACCGGTTTCGTCTTTCTCATCTCGTCCACCGATCCTCGACCAGCTGTTCGACGCGGCGGGAGACGTCGTACGGGGTGCCACGCACCGCGTAGAAGCCGGTCGAGCCGGCCAGAGCGTGCACGTACCGGATTCGCCGCCGCTGGGCGTGCTCGTCCTCCAGCGACCGCAGCGGCTGCTCTCCGGCATCGAGGAGCCGGTCGAGCAGGTGTCCGCTGCCTCGTAGCCATGCCGTGGCCGCCGTGTGCCGGTCCACGCGCCCAAGAACGCCGCCCGCCGCGGAAGGGTCGGCGTCGAGACAGACGAGCACCGCCGCCACCACCGGCACCCGGCCCGGCCCGACGGCCGACGTGTTACTCCGGCGCAGATCGACGACAACCGGCCCGGCTTCAGGAAGGTCCAGGTCGGGAAACCAACGACGGACCGCGCCGCGTCGGCCGAGGATCGCGGTGGTGCCGCCCCGCACGAAAGGGCCGCCGTCAGCGGCGACGTCGAGCAGGGTCACGTCGCCGGCCAGCCACTGCCAGCCGCGCGCCGCGAGCGCGAGCCCGGCCAGGGTCTTGCCCGCGCCGTGACCGCCGAGCAGCAACACCGCCCCCTGGCCGGGCCGGTGCATCGCGACAGCGTGCACGCACAGGGTTCCGGAGGCCAGGTGCAGCACATGCAGGTGCGCGTTGATCACCCGGCGGGCGTCCGGCGGAGCGTCCGGGACAGCGACTGCGCGGGCCGCCAGATGCTCGTCAGGTTGCAGCAGTTCGGCGAAGGCACCGGGCACATGCGGCGCGATGTGCGGCCACGCCACGATGACGTCGTCACCGACGGCGACGGCCAGGGTGCGTCCGGCGCTGGGCACGACCACCAGCCGCCGCGACGTGGTTCCCCTCCTCACCGGGCTGTCACCTCCAGTATCTTGGCCAGCGCCTCCCACACCGGGGCGTGCGGCAGATCCCGCAGGTGGGGCACCATCAACCGGACGGCGGGCACTCCGGCCAGCACGTCCACCCAGTTCGGCGCAGGCCACTTGATCTGCCCTGGGGGTGGACCGCCGGTCACCCCGAGCAGATCGGTGGAGTACAGGCGCTGCCCGGGGACATCGGCTGCGCCCGCCAGCACCGCCTCCGCCTCCGCGGACTCCAGCTCGACGGCGCGCGGGGATCGGCCTGTTTCCTCATCAGGGCTGGGGACCACGTGTACTACGGCACCCAGCCGGGCTGGGGGCGCCCAGTCGACGATGGCCCGGTGCTCGCCAGGGGTGAACAGCACCCGGCGCCGAAGCGTGCCATCCACCATGCGTTCCTGCTCCACCCCGCCGGAGGGGGCGGCCAGTTCCGCGGGGACACCGACCCGAGTCGGCCACCCGGCGACGATCCCGTCCGTGCCGATCATCACCAGATCGTCGGCCAGGAACCGGGCTCCCAGCTCGTCGCAGGCGCGGTGCGCGAGCGTTGACTTCCCGCCCCGGCTGCCCGCCACGAACAACACCGCCGTACCGTTCACGGTCACCGCGGAGGCGTGCAGCATCCGCCACCCGCCATCCAGCATTCGGGAGGAGAAGAACAGCCTGGCCAGCCAGTCGGGCCAACGCCGGGACGAATCATCGCAAGGGACGGCGAGGCGGGTGACACGTTGGACCCGGTCGACCTCCAGCAGCGCCGCGGCGCTTCCCGGCCGGTACAGGCCCAGCAGGCGCAGCACCCCGTTCCCCGTGCCGGTCACGGCCAAGCGGGACCCGCTGTGCGGGGAGACCAGGACGGGCCGGTCGGCGAGCAGCGCGTCAACGTCACCCGGTACCTGGTCGAGTTCGTCGCGATCGACGCGGATCGTCCAGTCCGCGCCGGGGCCGGCGGCACTCACCGTGCACGGCGGCACCATCACCGTGATCACCCCCGCCACCAGGGACGGATTACCGGCGACCCGCAGCCGCCACGGGCCCAGCAGCAGGTCCACCACCCGTTCCGAAGTGACAGCCACCGCGTCCGGTGCTTGTTCCGGGTTTTCAGCGGCTGTCGCGACGCGTCGAGTCATATGAACCTCGGCTGGGAGATTGGAACCGCCACACAGGCCCAGGTGAGGGTTCCGCCGCCGTGCCGTCTGTAGCCCCAGCGCAGGGCCAGTGCGTTCACCAACAGGAGCCCCCTGCCGTTCTCGGCCTCCAGGTCGGACGGCCTCGCTCGCAGTCGCCGCGCGGCACCTCCATTCTCATCTCCCAGGCCGGGCAGGCTCGTCCGCAGGCGCCAGGCGGGGCCTCCGTCGTGCACCTCGACGAACAGCAGGCGGCCACGCAACCGGACCCACACCTGGACGTGATCTCCCGCGGTGTGGCACACCGAGTTGGTGACCAGTTCGGAGATCAGCAACTCGACCGTGGCGGTCGTGTCCTTGCCAACGGCCCAGTCCAGCGCCGCGCGACGGACGAACTCTCGCGCCCGTCCCACCATCTCGGGAATCCTCGGCAGCCCGAGATACCGGACGTCCGCCTCTTCCCATCGTCGTTGCGGATCAGAACCGGACATGGCCGGTGCCCGCTCCACGGGCACGAGCACCTCTCGCGCGGAAGGCAGATCGTCCATGACGACGCTCACCTCGTCACCACGTGCGACACCGCTACGAATAAGGGTTCTCCTCGTTCTTCCCGACTCTCCGAAAGGCGAGTTTGACCGGAGTCGAAGGTCATGGGTCGCTACCTCCTACCAGTGTCTGAGCGGTCGGGGTCTCGATGTTCCGGCACCGGGACCGCACCTGTTTGGACCGAATCGGACGCCGCGTCATCGCGGAGCACTCGACTCAAGTGTCATATGACAAAGTGTCCTACGACACCCGACGATAGGCTCTGGACCCCAGGAGGTCAATAGTGTCCTACGACACTTAGTGTCATAGGACACTTGGCGGTATGGTGTAGGTGTGTCGAAAGAGCCGCGTACATCACCACCTTCGAGACGGATCGCCGACGATCTGCGAGCCGACATCAGTGCCGGGCGCCTGCTTCCCGGTACGAAGCTGCCCGCGCTGCGTGATCTCGCCGAGCGTTACGGCGTCACCCGGAACACCGCGAACAAGGCCCTCGGTCTGCTTCAGGCGGAGGGCTTGGTCGTCACTCGGCATGGATCAGGCGCATATGTCCGCGAATCGCATCCCATCCGGCGCCTGGGCCCCGACCGCTACGCCCGTCATCGCTGGCAGGTCACCACTGTCACGGCACACGCCTGCGACCGGCTCGACATCGAGCCCACCCAGCAACAGGGGCACCAGACACAGGATGTCTCCCTCGTCGCCGCCGACGATCACACAGCGGTGGCGCTTGGCCTCGATGTTGGAGCGTCGGTGTACGAGCGGGCCCGCCTCATAACCCGCGACGGCGCTCCCACGCACACGATGACCTCCTACTATCGACCGGCCGACGTGGAGGGCACGCCACTGGTCGACCAGTCACCCGGGATCGCCGGACGAGGTGGCGGTTTCCAGGTGCTCACCGAGCAGGGACTGGAGCCGCATGAGATCACCGAAGATCTGTCCGCGCGGATGCCCACCACGGAGGAGGCCCTCCTGCTGGAGCTGCCGACGGGCGAGCCCGTCGTCGAAGTTCGCCGTGTCACCCGTACGGCTGACGGTCAGGCGATCGAGTACGCCCGTGGCGTGCACGCGGCGAGCCGGTTTGTCTGGTCGTACACCTACGACATCCCCGACTAACGCGAAATACCGCCCATTCGCCGACAGGCCATGAGAATGATCAGGATTTTCCATGATCGGGATATCGGTCCTTTGTGGGACCGCAACATCCCTGGAGGTTCACCCGACTTCTCCCGATGCCACAGCCCCACGAAACCGCACGTCTTTACGGACGGTCACCTCTGGGCGACCGTGAAGATCCTGCGGAAGGGGAAGACCGTGCCGTACGGCTCGCGGGGGTAGGCGTCGCGGAGCAGGGCGGCGCAGTCGGCGAGGAAGGCGGTGGCCTCGGCGGGGTGCAGGCGGTCGAGCATGGGGCGCAGGGCGGTGCCGGTGATCCAGGCGAGTACGGCGTCGTCGCCGGGCAGGACGTGCAGGTAGGTGGTCTCCCACGCGTCCACCCGGCAGCCCAGGCCGGTGAGCAGGTCGAGGTAGGCGGCCGGGTCGTCGACCGGGGAGGGACGGACCAGGTCGCCCAGCCGGTCGCGCCACGTCGTACGGCACAGCTCGCGGACCAGGGCGTGGCTGGGGGCGTCGAAGTTGCCCGGGACCTGGAAGGCGAGCCAGCCGCCGGGGTTGAGGGCCTCCACCCAGCGCGGCAGCAGCTCGCGGTGCTCGGGCACCCACTGCAGGACGGCGTTGGACACGATCACGTCGACCGGGCGCTCGGGGCGCCACCGGGTGACGTCGTCGACGGAGAAGCTCAGCGACCCGCCCGCGGGGGCCTTCTCGATCATGGCGGGTGAGGAGTCGAAGCCGTGGACGCGGGCGCCGGGCCATCGCCTGGCGAGCTCGGCGGTGAGCTCGCCGGTGCCGCAGCCCGCGTCGACCACGTGGCCGGGGCTCTCCGCGGCTATCCTGGAAACAAGATCGAAGAATGGCCGCGAGCGCTCGTCGGCGTAGCGGCCGTAGACCAGGGGATCCCACATATCTCTTGACATCAAGATAAGTGATATCCGGCAAGGTATCTCGATGTCAAGACAGATACACTCGCGTCATGACCCTGCACCACGCGGACCACGGCTCCGGGCGTCCGCCCGCCGCGAAGAACGAGACCGTCAAGGTCAGTGCGGCCGACGCCGACGCGATCGCCAGGGACGAGGTCGATCTGCTGGTCGCCGCCTGGCGTCAGGAACGCCCCGACCTCGACGTGGAGCCGCTCCAGGTGCTCAGCCGGGTCTCCCGGCTCGCCCGCCACCTCGACCGCGCCCGCCGGGCCTCCTTCGCCGAGCACGGCCTGGAGACCTGGGAGTTCGACGTGCTCACCGCCCTGCGCCGGGCCGGGGAGCCGTACGAGATGAGCCCGGGAGCCCTGCTCCGCGCGACGCTGGTGACCTCGGGGACGATGACCAACCGGATCGACCGCCTGGCCGCGGCCGGGCTGGTCAGGCGGCGCCCCGACCCCGAGGACCGGCGCGGCGTCCTGGTCTCCCTGACCGACGCCGGGCGGACGCGCGTGGACGGCGCCTTCGCCGACCTGCTGCGCCGCGAGCGCGAACTCCTGTCGAGCCTGGGAAAACGCGAACAGCAGGCCCTTTCGGACCTGCTGCGCACGCTACTCGTCCCTTTTGACACCACCGACACCGGAGCGCGCTGACCTCTCATGCCCTCCGAGGAAGATCTAAACCTGGACCTTCCTCACCTTCGGGACAGACCTACTCGCCCAGGCGGTCGGCCAGCTCCAGCCACTCGCCCTCGATCGACTCCTTCTCCGCGAGGATCTCCTTCAGCTGCGCGTCGAGTGAGGCCAGCCGCTCGTAGTCGGCGGCGGCGTCGGCCATGGACGCGTGCAGCTTCGCCTCGCGGCCACTCAGCTTGTCGAGCTGGCGCTCCATCCGGGAGAGCTCCTTGCGGAGGTCGCGCTCGTCCTTCGCGGACAGGCCGGGAGCCGTCTCCTTCGCACCGGTGGACGAGATCGCCGAGGCCGTACCGGACACCGCGCCGGACGCCGCCCGCGCGGACAGGGCCGCCCCCGAGGCGCGACGGGCGAGGTATTCGTCCACACCGCCGGGGAGCATCGACAGCTTGCGGTCGCCGAGCAGGGCGACGATCCTGTCGGTGACCCGCTCCAGGAAGTAGCGGTCGTGGCTGACCAGGATCAGCGTGCCCGGCCAGCCGTCGAGCAGGTCCTCCAGCTCGTTGAGCGTCTCGATGTCGAGGTCGTTGGTCGGCTCGTCGAGCAGCAGCACGTTGGGGTCGTCCATGAGGAGGCGGAGCAGCTGCAGGCGGCGCCGCTCGCCACCGGACAGGTCACCGACGACCTTCCACTGCGCGTCGCCCTTGAAGCCGAGGCGCTCCAGCAGCTGGGAGGCGGTCCACTCCTTCTTGCCGACCTGGATGAACTTGCGGACCTCCTCGACGGTCTCCAGCACCCGGCGCTCCGGGTCGAGCTCGCCCAGCTCCTGCGACAGGTGCGCCAGGCGGACCGTCTTGCCGCGTACGAGCCTGCCCGAGTCGGGGTGCACCGTACCGGCGAGCAGGCGGAGCAGCGAGGACTTGCCCGACCCGTTCACGCCGATCAGGCCGATCCGGTCGCCGGGGCCGAACTGCCAGGTCGAGTGGTCGAGGACCATCGGGCCCTGGCCGGGCCCTCCGGCGTGCAGGGTGACGTCCTCCAGGTCGTAGACCGTGCGGCCCAGCCGGGCGGCGGCGAACTTCACCAGCTCGACGCTCTCCCTGGCGGGAGGCTCGTCGGCGATCAGCGCCTGGGCGGCGTCGATGCGGAACTTGGGCTTGGACGTGCGCGCGGGCGGGCCCCGGCGGAGCCAGGCGATCTCCTTGCGCATCAGGTTCTGGCGGCGGGCCTCGGCGGAGGCGGCGATCCGGGCGCGCTCGGCCTTGGCCAGCACGTACGCGGCGTACCCGCCCTCGTAGCGCTCGACCGCGCCGTCCACGACCTCCCACGTCCTGGTGGAGACCGCGTCCAGGAACCACCGGTCGTGGGTCACGACCACCAGCGCGGTCCTGCGGCCCGCCAGGTGGCGGGCGAGCCAGTCGATGGCCTCGATGTCGAGGTGGTTGGTGGGCTCGTCCAGGATGATCAGGTCGTGCTCGTCGATGAGCAGCTTGGCCAGGGCCGTACGGCGCCGCTCACCGCCCGACAGGCTCCCGGCGAGCGCCGTCAGGTCGATGTCGCCGAGCAGGTTGGCGAGGATCTCGCGAATGCCCGCGTCGCCCGCCCACTCGTGCTCGGACCTGTCACCGAGGACGATCTCGCTCACCGAGCGCGCCGGGTCGAGGTCGTCGCCCTGCGACAGCGAGCCCACCTGGAGCCCCCGGTTATGGGTGACCCGCCCGGTGTTCGGCTTGAGATCACCGGCCAGCACCGAGATGAGGGTGGTCTTGCCGCCGCCGTTGCGGCCGACCACGCCGATGCGGTCGCCCACCTCGACGCCGAGGGAGACGCCGCTGAGCAGGGGCTTGGGACCGTAGGAGTGGGAGACCGACTCAAGATTGACCAGATTCATCGCCACACAAGCGTATCCGCTCCCGACCGGCGCGACCCCCATCGGAAAAACGGTCCCACCCGTGCGACCCCTCGCCGGGGAATGACCCGTGCCGCACTATCACCGCCGGGAAAACAGCCCCGCCCGTATGACCCCACCCTGGAAAACGACCCGTGCCGCACTGTCCCCACCGGGAAAACCGCGCGATCTCCGTCGGGGAAACGGTCCATGCGACGGTCCGGCCCCGGTCGCGCCACCCGGTGACCGCGATCGGGGCACGAGCGGCTACACGATAATCGGGCCGGGGACGGGGCCGTGGGCGGTGATGACGTCGCGCGCCACCCCGGCGTCCTTCAGGGAGGCGGCCAGCTCGCCCGCGTGGGACTCGGAGCGGGCCAGGAAGGCGCAGGTGGGCCCGGAGCCGGAGACCAGCGAGCCGAGGGCCCCGTGCTCGCGTCCGGCGTCCAGGGTCCGGGCCAGGGAGCCGCGCAGCATCACGGCGGCGGGCTGCAGGTCGTTGCGGAGCTCGGTGCCGAGAGTCTCCGCGTCCCCCTCGCGGAGCGCGGCCAGCAGCGGCTCGGCGGCCTGCGGCCAGGCGACCCGCTCGCCGGTCGCCTGGCGGATGCGGTCGCACTCGGCGTAGACCGTGGCCGTGGACAGGCCGCCGTCGGCGAGCGCGAACACCCAGTGGAAGGTGCCCGCGACGTCCAGCGGGGTGAGCCGCTCGCCCCTGCCGGTGCCGACGGCCGTACCGCCGAGCAGCGCGAACGGGACGTCGCTGCCGAGGTCGGCGGCGATCTCCATCAGGTCCTCAAGCGGCAGCCCGAGGCCCCACAGCTCGTTGCAGGCGACCAGGGTCGCGGCGGCGTCGGCGCTGCCGCCCGCCATGCCGCCCGCCACCGGGATCGCCTTGCGGATGAGCAGGTTCACGCCGTACGAGCGGCCCGCGTGCCCGGCCAGCGCGAGCGCGGCCTTGATCGCGAGATTCTCGTGGCCCTCCGGCACCTGGTCGGCGGACTCGCCCTCCACCCGGACGCTCATCCCGGTCTTCGCGGTGGCCGTGACCTCGTCGAAGATCGAGACGGCGTGGAAGACGTTGACGAGGTCGTGGTAGCCGTCATCCCGCAGCGGCCCGACGGCGAGCTGCAGGTTGACCTTCGCGGGCACGCGGACGGTCACGGAGTTCATGCGTCCCCCATCGGGGCTCGCTCACTTGTCACGACCTCAGATCGTAACGGGATCCCTCCGCCGCGCACGCGAACGGACCGGCGAATCACGCTACACACCGCTTTCCGTCGTGCTTTCCGCCGTACGGTGCTCGGCGATTCGCGCGAAGTCCTCGACGGTGAGCTGCTCGCCGCGCGCGGAGGGGTCGATCCCCGCGGCCCGCAGTGCCCGCTCGGCGGCGGGGGCCGTACCCGCCCAGGAGGCGAGGGCCGCGCGCAGGGTCTTGCGGCGCTGGGCGAAGGCGGCGTCCACCACCGCGAAGACCTCCTCGCGGGTGGCGAGGGTCGTGGGCGGCTCCCGCCGGACCATCGCGACCAGGCCGGAGTCGACGTTGGGGACCGGCCAGAAGACCGTGCGGCCGACGGGACCGGCCCGGCGCACGTCGGCGTACCAGGCGGCCTTGACCGAGGGGATGCCGTACACCTTGGAACCGGGGACGGCGGCCAGCCGGTCGGCGACCTCGGCCTGAACCATGATCAGGACCTTGTTCAGCGACGGCTGTGTCTCCAGCAGGTGCAACACCACCGGCACGGACACGTTGTAGGGGAGGTTGGCGACCAGCGCGGTCGGCTTCTCCTCCGGCAGGTCCGCGGGCAGGACGCGCATGGCGTCGGCGAGCACCACGGTGAGGCGGTCGGCGAGCTCGGGGGCGTGCCCGGCGACGGTGAGCGGCAGCTGGGCGGCGAGAACGGGGTCGATCTCCACGGCGATCACGCGGCCGACCTCGGGAAGCAGCGCGAGGGTGAGCGAGCCCAGCCCTGGACCGACCTCGATGACGACGTCGTCGGGCTCAAGCTCGGCCACCCGTACGATCTTGCGGACCGTGCCCCCGTCGATCACGAAGTTCTGGCCGAGCTTCTTCGTGGGACGAATATTGAGCTTGTTCGCCAAAATACGTATTTCCGCTGGACCAAGAAGGTTCATGCTGGTTCCCCGCACGGCGGCTCGACCCCGGCATCCACCGGTCCGCTGTGGTCTTTGACTCGTTTGCCTCGATCACCCAAGGTTGCTCTCCCATGCCATCCGACCAGTTTCCCGCACCGAAGCCGATGCAAAGACTCCTGATGAAGCGCGAGGGGTTCCGTTGTGGATAACGTTGCCGTACGGGGGCCCAACGGTGAGAAGGGGAATCTTCCCGGTGAAGAGGACGTGAACCAGCCCGGTGTGGAGGGACTGCGACCCGCCGACCCCGAGCAGATCGGGAGTTACCGCCTGCTCGGACGTCTCGGCGAAGGCGGGATGGGAACCGTCTACCTGGCGCTGGCGCCGACGGGGCGACCCGTCGCGCTCAAGGTGGTGAAAGCGGAGTTCGCGATCGAGGACGGCTTCGCGGCGCGGTTCCACACGGAGGTCGAGAACGCCCGGCGGGTGGCCTCGTTCTGTACCGCGCAGGTGCTGGACAACGGCAACGGCGACGACGGCCGCCCGTACATGGTCACCGAGTACATCGCGGGCACGCCGCTGTCCCGCCAGATCACCGAGCACGGCGCCCTGGAGCAGGGGACCCTGCACGGCGTCGCCCTGGGGGTGGCGGCGGCGCTGGCCGCGATCCACGTCGCCGGGCTGGTGCACCGGGATCTCAAGCCCGCCAACGTGATCCTGTCGATGTCGGGGCCACGCGTGATCGACTTCGGCATCGCGAGGGCCCTCGACTCCACGCACAGCTTCACCCGTTCGGGCGAGGTGCTCGGCAGCCCCGGCTGGTGGGCCCCCGAGCAGGTGCGCGGCCTGGAGATCACCCCGGCCGCCGACGTCTTCGCCTGGGGCTGCATGGTCGCGTACGCGGGCAACGGCCGCCACCCCTACGGGCGGGGCGACATGATGACCATGGCCACCCGGCTGCTCACCACCCCGCCCGACCTGGGCGCGCTTCCCGCCCCGCTGAACGACCTGGTCCGCCGCGCGACCGAGATGGACCCCTACCAGCGGCCCAGCGCCCAGGACCTGCTGATCGCCCTGGTCGGCGGCGGGATCGCGGCACCGGTCGCTCCGGCTCCCGTCCGGGCCGACCCGCCGACGCTGATCGCCACGGACATGCTGAACGAGTCGTGGGAGCCGCCCGCCAACGTGGAGCCCGACTCCACCCAGACCCTCAGCGCGCTGAACCTGGAGTCGGGGTTCGCCGACCCGGCCACGGCGCCGACGCCCATCCCCGGCTTGGGTCCCGGCTGGGATCCGGCGACCTCGCCCTCCGGGGCGGCCTCCTCCACCTCGTCGCCCCCCGTGTCCCCCGCGCTCCCGGAAGGTCCGGAGGGTCCGGCGCCCTCGGCACCCGGTCCGTCCACCACCACACCGGCGCCTCCCACGACGCCGACCGCACCGCCGGGGCCTCGGACGACACCGGAGCGGACCCCTCCGCCGACCCCGCTCCCGTACCCCATGCGGGCCGAGCCCTCGACATCACCGTCACGCCCGTTCACGAGCCCCCTCCAGGCCCGGCCGTCCGACCGGGAGCAGGGCATCGCACCGGGGGGCCAGGTGCCGGGGCAGGCGTCGGCTCAGGCGCGAGGTCGGGAACAGGGTCAGGCTCCGGGCCAGGCACAGGGGCAGGTGTCAACCCTGCCCCCGTCGCCACCGTCTCCCCTGCCGCCCTCGACCGGCTTCCAGGACCCGCCCGGATCGGACGCGCCGGACGCCGGGCGACCGGCGTCCCGGCGGCGCTGGCTGTTCGCCGGGCTGGCCGTGCTCGCGGCACTCGCCGTCACGGTCGTCGTCCTGTTGAACACCGGCGGGGGAGACGCGACCGGCGACCAGGGGCAGGCGCGGCCGGGCGCCACCGGCGACACCGGCGATCTCGCCGGTACCGGTGGCAACGACGTGGGTCGTACGATCACGACCGGCTCCTTCGTCGAGGACCCTCGGCTGATCGTCCCGCGGAGCCCGGCCTGCGGGCTCACCTCCTACGGGAACACCACCCCGGCGAACGGCCGATTCTGTACGGTCCCGCTGACGCTGATCAACACCGGCGGGGAGCTGATCCGGCTCGGTGACACCAACGCGATCACCCTGACCGACGACCGCGGCGGTACGCACCGGCCCGAGCGGGTGTCGACGGCCCTGCCCGCCGCCCTGCCCCCCGGGACGAAGGTGGAGGCCGTCCTGGTCTTCGACCTGCCCCCGGCCCGCAAGCCCGCCACGCTGACCGGCGTGATGGTCGAAGGAGGCAGGAACATCGAGGTGAGGTTGTCGTGAGGCTGCTGCTCCCCCTCGCGGTGACGGCCGCGATCGCGCTCACCTCCGCCGGGGCCGCCGAGGCGCTCACCGCGCCGGGCGGAGTCCTCGCGGCCGGATCCGGCTCCGCCCCCACCGCCCCCGCCGACTGCACCGGGGCGGGCGCGAGCGACTTCGACGGCGACGGCCTGGAGGACTCCGCGGTCGGCGACCCGTTCGCCAATCCCGGCGGGCTGGCCGGAGCGGGGGCCGTCCACCTGCTCTTCGGCCGGGGAGAGAGCGGCAAGGCCGTGACCGTCCCCGAGACGAAGGCGGGGGACGGCTTCGGGTGGTCGGTACGGCTGGCCAAGGTCGACGGCGACGGCTGCGCGGACCTGCTCGTCGGCGCCCCGTACGCGGACGTGGCGGGTTCCGCGGACGCGGGCGCGGTCTACGTGGTGTACGGCGGCCCCGGGGGCAGGACGGCCCGCCTGGTCGCCCCGGAGCCGGAGGCCGACGCCCACTTCGGCTGGTCCCTGACCTCCAGCGGGACGATGGTGGCGGTCGGAGCCCCGCACGAGGACGCCGACGGTACGGCCGACTCCGGCGCGGTCTACCTCTTCGGCGCCGCGACGCCCGGCACGGGCCGGCGGATCTCCCAGGAGACGGGGGGTGTGTCGGGCAATGGCGAGGTCGGCGACATGTTCGGCTGGTCACTGGCGATCGGCAGGCTCGGCGGCACCCCGGACGAGCCGGATCTCGCGGTCGGGGTGCCGTACGAGAACGACGACGGGGCGGGCCGCCAGGTCGACGCGGGCAAGGCCGACTCGGGGTCGATCGCGGTGATCTACGACGTGCGGGAGCCCAAGGACGAGTACGGGAGCAGGAAGTGGGACCTCCGTGAGGTGGCCGACTCCCAGGCGGGCGACCGGTTCGGCTACGCGATGGCCTACGCCGAGCGGGATGACGTCGGCTACCTCGCGGTGAGCGCCCCGCTCGGCGACGGCGGGGAGGTGAAGGACTCCGGCCTCGTCCAGCTGTTCCTGGCTTCCAGCACGCAGGCGGTCACCCCCCTCGGCACCCTCCATCAGGGTTCCGAAGGGGCTCCGGGCGAGGGTTACGGGTTCTCGCTGGCGTTCACCGGCGAGGGAGGCGAGGGGGAGGTCAGGCTCGCCGTGGGCGTGCCCTTCGACTCCGGCGGGCAGGGCGGCGTACGACTGATCACGATGGGCGAGCAGGGAGCGGGCAGGCTGGTCACCCAGAGCGGGACGGGTGACCACTTCGGCTGGTCGGTCGGGTTCAGCGGCAACCGGCTGGTCGCCGGGGCACCCGACAGGGGAGGCGCGGGGGCGGTCGTCCTGCTGGGCCGCAACGACACCGAGGGCATCCAGCTCTCGCCGGGCACCGGCAGGATCCCGGCCCTCGAAGGCGCCGCCTCCGCCGACTTCGGCGCCGCCGTGGGCTGAGTCTCCCCCCGGTCCTGAGCCAAGGCTCCCGCCATGGGGCAAGGCCTCCGGCTCGATCCTGCCCTGAGCCAGGGCTCCCGCCTTCGGCTCCGCCACGGGCCGAAACGCCCGGCCTCACCGTGGGCTGGGAATCCCGGCCTCACCATGGGCCAGGAATCCCGGTTCGGCCCCGCTCCGAGCCGAGACTCCCGGCTTCGGCCCTGTCATGGGTTGAGACTCCCGGCTCCGGCCTCGCCGTGGACCGGGATCGCGCGGATCCCGGGTTCCGCCGTGCGGCGGGAGCCGGGTCTCGGTCACCAGGAGCCGAAGACGGTCTCCCCGTTGGCGCTGATGGCGGTGGCGAGCTCGGTGATGTCGGTCCCCTTGACCTCGGCGAGGCAGCGCAGCGTGAGCGGTATGAGGTAGGGCGCGTTGGGCTTGCCCCGGTGGGGGGTGGGCGGCAGGTAGGGCGCGTCGGTCTCGACGAGGATGAGCTCCTGCGGCGCGACCCGCGCGGCCTCACGGAGGTAGGCGGCGTTCTTGTAGGTAACCGGACCGGAAAATGACATGAAATATCCGGCATCGAGGCACTGCTTCGCCATCCCGGCGTCACCGGAGAAACTGTGGAACACCACGACCTCGGGAGCGCCCTCCTCGGCCAGCACGCGCAGCACGTCGTCGTGGGCCTCGCGGTCGTGGATCACCAAGGCCTTGCCGGTCCGCTTGGCGATCTCGATGTGCGCGCGGAAGCTGGCGTGCTGGTCGTCCTTCGACGCCCAGTCGCGGTAGTAGTCGAGCCCGGTCTCCCCCACCGCCCTGACGTGCGGCAGGCGGGCCAGCCGCTCGATCTCGGCGAGGGTCTCCGGCGTCGAGGCGTGCGCCTCGTTGGGGTGGATGGCCACCCCGGCGTAGACGTCCCCGTGGAGGGCGGCCGTCTCGGCGTTCCAGCGCGAGGACGGCAGGTCGTAGCCGATCGTGACGAGCCGCGTCACGCCGACGGCACGGGCCTCGTCGAGAATGCCCTCGACGCTCGTCCTGGCCGCCTGCGCGGCCTGGGCCACCGGATCCCCCGAGGACGCCTGGCGGTTGCCCACCATGATGTCCAGGTGGCAGTGGCTGTCGAACACCTCTGCCGGTAGAGGTTTGGGCGCGGCGGGAAGATTCGGCGTGCTCACGGCGTCCAACCTACCGAGAAGCCGGTGCGGCCCGCGCCCGGCACCGGGCGGCGGGCCGCAGGCTCCCAGCGGGCCGCGAGCGTCCTGGCCTGGCCGCGAGCGTCCCAGGGACCGCGAACGCCTCAAAGATCGCGAGCGTCAGGACCGTGAACGGCAGGACCGTGAGCGCCCTACTCGCCCAGACGGGCCAGCTCCTCCTCGACGATCTTGGGGTCCAGCTTGACGAACAGCCGGACCGGCGGGGCGAGCGGGGAGCCTACCCGGATCGGGGTCGACTCCCAGCGCGCGGCGCCGTCGTAGGAGCCGGTGATGATCGGGTAGGTCCGGCCGTCGTCGTCGGTGACCTCCTGGATCTCCGGCATGCCCGACCAGACGCCGGTGCCGCCGAGCATCGCGTAGATCTTGTTGGAGGAGTTGGGCAGGACCGGGGTGAGCAGCGTCTTGGCGTCGTCCACGACCTGCAGCGCGACGTGCAGGATGGTCTTCACCCGCGCGGGGTCGTCCTTGATCTTCCAGGGCTCCTGCTCGGCCAGGTATCGGTTGGCCTCGCGGATGACCTCGAACGCCTCGTTCGTCGCGTTCTTGAAGCGGCAGTGCTGGAACTCGGCGGCGACCTTCGGGAAGGCCGCGCGGCTGCGCTCCAGCATGGCGCGGTCGGCGTCGGTGAGGTCGCCCGCCTCGGGGATGACCCCGAAGTTCTTGGCGGCCATCGAGATCGAGCGGTTCACCAGGTTGCCCCAGGCCGCCACCAGCTCGCCGTTGTTGCGGTTGAGGAACTCCGACCAGGTGAAGTCGGTGTCCTGGTTCTCCGGGCCCGCCACCGCGATGTAGTAGCGCAGCGCGTCGGCGTCGTAGCGCTCCAGGAAGTCGCGCACGTAGATGACCACCGAGCGGGAGGAGGAGAACTTGCGCCCCTCCATCGTCAGGAACTCGCTGGAGACGACCTCGGCGGGCAGGTTCAGCGCGCCGAGGGAGCCCGGCTCGCCGTCGCGGGCCCCCTGGCCGTTGTAGCCGAGCAGCATCGCCGGCCAGATCTCCGCGTGGAAGACGATGTTGTCCTTGCCCATGAAGTAGTAGCCCAGGGCCTCGGGGTCCTGCCACCACTGACGCCAGGCCTCGGGGTCGCCGGAGCGGCGGGCCCACTCGATGGAGGCGCTGAGATAGCCGATGACCGCGTCGAACCAGACGTAGAGCCGCTTGTTGGCCTGGTCGCTCCAGCCCTCCAGCGGGATCGGCACACCCCAGTCGAGGTCGCGGCTGATCGCGCGGGGCTGCATGTCGCCGAGCATGTTGAGGGCGAACTTCAGCACGTTGGGCCGCCAGTCGCCCTCCTTGGAGCGCAGCCACGACGCCAGGACCTCGGCGAACGCGGGCAGGTCGAGCATGAAGTGCTCGGTCTCCACGAAGACCGGCGTCTCGCCGTTGACCTTGCTCACCGGGTTGATCAGCTGGATCGGGTCGAGCTGGTTGCCGCAGTTGTCGCACTGGTCGCCGCGGGCGCTCTCGTAACCGCAGATCGGGCAGGTGCCCTCGATGTAGCGGTCGGGCAGGGTGCGCCCGGTGGAGGGCGAGATGGCGCCCATCGTGGTCTGGGGGAAGATATAGCCGTTGGCGTGGAGTCCCTTGAAGATCTCCTGCGTGACCGCGTAGTGGTTTTCCGTGGTGGTCCGGGTGAACAGGTCGTAGGAGAGCCCCAGCGCCTGGAGGTCCTCGACGATCACCCTGTTGTAGCGGTCGGCGAGCTCGCGGGCGGTGAGGCCCTCCTTGTCGGCCTGGACCTGGATCGGGGTGCCGTGCTCGTCGGTCCCGCTCACCATGAGGACCTTGTTGCCCGCCATCCGCTGGTAGCGGCTGAAGACGTCGGACGGCACGCCGAATCCGGAGACGTGCCCGATGTGGCGAGGGCCGTTGGCGTAGGGCCAGGCGACCGCGGTCAGGATGTGCTGGGACATGGTGCAAGCCTAAGGGACGCGGCCCCGGGCCTTGGTGCGGTCACGGTTCTCCGGGGGCCCCTGTTTCCCCCGGGTCACCGTGGCGCTCAGGGCAGCTGCGGGGAGACCGGCGCGGCACCGTCGGCGGGGGTGGCCACCGGCTCGCCCGCGGCGGCGCGGCTGACGGCCTCGGCGGCCTCCTCGGCGGCGGAGGCGGCCACGTCGATGGGCGTCTCCTTGGTACGGCGGATGCCGAGGATGCTGATGAACAGCGCCGCGAAGATCGTCTGGAAGCTCACGATCAGCGCGGTGGCCGAGGGCACGACGATGCGCAGCGACTCCGAGGGGATCAGCGGGCCGAAGCTGCGCGTCTGCCAGTGGACGAGCGAGGCGACCAGGCCGCCCAGACCGCCCAGGGCGAGCAGGCCGCCGACGACCAGGCCCTTCTCCAGGCTCACGATGTCGACGAGCTTGCGCACCCTCCTGTCCTCGGGCAGGAAGCCCTCCTCGGCCGCGTACACCTTGGTGAACAGGGCGAACAGGGCCGCCTGGAAGCCGATCACCACCATGGCCGAGGCACCGACCAGGGTGTCGACGTCGAAGGCGAGCTTGCCGATGTAGACCGGGCCGAAGGTCAGGGCGGCGCCCGCGACCAGGCCGAAGGTCATCAGGACCAGGCCGGGGATGAAGAACAGCCAGCGCGGGCTGTAGAGCATCAGGAAGCGCAGGTGGCGCCAGCCGTCACGCCAGGAGCGCAGGTGCGGCGGGCGGGAGCGGCCGTCGGGCGACAGCGTGGTGGGCACCTCGCGCACGTCCAGCCCGGACAGCGTCGAGCGGACCACCATCTCGCTGGCGAACTCCATGCCGCCGGTCTGCAGGCCGAGCCTGAGGATGGAGTCGCGCCGGAAGCCGCGCAGCCCGCAGTGGAAGTCGCCGATCGCGCTGGGGAAGAAGAGGCGGCCGATGAAGGAGAGCACCGGGTTGCCCAGGTAGCGGTGGAGCGGGGGCATCGCGCCCGGCGCGATGCCGCCCTTGAACCGGTTGCCCATCACCAGGTCGGCACCGTCACGGAGCTGCTCGACGAACGGCAGCAGGGCGGTGAAGTCGTAGGAGTCGTCCGCGTCGCCCATGATGACGTAGCGGCCGCGGGCCGCGCGGATTCCCCCCATCAGCGCGTTGCCGTATCCCTTGGCGTCGACGTGCACGACCCGGGCCCCGGCCTCGCGCGCGAGTTGCTGTGAGCCGTCCGTGCTGCCGTTGTCGGCGATCAGGACTTCCCCGTCGATCCCGTGCTCCCGCATGCAGGCGAGCGCCTTGCGTACGCAGGTCTCCACGGTCTCCGCCTCGTTCAAGCAAGGCATGACCACGGTCAGTTCCACGTCTCAACCCTTCACTCACTGCACAAGCCAATCTCACCATGATGCCCTCTAGAGTCCCCTGCCCGGGTCAACTCCCCGAAACGGCTGGCATCCTGTAATGCATGGTGACCGTCGCCGACCGCCCTCGCCTGGACGCGCCTCCGCCCGGCCGGGTCCCGCGCCTGCGGGCGTTCCTGTACCGGCATCGCCTCTTCGTGGGCGTCCTCGCGCTGGCCTTCCTGCTGCGTGTGGTCACCATGCTCGGGTACGGCCCGGCCCTGTGGTTCAACGACTCCTACGAGTACGTCTCCGGGGCGGTGAACCCCGACCGGCCCAGTGCCCTGCGGCCGAACGGTTACTCCTTCCTGCTCCTGCTGCTGAGGCCGCTGCACAGCTTCGCCCTGGTGGCCTTCGTCCAGCACCTGATGGGCCTGGGCGTCGCGGTGCTGATCTACGCCCTGCTGCGCGTCAGGTTCCGGCTGCCCGGCTGGGGGGCGACGCTGGCCGCGGTGCCGGTGCTCTTCGACGCGTACCAGATCCAGCTCGAACACCTGGTCATGTCCGACGCGATGTTCGTGCTGCTGGTCGTGGGCGTGATCACGCTGGTGCTCTGGCACCGGCGGATGTCCTGGCGGCTCGGCGCGGTGGTCGGGCTGCTGCTCGCCCTCACCGCGCTCACCCGGTCGATCGGCCTGCCGATCCTCGTGCTGGTCGTGATCTACCTGATGGTGAAGCGCACGCCCTGGAAGACGATCGCGGCGATGATCACCGCGTGCGCCCTCCCGGTGGTCGGCTACATGGCCTGGTTCGCGTCCGCACACGGCAATTTCGCGATGACCAACAGCGACGGCGCGATCCTCTACATGCGGACGGCGCTCTTCGCCGACTGCACGAAGATGAGGGTCGATCCACGCCAGGAGCTGGAGCTGGCGCTGCTGTGCATCAGCGAGCCCCCGAGCGAGCGCCACTTCTCCGGGCAGAAGTATCTCTGGTGGGCGCAGAACGGCCAGCGCTTCCACGCCTTCGGGGTGGGCACCACCTTCACCCCGGAGATGAACAAGACCGCGGGCGCGTTCGCCCAGCGGGCCATCCTGTCCCAGCCGCTCGACTATCTCGGCATCGTGGCCGGAGACTTCTTCCGCGCTTTCCACTGGGGCCGGCCGCGCTTCCCCGACGCCAAGACCTACCTGCAGTACGAGTTCCCGCCGACGACCAAGGTCCTGCCCGCCTGGTCGTCGTACCGGGGCAGCACCGACACCGACGCGCGCGTGTACGACCCGGGCCTGCGGGTCGCGAAGATCCAGGAGAAGCCGCGCGTGGTCGGCACCGACGTCACCAACCCGTGGGCCGGTTTCCTCCAGGTCTACCAGCGGATCGTCCGGCTGCCCGGCATCGTGCTCGGGGTGCTGCTGCTGATCGGGCTGGCCGGGGTGGCGGTGCGCTGGCGGAAGCTGGGCGGGCCGGTGCTGCTGCCGTGGCTGGCGTCGTTCGGCCTCATCCTGGCCCCCGCGGCGACGGCCGAGTTCGACTACCGCTACCTGCTGCCCGCGGTGCCGCTGGCCTGCCTGGCGGCGGCGATCTCGCTGCGCCACGGGTTCTCCGGGCGCGCCGCCACAGCGCCCGCCACCACCGTCACCCCCGGCGACGTCACCTCGGGCGCCGTCATATCGGACGCCGTCGCATCGGGCGCCGTCACGAGCGGCGACGTCACGGACGACCCGGCCGAGGGCGATCCCGCCACGACCGGCCCGGTCCTGATCGGCCCCGCGGCACCGCCCGCCGTCCCCCCCGGCCCCGCGAACCCCGGACCCGTCACTCCTGAACCCGTCGCCCCCGAACCCGTCACACCCAGCTCCGGAACAGCATCCGCGCCCACCACTGGGAGTGCGGGATGAGCTCGGCGACCAGCACCGGGTAGAGCCACCCGAGGTTGATCAGCGCGAGGAGCGTGAAGGCTCCGACGACCGCGGCCCCGATCGCCCTGCGGTTGGGCGTGGCGTCCGCCCGTCCGATGATCAGCCCGGCGGCCAGGGTGAGCGCGAGGATCATGAAGGGGAGCATCGTGATCGCGTAGAACAGGTACATCGTCCGGTTGTCGGCGAGGGCGTAGTAGAACCAGGGGAGCCATCCGGCGGCGTAGCCGAGGAGCACGGCTCCGGCCCGCCAGTCGCGGGTGGCGACGTACCAGGCGATCATGGCGATGAGGGCGATGAGACCCCCGTACCAGATGACCGGGGTGCCGACCCCGAGGACGGCCTCGGCGCAGCTGTCGGCGCCGCATCCGGTCTTGTCGGGCGGGTAGTGGAACGCCACCGGGCGGGAGAGGAGGGGCCAGGTCCAGGGGGCCGACTGGTAGCTGTGCCCCTCGTCCAGCCCGGTGTGGTAGCCGAGCACCTGGAAGTGGTAGCTCAGCCACGACCGGACCGAGTCGAAGACGAAGAACCCGGGCCCCTGCGAGGTCGCCTGCGCCCAGTTGCGGCCCCAGCCCAGCGGCGAGGCGAACCAGCCGGTCCAGGAGGCGAGGTAGGTGACGGCGGGCAGCAGGCCCATCACCAGCACGACGCCGGTCAGGTCCCTGTTCAGCGCTCCCACGTACGGCCTGCGCAGGCCGATCGCCCGGCGGGCGCCCGCGTCCCAGACCAGCGACATCACCGCGAAGGCGACGAGGAAGAAGACGCCCGACCACTTCACCGCGCACGCCGCGCCCAGGCACACCCC
>NZ_BAABAQ010000013.1:0-351416 GCF_039537505.1 Streptosporangium oxazolinicum
CCTCTACCGCTACCGCGACCTCAACCCCCACGACGGCAACGGCGACGACATCACCGGCCACGGCACCGTCGACACCAACGGCTGGTCCCAAACCCTCCTGTCCGCCCAGCCCAACACCGTCAGCTAACCCCACCGAGACGAACGCGGCGGCATATGCCCGTCAAGGACCCGGGACGCCCCCGGGTCCTTCGGCATGTCCACCGGAGGAATCGGCGCGGCGGCCGTTCCCGCTGACGCCGAATGACATTTACCGACAACCAGGCCAACAAGCACGCGAGACACTTCCGCAACAGGCGACGTACCATACGTTTCAGGGGGTCGGCAGAGCCATTTCGAGGAGGGCCAATGGACTTCCGGCTCCTTGGTCCGGTCGAGGTGTGGAGCGACGGGCGGCAGATCCCCCTCGGGGGCGCCAAGCCGCGGACCCTGCTCGCCGCCCTGCTGCTGGAGGCGGGCCGGGTGGTCACCGTCGACCGGCTGATAGAGGCCATCTGGCAGGACGACCCGCCGCCGACCGCCCGAGGGGTGCTGCAGACCTACGTCGCCACGCTGCGCCGCGCGTTCGTGGGGGCGGGCCTGCCGCAGGTCATCGTGTCGCGCCGGATGGGTTACACCGCCGAGATTCCCCCCGACGTCCTCGACAGGGACGTCTTCGAGCGGCTCGTCGACCGAGGGCGGCGCGAGGCGCGCGACGGCGACCACCGGGCGGCGGCCGATGCCCTCCGGACGGCCCTGGCGCTGTGGCGGGGCCCGGCCCTGGGTGACATCGGCGACAGCTACCTGCGCGCGGAGGCGGCCAGGCTGGAGGAGCTGCGGCTCACGGTGACGGAGGAACGGATCGCCGCCGACCTGGCGGCGGGCCGGGAAGAGGGCCTGATCGACGAGCTGACCGAACTGGTCGCCGTCCATCCGGTACGCGAACGGCTGCGCCGTGCCCTCATGGTGGCGCTCTACCGCGCCGGCCGGCAGGTGGACGCGCTCACGGTCTACCAGCAGGCGAGGGAGGTGCTGATCGAGGAACTCGGCATCGAACCGGGGCCGGAGCTGCGGGAGGCGCACGAATCGATCCTGCGGTGCGACGCCACACTGCTGGGCCCGGCGAAGGTTCCCGTGCCCCGGCAGTTACCCTCCCCGCCGCCCGACTTCACCGCGCGCGAGGAGGAGATCGCGACGCTGCGCGACCACCTCACCAGGCCGGACGCCATGCCGGTCTGTGTCATCTTCGGGTCGGGCGGGATGGGCAAGTCGGCCCTCGCGCTGCGGGCCGCGCACGAGCTCGCCCCCTTCTATCCCGACGGCCAGCTTCACGTCGAGTTGCGCGGCACCACGGAGTCGCCCGCCACCGCGCAGGAGGTCCTCGGCCGGTTGCTGCGCGACCTGGCGCCCGGTGTCCCGCCGCCCGGCACGCTGGAGGAGTGCGCCGCCCGCTACCGGTCGTTGCTGGCCGACCGCCGCAAACTCGTCGTACTGGAGGACGCCGCCACCGAGCGGCAGGTGCGGCCGCTGCTGCCGGGCGCGCCGGGCTGCGGGGTGATCGTCACCTCGCGTAACCGGCTGGCCGGCCTCGCCGGAGCCACGGTGCTCGACCTGGGCCTGTTACCCGAACCGGCCGCCCTGCGGCTCTTCGACCAGGTCGCCGGTCCGGAGCGGATCGCCGCCGATCCGGAGGCGGCGCTGCGGATCGTCCGCCAGTGCGGCGGCCTGCCGCTCGCGCTGCGCGTCGCCGGGGCGCGGCTCGCCTCGCGGCGCCAGTGGTCGGTGGCCCGGCTTGCCGATCGGCTGGCCGACGAGCAGCGCAGGCTGGACGAGCTGGCCGTCGGCGACCAGGAGGTGCGGGCCAGTATCGCGCTCAGCTACGACCTGCTCCCTCCCGAGGCCAGGACCGCGCTGCGCCGCCTCGGCCTGCTCGGCCTGCCGTACTTCCCGGTGTGGGTGGTGGGGGCGGCCCTGGAGACCGGCCTCGACGAGGCCGAGCAGGTGCTCGACCATCTGGTGGACACCTCACTGATCGGGGTGGTGGACACGGACGCGGGCGACCTTCCGCGTTACCGGCTCCATGACCTGATCCGGTTGTTCGCCCGCGAGCGCGCGCACACGGAGGAGACCGAGGGGGAGCGCACGGCGGCCGTGCGCAGGGTGCTCGGCGGATGGTTATGGCTGGTCGAGCGGCTTGACGAGGTCGTGCCCACCGGGGGGATCCCGATGCGCGCGACCTTCGACCTGGTGCGGCCGGTGGAGCCGGAGGTGGCGCGTACGGCGCTGGCCGATCCGCACGGCTGGTTCCGCGTCGAGGAGGAGCCGCTGATCGTCGCGGTCGAGCTGGCCGCGGCGATGGATCTCGACGACATCGCCGTGGCCCTGGCGTCCGCGCTGTCCTCGGTGGCCTTCGAGGGCAGCCAGTACGTCTTCGACAACCCCTTCGCGGCCTGGCATCGTACGCACGAGGCGGCCCTGGCGGTGGCGCGGCGGATGGACAACGCCCTGGGCGAGGCGACGCTGCTGGCGGGTCTCGGCCACCTGTACTACGAGCGCGACCACTACGCGGAGTCCCGCGAGTACCTCAGCCAGGCGCTGTCGCTGTTTCGTTCCGCGCGGGACGCCCGGGGCGAGGCCGCCACGCTCGCCGCCCTCGGCGCCGCCTGCCGCGAGCAGGGGTACCTGCCCGAGGCGCTGCACTTCCTGGACCGGGCGAGCCGAGGGTGGAGTGACCTCGCCGACCAGGCGGCCCTCGCGCACGTCAGACGCCTGGCGGGCAGCGTGCACCTGGAGCGCGGGGACTATCCGGCGGCCTTGGGCGCCCTGACCACCGCGCTGTCCCTGTACCAGGAGGCGGGCAGCCGCCGCGGCGAGGGGCTGACCCTGCGCACCATGTCCCTCTACCACCGGGCTCTGGGCGAGCTGCGGCCGGCGGAGGAGCTGTGCGAGCGCGCCCTGGCGATCTTCCGTGAGCTGGGCGACCGGCTGATGGAGGCGTACTGCGTGCGTACCCTCGCCAAGATCGGAATACGGCTGGGCCGGTTCGACGCGGCACGCCGCGCCCTGGACGGGGCGCTCGCGGTGACCCGGACCCTCAGCGACCGCTGGGGCGAGGCGTGCACCCTGCGCACGATCGGCGAGCTGGATCTGGCCGAGGGACGGCTCTACCAGGCCAGGAGCCGGTTCACGGAGTCGCTGACGCTCTGGGAGGAGCTGCGCGCCGTCCTGTTCCGCGCGCGTACGCTGCGCGACCTGGCCCAGGTGCACGAGGCACTCGGCGACGACGTCGCCGCCAAGGCGGCCATGACCGAGGCGCTTGAGCTTTTCCGGGCGCACGAGGCACGGGAGTACCGCGAAGCCGGCGGCTGATCCAACGACGGTTACAGCGTTCTTGAAGCGTCCGGCTGAATCATGGCTTCGGCGTCTCAGATCGAGCGTTCCCGCAACATCACGGAGGTCTCCGATGCGAGAGATCGTGCTCCTGTCGGACCTGCGGATCGCCGAGGTGCCGGTGAAGGAGTGCGACGAGCCCCTGGTGGATCTGCGCACCGTGGAGGCCTTCCGGGTCGACCAGCGCCTCGCCGACCCGGAAGGCGCGTTCGCACATGTACGGCTGAGCGTGGCCGACCGCTTGATCACCGCGCAGACCATGCTCCCCCGCAGCCTGCGCCTGCTCGTCGTGGAGGGATTCCGCCCGGCGGCCCTGCAGCACCGGTACTTCACCGAATCCGTGGCCGCGCACCTGGCGGCCCACCCCGGCTGGGACGATCGGCGGGCGTACGTGGAGGCCAGCAGGTACGTCTCCCCGCCGGAGGTGGCCCCGCACGTCACCGGAGGCGCGGTGGACCTGACCCTGTGTACCGTCTCCGGCGTCGAACTCCCGATGGGTACGCAGGTCAACGCCACGCCGCCGGAAAGCGACGAGGCGTGCTACACCGCCTTCCCCGAGATCTCCCCGGAGGCCCGGCGCAACCGCGACATCCTGGGCACCGCCCTGAGATCCGGCGGCTTCGTCAACTACCCCACCGAGTGGTGGCACTGGTCCTACGGCGACCGCTACTGGGCCTTCGCGACAGGCGCCCGCTTCGCCCGCTACGGCATACGCGAAACGCTCGCCCCATGACGGTTGGACTCGGCCGCTCCTTCGCGCCGTCGGGGGTTTGCTTCCCGCCGATCCACCGCACGCCGTACCTCATCGCCGTTGACCACGCGCCCGCCGGGTTCCTGGACGCTCGTTCAGTGGCAGTGCGGTCGAGGACGGTCGTCGGACGAGGTGCCGAGGTCGTCGTCGCGTCCGGCCCTGATCCGTGACCACTGCGCGGTTGGGCGGCCGTCCGTCCGGAACTGGCCGCCCCTGGAGTCCCAGTGCCGTGGCCAGCCCTCCGGCGAGTCCTCCCAGAACTCCTGCCGGCCGTAGACGGTCAGGTCCAGCAGTCCGTACGACGGCGCCATCGGTTCGTTGCCTCGGCCGGTGGTCCAGTAGGTCTCGTAGACCTTGTCGTCGTCCCGGAGATAGGTGACCAGGATGCCGAAGTGCCGGTCCGCGACAAGCCGGTCCACGGAGTCCCTCGGCACCGAGTACCAGGGAATCGTCCAGCCCATGAAGTCGCGGTAGCGCGAGCTCTCCTCGTACGGTCCCTGACAGAGGGTCGCGTAGCCGACGTCCCGCGAGTGCAGGTAGGACAGCTCGTTGATGTGGGCCGTGGAGAAGGTGCAGCCCTCGCACTGCTCCGCCGCGGGCCTGCCGGTGTGCCACATCTGGAAGTAGGCGATCAACTGGGACCGGCCGCCGAAGACGTCGACCAACGGCACCGGGCCGTCGGCTCCGATCAGCGGGGTCCGAGGATCGACCTCGACCATCGGCAACCGCCGACGTTCGGCGGCCAGCGCGTCCCCGGCCCTGGTGTGGGCCTTCTCCCTGACCCGGAGCTCGTCGATCCTCGCCTGCCAGGTCCGCCGATCGGCGACCCGCGGAAGGGGGTGTCCGGCTGCTGATGTCTCTGTCATGCGACCTGTCTAGCCCGTCCGGAGAGTGCGGGACAACATCTTCGGCTGATCACGGTCAGAAAGCGGCTTCCGCGCCGGGGGTGAGGATCCGGCCGGTCGCGGTCATCGCCACGGGAGACTCCTCGTCTCCGGATCTCCGTCATCCGGCTCCCAAGGTGCCCGCACCTCGGGAGAGGGAAGGTCCGGTGGATGGGGGACGTCCAGGTGACATGCTCCCTGGAAGCGCGGGCCGCGACGGGGGGCGGTTGAAAGTTGAGCAATGATTAGCTTAGGCTTCCCTAAGTTACTGTATTTAAGGTTGTGACCTAAGCAGCCTTTCGTTCTGGCTCGATATCGGGTTTCGCCCCTCCCCGTAAGGGCGGGACGCGACCCCGCGGTCCCTGAAACACAAGGAACACCCATGCCGTTCACGCTCACCCACGCGCGCCGCCACGCGCTCACCCTCTCCGCCGCCGCGGTCGTCCTCGCCCTCGGCGCCTGCTCGGCGGCGAAGGAAACGGGGGAGGAGCCCGCCGCCGCACCGGCGAAGAGCGGCACTGGAGTGTTCCCGGTGACGATCGACAGCACGCTCGGCCAGGCGAAGATCACCGAGCAGCCCGAACGCGTCGTCACCCTCGGCCAGGGATCCACCGAGACCGCGATCGCGCTCGGCCACACGCCGGTGGGAATCGAGAGCTACCCGTGGGGCAGCGACAAGACCGGCTACCTTCCCTGGATCCACGAGGCGGTGACCAAGGCGGGCGGCACGCTGCCGAAGCAGTTCACCGGCGCCGACAACCTCGACTTCGACACGATCGTCGAGCTCGACCCGGACGTGATCCTGGCCCCCTGGTCGGGAGTCACGCAGGAGCAGTACGACATCCTCTCCGACATCGCCCCGACCGTGGCCTACCCGGACCTGCCGTGGAGCACGGACTGGGACCAGCAGATCGACATCATCTCCAGGGCGCTGGGCAAGCCCGACGAGGGCAGGAAGCTGATCGAGCAGATCAAGCAGCGGTTCGCCGACGCCGTCGCGAGCCGGCCCCAGTACAAGGACGTCACCTTCTCCTACACCTACACCTCCGGCCCCGGCACCCTCGGCGTGTTCAAGCCCGGCGAGCAGCGGGTCGCGATGGTCTCCTCCCTCGGGCTCACCGTCGACCCGGTGGTGAACACCTTCGAGGAGACCAAGGGCACCGACTCCTCCCTCATCGGCCTGGAGAACGCCCAGAAGCTCGCCGGCAGCGACCTGATCTTCACGTTCTACTCGGACGAGAAGACCCGTAAGGAGATCGAGGCGCAGAAGCTGTACGGGGCGATCCCGGCGATCAAGCGCGGCTCCGTCGTGGCGAGCGACGACACCTCCTTCGTCACCGGGTCCTCGCTCGTCAACCCGCTCACCGTGCCGTGGGTGATCGACCGCTACCTGCCGCTGATCGACAAGGCCGTCGCCGCCCTCGACAAGTAGGTCCGTCCTCGATGACCACCGGTACCCGCGCCCTGCCGGGCACCGCCCGGCGGGCATACCTCCTGGCCGTCCTGATCGCCGCCCTCGCCGTGCTCGCGCTGGCCGTGTTCGCGAGCGTCGCGTTCGGCAGCCACCCCAACTCCCTCGCGGACGTCCTGGACGTCCTGTCCGGCGTCGCCGACCCCAACACCACCGCGGTCGTGGAGAGCCGCTACCCGCGTACCGCCCTCGGCCTGCTCGCCGGGCTCTGCCTCGCCGTCGCGGGCACCCTCCTGCAAGGTGTCACCCGCAACCCCCTCGCCGATCCCGGGCTGTTCGGGATCACCGGCGGGGCCGCCGCCGCCATCGTCACCGCCACGGCCTTCCTGGGGGCGTCCGGCCAGTCGGCCGCCGTGTGGTGGGCGCTGCCCGGGGCGCTCCTGGCCGGGCTCGTCGTCCACGTCCTCGGGTCGGCGGGCTCCGGCGGCGGCCTCGTGCGGCTCGTCCTCGCCGGAGCGGTCGTCTCGGCGGTGCTGATGGCGTACGTCCAGGCGGTGACCCTGAGCATGCCTAAGGTCTTCGACAGCTACCGCTACTGGGTGGTCGGCGCCCTGGGGGGAAGGGACTTCGACGTCCTCGTCTCGGTCCTCCCACCGGCGGTGCTCGGCCTCCTCCTCGCGGCGGCGCTGGGTTCCGGCCTCAACACGCTCGCGCTCGGCGACGAGTCCGCCTCGGCGCTCGGCGCGCACCCCGCCCTGACGCGTTCGGGCGGGCTCCTCGCCGCGACGCTGCTGAGCACCGCGGCGACCGCGGCGGTCGGCCCCATCGCCTTCGTCGGCCTGGCCGTGCCGCACATCGTCAGGGCGCTCGTCGGCGTCGACTTCCGCGCGCAGATCGCCTTCTCGGCCCTGGCCGGTCCCGCCCTGCTGCTCCTGGCGGACGTCGCCGGTCGCCTGGTCCTGCGCCCGCAGGAGCTGATGGTCGGCGTGGTGACCGCGTTCATCGGGGCACCGGCGCTGCTGATCGCCGTACGCATGATGCGGGGTGCCGTATGACACGGGCCCGCGTCGCCGCCCCGCGCGGCTTCGTCACGCTCGGGCCCGCGGTGGCGATCCCGGTCGCTCGCGCCTCCCTCGTCACCGCGGCCGTCACGGTCGCGCTCATCGCCGTGGCCGCCGTCGCCACCCTGTCGCTCGGGCGGCTCGGCATCCCCCTCGCCGACCTCGCGGGCGCGCTCACCGGGGAGGCCGACGGCAGGCAGGAGTTCGTGCTGGAACGCCTGCGCGGGCCCCGCCTGGTCGTGGCCGCCGGTACCGGGGCCGCGCTCGGCCTGTCGGGCGCGCTGTTCCAGACCGTCACCCGCAACCCGCTCGGCAGCCCGGACGTGATCGGGCTCGCCGCCGGTGCCGGTTCGGGCGCCGCGGCCGTCGCGCTGCTCCTGCCCGGGGTACTGCCCGCCCCCGCCGGCGCCCTCGGCGGCGCCGCGCTCGCCATGGCGCTGGTGTACGTCTCGACCGGGACCGGGTTCCGCGACCCGGGACGCCTCATCGTCGCCGGGATCGGCGTCTCCGCGATCGCCACGGCGTTCACCCAGTACGTCGTGTACGCCGTCGAACGGGAGAAGGCCACCGTCCTGACCGCCTACCTCAACGGCAGCCTGGCGGCCCGGTCGTGGGAGCACGCCGCCACCATCTGGGTGGTCCTGCTCGCCGTGGCACCGCTCGTCGCGCTCCTCTCCCGGCGCCTCGTCGTCGCCGAGATGGGAGACGAGATCTCCAGCGGGCTCGGCGCCGCTCCCCGGGGCACGAGGGCCGGTGCCGTGACGCTGTCGATCGTCCTGTCGGCGGGCGCCGTCGCCGTCGCGGGCCCCGTCGCGTTCATCGCCCTGACCGCCCCGCAGATCGCCAGGCGGATCACCGGCGGGCCGGGCCCGCACCTGACCCTGGCCGCGCTGATGGGCACGCTGCTGCTGGTGCTCGCGGACCTCGCCGCGCAGCAGGCGCCGGTGCCCGTCAGCCTGCCCGTCGGCATCTACACCCTGGCCCTCGGCGGCCTCTACCTCGGATATCTGCTGGTCCGCGAATGGAGAAGGGGAAGCCTGTGAGCACCCGGGCGACACCACGTGAGACAGGGCTGGGCGCGCGGGACGTGACGCTCTCCTACGGCGGCGCCCCCGTCGTGCGCGACGTCAGCCTCGACATCCCGCACGGCGGGCTCACCATGATCATCGGGCCGAACGGGTGTGGCAAGTCGACCCTGCTCAAGGCACTGGCCCGGACGCTGAGACCCGACAGCGGGACCGTGACGCTGCACGGGCGCGACCTCCGGTCGTACCGGGGCAGGGAGGCCGCCCGCCACGTGGCCTTCCTGCCGCAGAACCCGATCGCGCCCGAGGGGATCAGCGTGCGGGGTCTCGTACGGCGTGGCCGCTACCCGCACCACACGCTGCTGCGCCAGTGGTCGCCGGAGGACGACGTCGCGATCGGCGACGCCCTGGAGCGCACCGGCCTGCACGACCTCGCCGAGGCGCGGGTGAGCGAGCTGTCCGGCGGCCAGCGGCAGCGGGCGTGGATCGCCATGGTGCTCGCCCAGCGGACGGGCACGCTGCTGCTCGACGAGCCGACCACCTTCCTCGACATCGCCCACCAGTACGAGCTGCTGGAACTCTGCCACGAGCTGCACCGGGACGGCCGGACCGTCGTCGCCGTGCTCCACGACCTGAACCAGGCCGCCCGCTTCGCCACCCACCTGGTCGTGATGAAGGACGGGCGGGTGGTCGCGCAGGGCCCGCCACCGGAGGTCCTGACCTCGCGGCTCGTCGAGGACGTGTTCGGGCTCGCCTGCGACGTCGTGCCCGACCCTCGGACCCGCACCCCGATGGTGGTGCCGCACGCCCGTTTCCCCACCGACCGCCCCGAGCCCGAGCACGCCTGAGAACGTCCCCGGGCCACGCCCGGTGCCCCCCGGGGACGTCACCCCGGGGATGTCATCCCACGGAACGACCCGGCGCGGACGCGGGGAACGGCGCGACCCGGCGTATGTCCGGCGCGACCCCGAGGCGCGACCCGGCGTATGTCCGGCGTGCCAGGCGGGCGCGCCGGGAACCGCGCCCGCCCGCGTGAGCCCCCGTGTCCGGCCACGGTCAGGGAATCCTGGACAGGTCGATCACGTACCTGCCGCTCTTGGTCAGGTACGTCATCATCCGCCCGGCCCGGTCGGCGACCGGGACCTCGCCCTGCGTGGCCTCCTCCCGGATGCCCAGGTCCACCAGTGTGCCGGTCTTCAGGTCGTAGAGCCCGAGACCCGGGGCGTCGCTCTGGAGGGTGCGCACGTAGAAGCGGCTCTGGCCGGGCGGCTCCGGGATCTGGAAGCCGGTCGGCACCTCCCGCTGTTCCGAGCCGTCACGCGGCCGGGTGAACGCTCTGACGCCGCCGGACGTCGTCTCCAGGCAGGACTGGACACCGCAGGCGAGCAGTTGCGTGCCCTGGGAGGCCGGGGCCGCGTCGCTGGTCTGCCCGGTCTCCAGGTTGACCAGGTGCGTGAACGGCGCCCCGCTCTGGGGGCTCCACGTGCCCGGCGAGCCCGCCCACGGCCAGGACAACAGGTTCAGGCCGGTCCCGCGCTCGACCGGCGTCACCTCGCCCCCGTTCACCGGAACGCTGAACACCCCGCCCTCCAGCACGGAGAACACGATCGCGCCCTTCGCCACGGCGAGGCTGTCGATCGTGTCGCCTCCGGTCTCGTGCTCGGCCACCTGCCTGGCCTCGCCGCCGGTCAGCGGCGCGGTCCAGAGGTGTGCGGAGGTCTTCGTCGACGTCCGCCACGCCACCACGCCCTCACCCACGCTGAAGTTCCCGGCACCCCCCAGGGCCTTTCTCGGCCGACGCACGTCCGTGATCTTCCGCAGGTTTCCTCCGGTCAGGTCGTAGAGGTAGAGAACCTCGGGCTGTGCGAACTCGCGCCACGCCTGGACCAGCAACGTCCCGTCGTCGGTCAGCGCGACCGGGTGCAGTTCCCTGCCCTCGGAGTCCTTGACGGGTATCTTCCACACGGCCTGCGGCCACACCTGCTCGACGGGTCGCGCGGTGGCGCTGATCGCCGCGGACGGCACTTTCGCCGGGCCGGCCGCGGGCAGCGCCCGCCCGTCGCCGGCCCCCCGCAGGCCCACGGCCATCCCGCCGGCGACCACCGTCACGGCCGCCGCCGCGAGCAGCGTCTGGGACCTGTGCCTGCGCCGCCGGTAGCCGGTCTCCAGCCGTTCCGCCGCCGAGGCGGTCAGCCGCGGCGCTCGTTCGGCCGCCTGCGCGAAGGCCCTGCTCACCCGCTCCTCGATACCGGTCATCGCCGCTCCCTGTGATCCGACATGACGCCTTCCTCGATGTACTCGCCCACCACGGAACGGAGCTTGCCGAGCGCCCGCGACGCCTGGCTCCGCACGGTTCCACGAGAGATCTTCAGAACTGTCGCGATCTCCTCGTCGCTCAGCCCCTCGTAGTAGCGCAACACCAGCACCACCCGCTGCCTGCGGGGCAACCCGGCCAGCGCCTCCCCCATCGCCCGCTCCTCCTCGCCGGGCAGCGTGTCGTGGTATCCGTGCTCCGGTGGGTCCCAGGAGAGTAGTTCGCGCCGCCGTAACCGCCAGGTCGCCGTGTGCAGCCTGGCCATGGTGGTACGCACATAACTTTCCGGGTTGTCCTTGGCGCGCAGTCTCGGCCAGGAGGCGCGGAGTTTCAGCAGTGCCTCCTGTACCAGGTCGGCCGCGTCGTGCGGGTTCCCAGCCAGGACGTAGCCGTAGCGCAACAGCGCGTCGCCGCGTTCGGCGACGAACCCGGCGAACCGGGGATCTGCTTCCAACTGCCCTCGCCTTTCGTCGTCCCTGTCACCTCCCAGATGGAGTTGCCCGGCGAACTGTTGCACCGTCCCGGAAACGCGATCGGGTGGGGGAGGGGCGACCCGTTCTGATCGGCCTTGGAAAGTACTTGACGGTATGGAAAGAAGAAAGTACTTTCCAAACAGGAAAGAGTAGAGGAGTGGACCATGGACATCACCCCCGAAGAGGCCGCGCGGACGCTGGACCAGGTCCGCGAGACGCGGCGCAGGGTCCTGCGCGCCGCGCCGCCGACGTTCCCCGCCTGGTATCCGGTGGTAGTCTGGGGCTTCGTCACCGGGATGCAGTTCGTCACCGAGGTCCCGTCCTTCCGATGGCTCTGGGTCGCCGTGGTGGCCCTGTGGGCCGGTCTCGCCGTCGCCGTTTTCACGTTCGTGAGAGAGGTCAGGAACGCGAGCCTGCGCCCGCACTCCTCCGTGATGGACCCGTGGGCGTGGGTCGGCTTCACCGGCTGGCTGGTCGCCACCTGTCTCGGGTCCGTCGTACTGGCGTTGTGGTTCAAGGACCTGGACCTCGCCTACCCGCGTACCCTCATGGGTGTGACCATGACGGTGATCGTGGCGATCACCTCGCCGCCGCTGGCCCGGTGGATGTCCCGGCGGACCGCTCGCCGGGCGGAGACGGCGAAGCGATGACGCCGCGACTCGACCCGGCGATCCACGCGCCGACGCGGCTGCAGATCGTCTCGCTGCTGGCCGCCGCCGACGAGGCCGAGTTCGCCTTCGTCCGCGACAACCTGGGCATCAGCGACTCGGTGCTGTCCAAACACGCGAGCGCCCTGGAGGCGGCCGGCTACGTGCGGATCCGCAAGGGGCACGTCGGCAAGCGCCCGAGGACGTGGTTCGGCCTCACCCGCGAGGGGCGCGCGGCCTACACCGGCCACGTCGCCGCGCTCCAGGCCATCGTCGCCCAGTCCGGCCTCTCGATCCTTCCCACCTGAGACGGAACCCCCGCCGACCGGCTCCGGGGCCGGTGAGCGTCCCGCTCACCTCGGTCGCCGCGAGCGTACGGCGTCCAGGAAGGCGCGTACCTCGCGCAGGTACGCGTCGGCGGTGTCGCGGCGGACGTTGTGCCCGGCGCCGGGCACGCGGACCGTCGTCACGGTGCCGCCCGCCGCCTCCCGGAACGCGTCCGCGTCGGCGTCGGTGACCATCCCGCCGCGGTCGGCGTCGCCGTACAGGAGCAGTGTGTCGCAGCGCACGTCCGGTGCCAGGTCGTGGAGGGGGTCGAGGAGGGGGACGTCCCGTTCGCAGTAGCGCGGGTCGATCCGCTCCTTGCTCAGGGCCCACGGCGGCAGCTCCGCCTCGCTCCAGGCGGGGTCGTGCTCGCGGGCGTACGCGACGCGCCCGGCGAGATCCAGGGCACGCAACTCGGTGAGCCAGGCCGGGACACCACGCGGCCTGCCACCCATCCCGTGCGGCGGCGGGTCCTCCAGGACCAGCGCGGCCACCAGCTCCGGCCGGGTGGCCGCCAGCGTGACGGCGGTGAGCGCGCCCATGGAGTGCCCGACGACGACGACCGGTTCGGTGACGCCGAGGTCGTCGAGGACGAGCGCCTGGTCGGCGGCGTGTTGCCGTGGCCCGACGGGTCCCTCGGGCAGGCCGGAGCCGCCGTGCCCGCGGGCGTCGGTGGCGACGATGCCGCCGGTGCCGCCGGTGCCGCCGAGGCCCGCCAGCGCGGGGACGACCGGGTCCCAGCAGGTGGCGGAGTCGGTGAACCCGTGCAGGAGCAGCAGCGCGGGAGAGGCGCCGGTGTTGCCGTGGTGGCGCCACGCGATGTGCGCGGTGCGCCGGTCGATCACCGCCGGATGGGTCATTTGGTGGCTCCCGAGACGAGGCCGCTGTAGATGAACCGCTGCAGGGCCAGGAAGACGATCAGGCTCGGCAGGATGACGAGCGCGGCGCCCGCGGAGATGACCTCCCAGTGCGCTCCGTACGGCCCCTTGAACCGGAACAGCGACGTCGAGATCGTACCGAGCCCCTCGGAGGGCATGTACAGGAACGGGATGTAGAAGTCGTTGTAGATCGCGACGCCCTTGACGATGACCACGGTGGCGATCGCCGGGCGCAGCAGCGGCATGATGACGCGCCAGTAGACGGTGAGCGACGTCGCGCCGTCCAGCCTGGCCGCCTCGTCCAGGGACATCGGGATCGACCGGATGAACTGCAGGAAGATGTAGATGGAGACGATGTCGGTTCCCATGTAGAGGAGGATGGGAGCCCAGTGCGTGTCCATCACCCCCAGGTTGTTCACGACCTGGTAGGTGGCGACCTGCGTCGTCACGCTGGGGACGAGGGCGGCGACCAGGAAGAGGGCCATCACGACCCTCTTGAACCGGAACTGGAAACGGTCGATCGCGTAGGCGGTCATCGAGCCGACGAAGACCGTGCCGAGAAGCGAGAAGAACAGGATGAAGGCGGTGTTCCACAGCGCCTGCGGCATCTGACCATCGGTGAAGGCGATGCGGTAGTTGTCCAGGTTGAACCAGTCGCCGGGCATGGCGAGCGGGTTCTCCCCGGCCGCCATCTCCCGGGCGGTCCGCAGCGAGGTGAGGAGGATCGCCGCCAGCGGCACGACCACCACCGCGCAGGCCAGGACCAGTGACAGGTACGTGAGAAGGCGCGCCGCCGCCCCGCGTACGGGAGCGTCGCGGCGGCCACCGCGCGGGGGAGCGCCACGGCGGCCGTCGCGCCCGGCAGCGGCTCCGGTGGCCCCGGTGGGACCGGTCATCGTCCTCACGACTGTTCCACCCTCTCGTCGGGAACCAGCAGACGCTGGAGCCAGGTCACCAGCAGGACGATCGCCAGGAGCACGACCGCGGCCGCCGAGGCGAGGCCGACCTTGTTGAAGTTGAAGGCGAGCTTGATCGTCTGGATGACGAACGTCTCGCTGTTGTTGGAACCCCCGGTCATGATGAAGGGGATCTCGAAGACCGACAGGGCGCCGGAGATCGCCAGGATGGCGCTCAGGCTGATGATGGGCTTGATGCTGGGCGCGATGACGAACCTGAACTGCTGCCATCGGCTCGCGCCGTCGAGTGAGGCCGCCTCGTACAGCTGCGGGGGGATCGACTGGATGGCACCGATGAACAGCACCAGGTTCAGGCCCATGAAGCGCCACACCGAGACGCCGGCCAGCGAGGTGTTGACCAGGTCGGGATCACCGAGCCACAGGCGCGGTTCGACCCCGAAGGCGCCCAGCACGGTGTCCAGGGTGCCGCCGGGCTGGAAGAAGTACAGGAAGACGAAGCCGATGGCCACGCCGTTGACGAGGTAGGGGAAGAAGAGGATCCCCTTGAAGAGGTTCCGCAGCCGTATGTCGAAGCTCAGGATCGTGGCGAAGTACAGCGCCACGACCATCTGGACCGCGGAGCCCGCCAGATAGAACAGGCTCACGGTGAGGACCTGGAAGAACCGGGGCCTGGTGAACAGGTCGACGTAGTTGTCCGCCCCCACGAAGTTCCTGACCGGGCCGAGGCCGTCCCAGTCGGTGAGGCTGTAGACGAACATGTCCACGACGGGGACGTACGTGAACAGCACCAGCAGCGCCAGGGGTGCCAGCAGGTACGGCCAGGGGGTGTACCAGCGTCGCGAACCGGCCGGGCGCGGCCTCCGGGCGGATGGCCCGCGCCGGTGACGAGGGGGCGCGACCTGCGGTTCCTGGTGCGGGACGCCGGGCCCCGCGACACGGAATGCGGACATCTGTTCCTTCTCTCGGAGAGGCTCCGCGTGTCGAGCCGGTGCCGCCTCTCGTCGTTCGGCGGGGCGTGCGCGAGGGGGGCGTGCGCGTGAGGGGGGCGCCGCCTCTCCTCGGGCGGGCACGGGCGGGCACGGGCGGGCACGGGCGGGCGGGGGCGTGCGCGGGGGCTTCCGCCCGGGGGCCGGGCGCGCGGCGTCCGCCCGGGTGACGGCCACCCCGCGCCCGGCGCCCGGCCGGTGTCAGCCGATCGTCGCCTGGGCCTCGGACCACCTCTTGTTGAGGTCCGCGAAGACGCCGCCGAGGTCGCCCTCGGCCGCCCCGCGGGCGACGTCGACGATGCGCTGGCGGTACTCCTGGGCGTTCAGGCCGACCTCCGAGGCCTTGTCGATATCGTTGACCAGGGCGTTCTTCGCGAAGCCCATGTGGACGAATTTCACCTTGGCCTCCTGGAAGGGCTGGAGGCTCACCGGCAGCGGGGTGCCCTTGACCGACGAGATCGACAGCGCCTTCTGGGCGTCCCCGGACGAGTTGACGAACCATTCGATCCAGGCGCGGGCCGCCTCCTTGACCTTGCTGTTGATGTTGACCGCGTACAGGTAGTCGGGCCGGACCACGCTGCAGAAGGTGCCGTCGACCTGGGTGGGGAACGGCATGAAGCCGATGTCGTCGGGATCGCCGCCGGCCTTCCGCGCGGCCTCCTTCATCTGCACCACGGCCCAGGAGCCGAGCCACATCGTCGCCACCTTGCCGGTGCCGATCAGGTTCTTGGAGTTCTCCCAGTTGGTGGTGTTCGGGTCCTCCTCGGAGAGCTTGTTCCTGACGATGTCGTGCAGCAGCGTGTCGACGACGTTCAGGTCCTGGCCGGGCGCCCAGGGCTCCTTGGTCTCGGCGAGCCTGTCGTTGGCGACCGGGTCACAGCTCGGCGAGCCGAGCGCGTTTCCCCAGTTGGTCAGCGGCCACCCGTCGTGGTAGTTGGTGTAGTACGGCGTCGCGTCCGTCTTCTCCTTGATCGCCTTCAACGCGGCGATGAACTCCTGGGGCGTCTTCGGCCAGCCGGTGACGCCGGCCCGCTCCCACACGGCCTTGTTGTAGACGAAGCCGTTGGCGGTGCCGATGTTGGCGATGCCGTAGACCTGGCCGCCGACCGTGGCCCGGTCGGTGAAGTCGTACTTCCCGGACAGTTCCGAGGCCGGGCCGAGGGGGGAGAAGAACGACGGGTACTGGTTGAGCGGCACCGAGTTGGGGATCAGCAGGACGTCCCCGTAGTTCTCGCTGTTCATGCGGATCTTCACGTCGCCCTCGTAGTCGGTGAGCCCCTGGAACTTCACCGTCACGCTGGGATAGACCTTGTTGAACTCCGCGGCGTACTTCTCCATGGTGCCGTCCTGCACCTGGTCGGTACGGTTCGTCAGCACCGTGATCGTGCCGGTCACCTTGGCAGGGTCGCTCGGCACGGCCGCCACGCCCGCCTTCTCGCCGCCTCCTCCGCCGCAGGCGGTGAGACCGATCGCCAGGGCGAACCCGGCCGCTACCACGCGTGTTCCTCGCACGTCGTATCACTTCCTCGTCGTGAGCTGCGGCGCCGCGCTGCGTCGGCGCAGCGACGGGTACCTCGTCGTGGCCTGGCGGCTGATGGCTGCTTAACCTAGACGCAACATTTCACGGTGTCCATAGAACGGTCTAGTGTTACTTTTGCGTGACCAGGCGGGGTATCGGGGTGGCGCTCACTAAAATTTGACTCAACGAGTGGTGGCTGACTCGCCAACAAAAGGCGACATACACCCTGTTTAGTGGATATTTGCTGACAATGCTCCTTGAGTCGGGCGAAGACCGCGACGGCCGGGCCGGACGTGCTCCTCGCGGCTAGGGTCGGGCAGGTGGATCGTTACAGGAGGGGGATGTGCCAGGTGAGGCAGATGGACGCGACAGACAAGGGACGCAAGGCGACGATCAAGGATGTCGCGGCGCGGGCGGGTGTGTCCCCCTCGGCCGTGTCGATCGCGCTGCACGACAAGCCCGGGGTGTCCGCCTCGACCAAGGAGCGCATCCTCCAGGCCGCCAGTGAACTCGGCTGGCGACCGAACCAGGCGGCGGCCTCGCTGTCCGGGCACAACGTGCACACCGTGGGCCTGGTGATCGCCCGTCCGGCCCGGATGCTGGGACTGGAACCGTTCTACATGGAGTTCATCTCCGGCATCGAGAGCGTCCTGGTCCGCCGCTCGTGCTCGCTCCTGCTGCGGCTGATCGAGGCCGACGAGGAGATCCAGGTACACCGGGAGTGGTGGCAGGGCGGACGCGTCAACGGCAGCATCCTGGTCGACCTGCGGGTGGACGACCCGCGCGTCCCGGCCCTGGCCGAGATCGGCCTGCCGGCCGTCGTGGTGGGGCACCCGAGCCTCGCGGGCCCGTTCGCGTCCGTGTGGACCGACGACGCCGCCGCGATCGTGGAGGCGGTGCGCTATCTCGCCGCCCTGGGACACCGCCGCATCGACCGGGTCAGCGGCCCGGCCGAACTCGGGCACAGCGTCATCCGCACCGACGCCTTCACGGCGGTGACGCGGGAGATGGGCCTGGAGGCCCGCACCGCCGTGGCGGACTTCTCCGCCGACCAGGGCAGCCGCGCGTGCCGCAACCTCCTGCTCGCCCCCGACCGGCCCACCGCGATCATCTTCGACAACGACATCATGGCCGTGGCGGCGCTCGGTGTCGCCGCCGAGTTCGGGCTGTCGGTGCCCGAGGACCTCTCCTTGCTGGCCTGGGACGACTCCCAGCTGTGCCAGCTCACCCGGCCGACCCTCTCGGCCATGCAGCACGACGTGTTCTCCTTCGGGGCCGAGGTCACGCACGCCCTCTTCGGCGTCATCAACGGGGAGGAGCACGTCTCCCATCCCGCCCAGTCCCCGAGCCTGGTCCCGAGGGCGTCGACCGCTCCGCCGCGCCGCTGACGGCGGGACCCGAGGTGCCGGCCCGGCGGGGGAGACCCGCCGGGCCGTTTGCCGTGCCCGCGCGGACGCGGATCGGAAATTTCAGCTCACGGAGCTAAACGCACTAGTGAAAAGGGTGAACGCGAGCTTCCACGGAGTGCGCGCCGGGGCGCGACCGTGCCGCCGGGCGTGGAGGGTGGCGGTGACGTGAGCCGGGCGTCGTGACCGTACGCCCCTCTGCGGGGATCGCGATATGCCCGCGGAACAGGCTTTTTGTCGCCTCCTCGATCAGGGGTGCCGTGTCGTTCCGGGGGTGGGCGGTCCCGTGGAGGGGGCCGACGATCCTTACGGCGCGTCCAGACGGACTTACTAAAACGGTCTAGACAGCGATCGAGTGAATGGTTACGTTGATCCGAGAATCATGACGGTTGGCCAAAAGCCAGGTGTCTGTCCTGATTGTCGTTCATCGAGCAAGGAGTACCGGTTGAAGCAGAGCACCCCCCTCACCTCGGGGTGGACCCTCCGGCTGGCCGAGGGGGCGGCTCCCGAAGACCTCGGCCGCCTCCGGCGGGAGGCGGTGCCCGCCGAGGTCCCCGGCTGTGTCCACGTGGACCTGCTCGCCGCGGGGCTGATCGACGATCCGTACCTGGACCGCAACGAGCTCGACGTCGCCTGGGTCGGCCGGGCCGGCTGGCGCTACGAGACCGCGCTGCCCGCCCCGCCCGAGGGTTTCGAGCGCACCGACCTGGTCTTCGAGGGGCTCGACACGGTCGCGACCGTCGCGCTGGACGGTGCCGAGCTGGGCACCACCCGGAACATGCACCGTTCGTACCGGTTCGACGTGACCGGTCGTGGCGACGGCGGGGATCAGGGCGGCCGGGTCCTGTCGGTCCTGTTCACGTCGGCCTACGCCGAGGCGGAGAAGGTGCGCGAGGTCGTGGGCGCCCGGCCCAACGCCTACCCCGAGCCCTTCAACTACATCCGCAAGATGGCGAGCAGCTTCGGCTGGGACTGGGGCCCCACCCTGGTCACCGCCGGGATCTGGCGGCCGGTCCGGCTGGAGAGCTGGAGCACCGCGCGGCTGGCGGGCGTACGGCCGCTGGTGACGGTCACGGACGCGACCGGCAGGGTCGAGGCCCATGTCGACCTGGAACGGACCGTCACCGGCGCGGCCAGGGAACTGGTCGTCACCGTCGAGGTGGCCGGCCGTACGGCGCGGGCGGAGGTCGAGCCCGGCCAGGTCCACGCGGTCGTCGTGCTGGAGGTGCCCGGCCCGGAGCGGTGGTGGCCGCGCGGGTACGGGGACCAGCGGCTGTACGCCTGCCGCGTCACCCTGACCGACGCGGGAACGGGCGCGGAACTCGACCGCTGGGAGCGGCGGATCGGGTTCCGTACGGTCGCCCTCGAATACGCCCCCGACGAGCACGGCACCTCCTTCGCGCTCGTCGTCAACGGCGAGCCGGTGTTCGCCCGGGGCGTCAACTGGATCCCCGACGACGCCCTTCCCGCACGCGTCACCCCCGAGCGGTACCGGCACCGCCTCACCCAGGCCAGGGACGCGGGGGTCAACCTGGTCAGGGTGTGGGGCGGCGGGATCTACGAGGACCACGCCTTCTACGACGCCTGCGACGAGCTGGGCCTGCTGGTCTGGCAGGACTTCCTGTTCGCCTGCGCGGCCTACCCCGAGGAGCGGCCGCTGCGCGGCGAGGTCGAGGCGGAGGCCCGCGAGAATGTCGCCCGCCTGGCCCCGCACCCCAGCCTGGTGCTGTGGAACGGCAACAACGAGAACCTGTGGGGTTTCCGCGACTGGGGGTGGGAGGCGGAGCTGGCCGGTGACAGCTGGGGCGAGGGCTACTACCTCGGCCTGCTGCCCCGGGTGGTCGCCGAGCTCGACCCCACCCGTCCCTACAGCGCGGGCAGCCCGTGGTCGGGATCGTGGGACCACCACCCCAACGACCCGGCGCACGGGCCGTCCCACTTCTGGGAGGTGTGGAACCGCCGCGACTACACCGACTACCTGAACGACGTCCCCCGCTTCGCCGCCGAGTTCGGCTGGCAGGCGCCACCGGCGTACACCACCCTGCGCGACGCCATCACCGACGAGCCGCTCGGCCCGCGCTCACCCGGAATGCTCCACCACCAGAAGGCCGAGGACGGCAACGGCAAGCTCGACCGGGGCCTGGCCCGCCACTTCGGCGCTCCGGCGACCTTCGACGACTGGCACTACCTCACCCAGGTGAACCAGGCCCGCGCCATCGCCACCGGGGTCGCCCACTGGCGGTCGCACTGGCCGGTCTGCGCCGGGACGGTCGTGTGGCAGCTCAACGACTGCTGGCCGGTCACCTCGTGGGCCGCGATCGACGGTGCCGGTCGTCCCAAGCCGCTCTACCACGAGCTGCGCCGGCTGTACGCCGACCGGCTGGTGAGCTTCCAGGTCCGGGACGGGGAACGGGTGCTGGTCGTCGACAACCAGTCCGCCGAACAGTGGGACGGGTTCGCGGGCGCGCGAAGGATGTCGGCGGACGGGATCGTCCTGGCGGAGGAGACCCTGCCGTTCACCGTGCCGCCGCGATCGGTGGCGCCGCTGCCGCTCTCGGCCGAGGTGGCCACGTTCGAGGACGGGCACCGGGAGCTGCTCGTCGCCGACGTCGAGGGACTGCGGGACGTCGTCCTGGGGTGCGAGGACCGCGACTTCGCCTACCCGGTGGCCGATCTGGAGATCGACGTCGAGCCGCGCGCCGGGGGATTCGACCTGGTGATCATCGCGCGCACGTTCGTCCGCGACCTGCTCTTCCAGGCCGACCGGGTCGCCCCGGGGGCGAGAGCCGACCGTGGTCTGGTCACCCTGCTCCCGGGGGAGAGGTGCGTCGTCGGTGTGACCGGGGTCGACGCCGCCGAGGTGGACCTCGCGTCGGTACGACCGGCGTTGTTCACGGTCAACGCCGCGCAGGCACCCGCACAGGCACCCACGCAGGCCCCCATGCAGGCACCCGCGCGGGAGGCCGCCCGGCCGTGACGGCACGGCCCCGGCCGGGCGGCCTCCCGCGCGGTCACCGGCCGGTGCGCGAGGCGGGCGCCCCGGAGCCGATGGGCGGCCACCACCCCACGACGGCCCCGGCGGGCCGTCCCTCAGTCCTCGGGGGACACGTCAGACAAGAGGAGAAAAGAACGTGCGTCTCACCTCACCACGGCGTCCCGACGGCCCGTCCGGCCGTCCGCACGCCGCTCACCGCCCCGCGAGCGGGACACGCCGCAGGATCCAGGTGGGCATCGTCGCCTTCCTGGTCACACTGGGCCTGACAGTCGTGGGATCCCCGCAGGCCCAGGCGTTCCCCGCGTCGTCCAGGCAGGCCGTCATCGACTACCTGACCTCCATCACCGGCAGGAACGTCGTCTCCGGGCAGCACAACAAGGAACCGGCCAGCAGTCCCGGTCAGTACACCCAGCAGGTCAGGGACATCACGGGCCAGTACCCGGGCCTGTGGGGCGGGGACCTGATGTTCCGCCCCGAGGACGTCGCCAACCGCCAGCGCGTGATCGACCAGGCCAAGACCGAATGGGCCAACGGCTCCCTCGTGGCCCTCAGCTGGCACGTCTGCACGCCGACCGGTGGCAGCACCTGCCAGTTCGACGGCGGTGTGAAGACGCAGATCTCCGCCGACCAGTTCAACCAGATCGTCACCAACGGCAGCGCGCTGAACAACGCCTGGAAGCGGCGCCTGGACGAGGTCGTGCCCTACCTGCAGCAGCTGAAGGACGCCGGCGTCCCGGCCCTGTTCCGCCCGCTGCACGAGATGAACGAGTCCTGGAACTGGTGGGGCAACCGTCCCGGCCCCAACGGCGGTGCCCGCCTCTACCAGATCACCCGCGACTACCTGGTCGGCAAGGGACTCACCAACCTGGTCTGGGTGTGGAACGTCCAGGACAACCCCGCCGGCAACTGGGCCGCCTACTATCCCGGCTCCCAGTACGTCGACGTCGTCTCCCTGGACGTCTGGTACAAGAACCACCCCAGCCAGGGCGACTACCAGCAGATCCAGAACATCGCCGGCTCCAAGCCGATCGCGCTGGCGGAGATGGGGAAGATGCCCAACGCCGCCCTGCTCGACGGCCAGACGCGCTGGAGCTACTTCATGCTCTGGTCGGAACAGCTGCGCGGCAGCAACAGCAACATCGAGATCCAGAACGCCTACTACCACCCGCGCGTCCTGAACCAGGGCGAGTTCACCGTCTCCGGCGGCGGCGGTACGCCGGCGCGGACGGGTCCGATCAGGGGTGTGGGCGGCAAGTGCGTGGACGCCGCGGCGGCGAGTTCGGCCAACGGCACCGCGGTCCAGCTGTGGGACTGCAACGGCTCCACCGCCCAGAGCTGGACGGCCGGCACCGACGGGACGGTCCGCGTACTGGGCAAGTGCATGGACGCCACCGGCTCCGGCACCGCCAACGGCACGAGGATCCAGCTGTGGGACTGCAACGGCTCCGCCGCCCAGCAGTGGCAGGCCACCTCCGCCTCCCAGCTGCGCAACCCCCTGTCCGGCCGCTGCCTCGACGCGCCCGGCGGTGCCGTCACCAACGGCAACCGGCTGCAGCTCTGGGACTGCAACGCGAACGCCTGGCAGAGGTGGACCCTCCCCGCCTGACGTCGGGTGAGGAGTCCGGGCCCGGGTCCACGGCCGGGTAGGGGTCCGGGCCCGCCCCGGCGGCCCGGCCGGTGCCCTCCCTGAGTCGGCACCGGCCGGGCATCACCGCTCCGAGGGGTCTCGGCACCGTCCGCCTCCGGTACGCCGTCGAGAGGGCGGCGGCCGAGCGGGGCGAAGGGCGAACCGGTGAGCGTGCCCGCGCGGGCGGAGGGCGCCGGAAAAGCGTCAGGCGGTCGGCCGGGCCGCGTCGGTCACCCGCCCCCGCCGGGTTCGGCGAGCCCGTCGGGCGCGGTCGTCCGGTTCCGCAGGAGCACGTTGCCCGAGATCCTGGACTCGCACAGCCTCTCCGCCTCCGGGGCACCGGCCACGATCGTGAAGCCGGTCGGCGCGAGCCGCAGCTCCATCACCGCCGCCCGCTCGGCGACGCCCAGCCCGGCGTAGCGCGCCAGCAACTCCTCGTCGTCGAACAGGTCGGCGTCCGACAGGAACACCGGGGAGGCGGGGTGACGGTGGCCCAGGTCCAGGATCTTGCCGCCGCCGTCCCAGTTGACGCCGTTCAGCGCGACCCAGCCGATCCCGTCGAGGCCCTCGAACAGGCGGGCCGCGTCGCCGAAGCGGTGGGTGCGCATGACCGGGTGCAGGTAGGCGTCGGCGTCCAGCACGTCCTGGTCGCGCGGGTCGGCGCCGGGCGCGGTGCCCGTGCCGTAGCGGCCCGCCGAGCGGCCGAACCCCAGCCGGTGCACCACCGACAGGCCCTCCTCGCCGGTGTCGCCGCCCGACAGCAGCCGCACCAGCTCGCGGTCGATCAGCCGCTGGTGCTCGCCGAAGCTGTGGAACAGCCACAGGTACATCAGCCCGCCGGGCGACAGCCTCTCGGCCAGCCAGGCGAGACCCGCGCGGGGGTCGTCGAGGCAGTGCAGCACCCCGGTCATCACGATCAGGTCGTAGGGCCCCTCGAAGCCGTCCCCGCCGATGGCGCCGCGCACCAGCTCCACGTTGGTCAGCCCGTTGCGCTCGCGCAGCTCCTCGGCCACGTCGAGCGACGACCGCGACAGGTCCATGCCGGTGAAGTGTGCCTTGGGATACTGTGAGGCGAGCCCGAGCAGCTGGTGCCCGGTGCCGCACCCGGCGTCCAGCACCCGCTTGCCCGCCAGGGTCTTGTCCCTGGCGACCATGCCGATGCCGAGCGCCAGGTCCAGGATCAGGTCGTCGCCGACGGTCAGCGACGGGCACGGGTAGCGCTCGTACAGCTCCCTGACCTGCTCGACGGCGCTCATGGGGTGTCGATCTCCTCGTACGGGATCTCCTCGACCCGGCGGGCGAAGACCCAGTGGTGCCCCTCCAGGTCCTCGCTGGTGTAGTTGCGGTCGCCGTAGAAGCGGGTGTCCGGCTTGTCGCGGATCACCGCTCCGGCCGCCTTCGCGCGCTCGTAGTGCTCGTCCACGTCGTCCACGAAGACGTACAGGCTCTGGCGCAGCTCGCCCTCGCCCTGCGGCTCGTGCTTGCGGCCGTCGCCCGTCCCGGCGAGCTGCACGACACCCTCGCCGAACGACAGCTCGGCGTGGACGACGGACCCGTCGTCGTCGTTCAGCACCTTGCGCTTTTCGAATCCGTACGCCTCGATGAGCCATTCGATGGCTTTCTCGACGTCGGAGTAGAAGATGACGGGGGTGATTCTTGGCATTCCGTCCGGTGGGGTGAGCAATTTCTTCATCTCCCTCGATCGGTGACCATGGAAACGTACGGGAACGCTACCCCGCATCCCGCCGGCGAGACGTCCCGGAGGCCACGGGTTCGGTGTTCTGCTCGGACATCCGGCGCTCAAACCTCAGGTGTTCGGCAGGCGCAGGCCGCCGTCCAGGCGGACGACCGCCGCGTTGAGATAGCCCAGCTCGCACACGGCGCGGACCGCCCGCGCGAACTCCACGGGCGTTCCCGGCCGGGGCGGGAAGACGATCTGCCGTACCAGCGGGCGCCGGAACTCCGGCGGGATCGCCGCGAACAGCGGGGTGTCGAACAGGCCCGGTGACAGCGCGCACACCCGTACCCCGACCGAGGCCAGGTCGCGGGCGGCGGGCAGGGTGAGCGCCGCGACCGCGCCCTTGGAGGCGGCGTAGGCGACCTGGCCCGCCTGGCCGTCCTCGGCGGCGGCCGAGGAGGTGTTGACGACCACGCCCCGCTCGCCGTCCTCCAGCGGCTCGGTCGCGGCCATCGCGGCGGCGGCCAGGCGCATCACGTTGAAGGTGCCGACCACGTTGACCGCGAGCGCCCGCTCGAAGGTCTCCAGGTCGTGCGGCCTGCCGTCGAGGCCGACCGTACGGGCGGCGGGCGCGACTCCCGCGCAGCTCACCGCGACGCGCAGCGGTCCCGCGACCCCGGCGGCCACCTCCACGGCGCGCTCGACCGACCCCGCGTCGGTCACGTCGGTCTCCACGAACGTGCCGCCCACCTCGTTGGCCACCGGAGCCCCGGTACCGGCGTCGACGTCGGCCACGACCACGTGCGCGCCGGCCTTGGCGAGCTCGCGCGCGGTGGCGGCGCCCAGCCCTCCGCCGGCCCCCGAGACCAGCGCCGTCACACCCTGCAGCTCCATATCCGTTTCGCCGCCTTTTCGCAATAGAGGGTAAATGCTCTCACTTATCAAGACATATCCTGACGCAAAATTCTGCATTCACGCTGCACCCCACAGACGTGAGGAGCCATTCACATGACGATTTCCAGGAGTGCGGACAATGTGCACGACCTGATCGCCCGCCGCCGGCGCGAACGAGATCGCATCCCGCGACACGCCGTGCCCGATTCGGGGGTGCCGGTCTCCTCCACCCAGGAGCGCATCTGGTTCGGCGAGATGTTCAATCCGGGTTTCGGGTTCTACCACGTGCCCGCCACGTTGCGGCTGCGCGGACCCCTTGACGCCGGAGCCCTCGACCGGGCGCTGTGCGAGGTGATCAGGCGGCACGAGATCCTGCGCTCCACGGTCGAGGAGGTCGACGGCATGCCCGTGCAGCGCGTCGGCGACGCGCCCGCGAGCGTGCTGCGCTCCGTCGACCTGGGGGACGAACCCGGCGCCGAGGCAGAGGCCGCGCGGATGGCCGCCGACGACATCCTGGCCCCGTTCGACCTGCGCCACGGGCCGCTCTGGAGGGCACTGCTGCTCAGGCTGGGGCCCGACGACCACGTGCTCGTGCTCACCTTCCACCACATCGTCTTCGACGACCCGTCCTTCGGCATCGTCGGCCGCGAGGTCGAGGCCCTCTACACCGGGACCGTCGACGGGGCCGAGGGGGGGACGGCGAGCCTGCCGGACCTGGACCTGCAGTACACCGACTTCTCCGTATGGCAGCGCGAGCGGCTGCGTACCGAGGAGGTGCGCTCGCGCCTGGTCGACTACTGGCGGCGGACCCTGGACGGCGTTCCCCGCCTGCTCGACCTGCCCTCCGACCGGCCCCGGCCGCCGCACCGGCGCCGCGCGGGCCGCTTCCACCGCTCCCGGCTGTCCGGCGACGTCGTCGCCGCCGTGCGCGCGGTGGCGCGCGACGAGGGCACCACCCCGTTCACCGTGCTGCTGGCCGCCTACGGCGTGCTGCTGTCGCGCTACGCGGACCAGGCCGACATCGTCACCGCGGTACCCGCCGCCGGGCGCATCCGGCCCGAGCTCGAGGCGCTCGTCGGGTGCTTCATCAACATCATCTGCCTCCGCCTCGACCTGCGCGGGGAGCCCACCTTCCGCGAGCTGCTGCGCCGCGTGCGCCACGCCTCCGTCGAGGGACACGACCACGAGGAGATGCCCTTCGAGGAACTGGTGCGCGAGCTGCACCCGCAGCGGCCCCAGAGCCACACGCCGCTGTTCCAGGCCGGGCTCGGGGTACGCGACAACGACGGGGTCTTCCTGAACCTGCCGGGTGTGCGGGCCTCGGAGTTCGTCCCCGACGTCGAGGTCTCGCACTTCGACCTGATGGTGGACTTCAGCGTCGACGGCGACGGCATGGCGGGCCTGTGGGGCTACAACGACGACCTGTTCGACCCCGCCACCGTCGAGGTCCTCGCCGAGCAGTTCGCGCTCCTGGTCGCCAGGGCCTGCGGCCAACCGGACCTGCCGGTCGGCGACCTCTCCCTTCCCCCCGCCCCCCGGCTCCCGGAGCCCGGCACCGGCGGCGCCGAGGGACCGGCCGCCATCCTGGCCGAACGGGTGCGCCTCGCCCCCGGCTCACCCGCCGTCACCACCCACGCGGGCACCTCCTCCGCGGGCGCGTCCTCGGCCGTCACGCTGACGTACGCCGAGCTCGACGCGCGCGCCGAGACCCTCGCGCCCGCCGTGCGCAGAGGGGCCGAGCCCCCGGCCGCCGACAGCCCCGACCCCGCCGTCTGGCGGTACGCCCACCTCAAGGCGGACGTCCTCGACGGCCGTACGGCGGGCGCGGGCGCCGCGCCGATCGCCGACCTGGCCACGCGGATCGGCCTGGGCGCCGGTGAACGCGCCGACACCGTGCTCACCTTCGCCCCGCCCGCGTCCGTCGCGTTCGCCGACGCCATGCTGCTCGCCCTCCTGCACGGCGCGCACCTGGTGACCGCGCCCCCCGAGGCCGCCCGCGACGCCGGACGGCTGAAGGCCCTGGTCGCGGACGCCACCGTCGTGCACGCCCCGCCCTCCGCGTGGCGGCTGCTGCTCCAGGACGGCCTGCCCGCCGACCGCCCGTTCACCGCGCTCTGCGACGCGGCCACCACCCCGCCCGGCCTCGCGCGGGAGCTGGCCGCCGCGATCCCCACCTGGACCCTGTACGGCGAGCGCTGGGCCGCGGCCCACCGGGTCGACCCGCTCGCCGAACCCCGCAGGGGCGTCCCCCTCGGAGAACCCCTCGCCGGTACGCAGGTCGAGGTCGTCGACCGGGCCGGACGCCCCGGCGCCACCGGCGTGCCCGGCGAGATCCACGTCGGCGGCACCGCCACCGGCGACCGCGGCCGTACCCTCCCCGACGGCTCGATGGAACTGCTCGGCCGCTTCGACCGGATGTTCACCGTCGGCGGGTTCCGCGTCGACACCGACGAGCTGGCCCGCTCCCTGGCCGGTCGCCCCGGCGTGGCCGAGGCAGCCGTGGACGTGCGCCACGACCGGCTCGCCGCGTACGTGGCGGGGGAGGGCATCGACCTCAAGGAACTCACCGCCCACCTGCCCGAATACCAGGTACCCGCCTCCGTCACCGTCCTCGACTCCCTGCCCAGGACCGCCGCAGGCCACCTCGCCCACGAGGAGCTGCCCAGCCCCGACGCCCCCGGCGACGAGGGCGGGCACGTGCCGATCGAGGGCGGCACCGAGGAGGCCGTCGCCGGGATCTGGCGCGAGCTGCTCGGCGTGGAGGAGATCGGGGCCTCCGACGGCTTCCTCGACCTGGGCGGCCACTCCCTCACCCTGGCCCGGCTGAGCCTGCGCTACGAGGTGGCGTTCGGCGTCGAGGTGGAACTGCCCGACCTGCTGCGTCACGCGACCGTCCGGGAGCAGGCGGCGCTCCTCGACGAGCGCCGCGCGCAGGCCGGCCTGGGGGGAGAGGGGGCGGCGTCATGACCTCGGTAGCCGCCACGCCGTCACCGGGCACGATCGATGGCCCGCCGAGGACACGGCTGGAGTCGCTGACCGGGCTGCGGTGGTTCGCCGCGTTCGGCGTGTTCTTCAGCCACGTCGCGATCCTGCTGCCCCTGCCCTACCTCAACGAGCTGTTCGTCCTCGGCACGGCCGGGGTGACGTTCTTCTTCGTGCTGTCCGGCTACGTCCTCACCTGGACGTTCTTCGACAGGGACACCGCGCCGAAGTTCTACTGGCGCCGTTTCGCCAGGATCTGGCCGTCGCTGCTCATCACCACCGTCGCGGCGGTCGCGCTGCTCGTCGGCGGCCAGCTCTGGCCCACCGAGGGCGGCACGTCGCTGGTGTGGTGGACGGTCGCGACGCTGCTCATGGTGCAGGCGTGGTTCCCGTCGTCGTTCCAGGGCGACACCGTGCCGCACACCGTCTCCTGGTCGCTGTCGTGCGAGGCGTTCTTCTACGCGGTCTTCCCCTTCGTGGTGCGCCCGATCGTGCGGCGCACCCTGCGCCAGATGGTGGTGATCGCCGCCGTCCTCGTCGCGATCAGCATCGGCACGCGCGTGTGGCTCTGGCTGGCCAACCCGCGGCTCACCGCGGAGAACTGGTTCACCTCCGACCTGTACTACTTCGCCACCCACTCGCCGATCTCCCGGGTCAGCGAGTTCGTGCTGGGCATCGTGATCGCCGCCGCCGTGCGCCGGGGCTGGCGCAGCCCGATCGGGCTGCGCGCGGCGACCGCGGTCACGATCGGCTACTTCGCGCTGCTGTGGGCGTGGTCCTGGTCCGGTGCGTGGCAGACCGCGCTGGCCGAGACCGCCAACCGGGGCAGCATCGTGGTGTTCGCGCTGCTCATCGCGGCGGCGGCGACCAACGACCTGGCCGGGCGGCGCAGCCTGCTGAGCTCCCGCCCGCTGGTGGCGCTCGGCCAGTGGTCCTACGCCTTCTACCTGATCCACTTCCTGGTGCTCTTCCCCATCGCCAAACACGCGTTCGGGCGGCAGTCGCTCTACGACTTCCCGCAGCCCACCTGGGCGCACCTGCCGTACGCGCTGGCCGGCCTGGTCGTCAGCGTGCTGCTGTCGTGGGGGCTGTACCGGTTGTACGAGTATCCGATCGAGAAGAGACTGCGGGCCCTGCTGCGCCGCGAGCCCAAGACCGCCACCCCCGCCCCGGGAGCGGAACCTTCCATGTGAACGAGTGCCGGGTGGGGCCGTGGTGACCCGCACAGGTCACCACGGCCCCACCCGGCACTCGCGTACGGCTACACGCGCCGTCGGCCTACCCGAGGTCGCGCAGTGCCGAGGCCAGGCCCGCGGCCGTGGGATGTTCCCAGAGCAGGCGGGCCGCGACCGGTCTGCGCAGGCCGCCGCGAAGACGGCCGAGCAACGTCACCGCGAGCCGGGAGTCGCCGCCCGACTCGAAGAAGGCGTCGTGCGGGCCGATCCCCGGCTCGTCCAGCACCCGCCGGAAGGCCTCCAGCACCTCCAGCTCCAGCCGGTCGCGCGGCTCGTCCGACCGGCTCCCGGCGCGGGCGGCCGAGGAGGCCAACCGGCGGCGGTCTATCTTGCCCGCGCTGGTCAGCGGCAGCTCGTCCAGCACGTGCACGGTCCCCGGCACCATGTAGCCGGGCAGCCGCCCGGCCGTCCACGCCCTGGCGTCCTTCGCCGTCACCGGAGAGGGGGGAGCGGACCCTGGGATGGGGGGCGCGCTTCCTGAGCCGGTTCCCGGGCCGGTTCCTGAGGAGGAAATGGCCACATAGGCCACCAGCTGCTCGTCCTCCAGGGCCACCGCCGCGTCGTCCACGCCGGGACAGGCCCGCAGCGTCTGCTCGATCTCACCCAGCTCGATCCGGTAGCCGCGATGCTTGACCTGGTGGTCCACCCGGCCGATGAAGTCGAGGCGGCCGTCGGGGCGTTGCCGCACCAGGTCACCGGTCCGGTAGAGCCGCTCGCCGGACATCGAAGGCGGTGGCCCGCCCGGCGTCGAGGACGGAGGTTCGTCCGGTGCCGTGAGGGGTGGTTCGCTTGATGTCGAGGAGAGAGGTTCGTCCGGTGCCGGTGCCGGTGCCGGTGCCGGCACGTCCGGTGCTGTGGGCGGTGGTCCGGCGAGTGGGACGAAGCGTTCGGCGGTCAGCGCGGGCCGCCGGTGGTAGCCACGGGCCACGCCCGCGCCGCCCACGTGCAGCTCGCCGGGCACCCCCCACGGCGCGACGCGTCCGGCGGCGTCCAGCACCAGCGCGTACGCCCCCGCCATGGGCAGCCCGATCGGCGGTACGCCCTCGCCGGGCGAGCAGTCGGCCAGGGTCGCGATGACGGTCGCCTCGGTCGGCCCGTAGGCGTTGACCATGCGCCGATCGGTGCCCCAGCGCTCCACCAGGTCGGGGGTGCACGCCTCGCCGCCGGTCACCAGCACCCGCAGGCCGGGCAGCGGGTCGTCGCCGGGCAGCGTCGCGATCACCGAGGGGGGCAGCAGTACGGCATTCACCTCGCGCTCCGACAGGCACCTGCTCAGCGCCCGGCCGACGAGGATGTTCCCCGCCTCCGGCACGCACAGGGTGCCCCCGGAGACCAGCGTGGTGAACACCTCCCACACCCAGGCGTCGAAGGTCGGCGGCGCGAACTGCAGCAGCCGCACCCCGGGGCCGATACCCAGCTCGGGAGCGAGGGCCACGACCAGGTTGCAGGCGCCGGAGTGCTCCAGCAGCACCCCCTTGGGCAGGCCGGTCGAGCCCGAGGTGTAGATCATGTACGCCAGGTCGCGGGGTCCGGCCGGGCGGGGCTCGGCGGTCCTGGCGGGGTCGCGCCGGTCGAGGTCGAGGCGGCGTCCGCCGCCCTCCGGCAGGCCGCCGAGGATCTCCCCGGTGCTCACCAGGACGGCCGCCGCCGCGTCGGACAGCAGGTACTCCAGCCTGGGGGCGGGTTGTGCCGGGTCGAGGGCCAGGAACGCGCCGCCCGCGTACAGCACCCCCGCCACGACCGTGACCAGGCGGGCCGAGCGCGGCAGGCAGATCGCGGCCACGGTGCCGGGCCCCACCCCCTCGGCGGCGAGCCATCCGGCCAGCTCCCGGGCGCGCTCGTCCAGCTCGCGATAGGTGAGCCGCCCGTCGTCCCCGTCCACGGCCGTCGCGTCGGGGGTGCGTCCGGCCTGGGCGGCGATCAGCGCGGCGAGGGTGGACCCGGGGGAGTCCAGGTCCACCGCCGGGGGCGGGCCCGCGATCGGGCCCGAGCGGTCGTCGAGCGGCAGATCGAGCACCGGCCGCGCGGGGGAGCGGGCCATCTCGCCGAGCAGCCGGGTCAGGCGGGCGGCCATCAGCTCGATCGTGGCGTGGTCGAAGACGTCGGTGGCGTACGTCAGGGTCGCCTGGAACCGTTCGCCACCATCCCCGTCGCTTTTCCTCATGCCGGTCCCGGTCCCGGTCTCGTCGCCTTCCCCGCTCCTGCTCCCGGTCTCGGTCCCGGTGCCGTCGCCTTCCCCGTTCCCGGTCCGGGCGCTAGTTCCGTCCGGTGCTCCCGTGGTGAGGCGCAGGTCCAGGTCGCAGGCCGTCCGCCGGGCGGCGGGTTCCCCGTCGCCGAGCGGATCGAGACGCAGGCCCGCCGCCTCGTGCGCGACGGGGCGGGGGACGACGCCGTACACCACGTCGAACAGCGCGCCCCGGCTGGGGTCGCGGGGCGGGGCGACGGCGGAGGTCAGATCCTGCAGCGGCAGCCGGTGCCGCCAGGCGTTGTCCGCGGCCCGCCCCAGGCGGGCGGAGAACGTGGCGAGGTCCGGGTCGCCGGACAGGTCCACCGGCAGGGGGAGGAGGTCGTCCAGCGGCCCGGCCGTCCCGGCGAACCCGTTCGGCTCCCCGCCGAGCAGCCCCGAGACGCGGCCGGGGGCGTGCGCGCCGATCGTGAAGCGCTCCTGGCCCGAGCAGCGCGACAGCAGGACGGCGAACGCCGCGAGCACGGCGAGGGAGGGGGCGCCCAGCTCGGGCGGTACGGTCACCTCGAAGCGGTGCGTCCCGCCCGTGCCGGAGCGGCGCCCGGGGCGCGGCCGGTCGGTGGCCGGTTCCAGCGGTGGCACGTCCCGCAGCGCCTCGCGCCAGAACTTCCGCCGGTCCCGGTCCCCGTCCGTCACCTCCGCGCCGGAGCCCTCGGCCGGTGCGGAGTCTGCGGGCGCCGTGTCCCGGCTGCCGGTGATTGTCGCGTCCCGAGCGCCGGGGAGCGACGCGGGTGTGCCGGAGGCCGTCGCATCCGGATGGGGAAAGTCGTCCTCGGCCGGTACGCGGGGCGTGCCGGGCGGGGGCGGGGAGCCGTTCTCGGCTCGGGCCCGGTACAACGCGGCCAGGTCGGCGGCGAGTACGGCGACGGAGCCCTCGTCCGCGACGCACGGGTGCATGCGCAGCACCAGCACGTGCTCCTCGGGACCGAGTTCCAGCAGGGAGACGCGCGCCAGCGGCCCCGTCACCGGGTCGAACGGCCGGGCCTCCACCTCGGCCAGCGCCGCGCCGAGTTTCTCCGGCTCGACCGGCACCGCCCGTGGCGCGGGCAGCGCCCCGGCCGCCACCACCGGGCGGGGCCCGTCGCCACGGGTGGGCAGAGCCCAGCGCAGCACCTCGTGCCGCGCGGCCAGGTCGCCGAGCGCTAAGCCCAGCGCCTTCTCGTCGAGGGGGCCGGTCAGCCGCAGCCGCAGGGAGATCCCGTCCGGTACGGCGTCGCCGCGGATCCGGTGTTCCAGCCAGGCCCGTTCCTGGGCGGGCGAGAAGAGTCTCACCGGTTGCCTCCGGGCAGGTTCAGGCGGAGCCACTCCAGCTCCTGCTCGATCATGCTCTGGAAGTTCGCGGGGGAGATCATCGAGTACGGCATGTGCGCCTCGCCCCAGTAGCTGACCAACCGCACCTTCTTGGCCTGCCTGGCCAGCGCGGTGTACATCTCCTCGGAGCCGGTGTGGGTCAGGTAGTCACGCTCGCCGTGCAGCATGAGCACCGGCGTCTTGATCTTGCCCGCGTGCAGGAGCGGGCTGTTGCGCACGTACCGCTGCGGGTCCTCCCACGGCGGCTTGCCCAGCCCGAACTCGAAGGCCGGGTCCTCGATGTAGGCGGGCGCGAACCACTCCTGGGCGCGCGGCGTGTAGCGGAAGCGGGAGTCGAACACGCCGTAGCTGCTGATCACGTCGGAGAAGCCGGAGATCGCGATCGCCGCCTTGAACCGGTCGGTCCGCGTCACGAGGCTGTGCACGTTGTAGGAGCCGAAGGAGTGCCCCAGCACCGCGAGCCGCTTCGGGTCGGCCACGCCCTCGTCGATCGCGGCGTCCACCGCGTTCATGATCGGTTTGGTGGGCCACGTCATCGGCTCGGCCGCGGCCTCGCCCTGGGGGCGGGGGATCGAGGGGACGAGCACGGCGTAGCCGCGGGCCGCGAGGAACTGCAGGGTGAGGTAGCTCGGGTTGTTCACCTGGAACTCCGGCACGTCCTCCAGGGTGGAGACGATCCGGGTGCCGTACACGTTGACCACGAGCGGGTGGCGCTGCCCGTCGCGGTGGCCCGGCGGCAGCAGCAGCGCGCCGGTCAGCTTCTCCCCGTCCGCCCCCTTGTAGGTGATGAGCTCGCGCTTCGGGGGGATCACCTGGGCGAGGTGGCCGTTCAGCGACAGCCGCTGGGTGTGGCGGCCCGCGTGGGAGGTCCACAGCGCGGTGCCCTTGTCACCGCCCGCCCCGAAGACCGCGGTGCGGTTCGCGGGGGAGTACCCGGCGACGCCCGCGTCGGGGTGGGGCAGCGGGAGCGGGGTCAGCACGGGCGAGGCGCCGGGGGCGAGCTCGTACAGGCCGCCCTTGGTGTCGCGCGCCAGCACCAGGGGGAAGTCGCGGTCGAGGCGGGGGTTGGCCGGTTCGGCGCCGCCCCGGTCGGTGGGCCGCACGCCGTTGCGCCGCACGCCGTCGTCCAGCGGCCAGGCCAGTTCCGCGAGCGGGGCGGCGCCGGTGGCGTTGAGGTCGCGTGCCTGCCCGGTGCGCGGGTCGATCAGCCAGGCGCGCCCGTCGGCCACGCCCAGCACACCGCCGGGCACCGGTACCAGCTCCAGCGGCGGGACCTTGAACCGCGAGGTCAGGTCGCGCGGCGCGGCGGCCGGGTCGGCGGGGTTGAAGGCCCACCAGTCCTGGCGGGCCGCCGGGTTCGCGGCGTCGGCGGCTTTCGCCCCGCGGACCAGCGGGGTTCCCGCCCCCCACAGCAGGCCCGTCGCCACTAGCCGGTCGGCGGCCAGCGGCGCGGCCTTCCCCCCGGCGGCGGGGACGAGGTAGGCGGTGAACGGGTCGGGCGTCTCGGGGGTCGCCTTGCCGACGACCAGCAGGTTGGCGCCGTCGGCGGCCCAGCGGGGCTGCACGGTGACCGAGGGAGTCGGCACGTCGCCCACCAGGCGCGGCTGCCCGCCGGAGGTGGAGGCGATCGCCAGCTGGGTGCGCCGCTCCAGGACGCGCTTGAGCTGTCCGGCGCGTGCCGGGGTGGGGCCGAGGTCGTCCACCCGGGCGATGAGCCGCCCGGTCGGGTCCGCCACCAGGTTGCCCGCCGTGTAGGTGCGGGCCGGGCCCGCCGAGGTGATCTTCCCGGTGACGGCGTCGACGACGGCGATCTCCTCGTCCAGTTTGTCCTGGCCCTGGGTGGCGGAGCTGTCCAGCACGAAGGCGGTGGTCTCCTTGCCCCGCTCGACCTTGGCCCACTGCTTCGGGGCGACGCGCTGGGCCTCCAGCCACTGCCCGTACTCCAGCGTCCAGCGTCCGGCGTTCACCATCGGGGCGATCACCCGCCGGGAGTCCAGCCACTGGATCAGGTAGCCCGACGCGTTCGTCATCGTCTGCACCCCTCGCGGGGTCAGCTTGCGGGTCTCGCCCGTTTCGCGGTCCCACACGTGCAGGAACACGTCATCGCCGCCCCGGGTGGAGGCGAAGGCCAGCATGCGCCCGTCGGGCGACCACACCGGGTTGTAGTGGCCGGTGCCGTCCTTCACGCCGTGCGTCACGTCGCGTGCCGGGCCCTGGCCGTCCGCTATCCAGATGTCCGCGCGCTCGTTTCCGTCGACAAATGATGCGCCATATCTGCTCGACTCGCTCGGCCCGCGTTTCACGACCGCCGCCACCGCTTTACCGTCGGGGGACGGGACGACCTGGCCGAGTTTCTTCGTGGTCATGAAGTCCTGCATCGAGAACGGCCGCGCGGCCCCCGGGGCGGCGGATCGTTCCGCCGACGGGGAGGCCGGTGGCGAAGCGCCTCCCACCAGGGCGGCGGCCGTGAGCAACGACAGGACGAGCTTGACACGTAGCACCATGGGAGGACGATAACCATGTCGCCGGAAACGCGGAAAAACGCCCGGACGGGTCTCCGGCGGGCGGCCTATAATCCCGCCCTCGCCTTAATCGGGGCGTCCTGCGGGTTAATCGGGACCGCCCCGCTGGTAATCAGGCTTGTCTCACTGATAATCGGGCCCATCGGTAATCGGGCCCGCTGGTAGTCGGGTCCATCGCCAACCGGGCCCGCCGGTAATCGGGTCATCCCGCCGGCGAGATGACTTCTGCCGGAAAATTCTCCGAGGAATGGGAAGTTCCTAAATGACTGATGTCGATCTGGCCGATGCCGATCTGCACGTCGGTGACAGACCCCACGAGGTCTTCCGCCACCTGCGAGACAACGACCCGCTCTACTGGAACCCCGACGGCAAGGAGCCCGGCTTCTGGTCGGTCACCCGGTACGAGGACTGCGTGAACGTCCAGAAGGACCCCCAGACCTTCAGTTCCAACCAGACCAACACCCTCGGCCCGCATCGCAACACCGGCGACCAGGGATCCGGCAAGATGATCAACACGACGGACCCGCCCCGGCACACCGAGCTGCGCAAGCTGGTCAACAAGTGCTTCACCCCCCGGGCGATCGCCGCCCTGGAGCCGTACCTGCGCTCGGTCGTCAAGGACGTGTTCGCCGACGCGCTGGAGCAGGGAGAGTGTGACTTCGCCACCGTCGTGGCGGCCCTGCCCGTCGCGGGCATCTCCGCGCTGCTGGACGTGCCGCGCCAGGACTGGGACCTGATGCTCAGGCTCACCTCCACGGCGTTCGGCTCGCACGACAGCGAGTACCAGATGACCTCCGACGTGCGCGCCAACGCCGCCCAGGCGCACGGCCAGCTCCTGCTGTACTGCCAGGGCCTGGTGGAGAAGCGCCGCAGGTCGCCCGGCGACGACATCGTGAGCCTGCTCGCCCGCTCCCAGGACGCGGGGGTGCTGAGCGAGGAGGAGTGCCTGCTCTTCTTCGACGTGCTGATGCTCGGCGGCAACGAGACCACCCGGCACGCCGCCGTTGGGGGGCTGCTCGCCTTCATGGAGCACCCCGACCAGTGGGACCGGCTGCGCAAGGAACCCGAGCTGGTGCCCAACGCGGTGGGCGAGCTGTTGCGCTGGACCTCGCCCAGCCGCCACGTGCTGCGCCGCGCCGCCCGCGACACCGAACTGCACGGCAAGACCATCCACGCGGGTCAGGACGTCGTCATCTGGCACACCTCCGCCAACCGCGACGAGCGCGTGTTCGACTCCCCGGAGGTGTTCGACGTCGGGCGCCCGCGCAGCTCCCGCAGCGGGCACGTCGCGTTCGGCTCCGGCCCGCACTTCTGCCTGGGAGCCGCCCTCGCCGAACTGGAGCTCACCGTCTTCCTGGACGAGCTCGCGAACTCGGTGTCGGGGGCCGAGCTGCTCGGGCCGCCCGACTATCTGCGCTCTCCCGTCATCAACGGCGTCAAGCACGTCCAGGTTCGGCTCCATCCCATGGGGTAGAGGCACCGACCATGAGTTCACTCACCTGGGATCAGGTCCACGCGCGACGGCTGGCCCGCCATCACCTCGTGAAACCCGTCTCCGGCGACCTGCGCAAACCCGTGCGCGACGTGTGCGGGGTGCAGTCGCAGGTCGCCGCCGCGGCCGAGCTGGCCATCGGGTCACGGGTGAAGGGCGCCACGCAGGAGCAGGTGCGCGCGGAGCTGTACGACAAGAAGCGCCTCGTCAAGACGTACAGCCTGCGCGGCACCCTGCACGTGCACGCCGCCGACGAGCTGGCGCTGTGGATGGCGGCCATGCGCTGGAAGCCCTACTGGCGCGCCAAGGACAGCTGGCACGCCCACCACGGGCTCACCGCCAAGCAGGGCGAGGCGTTCGTCGACGCGGTCCGCGAGGCGCTGGACGGCGAGTGCCTGACCCGCGAGGAGCTGGCCAAGGAGGTCTCCGGGCGCGTCGGCGCGTGGGCCAAGGACAAGCTCGCCTCCAACTGGGGCGAGCTGCTGCGTCCCGTCGCCTACCTCGGCGTGCTCTGCTTCGGGCCGGTACGGGGAGCCAAGGTCACCTACGTCAGGCCCGACCGGTGGGCGGGGCTGAAGACTGAGGTCAAGGACCAGCCCGACCCCGAGGAGTCGGCGATGGAGATCGTGCGCCGCTACCTGCGCGCGTACGGCCCCGCCACCCACCAGGACCTGGCCCGCTGGTTCGCGCTCAGGCCGCCCGAGGCGCGCGAGGCGCTGGAGTCGCTCGGCGACGAGGTCGCCCAGGTCGAGGTCGAGGGGCGCAAGGCGTACGTCCTGGCCGCCGACGAGAGCCGCTGGCCGTCCGACCCGAGCTGCCTGCGGCTGCTGCCGCAGTACGAGGCGTACGTCCTCGGCAGCGGTCCCAAGGAGGTCGTCGTGCCCAAGGACACCGCCGCCCGCGTCTTCCAGCACGGCCGGGGCAAGTACGAGGGCGCGGTCGCCCACCAGATCATGCTGGTCGACGGGGTCGTGTCCGGGATGTGGGAGCGCAGGGAGAAGGGCGGCAAGGTCGAGATCAAGCTGGAGTCGTTCGTGAAACTGGACTCCGGCCAGACCAAGGAGCTGGAGCGGGAGGTCGAGCGCGTCGGCCGCTTCTACGGCGCCGAGGCCACCCTGTCCATGGGCAAGCTCACCGGCAAGAAGCGCTGAGGTCCTCCCGGTCCTCCCGGTTCTCCCAGGAGACCCGCTGACCGGTGGGGGAGTCCGGGAGTCCCGCCCGTCGGCGGGCACCGGGTTTTCCACTCAGCCGGGTCGCCCGTCCGTACAGGGGTTCGCGCACGGCTTGACCCGTTCGGCCGTGGTCCCCGCATCCCTCTCCGGGCGGCCCCCGCCCCTCAGCGGCAGGTGCCGAGGTCTCCCCGTATCGCGCGAAGCATCGCCCGGCGCTGGGTGTGGATGAAGAAGTGCCCGCCCGGCAGCAGCCGCAGCCGGAACGCCGCCCCCGTCTGCGCGCTCCACGCGCCCAGCCCGGCCGCCGTCGTGGTCGGGTCCCCGTTCCCGCCGAACACCGAGATCGGGCAGGCCAGGGGTGGCTCCTCCTCGTGCACGTACGACTCCGCCGCGTTCAGGTCCGCCCGCAGCACCGGCATGATGAGGCTCATCAGCTCCGCGTTGCCGATCACCTCGGGCGGGATGCCGTCCAGCCGGTGCAGGACCCGCATCAGGTCCTCGTCGCCGAGCTGCCCGAGCCGTGGCATGCCGTCGCGGACGTGGGGGGCGTTCCAGCCCGACACGAACAGCCGTCCGGGACCGGGCAGCCCGCGCGAGCGCAGCCGCCGCGTCACCGTGAACGACACCAGCGCGCCCATGCTGTGCCCGAACAGCGCGAACGGCAGCGGGTCCAGGCGTGACAGCCCGTCGATCACCGGATCGACGATCATCGACAGCCTGTGTAGGGGCTTCTCCGAGATGCGGGTCTCCCTGCCCGGCGAGCGCACCGCCCACAGTTCCACGTCACCGGGGAGCAGGTCGGCCCAGCCGCGGAACGTCGTGGCGCCGCCTCCCGCGTTGGGCACACAGACCAGCCGCGCCCGGGGCCGTTCCGGCCGGTGCAGCGGCACCAGCCAGCTCGCGGGATGGAGAGCGGGGGCTGTGGGGGTCTTGGCAGGCACAGAACGCGGGGAGGTCATCGAGGTCGTCGAGGTCACGGAAGAGGTCATGGAAGTCGCAGACGTCGTGGGGGTCGGGGAAGCCTGAGAAGCCGGGGAAGTCGGGGAAGCCGAGGAAACAGTCATCGCGGAACCGCCAGGGATCGTGCGGAGTCCCGGGCCCGCTCGCAGGCGGCGACCAGGTCCGCCAGGGACTCGGGGGGGAACATGTGCGCCGCGTCGCCCGGCCGGTACATTTTCCCGGGCTTCAGGCACGACTCGATGAGCAGCCCGTCCGCGCCGTACGCCGAGGCCGCCAGCGAGGCCGGAGCCACCAGCGAGGCCGAGCCGGTGCTGTGGCTGGGGTCGAAGACCACCGGCAGGTCGGTACGGGCGCGCAGCGCGGCGATCGCCCCGAACCCGGGCTGCGGCGGGGTGCCCCAGGCGCCCGCGCAGAGCACCACGGCAGCGTTGCCCCGGGTGAGGACGAACTCCGCCGCCCGCAGCCAGTCGTCCAGGCTCGCCCGAGGCCCCCGCATCAGCAGCACCGGCCTGGGCTGGGCGCCCAGCTCGGCCAGGAGCGGGCGGTTGTCCAGCTGCCGCCCGTCCACTTGCAGGCAGTCGGCTACCTCGGCGACCGCCTCCACCTCGCGCGGGTCGCACACCTCGGTGATCACCGGGATGGCCGCGGCCCGCCGGACCTCCGCGAGCGCCTCCAGGCCCCGCCTGCCTTTGCCGGGGAAGTGGTAGGGACTGCTGCGCGTCTTGGACAGCCCGGCCCGCAGGGCGTGCGCCCCCCGCGCCTTGACCGCCAGGGCCGTCTCGACCGCGTCCTCGGCCGACTCCAGCGCGCACGGTCCCGCCGCCCACCACAGCCGAGGCCCGCCGACCACCCCGCCCTCGACGGCCCGCCCGGAAGCCGGGGAGACCGCCGAGGGGCCGGAACGCCGCGGCTCGGACCATCCGGCATCGGACCATCCGGTACCGGAGCGCGAGGGCCCGGACCGGGAAGGCCCGGACCCCGGAAGTTCGGAGCGCGAAGGCCCGAACCCCGGGAGCCCGGACCGGGAAGGAGGGCCGATCGTCACCTCGCGCGGTGCCACGCCGCTGTCCCGCCGTACCAGCCAGTGGCCGTCGGGGGTCGGGCGGCGGGCCAGCACGGCGGGCGAGGCGGGTACGCGGGCGAGGGACTCGTCGCCGCTCACCACGACGAAGACCCTCCCGGCCAGGCTGATCGGCCAGGCGGTGACGTCCTCGTGCGCCCCGGTCAGCGCGGCCACCTCCTCGGCGACCTCGGCGGGGGTGCCGGGCCGAAGCTCGATCAGCACGCCGGGACCTCCGCGCCGATCTCCTCCCGCCAGGCCATGATGCTCGCGCTCAGCGCGGCGACGTCGGGTCCGTGCCGCAGCACCCCGGTCGTGACCGGCAGGACGGCCCGGCCCGGGGCCTCGGCGGCGACGGCGACGAGGTCGCGGGTCTCGCGCCCGGCCCTGCCGAGGCCCGGCAGTTCCACGACCGCCGACGGCATGCGGGCCACCAGGTCGAGGGCCTCCTCGCGGGCGGCCCCCACCACGGCCGCGGCCGCCACGCCGTGCTCGTCGTTCCATGCCCGCACCTCGTCGGCGGTGCGCTGCGCGACGGTGCGCGATCCGGTCACGGCGCCCTGCACCCCGCCCGCGGCGTGGTTGGAGGTGCGTACGAGCACCATGACCAGCGTTCCGCTGTCCCGGGCCCGGCGCAGCAGGGGGTCGAGGGCGGCGAAGCCCATGAACGGGTTCGCCGTCACCGCGTCGCCGCCCAGCACGCTGCCGGGCCCCAGGTAGAGATCGGCGTAGGAGTCCATGGTGTCGTCGGCGTCGCACACCTTCGCGTCCAGCACGGCCAGCGAGCCCCGCTCGTGGACGCCGTCGACGACCTCGCGCAGCAGGTTCGTGCCCGGAGTGCCGAAGCGGGTGAAGAACGGCACCTGGATCCGGTAGACGGACACCCGCTCGCCCGCGGCCTCCAGCACCACCGAGCACATCCGCCGGGCCCCGTCCACGTCGTCGCCCATCCGCCACGCCTCCAGCCACTTGGGGGAGGGGGCGATCCCCAGGCAGAGGGCGGATCGGGTCGTGAGCAGGTTGGTCCATATCGGTACGGCAGCCATGCACCCATTGGACACACTCCCGCCGGGGACCGTGTCGCGCCCGCCCGTGGGTGAGGCCCCGTCGGTTAGAATCTCCGCCCCTCGTGGCGCTGCGGACACCTATTAATCTACATTGTAAAGGCGCCCGGTCGGTAGATCACTCCGTACCACCGGGCTCGTCACGGCGGGAGACGCGGAACCAGACACCGGTACCGACCACGACGAGGACGAGGAGCGCGATCCAGGTCCAGCCGGGCAGCCCCTGACCGTCGCTTCCCTGGTCGTCGGCGGAGGAGACCAGGCCGGGCTCGGGGGTGGACGAGGCGGCGGGCGAGGCAGCGGGTGGGGCGGTGGTCGCCGAGGTTTCCGGCGCCGGGGTGGACTCGGCGGCCGAAGCGGGTGCGGGCGTGGGTTCCGCGGTGGGTTCCGCGCTGGCGGACGGTGTCGCGGGAGCGGTCACGGTGAAGGGGATCTCCCCCTCGATCGGGTGGCCGTCGGTGGAGACCACCCGCCAGGCGATCACGTACTTGCCCGAGGCCAGCGTCTCGGGGACACCGGAGGTGACGGTGTCGCCATCGACCTTGGGCTTGCCGAGGTCCACGGTCGTGCCACCCGACTCTCGCAGCGCGACGGCGGGGAAGCGGACCCGGGTGGTGAACACCAGCTTGATCCGCTCAAGGGTGGTGACCTTGGCCCCCTTGTCGGGCGAGCTGCTCTTCAGGCGGTCGTGGGCGAGCGCGGCGGGCGTGCCGAGCGTCAGGAAGACGGCGCAGAGCAGCGCGGTCACAACGGTCGTGCGGGCGAATCGCGGCAGGGACGCCATTTGTCTGCTCCAGGGGAGACTCCCGGCGGGAAACCGGGAAAACGGGAGGACGCCTCGGAACACGGAGGCGTGTCTGGTCACGGAGGCGCGCCGGCCGCCGGACCTTCCCGGTCCCTCAGCCGACGCTGCGCGGCGCGGGAGGGCCGCGCCGCCGCAGCGCGGGAAGGATCTCCCAGCCGCCGTACGGCCGGACGCCGGTGACCGGGACCGGCTGTCGCACCGGCGGTGTCACCCCGGCGGGAGTCGCGAGGAGCGGCCGGATCAGCGGCATCCGCCCGCCGTACAGGCGGATCATCAGCCACAGCGCGCTCTCGCCCCGGTGCAGCCACCATCCCGTGCCCATCGCCACCACGAGGTGCGTCAGCGTCATGCCGGGACCGGGATGACCGTGGGCGGAGACCGTCAGGTGCGACGCGGGCGCGGCGCCGTCGAACAGCTCGTGCAGCAGGATCTGCGCGCCGACGGTGGTGGCGAGCACGACCTCGGGGCCGCGCTCGTGCCCGTTGAGCGCGTACGCCACGCAGAAGGCGGCCAGCGCGCCGAGAACGGCGAGGTGCGGCGGGATCAGGCCGCCCCCGGCCAGGGCGTGGCCACCCGCGGAGACCACGACGCACAACGTCGCGAAGACGATGGCCCGTGGCACGCGCAGCGCCGTTGAGGTCACGCGGAACATCCTGTCAGCCGGGCGGCGCGCGGAGAAGGCCGGGGCGGGGGGACGGTGCGCCCGGCGCGGCGCCGGTGCCGTGGTCAGCTCGCCCGGGGGTCCCTCGGGCCACGGTAGGGCAGTGTCTGGCTGTAGACGACGTTGGTGGTGGTGCTGCCCAGCTGGGCCAGCTCGTTGACGAGCTCTTCGAGGTGGCCCATGGAGGTCGCGGCCACCTTCAGCATGTAGCAGTCGTCACCGGTGGTCCGCAGGCACTCCAGGATCTCGGGGCGCTCGTCGAGCAGCCGGTGCAGTGGCTGGTGCCGGCTGCCCGGATACTTCAGGCGCACGATGGCCAGGACCGGGAAACCGGCCTTCTCCAGGTCGACGCCCGCGTGGTAGCCGGTGATGACGCCCGCCGCCTCCAGCCGCCTGACCCGCTCGGTCGTGGCGGAGGCGCTGAGGTTCACCCGCCGTCCCAGCTCGGTGATCGGGATGCGGCCGTCCCGCTGGACCTCGACCAGGATCGACCAGTCGATCGCGTCAAGATTCTCGGTCATTGGGCAAAGATACCGGCATATCAACGGCATACGACGCCGTACACCGGGATGAATCCCTTCCAGCCGTACATGATCGCTCGATAGCCTGAAAAAGTGAGAATAGGCGTTAACATCCTGAATTTCGGACCCGGCGCCGACCCCGGAGTCCTGCGCGGCTGGGCGCGGACGGTGGAGGGACTGGGTTTCCACCTGCTCATGGTCTCGGACCACGTCCTGATAACCCCCGATGTCGCCGAGCAGTACCCGGCGCCGTTCTACGAGCCCTTCACCACCCTCGCCTGGCTGGCCGGGGTGACCGACGAGATCCGGCTCGGCACCACGGTGCTCATCGTGCCGTACCGCCACCCGCTGCTCGTCGCCCGCATGGCCGCCAACCTTAACCGGCTCAGCGGCGGGCGGCTCGTCCTCGGCGTGGGCGTCGGCTGGGCGCGGCAGGAGTTCGAGGCGCTCGGGGTCTCGTTCGAGCGGCGCGGGGCGCTGACCGACGATCACCTCCGGGTGATGCGCGCGGCCTGGGCCGACGAGGAGGACTACCGGGCCGGGCGGATACCGATCTGGGTCGGCGGCAACAGTGACGCCGGTCTGCGCCGGGCGGTGCGCCTCGGCGAGGCGTGGCACCCGCTGCGCCTCACCCTCGGCCGGATGCGCGAGGCGCTGGACCGGCTGAAGGTCATCGCGGACGAGGAGCGGCTGCCGGTGCCCGGGTTCGCGCCCCGCATCGCCCTGCGGCTCACCGATTCCCCGATCACCGTCCCCGGACGGCTCGCCGGGGAGGGCACGATCGACCAGGTCCTCGACGACCTCGAACAGCTGCGCCTGCTCGGTGCCGGCACCGTCGTGCTCGATCCGTTCAACGGCGACCCGCAGGAGACGCGCCACCCGGAGGTGGCCTGGCAGGCGCTCGCGACCGTGGCCACCCACTGGGATCTGCGCACACATCAACTACGAACGGGACAATCATGACGAACAACGATGAAAACTATCTTCGCCGGGCCATCGAGCTCGCCGCCAAGGCGCGGGCGACCGGCGACGCCCCGTTCGGGTCGCTGCTGGTGGGCCCGGACGGCACGGTCCTCGCCGAGGAGCACAACACGGTCCTCAGCGACGGCGACATCAGCGCCCATCCCGAGCTGAAGCTGGCCAGATGGGCGGCCCGCGAGCTCGACCCCGGCGTCGCGGCGGCCACGACCATGTACACCAGCTGCCAGCCCTGCCCCATGTGCGCGGGCGCCATCGAACGGTCCGGTCTCGGCCGCGTCGTGTTCGCGCTCTCCAACGAGCAGCTCGCGAGCCTCAAACCGGGGGGCGGCTGGCCGCACGTGTCCCAGGAGGGTCCCGCGCTGTTCGACGAGGCGCGCGTCCCGGTCGAGGGCTACTACGTCTGATCGAGGGGCATCGGGGGGACTCGGTCACCGCCGCGTCGTGACCGGGCTCCCGGAGAGGAACGAGCCGAGCAGCTCCGCCGTCGTCTCGGGCACCTCCTCGGGGATGTAGTGACCGCTGGGCACCGCCTGGCCTCGCACGTCGTCCGCGTACCGCCGCCAGACGTCCAGGACGTCGTAGTTGCGTCCGACGAAACCGCGCTCCCCCCACAGGGCGAGTACGGGGCAGGTCACGCGCCGGCCCGCGTCCGCGTCGGCGTCGTCGTGACGCAGGTCGATGCTCGCGGCGGCCCGGTAGTCCTCGCAGGAGGCGTGGATGGCCGCCGGATCGGAGAAGCATCGGACGTACTCCTCCTGGGCCGCCGGGTCGAACGAGGTCCCGCCGTGCTGGACCTTCATGTGGGCGCGGATCCAGTAGCCGGGATCCGCGCCGATCATGCGTTCGGGGACGCCGTCGCCCGCGGCGAGGAAGAACCAGTGGTAGTAGCCGAGCGCGAACGCGGCGTCGGTGTGCCGGAACGCGTGGCGGGTGGGCACGATGTCCAGCACGGCCAGCCCGGTCACCGCCCGGGGCTCGTCCAGGGCCAGGCGGTGGCCGACCCGCGCTCCTCGGTCGTGGCCCGCCACCGCGAAGCGGTCGAAGCCGAGCGAGCGCATGACCAGCAGCTGGTCGTGCGCCATCACCCGCTTGGAGTAGGGGCCGTGGTCCGGCGCGGAGGGGGGCTTGTCGCTGTCCCCGTACCCCCGCAGGTCGGTGAGGACCACGGTGTGCTCGCGGGCGAGCACGGGCGCCACCCGATGCCAGATGAGATGGGTCTGCGGGTAGCCGTGCAGCAGCAGCACCGGCGGGCCGTCGCCCGAGACGTACGTGTTGACGCGCACGCCGTCGGCGTCGATCTTGTGGTGGGCGAACGAGGGAGGCAAGGGGATGCTCACGGTGGTGTCTCCGATGGGCGCGACGGGTCTGTGGGATCGGCCGGTCGCCTCGCGGCCTCCGGCCTGTCCCCTGCCTGGATACCGGAACCCGGCGGCGCCTGTCGTCCGGAACACGTCCACGGCCTCGTTCTTGGTCTCCTCCTGGCGCGCTTCCCTCACCTCGCCGCGTTCAAGCATTCCATTCCGTTAAGGCGTCGCCCATCGGGGTGCGTGCGTAGAGCACCGACCGCCCGCTCCTGCCGCGCGAGACCAGCCCCGATCGCCTGAGCACCGCGAGGTGGTCGCCGACGCCGCCGAGCGTCATGCCCAGCCTGGCGACGAGCTGGCTGGTGCTCGCGGGCGTCGCCAGCTCCAGCAGCACCGCGGCCCTGCCCCTGCCGAGCAGCGCGGCCAGGCTGCCCGGCGCGGACACCCGGCTCTCCCACAGCGCGGCCACACCCCGCGCCGGGTAGGTGAGCCCGAAGGCGCGCGGCGGGTCGAGGTAGACGATCCTCCCGCCGAACGCGTTGGGCATCAGGACCAGACCGACGCCGCCCAGCCGGTGCGAGGCGCCGGTCACCCGGCCGAGCAGGATCCGATCGCCCTCCAGCGACATGTGCACGTCCAGCTCGTCGAACACCTCGGCCCAGCCGTACACCGCCAGCTGTCCCGCCCGCCGCACGATGTCACGCTCCAGGAGCGCGCGCGTCCTCGGCCAGTCGGGCTCGATCAGCTCGCTCCACGCGGCGGTCAGGCTCCCGGCCACCCGCTCGGCGACGTCGGGCACGTCCAGCGCCGCGGCCGTCGGCCGGCCCCGGTAGCTCAGCTCCAGGTCGGCGCGGGCCTTCCGGTACGGCGTGCGCCGCACGGCCAGCGCCTCCTCGGAGAACGTGGTGTCCACGCGGGGCGGCGGCACGCAGAAGAAGTCGGGCACGTAGTCGGTGACCACCAGCAGGTCGGCCAGGGCCCGCAGGACGGGGTCGGCGGCGACCAGCGCCTCGTAGCGGTCGCGCACCCCGGCCGTCCACCGCGACATCCCCGGCGGAAGCCGGACACCGGCGAGCAGGGGCAGGGCGGTGACCACCTGGGCCATCGGCGACATCACGAAGCGGGTGCGCGCCAGGTCCTCGGGGGTGCACTCCAGGTAGGACAAGGTTTCGCTCCCTGCGGAGGTTTCCGGCGATGATTTCCGACGAGGGTTTCGCCTCCTGACGAAACAGTAGCCCGCCGTGCGGGGCGGCCCGCATGCTCCGACGCGTGAACACCTATCGGGAGATCTTCGCCGTCGGCCAGTTCAGGACGCTGTTCGCCGCGCAGGCCGCGAGCGTCATGGGCAAGACCATGGAGAGCCTGGCGTTGTCCACGCTGGTGTACGCCCACACCGGCTCGCCGTTCCTGGCCGCGCTGGCCTACCTCGCGGGTTTCCTGCCGCAGGCCGTCGGCGCGTTGACGCTCGGCGGGCTGGCCGACAGGCTGCCGCCCCGGGCGCTGCTGGTCTCGTGGGACCTGGCCAGGGCGGTCGCGGTCGCAACGCTCGCCCTCGGCGCGCTGCCGGTGTGGGGGATGCCGGTGCTGGTCATGGCGTGCGGGCTGTTCGACGCCGTCGCGGGCGGCGCGCGCCAGGCGCTGCTGGCCGACCTGCTGCCGGGCAACGGCTACGTGCTGGGCCGCTCGGCGCTGAACATCGCGGTCGGCGCCACGCAGATCGCCGGGTTCGCCCTCGGCGGGATGCTGCTGGCCGTGACCGGGCCGTACACGGCACTGTGGGCGGGGGCGGCACTCGGCGTGCTGGTGGCGCTCACGCAGCGGCTGGGGCTGAGGGCCAGGCCGCCGAGGATGTCGGAACGGCAGACCTGGCGGCGCGTCTGGGCGGTGAACGGGGAACTGCTGGGCGATCGGCGGCTTCGTGGGCTGCTGCTCGTGCAGTGGGTGCCGAACGGGCTGGTCGTCGGGGCGGAGGCGCTCTACGTGCCGTACGCGGGCGGCTCGGCGGGGGCGCTGTTCATCGCGGCCGCCGGTGGCATGCTCGCGGGGGATCTGCTGGTCGGCCGGTGGACCACTCCCGAGCAGCGGGTCCGGCTGGCGGTGCCGCTGTTCACGCTGATGGCGGTACCGTACCTCTTCTTCGCGCTGTCGCCGGGCGCGTGGGCCGCGACGGCGCTGGTGGCGGTGGCCTCTTTCGGGTTCGCCGGGCATCTGGGCACGCAGGAGCGTTACGTGGCGGCGGTGCCCGAGCGCGTCAGGGGGCAGGCGCTCGGGCTGGCGGGCAGCGGCACGATGGCCGGACAGGCGCTGGCGGCCTCGGGGACGGGAACGCTGGCCGAGTTCGTACCGGTCTCCGCGGCGATGGCGCTGGCGGGGGTCGCGTCACTGGTGGCGACCGCGTGCCTGTCCTCCGCCCTGACCCGCCCCGCGCGGGAGCGGGCGCCTGCACGGCCGTGAACCGGGGGCGACCGGTGAGTACGGGGAGGACTACCAGTGGGCCGGTCGGGTGAGTGAGGGGGGCAGCGTGGTCCTGGCGTCGCCTTTCGCCGCGTCCAGCTGGGACTGGATCAGGAAGATGCTCCCGGTGAGGTCGGCGCCCGAGAGGTCGGCACCCCTGAGGTCGGCCCCGATGAGATCGGCCGTCCTCAGATCGGCGCCCCTGAGGTCGGCCCCGATGAGGTAGGCGCCCCGCAGGTTGGCTCCCCTCAGGTCGGCGCCCCTGAGCTTGGCCCCGATGAGGTCCGCGCCCCTGCGGTCCTTCTTCCCGCGCCCGGCTCCGGCGCGCACGAGCTCGCTCGTCCGCAGCAGCAGGGCGTTGACCTCCCGCCGGTGGGCCGCCACGTCCAGTCGTACGAGGGCGTCGGGGCTGTCGCGGGTGAGGCGTTCGGTCTCCTCCAGCGCGAGGCCGAGCTCACCGTGGATGGGGAGGGCCGGTCGCAGCGTCAGCGCCTCGCTCAGGTACCAGAGCAACTCGTGGAGGTCCCGCATGATCGGGAACACCTCGGACATCCGCTTCGCGGTCCGCGGCGCCCGCCGCCAGTCCTGCCCGCCGAAGGTGACCTGGGAGACCTTCTGCCCGGCGCCGAAGCAGTCGTAGACGGTGCAGCCCCGGAAGCCCTTCTCCCTGAGGCGTGTGTGGATGCCGCAGCGGAAGTCCGTCCGCAGGTTGGGACAGGGCTGCCCGGCCTTCTTGTCGATCGCGAAGTCCGACGAGGCCGAGAAGGCGGGCACGACACAGCACAGTGCGAAGCAGCTCTCACAGTCGGCTCGCAGATCGGCGCGATCCCCCCTCGCGGAGGGGGCTGCGCGTTCGCGGCTCTCGGACAATGCGCGGGATCTCCTGAACGGGGCTGTTGTGCTGTTCACAGCCATCGGGACATGGCTGTGAACAGCGTTTTCACCAGCGAAGCCTACCCGACCCCGCCGATCTCCCGATCGCGGGCGGGCATGGTCCCGACGACGACGGTGGCGTCCAGCTCCTCGGAGACGGCCACCCTCGGGATCAGCCCGTTGCGGGCGAAGGCCTCGGCGGTCTGTGGCGCCTGGCGCTCGCTCGTCTCGATCAGCAGGTGGCCGCCCGGTGCCAGCCACCGTGTCGCCGCCGAGGTCACCCGGCGCTGGATCTCCAGCCCGTCCGCGCCGCCGTCGAGCGCCACCCTCGGTTCGTGCACGCGGGCCTCCGGGGGCAGCAGCCCGATCGCCCCCGTGGGCACGTAGGGCGCGTTGGCGGTCAGGATGTCGACGCGGCCCCGCAGCGCGGCGGGCAGCGGCTCGTAGAGATCACCCTCGTACACCCGGCCGCCGGCGACGTTGCGCCGGGCGCAGCGCACCGCGGCGGGGTCGATGTCGACGGCGTGCAGTTCGACCCGGTCCAGGGCCGCGACCAGCGCGGCGCCCACCGCGCCGGAACCGCAGCACAGATCGACGACGATCCACGGCCGATCGGGGGCCTGACCGGCGGGGCGGTCGTTCGGCCCGATGGCCCGATGGGCGAGGGCGACGGCCTGGTGGACGAGGAACTCGGTGCGGCGGCGGGGCACGAAGACCCCGGTGTCCACGGCTATCCGCAGCCCGCAGAACTCCGCCCAGCCGAGAACGTGTTCGAGGGGCAGACCGGCGACCCGCCGGTCCACCATGGCGGCGAGGTCGGACGGCGTCCGCGCCGTGGCGACGAGCAGCCGCGCCTCGTCCTCGGCGAAGACACAACCGGCGGCCCGAAGCCTGGTGACGATGACCGGTTGGGGGAGAAATGACGATAAAGCCGACATTGGAGCCTTTCGGAATGCCGATGGGGCTCCCTCGGTCACCTACGTCAGAAGGACCGCGCGGCCGTGAGATGGGAGCACCCGACCTGAAACAGCGGTAATGGGTCTCACCTCCTCGATCACGTCCATTGCTGGAGGACAACACTACCCCCAGCCGATCCGCCGTACGAACACATCGTGACTCTCCCCCTCTCGTCGGCGAGGGGGCTTTCCGCCGCGCCGAGAGCCCGGCACGCTGACGACCGCGGCTCCCGTCAGGAGGGAGACCCGGGACGCTCCGCGTGGGGTGCCCGCCTCAGCAGGTAGGTGTCCATGATCCAGCCCTTGCGCTCCCTGGCCTCGGCGCGGACGTCGCGGATCCGGCCGGCGACCTCCTCGACCGGCCCGGCCACCAGGATCTCGTCGGGGGTGCCGAGATAGGCGCCCCAGTAGATCTCGAAGCCGTCGGCGTCGGGCAGGGAGGCGAAGGCGTGGCGGGCGTCGAGCATGACGACGATGTCGTCGGATTCGCCGGGGCCCTCCTCGGACAGGCGGCGGCCCGTGGTGATGTGCAGGGGCCGCGCGACCTGGGTCAGACTGGTGCGGTGCCGGGCGGCCAGCGCGGACACGCTGCTGATACCGGGTACGACGTCGTACTCGAACCGGACCGTGCCCCGGCCGAGGACCTCCTCGACGATGGCCAGCGTGCTGTCGTAGAGGGAGGGGTCGCCCCAGACGAGGAACGCGCCGGTCTCGCCGTCGCCGAGCTCGTCGCGGACGAGCCGCTCGTAGATGTCGGCCCGGCGCGACCGCCAGTCCTCCACCGCGCCCGCGTAGGCGGGGGTGGTCCGGTCGCGGTCGGGGTCGCGGGCCTCGACCAGCCGGTACGGGGCGCGGGCGTGCGCGTCGACGAGGTCCTGCCGGAGCTGGACGAGGTCGTGTTTGGCCTCTCCCTTGTCGAGGATGAAGAACACGTCGGCCGCCGCGATGGCTTTGACCGCCTGGAGGGTGAGGTGGTCGGGGTTTCCCGCGCCGATGCCGATGATGAGGATTCGCTTCACGGGGGAAAGTCTGCCCTCCGCGCGAAGGGGACGTCGCGCCGGGCGGCGCCTTGACGCCGATCCCCGGTCCGCTCCCGTCGAGGATCCCCGGCGAGGGCGGGAGGGTGAGCCAGGACCTCGTTCTGGTCTAATCTCACGATCGTGACGATCAGGAACTCGCACTGCTCCTTCTGCGGCGGAGCCTTCGCCCCCGGCCAGGCGTGGCCGCGCACCTGCTCCGGCTGCGGGAACACCTCCTACCTCAACCCGCTGCCGGTCGCGGTGATGGTGCTGCCGGTGGACGACGGCCTGCTGGTGGTCCGCCGTGGCGTCGAACCGCACCGGGGCGCCCTCGCCCTGCCCGGTGGCTTCGTCGACATGGGCGAGTCCTGGCAGCAGGCGGCCGTCCGGGAGCTTCGCGAGGAGACGGGTGTCGTCGTCGACGCGGACGGCGTGCGGCTCCTCGACGTGCTCAGCGCTCCCGACGGCACCGTGCTGGTCTTCGCCCTGGGCCCGCGGACCGGCGCGGCGGACCTTCCGCCGGTCGTGCCGACGGACGAGACGACGGAGTGGCTGCTGATCGACGGGCCACGAGAGCTGGCGTTCCCGCTGCACACCCGGATCGTGGCGGAGTACTTCGCCGCGAGATGACCGCGGCGGTTCTCGGCGGCGGATTCGGGCTTCGACCTCGCCGGGAAGGACAGGGGCTCTCTTCGGGACGGCTCCCGATCCCCCACGGCCTGTTTAGCGCGGGCGCGACGGGTAGAAGGCGGGTGTTCTACCTTCGCTGACGAGGAGAAACGCCATGACGGAGAACGTGTGGAGCTACCGCCCCGAGGCCTACAGTGGCGAGCAGACGCTGGATCTCGTGGGGTTCGACGTGGAGGCCACCGACGGCAAGATCGGCTCGGTGGACGAGGAGAGCAACGCGGTGGGTGACAGCTACATCGTCGTCGACACCGGTTTCTGGATTTTCGGCAAGAAGGTCGTGCTACCGGCCGGCACCGTGCACCAGATCGATCCGCAGGAGCGCAAGATCTACGTCTCGCGTACCAAGCAGGAGATCAAGGACGCGCCGGAGTTCGACGAGGCGACCTACCGGGAGCCCGACTACCGCGACAAGCTGGGGGGCTACTACGGCAGAGGCGCGCTGTAGTCGTTGATCGTCGACGAGCCCCTCCCCACCCGGGGAGGGGCTCGTTCTTCGTCTCCACCCGTTCCGCGTCCTTCGGAGGGTCAGCCCCCGACGCGTCCTTCGAGGGTCGGCTCCCGGCCGGACACCTCGCGGCGGATGTCACAGCAGGGCTTCCGGCCGCGCGGCCGGGCGCCGCGTTCCAGGACCCCGAAGCGGCTCTGGAACGCGGCGGGAGGTTCGATCAGGGGTAGTTGACCAGGTTGGCCACGTTGGTGCTGGAGTTGGACGGGCCGCCCGTCGTGTTGATGATGTTGCGGATCGTGCCGACGCCGCCGAGCGAGACCGTCACCATGTTGTGGAAGCGGACCCCCGGCGTGTTCGGCACCTCGAACGCGCGGGCCGCGACCACCCCCGGGTTGACGTTGAAGTAGCAGTAGCTGCCCAGGCCCCACGCCTCGTGCGTGGTGACCGTGTTGGCCACCTTGTACGCGGCGTAGCCCTGCGTGCTCCCGTTCATCCAGGCTGCCTGGTTGGGCGGGTCGTAGGGCATCTCGTTCTGGTAGAAGTACGTCCGGCCGCCGTTGCCGTTCCAGACGGTCTGGTGCTGCTGGTAGTGCTCGACGAACAGGCCGTACATCGTGACGTCGTCGCCGTTGACGGTGAGCCCGTTGGCGGCGGTGTTGGTGTTCCAGCCGATGCCGCTGCCGTGGTCGCCGCGCCAGATCCACAGGTGGTCGCCGATCACGTTGTCGCTGTTGACGACGAGGCTCTGGGTGGCCTTGCCGACGGCGGCGCCGCCGACCCGGAAGTACACGTCGTGCAGCGACGTCGGGTTGGCGGCGTGGCTCGCCGACGCTCCCGTGGGGCCGACCTGCATCAGCATGGCCGAGTTGGTCGTGCCCGCGTCGATCAGCAGTCCGGCGACCTTGACGCCGTCCACGTCGGCGACGGTCATCGCGGTCACGCCGTTGTCGGGGATCAGCGTGGCCAGGCCCAGGCCGAGCACGACGGTGTTGGCCCGGGTCACCCTGATGGTGTCGTTGAGGTGGTAGACGGCCGGGGTGAACAGCAGGTTCAGCCCCTGTGCGAGCGCCGCGTTGATGTCCGCCGCGGTGTGGCCGGGCTTGACGACGAAGAACTGGTTGATCGGGATCGAGGTGCCCGCCGGGTTGCCGCCGGACCACGTCGTGCCGGTGGAGTTCGTCCGCAGCGCCGGCACGAACACCTGGTAGGCGCCGGCCTGGTCGACGTACAGGAACGGCTTCTCCCGCACGACCGGCGTGGTCGCGACCCTGGTGTACGGCGGGTTCGGGAAGTTGCCCGCGGGCGGGTTGTTGACGCCGACGAACACCATGTTCCAGTTGGAGCCTGTCCAGCTGCCCCACTCGGCGTTGCGCGACAGCCACTGCTGCTGCGAGCCCGACCTGACCTGGCCGTCGATCTTCGAGTCGGCGATGAGGCCGCCGCTCGACCAGCCGCCGTCGTCGAGCTGCAGGTTGCCGCGCAGGTGCATCCGCCGGTACGAGGCGGCCTGGGAGACCGCCCAGCGGTCGCTGCCCGACGGCGGGGTGACCGACAGGTTCTCCGCGCCGCGCCAGAAGTTGTGGGTCGCGTTGCCCTGGAACCAGTCGGCCTCTGCGTGCACGGTGCCGTTGATGGTGACGTTGTCCGGCGACAGGCCCAGACCGGCGATCTGCGTGTAGAAGCCGATGTTGGCGTCCACCGAGTACGAGCCGGGCTTGAACAGCAGGGCGAAGCGGTTGCCGCCGAACTGGTTGGTCTGCTGCTGGCTGAAGACCGAGTTGAGCCTGGCCTGGATGGTCGCGGTGGGCGTCGACGGGTCGAAGATGCTCACGTTCGGGCCGAGGTCGGGGTTGTTCCCGGTCGGCGGCGGGTTGCCCAGGCTGAAGGACTGGGCGGTCGTGCCGTTGCACGTGTACTGCTGGAACTGCACGCTGTCCCCGATCGAGGCGCCCGGCACGTCGAGACACTTGCCACTGTGCCGGTTGACGAAGTGGTAGAAGCCGCCGGGTTCCTCCACGGCCTGCCACTGCTGGTTGTTGCCGCCAGAGTACGACCAGAGCTGGATCGGGGCACTGTCGGCGGTGGAGACGTTCACGACGTCCCACGCCTGGGCGGTGTTGTTGCCGTTGTTGACCCGGTAGAACCCGCCGCTGGTCGGCTGGAACTGCCAGAGCTGGGCGGTCGAGCCGTTACACGCGTACTGCTGGACGACGGTGCCGTTGGCGGTCGCGGCGGCCCGCGCGTCCACGCACTTGCCGCTGTTGCGGCTGATCACGGTGGTGAGCCCGGTCGGCGGGGCGGCCTGCGCCGGGCCGGGCAGCCCGACCAGGAACGCCGCGACCACGGCGAGTGCCATGAGGATGTGTCTCATCCGAGCCTCCTGGGATCCTGCCGTGACGCGGACGAGGTGCGGGCGCGCCCGGCCGGTGGCGTGGCGGGCCCGGTGGCGCGGGCCGGTGCGGCGACCGCGCTGGGGAGCGGCGATGGGGGGTGCTGCGAGGTCACGGTGGCTCTTCTCTTCTTTTCGGGTACCGCGGAGTGCGTTCCTGACGCACGAGGACCCGCTGGCCCGTACGGTGAGGTGACGGGCTCCCGGGGGCCGTTCCAGCGGCCCGGGGGAACACCCGATTAACTTCACCTCTTAAATTAACTCGGATCCAAACACGCGGACAGGAATTTTGTCAACAGGAAAGTTTACAAATAGTAATCGCATGGACGTCATAGTGCGGGATCGCACCACGGGATTCCGGTGAGGTGAGACCGGCGGCGGATCCCGCTCTCCCCGGTCACTTCGCGGCGTCGAGCCTGCTCGGTGCCTGTGCTGTCCCGTCTCGATTCCGTTATGCGGCCCGATGCGTGCGGGCGGTCAGCGGTTCGGGTGGCTCCCGGACCTCGAACTCGACGCCGAACGCGGCCACCCGGACCGCGAGACGGCCGAGGCTGCCGGAGCCGGCGCGCGGCACGCGGGTGTCGTCGTCGACGGTTTCGTCCACGAGCTCTGGAACGTCAAACGGGACGGGGATCAGGCGGGTGTCGGGTCATCGGGCGGTGTGGTGGCCCGGCGGCCGCCGGTCGCGGCCTCGGCCCGGCGGCGCAACTCGGGGGGAATCAGCTCCAACAGCTGGTCCGGGCGCAGGGGCAGGTCGAGCAGGCTGAGCTTGACCCGGCTGCGGTTGGTGTGTTCGCCCCCGGAGAGCCTCACCACCTGCCCGGCCTCGGCGCGCATGGTGACGCTCACCTCCTCGCCGTACCCGAGCTCACCGGCCGGGGTTCCGTCGATGTCGACGGTGACGGGCGCGCTGTCGGCCGCCACGGTGAGCCGGACGTGATCGGCCGCGCCCAGCACGACCGGCCGGCTGATGCCGGACATGGGGGCGACCGGGGTGATGACCAGGGCGCTGGACGACGGGGACAGGATCGGGCCGCCGGCCGCGTAGTTGTAGGCGGTGGAGCCGGTGGGGGTCGAGACGACCACGGCATCGGCCCGGTAGTAGCCGTACTGGAGACCGTTGACGGCCAGATCGAGGGAGACGGCCCCGGCGCGGGGCGGCCGGCCCAGCACCAGGTCGTTGAAGCCGGACCGGGTCGCCAGCCGCGTCTCACCGGCGTCCACCCGCAGGGCCGCGTACTGCTCGATGGTGAATTCACCGGCCCTCAGCCGCGCCAGCGCCGAGGGCAGCTGGGTCGGGTGAACCTCGGCGAGGAAACCCAGATTGCCGTGGTTGACTCCGAGCACGGGCACGGGCCGGCCGATCATCAGCCGCATCGCCCCCAGGATCGTGCCGTCGCCGCCCAGGGCGACGAGACCGTCCACCTCGGCCACGAACCGAGCCTCGGGGACGACCTCGACCTCGGCCGGTACGCGGTCCCGGTCGATCTCGCGGGCGAGCAGTCGAGAACCGCGGTGCCGGGAGGTCTCGACGATCGTACTGATCGACCGGTCCACCTGCTTGGTCGGATGAAGCACCAGACCGACCGTGCCCACCTGCGGTTTCGGATCCATCCCCTCACTCTAGGCACTCCAGGTCGCCCTCGCGGACGACCCCGGGATGGCGAGCGCCGGATCACCGGCACCACCAGCATGATCGTCGCCGCGGGGACGGCGAGGGCCGGGCTTCCGCCATCCGAGGCGGTCGCCGTGTTCGAGTCCCTCGACCACGGGCCTCGGCGGGCGTACGGGTGATCGTGAAGCGGTCACGCTAGGCTGAGGGGTGAGGACCCCGCAGATACCGGGGTCCCGCGGCGGTGGGGCCCGCCGCGTCCAACCGCGGCACCCGCTGCCGCCAACGGTCCCTACCCGTGACAGGTCGTGCCCGCGCAGCCAGGCCGGGCGTCCAGCACGTGTGGGGAGAAGAGGTATGCGTCCGAGCCAGGCGAGGTTCACGGTGGCGACCGAGCCCATCGATCCCGACGTCGACCTCGACGCCGATCCGCCCGGCGCGCGCGGGCGCGGGGAGTCCCGCCGCCCGCATCGCGTCGTCCTGGCGGTGATCGCCGCCGGTGGCGCGATCGGTACGGGGGCCCGCTACGGCGCCGCCCTGCTGTGGCCCACCGCGGCCGGGTCCTTCCCGTGGACCACGCTGGGGGTCAACGTGGCGGGTAGCCTGCTGATCGGTGTTCTCCTGGTCGCGCTCACCGAGGCGTGGACGGCGCCGGCCTGGACGCGGCCGTTTCTGGCCACCGGCGTGCTGGGCGGCTTCACCACCTTCTCCACCTACTGCCTGGACATCGAGCGCCTGGTCTCCGGCGGCCGGATCGACCTGGCGCTCGGCTATCTGGCGGTGACGCTCGTGGCGGCCCTGGTCGCGGTGACGGCCGGCGCGTGGGCCACCCGCGGGCTCCTGGCGAGAGCGGCGAGGCCGGGGAGAGCGGGGAGAACGGGAAGGAGAGCGCGATGATTCCAGCCGGACGGGCACTGAGGTTGACGGTCTTCGTCGACGACACCGACACCTGGTGCCACCGACCCCTGTACACCGAGATCGTGCACCGTGCCCACGCCGCGGGGCTGGCCGGGGCGTCCGTCTTCCGGGGCGTCGAGGGCTTCGGCGCCACCTCGACGGTGCACACCACCCGGCTGCTGTCGATGGCCGACGACCTGCCGGTGGTTGTCACGATCATCGACACCGAGGAGCGGATCCGCGCCTTCCTGCCTCGGCTGGACGACCTCCCCGCCGAGGGGCTGGCCATCCTGGACGAGGTCGAGGTCGTTCGCCGGGGCGGGACGGCGGTGTGAGCGGGCCGCAGAGCTGGCTCGCGGTGCTGCTCGGCGGTGCCGTCGGAGCGCCGCTGCGCTACCTGACCGACCGGGCCGTGCAGGCCCGCCACGACACGGTCTTCCCCTGGGGCACCTTCGCCGTCAACGTGGTCGGCTCGCTCATCCTGGGCGCCCTGACCGGGGCGGCGCTGTCCGGGGCGGTGGGCGCCGGTGCGTACCTGCTTCTCGGCACCGGTTTCTGCGGGGCGCTGACCACGTACTCGACGTTCTCCTACGAGACGCTGCGGCTGGCCGAGAGCGGCGCGGTCCTCTTCGCCGTGGCCAACGTCGCCGCCTCGATCGTCGCCGGCCTGGGGGCGGTGTTCGCCGGGCTCACCCTCGCCCAGATGATCTTCGCGTGACCTCGTTCCCGGGAGATCCGGGACGCGTCCGGTCCAGGGGAACGCGGGGGAGGACCGGCTCGCCGTGCCCACCGTCGGCCGTGGTCGTTCCGCCGGATCGTCATGATCGGTGGGTGGGCGGGTCCGTGTCGAAGGGGCGGGCCATCTCGTCGAGGACGTCGTCCATGATCTCCACCAGGGGGCGGGACTCCTGCTCGTCGGTCCACATGTGCGTGGCGATGCGCATCGCGACCAGGAAGGCCGCGGCCATCACCCGGGGGCGGGTGGCGGTGCCGTGGTCGCCGTGGTCGCCGCGTTCGGCGATGACCTGGGCGAGCTCGCGTTCGAGGTTGGCGTGGCTCGCCAGCTGCCTGGCCAGGAGCGAGGGGTGCCTCTTGGCGAGCCTGGCGCGGATCGCCCACTCCCTCTCCGGCCCGCCCAGCTCGCCGTAGGAGTCCCGGACGGCGCCGTGCAGTGCCCGCCAGGCCGATTCCTCGGCGGGGCGGGTGCGGATCCGCTCGACCAGGAGGCGGATGCGCTGCTCGTCGCCGTAGAGCAGGGCGTCCTCCTTGCTGGCGAAGTAGTTGGAGAAGGTCCGCCGCGAGATGTTGGCCGCGTCTGCGATGGCCTCGACGGTGACGTGCTCCAGGCCGTGCTCGGCGGTCAGCCGTAGGGCGGCCTCGTGGACCGCCTGCCGCGTCTCGGCCTTCTTGCGCTCGCGCAACCCCGCTGTGATCTGCATGACGTGAACAGCCTACTGCCCGACTAAGTGTGCCCACTGCGCAAACTTTCTCAGTGGGCATGTATGTTGTCACGGTCTGTCCGATTAATAGATCACTGGTATTTGTTCGGAGGTTGTGCGTGAGCACACAAGCGGTCGCGCCACCCGGCGCGGAGCCGATGAGCCATCGCGAGATTCTCGAAGCACTGAGCGGCCTGCTGCTCGCCCTGTTCGTGGCGATGATCAGCGCCACGATCGTGTCGGTGGCGCTGCCGCAGATCATCGGCGCGCTCGACGGCACCCAGTCCCAGTACACGTGGGTGGTCACCGCGTCGCTGCTCGCCGCGACCGCGTCCACCCCGGTCTGGGGCAAGCTGGCCGACCTGTTCAGCAAGAAACTGCTCATCCAGATCTCCATCGTCATTTTCATGCTCAGCTCGCTGGCCTGCGGATTCGCGCAGAACACCGGTCAGCTCATCGCCTTCCGCGCCATCCAGGGCCTCGGTATGGGAGCCCTTCAGGTCCTGGTCCAGGTCGTCATCGCCGCGATGATCAGTCCCAAGGAGCGGGGACGCTACAACGGCTACCTCGGCGCCGTGATGGCCGTGGCCACCGTGGCGGGCCCGCTCCTCGGCGGCCTGATCGCCGACACCTCGTGGCTGGGCTGGCGCTGGTGCTTCTTCATCGCCGTGCCGTTCACGGCCGTCGCCTTCCTCCTGCTGCACAAGACGCTCCACGTGGTCACGGTCCGGCGGCCGGACACCCAGGTCGACTACGCGGGCGCCACACTGATCGCCGCGGGCGTGAGCGTCCTGCTCATCTGGATCACCTTCGTCGGCAACTCCTTCGACTGGATCTCCTGGCAGACCGCGGCCATGGTCGGCGGCGGGATCGTGATCCTGGCCGCCGCGGTGTGGGTGGAGTCACGGGTCAAGGAGCCGATCGTGCCGCTGCACATCGTCCGCATGCGCGACCCCGCCCTGGCCATCCTCGCCAGCCTCGCGGTGGGCATGGCGATGTTCGGCGGATCGGTCTTCCTGGGCCAGTACTTCCAGATCGGCCGGGGCTACACCCCCACCGAGGCCGGGCTGCTGACCATCCCGCTGATGCTCGGCGTGCTGTTGTCCTCGGCGGTCTCCGGAGCGCTCGTGTCCAGGAGCGGCAGCGTCAAGCCGTACATCGTCGCGGGTTCCGTCGTGCTCACCGTCGGCTTCCTCGGCCTGTCCGTGATCGACCACGAGACCTCGCTGGTGCTCGTGTCGGCCGCGATGCTGCTGGTCGGCATCGGCGTCGGCATGTCCATGCAGAACCTGGTGCTGGTCATCCAGAACGTCGTCCCGCTGCGGGAGCTGGGCGCCGCCAGCGGGGCCGTCACCTTCTTCCGCTCGCTGGGCGGCACGATCGGGGTCTCGGTCCTGGGCGCGGTCCTGGCCAACAGGGTGGCCACCGGCATCGCCGAGGGCTTCCAGAGGGCGGGCATCCGGCCGTCCGGCTCGGAGGGCGGCACCCTCAACCTCCAGGCGCTGCCCGAGGCCGCGAGGACCGTCGTGCGCGTGGCGTACGGCGACGCCACGGGGCACATCTTCCTGATCTCCGCCGCGATCGCCGCGGTGGGTGTCGTCGCCGCGCTCTTCCTCAAGCCGACCAGGCTCCGGGACAGCCTGGACCTGCCGGACACCCGGGAAAGCGGCGCCGTGGCCCGCTGACCCGGACGCGTCCACCGTGACGGGGCGTCGGCGGCCTCCTCCCGGACGCTGCTCGCGGCGGTGGCCGACCTCGACCTTCCCGGCGGCGAGGGGGCCGCCTACGTGGCGGGGGAGGCCAGGACCTGCCAGATGGTCCGCGACCACCTCGTGCGGGAGCGTAACTGGCCGCGTACCTCGATCAAGGTCAAGCCGTTCTGGACACCGGGCAAACGCGGGCCGCACTGACGGCACGTCACCCTACGGGACCCGGTGCCGTTCGGCCGCTCACAGGCGCCGGACCTTGAGCGCGTTGTCCGTACGGGTGGTGGGCCGCCCCTCGGGGTCGTTCTGGATCCGCTCGTGTTCCTCGCAGAGCAGCACCTCCCACTCCCCGTCCGGGAGCTCAAGGGATTCGAGGACCTCCTGCGGCGTGGGAAGGTGCACGCCGGGGTGGGGATTCCGCTCCCAGGAGGGGAACCCCGCGTGCCCGACCACGAGGAGCACCCCGCCGGGCGCGACCGCCGAGGCGGCGGTCCGCAGGATCTTCTCGCGGGGCATGTCGCCGAGGGAGTGCAGGAAATGGGCGGAGACGAGATCGAAGACACCGTCGGGGAAGGACGCCCCCAGGTCGTGCCGCTGCCAGTCGATCCGGTCGGCGACGTCCTCCGCCGCCGCGTGCCGGGCCGCGCGCTCGAGGGCGACGCCGGAGATGTCGGTGGCGGTGACACGCCATCCCCGCCGCGCGAGCCAGATCGCGTCGGCTCCCTCACCGCATCCCAGGTCCAGGGCGGTGCCCGGCTCCAGGCCGGTGATCTCGCGGACCAGGATGGTGTTGGGGTTCCCGCTCCAGACCCGGTCGCTTCCGGCGTAGCGGCGGTCCCAGAACTCCTCGTCCGAGACGGGGCCGTCCGCCGGGTCACCCTCCCGGGCGTCTCCGTGCGCGTGGTCATGGGCGTGGTCATGCGCGTGGTCGTGCCGGTCGGCGGCGTCGCGGGCGGAGATATCGTCGCGGCGGGCGGCGACGGCCCGGCGGGTCTCCTCGGCGACCAGGTCGGCGTTGATCGCCGCGGCGGCCCGCCCGCCCGCGGCGGCGGCGGCGATGACCTGATCGGTCAGGGTGGTGACGTTTCCGTCCACCCACACCCTGGGCAGCGCCGTCGCCCCGGACGGGTCGGCGGCGACGTAGCTGCCGACCACGTACCCGCCCATCTCCTGGTCGGTCGTCTCCAGGCCCAGGCCGGTGAGGACGCCGGAGCGGGCGGTGAGGCGCGGGGTCACCACGAGGACCTGGCGGGAGATCACCCGGCCGTCGGCGAGGCGTACGCCGGTGAGCCGGTCGTCCGTCACCTCCAGCGCCGTCACCCGCCCGTCCACCACGGCGATGTCGCGGGCGGCCAGCCGCTCGTACTCCTCGTCACTGAAGTCGCCGAGGTCGCCGGAGTCGGTCGTGGTGTGCGAGAAGAGGGTCACGTCCTCGCTCCACTGCCGCCACAGCAGGGCCTGGTGGACCGCGAGCGGTCCGGTGGCCAGGACGCCGATCGCCTGGTCGCGTACCTCCCAGCCGTGGCAGTACGGGCAGTGCAGGACCTCGCGCCCCCAGCGCTCCGCCAGGCCCGGCACCTCGGGCAGTTCGTCGACCAGGCCGGTGGTCACCAGCAGCCGGTCCGCCACGACCGCGGAGCCGCCTTCGAGGACGACGCGGAAGCCCCCGGCGTCCAGGCGCTCGGCCGTCACGACGTCACCCTCGACGATCTCGCCGCCGTAGCCGGTCACCTCCGCGCGCCCCAGGGCCGCTAGCTCCGCAGGGGGTACGCCGTCGCGCGTCAGGTAGGAGTGGACGTGGGACGCCGGAGCGTTGCGCGGCCGGCCCGCGTCGATCACCAGCACCGAGCGCCGTGCTCGGGCCAGGGTGAGCGCCCCGCTCAACCCGGCGGCGCCACCGCCGACGACCACGACGTCGTAGCGCCGTTCCACACCCGAGGGGGCGGCGGTCACGGCCTGTTCCGCTTGTACGGTCATTTGTGATACCTCCGTTCACCGCACATGATCCGCCCATCCTCCGGAATCCGGCAAAGTTATTTGCCGGATCGGCAACATGGGGGGCGGAGGACCCGGAACGGCGTGCCGCCTCCTCCGGCAGGTGACCCGCGCACCGGCGACGGTGGCCGTCACCGGTACGCGGGCGGCGGGCTCCTACGTGTCGAGGATCGGGATCAGCTGCTCCTCCTCGTAGGCCAGATGCCTTTCGAGCTCGTCGGTGAGCCGCTCGACCTCGGAGAGCACCAGCGGGGGATCCGCGCCCTCGGCGGAGATGACCTCCCGCAGTTCCTCGATGAGGGCCGCGATCTTCTCGTGCTCCCGGCTCAGCCGCTCGAGGGTGGGGGTGAGTTCGGGATAGCGCCCGGCGAGGAAGGGGAACAGCGCGATGTCCTCACCGGTGTGGTGGTTGTGCAGCCCCTGGCAGAGGGTGAGGCAGTTCACCCGCAGCTGGGCGCCGAGTCCGGGACCCGACTCGGTGACCTCCTTGCGGATCAGGGAGAGTTCTCGCCGGAACATGTCGTGGACCAGCCGGAGAGCCTCGCTCGCCGACGACGCCTTCGGCGGACCGCCCCCGGCATGGAGGGCGACCACCGGGATGACACGTGTCGTCTTGGCCTGGTAGTCGGCCCACCCCGGGTCGGCCTCGGCCGCGCGGGCGAAGAGGCGGTCGCGTTCGGCGCCCTCCAGGACGACGGCTCGCGCCTCGTAGGTGAAGATGCCGTCCTCGACCGTGACGACGGGATTGGCCACCAGGTTGTGGAACCAGGCCGGGTGGTTCGGCGCGCCACCGGCCGAGGCGATGACCAGCACTCGTTCACCGCCGTCGGGAAGGTAGCCGAGCGGGGTCGTGTGCCGGGCGCCGGACCGCGCCCCGACGGTGGTCAGCAGGAGCAGCCGGGCCCCCTCGAAGGGGCCGCCGACCCGCCCGCCGTTGGCGCGGAACTCCTCGATGATCTGCTGGTTGAAATCGATCGGCATTCTCTGTTTTCTTCTCCAGGATTGATGGTCCCGCGGTTGTTCGCGGGCATGACGAAATCACCACGTGGCGACAGCGACCGTGGTGCGGGAAATCAGGAAAGGCACGCCGGACAATCGGCCGGATCGGCGATTCACCGCCGGGGCCGATTCGTGAATGGCGTGAGGGGCACGGTGACCGGCGACGACCGGCGACGACCGGCACCGTGAGAGCACGCGGGTATCACGCGGGTATCACGCGGAACGTGGAAGCCGCTGGAGTGCGGAAACCACAGGCGGGAGCCACGCGGCACGTGGAACCCCGCACGCGGAGGCCACACGACACACGGAAATCACGTGTGGGATCGCGGAAGGGGGAATCCACGGAGAAATGTCGCGCCGAACGCGCGGAAGGAAGGAAAGGGGGGCCTCTGGCCCGCCCGGGGCTCACGCCTCGGCCGGGTGCCCTACTCGCTGTTGGCCCAAGGCCGACCCGGCAGTCACAAACTCAACCGTAGTGCTACGAACGCACCAAGGCAACGTCGCGTTTCCCGGCCACCCCGATTTCCTGGCATTTCGATTTACCCGCACCCGGGCTTCCCCGGACCCGGACTTCCCCGCACCCGCCAGTGTGACGACCGGCGCCACGGGTTCACCTGACGCCGGGTGGCCGCCCTCTCCCTCGTTCCGCCGAGCGGATATGCCGGACGGCAGCCGCACCGTTTCGAGGCCGCCTCGCCGCGCCCGGCCACCGGTGAGCCGGCACAGGCACGGCGTGGTCACCTGGGTGGATCCGCCCTGACCGGCTTTCGGATCCGATCGCGCGGGGTGATCGACCGCCCGACTATTCGCTCAGTGTATGTATTGAATGTATAGTCTCGGCATGTCGACCGGACACGTGATGCTCGGGCTGCTCGCGGAGCGGCCCAAGCACGGGTACGAACTCAAACGCGAGCATGACCAGCGCCTGCCGGGCGCCAGGCCGCTCGCGTACGGACAGGTCTACGCGACGCTGCAGCGTCTGCAGCGGGACGGGTTCGCCGAGGTGACGGAGACCGTGCGGGAGAGCGGTCCGGAGCGCACGGTGTACGCGATCACCGAGGAGGGGCTGGCCGAGCTGGCCCGATGGCTGGAACAGGTGGAGGCGCCCGCGCCGCACGTGTCCAGCGCGCTCGTCTCGCGCGTGGTGGTGGCCATCGTGGCCGGTGGCGCCGCCGACGGCTACCTGGTCAGGCAGCGCGCCGCCCATCTGGCGCGGATGCGCGAGCTCACCGCGGAGCGGGCCTCGGGGTCGCCCGCGCAGGCGCTCGCCGCCGACCACGCGCTCCAGCACCTCGACGCCGACCTGCGCTGGATCGAGACGACCATGGAACGACTCGCGGATCTCAAGGAGGAGATCGATGCTTGAGGCACGCGCGCTGCGCAAGACCTTCGCCAGGACCGTCGCGCTGGACGGTGTGTCCGTGGAGATCGGCGACGGGGAGATCGTCGCGATCACCGGGCCGAGCGGCTCCGGCAAGTCCACCCTCCTGCACTGCCTGGCAGGGATCATCCGTCCGGAGTCGGGGGAGGTCCACCTCGACGGGCGGCGCGTCGACACCCTCGACGAGACCGGCCGGACGAGCCTGCGCAGGCAGAGCTTCGGTGTCGTCTTCCAGTCCGGCCGGCTGGTCCCCGAGCTGACCGCGCAGGAGAACGTGGCGCTGCCGCTGCTGTTCAACCGGCACGGACGCCGGGAGTCGCTGCTCGCCGCCCGGTCCCGGCTGGAGAGGCTGGGCGTGGCCGACTGCGCGGACCGGCGGCCCGGCGAGCTGTCCGGCGGCCAGCTGCAGCGGGTCGCCGTGGCCCGCGCGCTGGTCACCGGCCCGCGGGTGGTCTTCGCCGACGAGCCGACCGGCGCGCTCGACTCGCTGGCCGGAGAGCGGGTGATGGACGAGCTCGTCGGCACGGCGCGCGCGGACGGCGCCACCCTGGTGATCGTCACCCATGACAACCGGGTGGCCGCCTACGCCGACCGGGAGATCGCGCTGCGCGACGGCAGGACGACCGGGGTGACCGTGTGATCGCCGTGATGCGGATGCTCGCCAGGGGCGGGTCACGGCGCGAGCGGGTACGGGGGCGTCTCATGACCGCGGGGGCGGCGCTCGCGACCTTCCTGCTGTGCGCGGGGGCGAACCTGCTGGCGTTCGGGCTCCGGCTGTCCCGTGCCCCCGAAGGCTACCTCGTCGAGACACCGATCGATTACCTGGGCTTCTTCTCCAGCCAGGACGCGAGACTGCTCACCGCGCTGGCACTCGCCCTGCTGGTCGTGCCCACCATGGCCTTCCTCCACCAGGTGAGCCGCCTGGCCAGCGCGACGAGGGAGCGGCGGCTGGCCGCGCTCCGGCTGGCCGGGGCCACCCCGCGCGAGGTGCGCCTGCTCGGGGCGTACGAGAGCGGGTGGCGGACACTGCTGGGCGGGGTGTGCGGCATCGCGCTGTACCTGGCGATGAACCTGACGCTGGCGTGGTCGCTGGAGGGCGCGGTGCCCCTGGTCCCGCCGGCGCAGATCCTGACGATCCTCGTCGCGGTGACGCTCGCCGGGACGCTGTCCGGGCTGACGGCGGGGAGGCACGTGGTGACCTCTCCGCTGGGCGTGGTCCGGCGGACGCCCCCGGCCGGTCCCAGGGCACTCGACCTGGTGCTGGTGGCGGTGGGTGCCGGGTTGCTCGTCGCCGGGCTCACCGGCGAGGGCAGGTTCCCCGGCGGGGCGTACGTCGCGGTGCTGTCCGTGACGGCCGGCCCGGTGCTCCTGCTGTTCGGCCTGGTCCTCGGCGCCGCGTGGCTGATCAGGCTGGCCGCCCGGCGGATCGGTGACCGCACCGGGGCGGCGGAGACCCTGCTGGCCGCCCGGATGGTCGGGACCGATCCCCGGGGGTGGGCCCGCGCGCTGTCGGTGGTGGGACTGACCGTGTTCTTCGGCTCCGGGGTCGGCGCCCAGCAGGGGTTCATCCTCTTCCGGGGCGGCATCGATACCTCCTGGGCCGTGGCCTACCTGCTCGTGGACCTCGCCCTGCTCGTCGCGCTGGTCACCTCGGCCGCCGCCCTCGTGGCGCACCAGGCGGAGGACCTGCTGGATCACCGGCACTCGTACGCGGCCCTCGCCGCCTCCGGGGTGCCCGGTCCCGCGCTGGGCCGGGTCCTCACCCGGCAGGCGCTCATCGCCGCGCTGCCGGTGTGCGTCGTGGCCGCCGTCGCGGGAGTGGGAGTGGTTGTCTCGTCGGTGTGGGACATCTACCGCGAGGTGCCGGAGGCGTTCGCGGTCGCCGCCGCCCGGGGGGTGCTCATGGTGGGGATCGGGGTGCTGGCCGCGACGCTGGTGGCTCGGGCCGCCCGGCCGATCCTGCGCCGGACGCTGCGGCCGGAGGGACTCCGGGAGGAGTGAGGGCGCCTTACCCCCGCTCGGCCCGGCCGGAGGCGCCGGTTCTACGCCGAACAGCCACAGACTGGTGTATTTCCCGTCAGTGATTCCCTCCGTGAGATCACTTGCACGGGGCGCGCCTTACTGTGCCGCAGATGTCATCCCGATCGGGAGGCACCATGCGGAAGGTGGATCAGGTCGAGGACGACAAGAAGACGACCAAGAAGATCAAGCGGCTGGAGAAGGTCGAGACGACCACCCTCCGCGAAGGCGGCTGATCCAAACGGTTAGGTAGCCGGTCAGGTTCGGCCTGACCGGCTTTTCTATGTCCTCGACTGTCCTCGGCTGTCATCGGCTCCTCTTCGTGGTGACGTTCATCCGAGGTCGTCGGCACTGGTTCCGCAGGCGGAGTGCCGGTCGGGTCTGACGCCGGGCCGGTTCGCGTTCAGCGGGGGACCGGTTCCGAGCTCCCGGTGCGGGGGCGCGGGGAGCTCTGCACGCGGTGCGTCAGGGTGGTGTCGGCCGACCTGGCCACCCAGAGCGCGACGGCGACGTACAGGACCTGCTGCGGGATCCTGAGCCACAGGGGCGTCGCCTCGCCGCCGTGGAAGGGGACGTCGGCGACGGCCGCGTAGACGTTGGCGGGAAGCAGCAGTACGTAGAGGGCGGTCAGGGCGATCCCGGCGGCCCGGCGCGTCGCGGCGACCACGAGTCCCGCGGCGCCGAGGAGTTCCAGCACGCCGGTCGCGTAGACCACGGCGCCGGGGAACGGCACGATCGGCGGCACCATGCGCACCATGTCGGCGTGGTTGGGCATGACGGTCACCCCCGCCGGGACGAAATGCGCGGCGGCGGTGACGACGAGCATGACGGCCATCCCGTGCGCCGCGCTCGCCGGCCAGGTGGCGAAGCGGCGGACACCGAGCGCGCCCAGCGCGCGGAAGCCCAGGGTGGCGACCACGAGAACGATCTCGACCACGAATGCGGACATCGACGTATCCCTTCCTCGGATAGTGGAACTATCCAATATTAGATACTATGGCTATCCAATGGCGCAAGTCGCGGGTCCGGGGGTCGTTCCGGGGCGGTGGGCTGTCCCGGGTGAACGGCGGATCGGCCGGGTGGCCTCGATGCCGTCCGCCTTGGGCATCCGTCTTCTCGTCCTCTTCGGCTTCGGCGGATGAGACCCGGGCCGCGCTGACCGGGGGCGTCCTGACCGGGACGCTGGCCATCGCCTTCTGGCCGTATCACGAAATTTGACTGAATAGTGGACGCAAAGTGGTTGCAACGTGACGCTTCATAACGTTTCACCTGAATAGCGGCGCCGCGGTGGACGTCTCCTCGTCCCGAGGCGGTGACGGCTCCAGTGGTACGAGCCCGCGGGGGCTCGCTGATGAGAGGGCGGGTGCGAGCCGATGACCTCCGTGAAGACGAGCCCGGCGAAACTGGACCCACGGCGTGACTACCCGCTGGCGTCCCGTCGCCCGGAGCTGCTCGGGACACCGACGGGCAAGCGCCTCGACGAGATCACCATGGAGGCCGTCCTGGCTGGTGCGGTGGTGGCCGAGGACCTCCGCATCACACCGGAGACGCTGCGGCTGCAGGCCGAGATCGCGGACTCGTCCGGCAGACCGCAGCTCGGGCAGAACTTCCGCCGGGCCGCCGAGCTGACCGCGCTGCCGGACGAGAAGGTGCTGGAGATCTACAACGCGCTGCGGCCGCGCGCCTCCACGAAACAGCGGCTGGCCGAGATCGCCGAGGAGCTGGAGCGCGACCACTCCGCCACGCTGTGCGCGCGGCTGGTCAGGGAGGCCGCCGACGTGTACGAGCGCCGGGGCGTCCTCGCCAGCTGAACACGGCGCGCACTTCGGCGTCGGCGGCGGTGGCGTCGGTGGCGGGGCAGGGGCGTCAGGAAGGTGGGACCGGAGATGGGTACCAGGAACGCGGCGGGCGGGCCGGTGGGCGAGCGGACGAACGGGCGGGCGTCGGCGCCCTGGCGATCCAAGAGCGCGGCGGGCCCGCGGACGCCCGAGGTCTCCCCGCGATCCGAGAGCGGGGCGGGCCTTCCGGCGGCGCCCGCTCCCCGGCGGTCCAGGCGCACGGAGATCCTGGAGAACCGCCCGGTCAACCTCGACGGCTTCGTGGAGGAGTGGCCGGAGGTCGGCATGGTCGCGATGGACAGCCCGTACGACCCGAGCCCGAGCGTGCGCGTGGAGAACGGGACCATCGTGGAGATGGACGGGAAGGACAGGAGGGATTTCGACTTCATCGACCAGTTCATCGCCGACCACGCGATCGACGCCTCGGCGGCCGAGCGGGCGATGGCCCTCTCCCCGGCCGAGATCGCGCACCTGCTGGTGGACCCGAAGGTGTCGCGCGGCGAGGTGCTGGCCGTCTCGTCCGGCCTCACCCCGGCCAAGCTCCTTGAGGTCGTCAAGACCATGAACGTGGTCGAGATGATGATGGCGCTGCAGAAGATGCGGGCGCGGCGCACCCCGGCCAACCAGGGGCACTCCACAAGCGCGCGGGACAACCCGGTCCAGGTGGCCGCGGACGCCGCCGAGGGCGGGCTGCGCGGGTTCCGCGAGCTGGAGACCACCCTCGGCGTGGTGCGGTACGCCCCGCTGGTGGCCATCGCGCTGCAGGTCGGCGCGCAGGCCGGGAGACCCGGCGTGCTCACGCAGTGCGCGCTGGAGGAGGCCACCGAGCTCGAACTGGGCATGCGCGGCATCACCGCGTACGCGGAGACGATCTCGGTGTACGGCACCGAGCAGGTCTTCTGCGACGGTGACGACACCCCGTGGTCGAAGGCGTTCCTCGCGTCGGCCTACGCCTCCCGGGGGATCAAGATGCGGTTCACCTCGGGCACCGGCTCCGAGGTGCAGATGGGCCACGCCGAGAGCAAGTCGATGCTGTACCTGGAGATCCGCTGCGTCCTGGTCGCCAAGGGGGCCGGGGTCCAGGGCCTGCAGAACGGCTCGATCAGCTGCATCGGCGTACCCGGCGCGGTACCGGCGGGCATCCGCGCGGTGCTGGCCGAGAACCTCGTCGCCAGTACCGTCGACCTGGAGTGCGCCTCCGGTAACGACCAGTCCTTCTCGCACTCCGACATGCGCCGCACCGCGCGGCTGATGCCGCAACTGCTGCCCGGCACCGACTTCATCTGCTCGGGCTACTCCGCCGTGCCGAACTACGACAACATGTTCGCCGGTTCCAACCTGGACCCCGAGGACTACGACGACTGGAACACCATCCAGCGGGATCTGCAGGTCGACGGCGCCCTGCGGCACGTCCCCGAGGCGGAGATCCTCGCCGCCCGGGGCAGGGCCGCGCGTGCGCTGCGGGGCGTGTTCGCCTACCTCGATCTGGCACCGATCACCGACGCGGAGATCGAGGCGGTCGTCTACTCCCACGGCAGCAGGGAACTGCCGCCGCGAGACGTGCTGGAGGACCTGAAGTCGGCGCGGTCGGTGATGGAGCGGGGCGTCACCGGGCTCGACATCGTCAAGGGGCTGGAGGCCGGAGGTTTCCCCGACGTGGCCGAGGCGCTGCTGGGCGTGCTGAGGCAGCGGGTCTCGGGTGACCTCCTGCAGACCTCGGCGATCCTGACCCCGGAGCTGACGACGCTCTCCGCCGTCAACGATCCCAACGACTACGCGGGCCCCGGCAGCGGGTACCGCCCGAGCGGTGCGCGCTGGGAGGAGATGAAACGGCTGCGGCACGTCGTCAGCGCCCGCGACCCGGAGGAGGAGGTCGGCTGACCTTCCCGCCGGGCGGCGACCGTCAGGTGGCCGGTGACCGTCGGGCGGTTCGCGAGCGGGAGGAGAGAGGAGAAGGGAAGGACATGATGGCCGACACCACGGCGGCGGGGAGCGCGCTGGAGAACGGGGCGGGGAGCGCCGTGGAGGGCACGGCGGGAAGCGCGCTGGGAAGCGCGGTGGAGGGCGCGGCCGATGGGTGTGCGCCACGCGCGGGAAAGAGCACGGCCACCGGGCGTACGCTGCGCCTGGAGGAGAAGGGCCGGGCCCGGCCGGGGCGCCGCTCCGACGAGGTGGTCATCGGCGTCTCCCCGGCCTTCGGCGCCTTCTTCTCCAAGACCATCGTCGGCGTCCCGCACGCGGAGGTGCTGCGGGAACTGCTGGCGGGGGTGGAGGAGCAGGGGGTGCACGCCCGCGTCATCCGGCTCCTGGGCAGCTCCGATCTCGCGGTCATCGCCCACACCGCGGCCAGGCTGTCCGGATCGGGGATCGGTGTCGGCGTCCTCTCGCGCGGCACCACCATGATCCACCAGAGGGACCTGCTCCGTCTGTCGAACCTGGAGCTGTTCCCCCAGGCGCCGCTGATGGACCTGGAGACCTTCCGCAGGATCGGAGGCAACGCGGCCCGGTACGCCAAGGGCGAGTCGCCGGAACCCGTACCCTCGCGCAACGACCACATGGCCCGCCCGCGCTGGCAGGCCAAGGCCGCGCTGCTGCACATCAAGGAGACCGAGTTCGTCCGGGAGGGCGCGGACCCCGTGGAGCTCGACGTGCTGATCCGCGCGGCCGGCACCGGCTGAGCCGGAGGAGGCGGGAGGACTCGGGAGGGAGGACCATGTCGCTGGTGGTGGGGGTGGACATCGGCAACTCGACCACGGAGGCGTGCGCCACGCGCGTCGGCGGGGACGGGAGGGTCGACCACCTCTCCTCGGCGCTGGGCAGGACGTCGGGCGTGAAGGGCACCGTGGAGAACGTCCCGGGTGTCGTCGAGGTCGTACGCCGGGCCCTGGCCGGGGCGGGGTGCGATCCGGCCGGGCTCCGGGCGGTGCTGGTCAACGAGGCGACCCCGGTGATCAGCGGGCTCGCGATGGAGACGATCACCGAGACGATCATCACGGAGTCCACGATGATCGGGCACAACCCGGAGACGCCCGGCGGCGTCGGGCTGGGGGCGGGCACCACCGTGGCCTTCCCCGACCTGCCGCGATGCGCCGCCGGGAGCGCGGTGATCTGCGTGGTCGGCGCGGGCGTCGACTTCGAGGACGCCGCCGAGGGGATCAACGCCGCCGTCGCGCGCGGGGTCCGGGTCACCGGCGTGGTCGTCCACGCAGACGACGCCACCCTGATCGCCAACAGGCTGGGCGAGCCGGTCCCGGTGGTCGACGAGGTCACGCTGGTGGACAGGGTGCCGCTGGGCATGCCGGCCGCCGTCGAGGTCGCCGAACCGGGCCGTACCATCAGGACCCTGTCCAACTCCTACGGGATCGCCACGGTGTTCGGGCTCGACCCCGAGCAGACCCGCATGATCGCGCCGGTGGCGCGGGCGCTGGTGGGCAACCGCTCGGCCGTCGTGGTGCGCACCCCGGCCGGGGACGTCACCGGCCGCAGGATCCCCGCCGGCACCCTGACCCTGGTCGGCGAGAAGGCCGGGGGGACGGTCGGGCGGACGGTCGGGATGGACGCCGGCGCCGGGGAGATCATGGCGACGCTGCGGCGGGTGCGCCCCCTGGCCGACGCCACCGGCGAGCCCGGCACGAACGTCGGCGGGATGCTCGCCCGCGTCCGCGACACCATGTCCGAGCTGACCGCGACACCCGCGCGCGCCGTACGCGTCCAGGACGTGCTCGCCGTGGACACCTTCGTCCCGCAGCGGGTCACCGGCGGGCTGGCGGGGGAGTTCGCGCTGGAGAACGCGGTCGCGCTCGCCGCGATGGTGCGTACCAGCAAGGGGCCGATGGAGCTGCTCGCCGCACGGCTGCGCGCGGCGCTCGGTACCGACGTGCTCATCGGCGGGGTCGAGGCCGACATGGCGCTGCTGGGCGCGCTCACCACCCCCGGGGCGGGCAGGCCGGTGGCGATCCTCGACCTCGGCGGCGGGTCCACCGACGCCGCGGTGGACACCGGCGACGGCGAGGCGCGCTCGGTGCACCTGGCCGGTGCGGGCGACCTGGTCACCAGCCTGATCGACTCCGAACTCGGGCTGGAGAACCCGGAACTCGCGGAAGAGATCAAGAAGTTCCCGCTGGCGAAGGCGGAGAGCCTCTTCCACGTCCGGATGGAGGACGGCACCGTCCGCTTCTTCGACAGGCCCCTGCCCGCGGACGCCTTCGCCCGCGTCGTCACGCTCACCGACACCGGGATGCACCCGATCCCCACCCGGCACGGCGTGGAGCGGATCCGCCAGGTACGCAGATCGGCCAAGCACCGGGTCTTCGTGGTCAACGCGCTTCGCGCGCTTGAGCAGGTGGCCCCGGGCGGCGACATCCGGCGCGTCGGTTTCGTGGTGGTCCTGGGCGGTTCCGCGCTGGACTTCGAGATCCCCGACATGATCGCGGAGGCTGTCGCGGAGTTCGGGATCGTCAGCGGAACCGGCAACGTACGTGGCCGAGAGGGCCCGCGCAACGCGGTGGCCACCGGCCTGGTCGTCAGCCACGCGTCGGCGCTGGCGGCCGGGACCCCGGTGCGGAGCCGATGAGACGCGCGGAGCGGGACCGGCCCGCCGTGGTGGTGTTCCGCCACCCGGACCGGGGAAACCGGCACCCCCTGCGTGAGATCGCCGCCGGTCTGGAGGAGGAGGGCGTGCCGTACCGCGTCGAGGACGGCCCTGCCGCAGACACGAGGGATATGGCGGACCGCGACGCGCGGGAGCTGGCCTTCGCCGCGGCCCTGGAGTCCACCCTCGATGTCGGGGTAGGTCTGGACGCCGCGGGGAACATCTGCGTGCACCACGCCAAACTTCCGCCGGACGCGCCCGCGGTGGCGGGCACCGCCTCGGACGCCCGCGTCATGGGGCACAACGCGGCCCGGCTGGTGGTCGGCGTCCCTTTCAAGCAGCAAGCAGTTCGAGAAGCAGGAGGACCCTTCTCATGCCCGACCGCATCGCCACGACACGATGGACCGGTGACCTGACCACCGGATCGGGAACGGTCACCCTCGTCTCCTCGGGAGCGGGCGGGTTCACGTTCTCGCTGCCGACCCGGGCCGGTGAGCCGAACGGCCAGACCAGCCCGGAGGAACTGGTCGCCGCGGCGCACTCCGCCTGCTACAGCATGCAGTTGTCGGCGCTGCTCACCGCGGCCGGTACGCCCCCGGAACGAATCGACACCACGGTGACGGTGTCCCAGAACCCTCGCGACGGGGCCTACCTGATCACCGAGATCCGGGTGGCCGTGCTGGCCGCCGTTCCGGGCGCCGACGCGGAGGGTTTCCGCCGGGCGGCGGAGAAGGCCAAGGAGACCTGCCCCGTCTCCGTGGCCCTCGGCGGCACGGTCATCACGTTGGACGCCGAGCTGGAGCAGGTGCCCGCCTAGGAGACCCGGACGCCCGGACGACTCGGCCTCGGCAGGTGCCCGCCACGCAAGGGCGCGGCGTCGCGCGCCCGAGGCCGGCCGGACAGGGAGAGTCCTTGTGCTCTCACTTCGTCCGTAGTCTGATTGAGAGGATTCATTCATCGGGCCGGGCATCCGCGTACCGAGGACGGTTCCACGGTGCGGGAGGGTGCGCGGTCCGGCAGAGCGTCTCTGAACAGGAAGGGAGCCGACGCTGATGACGGTAACCCTGGAAAAGAGCGTCGAGGACTTCATCACCACCCCCCACAAGCTGTTCATCGACGGGCAGTGGGTGGACGCGGCGTCGGGCAAGACGTTCGCGACCCCCAACCCCGCGACCGGGCAGACCCTGGCGCACGTCGCCGAGGCCGACGCCGAGGACGTCGACCGGGCGGTGCGCGCGGCCCGCAGAGCCTTCGAGCAGGGCCCCTGGTCACGGATGACCGCCTCCGAGCGAGGGCGGATCATCTGGAGGATCGGTGACCTGATCCTGGAGCACGCGGAGGAGCTGGCCCAGCTCGAAGCGCTGGACAACGGCAAGCCGGTGGCCGTGGCACGCGCGGCGGACGTCCCGCTGGCGGCGGACCTCTTCCACTACATGGCGGGCTGGGCGACCAAGATCGAGGGCAACACGATCTCGCTGTCGGTGCCGTACATGCCGGGCGCCGCGTTCCACGCCTACACCCTGCGCGAGCCGGTCGGTGTGGTCGGCCAGATCATCCCGTGGAACTTCCCGCTGCTGATGGCGGCCTGGAAACTCGGGCCCGCGCTGGCGACGGGGAACGTCGTGATCCTCAAGCCCGCCGAGCAGACCCCGCTGTCCGCCCTGCGGCTGGCGGAGCTGATCGCCGAGGCCGGGATGCCCGACGGCGTGGTCAACGTCCTGCCCGGGTACGGCGAGACCGCCGGTGCGGCGCTCGCCGCGCACGACGGCGTGGACAAGGTCGCCTTCACCGGCTCCACCGAGGTCGGCAAGCTGATCGTGCACGCCGCGGCGGGCAACCTGAAGAAGGTCACCCTGGAACTCGGCGGCAAGAGCCCCAACGTCGTCTTCGACGACGCCGACCCCGACATCGCCATCCAGGGCGCGGCGAACGCGATCTTCTTCAACCACGGCCAGTGCTGCGTGGCCGGATCCCGGCTGTTCGTCCAGCGGGACCGGTTCGACCAGGTGGTGGAGGGGGTCGCCGAGATCGCCCGGGGCATCAGGCTCGGTCCGGGCATGGAGCCCGACACGCAGATGGGCCCCCTCGTCTCCGACGAGCAGCTGCGCCGGGTGACCGGCTACCTGGACTCGGGGCGCGCCGAGGGCGTCCGGACACTCGCCGGTGGCAACCGGCACGGAGAGCGGGGCTACTTCGTCCAGCCCACCGTGCTCACCGACGTACGCCCGGAGATGAAGGTCGTCCGCGAGGAGATCTTCGGGCCGGTGGTGGTCGCCTCGCCGTTCTCCGACCTGGACGAGATCGCCGCGCAGGCCAACGCCACCGACTTCGGCCTGGGGGCCGGCATCTGGACCCGCGACATCTCCAAGGCGCACGCCCTCGCCGGCAAGATCCGCGCGGGCACAGTCTGGATCAACTGCTACAACGTCTTCGACGCCGCCCTGCCCTTCGGCGGGTACAAGCAGTCGGGATGGGGCCGCGAGATGGGCCACCAGGCCCTCGACGCCTACACCGAGGTGAAGTCCGTCTGCACCCAGCTGCAGACCTGATCACGCGCCGGGCACGTGCCCGTACGACCCACGCGGCATCGTACGGCGGGTGACCGGGCGAGGACCGCGACCGCGCCGGGGGCACCGGCTCCACGCCCCCGGCGCGGTCGCGTGTGTGGGGGAGCCGGTCGCCCGTCCCCGTGGTCCCGCGTCCGGCGCGTGGGCGGCCTCCCCGGCGAGCTTCCCGACGGGTTTTCCGATGAGCTTTCCGATGAGTTTTCCGACGACGGGGAACGTCTTGTCGGCCGGATGCGCGTGAGCGTTCCCGTGGAGCCCGTGTGTTCAAGTGCCGGAGAAAAGTCCTGTTCCGTATTTCCCGAACGCGGTCGGCCGCCGATTCGGCGTCCAGGCGCCGGCATGGGGAAACAACGGTGTCCCCGCCGACGAGCTTTTCGCCCTCCGAGCCTGACTCGGGGTGGTCGGCCGACACGGATTCTGCCCGCATAGTATTTCCGCGATATCGGCCAATGCCCGGTTTCATGATGAATGAACAACTCTTTGGGATACGTCACCATGAGGTGTGTGCGTAATGGGTTTCGTCGGCCCGTGCGGTGACCTCCATCCCGGAGGAGACCGGCGCGGCCGGGCCACCGGCCGCTAGCATGGGTTGATCTTTGCCGTTTCCGGTGTCCGAGATCACCGGACGGGAAGGCCACGCCGTCCGCGGTGAGAACATCCGACCATCGAGCCCGGAAGGCCCCGACCTCGACCATGGCCACCGTCACCGTCGTGATCCCGACGTTCAACGAGGTGGACAACCTTCCACTGATCGCGGAGGCCCTGCTCGCGTTGCCGCTCGACGGCCTGCGGATCCTCGTCGTCGACGACGACTCCCCGGACGGTACGGGCAAAGTGGCCGACCGGCTCGCCACCGAGCATCCCGGCCGGGTCGACGTGGTGCACCGGCAGGTCAGGGAGGGGCTCGGGCGCGCCTACGTCGACGGCATGGAGACCGCCCTCTCGGCCGGGACGGAGTTCGTGGTGCAGATGGACGCCGACTTCTCACACCCCGTCGACGCCGTCCCGCGCCTGCTCGCGACCGCGCTGGCGACGGAGGCGGCGTGCGTGATCGGCAGCCGGTACGTGCCGGGCGGGACGCTGGCCGCCGAGTGGAGCCTGTGGCGGCGGGCCCTGTCGAGGTGGGCGAACCTCTACGTCCGCACCATCCTGCGGATCGGGTTGCGGGACGTGACCGCCGGGTTCAAGATCTGGCGGGCGGAAAGCCTCGCCGCCCTGGACCTCGGCACGATCTCCTCGGGGGGCTACAGCTTCCAGGTGGAGATGCACCACCGGGCGGCCAGGGCGGGGATGACGATCGTCGAAATCCCCATCCATTTCTCCGACCGCCGGGCGGGCAGTTCGAAGATGAGCCTTCGGGTGCAGCTGGAGTCGGCCCTGATGCCGTGGCGGCTGATCTTCAGGCGCTGAGGGGAGCCGCGCGACGCGCCGGTTCCGCGCGTCCCCCCGCACCCGGCCATCCGGCCCTCTCCCGGCCGGATCACCACGACGAACACCCCGCGACAGGCCCTCCCGGGCGGGAATCCTGGTCCGCCGCGCCATGACGAGGCGAGCGCGCCAAGGGGGCCTCGGCTCGTACGGCGGGATACGCCGCACGCGGTGAGGCCATGTCCGGCAGGGTCCCGGTGGGCGATAATCTGCGATGTGCTGTTCGGTGTCCTCGGCCCGGTGGAGGTGCGGTCCGCCACGGGAGAGCTGGTCCCCGTCGGTGGCCCGAGACTGCGCGCGCTGCTCGCCCTGCTGCTGATGGACGCGGACCGGGTGGTCACCGCGGAGCGGATGATCGACGGCCTCTACGGGAAGGCGCCGCCGCCCGGCGCGGCGAACGCCCTGCAGTCCCAGGTGTCACGGCTGCGCCGTGGACTGCGGGCCGTCGGGGCGCGGGTCGAGTTCCACCCGGCGGGCTACCGCCTCGTCGCCGATCCCGAGAGCGTCGACGCGTACCGGTTCGAGCGGCTCGCCCGCGAGGGCCGCCGCGCGCTGACCGCCGGTGACCATCTCCGCGCGGCCGCCCTGCTCCGCGAGGGCCTGGGGCTGTGGCGGGGCGCGGCCCTGGCGGATGTGGTCGGCGCGCCGTTCGCCGAGGTCCAGGCGGCACGCCTGGAGGAACTGCGGGTCACCGCCTTCGAGGACGGGGCGGAAGCCGAACTCGCCCTGGGCGGGCATCGCGGGATGGTGGCGGAGCTACGCGGGATGGTGGACGCGCACCCGCTGCGGGAACGGCTGCGAAGCCAGCTCATGCGGGCGCTGCACGGCTCGGGCCGGCAGGCCGAGGCGCTCGTGGTGTTCGAGGACGCCCGGCGGACCCTGGCCGAGGAGCTGGGCACGGACCCGTCCACCGAACTCGGGGACGTCCACCTGGCCGTGCTGCGAGACGCGCGCCCGCCCCTCGCGAGCCTGCCCGCCCAGCTCACCAGCTTCGTGGGACGCGAGCGGGAGTGCGCCGGGATCGGCGAGCTCCTGGACGGGGCGCGCCTGGTCACCCTCACCGGGCCCGGCGGGGCGGGCAAGACCCGCCTGGCCATCGAGGTGGCCAGGCGGCAGGCGGGCGAGGTGTGTTTCGTGGACCTGGCCCCGCTCGGCGACGGCACGCGGGTCCCGCAGGCGGTGGGCCTGGCGCTGGGACTGCGCGAGTACGGGCTGCTTCCCGGCTCGGCCGACCCCCTCGACCGCCTGGTCGCGGAGCTGGAGGGCCGCCGGATGCTGCTCGTCGCCGACAACTGCGAACACCTCCTCGACGAGGTGGCCCGGCTCGTCCGCGGGCTGCTCGCCGCGTGTCCCGAGCTGCGGGTGCTGGCCACCGGCAGGGAGGCGCTGGGCATCACGGGCGAGTCGCTGTGCCCGGTCACGCCACTCGCGCTCCCCGGCCCCTCGGCGGGCCCCGAGGAGGCGCTCGGCCACGCCGCCGTGCGGCTGTTCGCCGACCGGGTCGCCGCGGTGCGTCCGAGGTTCGCGGTGGACACCGGCAACGTCGGGACGGTGTCGCGGATCTGCGCGGCTCTGGACGGCCTGCCCCTCGCCATCGAACTGGCCGCCGCGCGACTGCGCTCGCTCACGGTCGAGGAGGTCGCCGACCGGCTGGACGACCGGTTCGAGCTGCTGTCGCGGGGCGACCGTACGGCAGCGCCGCGACACCGGACGCTGCGCGCGGTGATCGAGTGGAGCTGGGACCTGCTCGACGCCCGGGAGCGGCTGCTGGCCAGGCGCCTCACGGTTTTCGCCGGGGGCGCGACCCTGGAGACGGCCGCCCGTGTCTGCGGCGTGCCCGACACCGTCGGCGCCATGACCGGCCTGGTGGACAAGTCCCTGGTGGAGGCTCACGGCGGCCGCTATCACATGCTGGACACCGTACGGGAGTTCTGCGCCGAACGGCTGGCCGAGGCCGGTGAGCGCGAAGCGGTACGGCGAGCGCACGCCACCTACTTCCACGACCTCGCCGAGACCGCCGACGCCCACCTGCGCGGCGCCTCACAGGTGGAGTGGGCGGCCACGCTCACCGCCGAGCACGGCAACCTCCACGCCGCGCTGCGCTGGGCGGTCCGCGCCGACCCCGTCCTGGGGCTGCGGCTGGTCGCCGCGCTGTCGTGGTACTGGTGGCTCAGCGGCCTGCGCGACGAGGGCGCCCCGCACGCCGCCGCGCTTGTCGAGGCGCTCGGCGCCTCGGTGCCGCCCGAACTGGTGGAGGAGTACGTCCTGTGCGCCGTCCACACCGCGCCGACCGGCCTCCCCGGCCTGGAACGAGCCGAGTCGATCATCATCGACCGAGGGCAGCCGCTCCGGCGCCCGCACCTTCTCCTCCTGTACTCCATGGCCGTGATGCCCGCGGACGCCGCCGTCTCCATACCCCCGGGGCTGCTCGGGCCCGACCCGTGGTCGCAGGCGCTGTTACGGCTGAGCGAGGGCCACCGGCGGATGTTCGGCGGCGAGCCGGCCGAGGCCGAGGCGGCGTTCCTGCGGGCACTGGACGGCTTCCGGTCGATCGGAGATCGGTGGGGGGCCGCCAACGCGCTGGACCGGCTGGCGGAGATCGCCGGTTGGCGGGGGGACCGGGCGAGGTCGTCGGCGTCGAGCGACGAGGCGCTCGCGCTGCTCGGAGAACTCGGCGCCGCCGAGGCCGCGGCGGACCTGCTGTGCCGGCGCGCGTACGGGGCGATCCGCGCGGGTGGCAGCCTCGCCGCCGCGTACCTCGACTACGAGCGCGCCGCCGAGCTGGTCCGTACGGCGGGTACCGCGGAAACGGTGGCCGGGGCGCGCTGCGGGCTCGGTGAGATCTCGCGGCTGCGCGGCGACCTGCCCGGCGCCCGGCGCCTCTTCGAGCTGGCGTTGGAAGGAGACGCCGCCGCGACGGCGGGCGCCGGGCGGACACGGTCACGGGCCCTGATCGGGCTGGGCCGGATCGCCGAGGCGGAGGGGAACGTCGCCGAGGCCCGGACCCGGCTGCGCCAGGCGCTGGATGTCGCGGCCGGGCACCGCGATCACCCGGTGGCGGCCGAGGCGGTCGCGGGCGCCGCCGGGCTCGCCCTGCTCGAAGGCGACGCCGAGCGGGCCGCGCTGCTGCTGGGCGCGGCCGTGGCGGTGAGCGGAGCTCAGGACGCGACGAGACCCGGGGTGGCGGCCGGGGCCAGGGACCGGATCGAAGCTCAGGGCGCGGCGAGACCCGAGGTGGCGGCCGAGGTCAGGGACCGGATCGGAGCCGGGGGATACGCCACGGCGTTCGAGCGGGGCGCGGCGATGACCCGCGAGGACGCCCTCGCCCTCCTCCGGCCCGCACCGCCCGGTGCGTGACGGTCGGGGTTCGGTGCGCGGACGGTCAGCGCCGTCGGTGAGGCTGGCCGCACCAACCACCGACGAGGGAGTCCACGCATGGGAGACCTGACCGGCAAGACGGCACTGGTGACGGGAGCCTCACGCGGCATCGGCCGCGCCGTCGCCCAACGGCTCGCCGCCGACGGCGCGCTGACCGCCGTGCACTACGGCGTCAACGAGGCCGCGGCGAACGACACGGTGGCCGCGATCGAGAAGGCCGGTGGGCGGGCCTTCCCGATCCGGGCCGAACTCGGCGTCGACGGCGACGTGGACACCCTGTTCGCCGGGCTGGGCGAGGGCCTGTCGGGGCAGCCGCTCGACATCCTGGTCAACAACGCGGCCGGACCGCCGGCCGGGCCGATCGAGGAGACCACCCCGGAGGGCTTCGACCGCCTGTTCGCCGTCAACGTGAAGGCGCCGTTCTTCATCATCCAGCGGGCCCTTCCGCTGATGCGCGACGGCGGGCGCGTCATCACCGTCTCCTCCACCAGTACCCGGGTCGCCACCCCCTTCCAGACCTCCTACGCCATGACGAAGGGAGCCGTCGAGACCATGGGCTTCACGCTGGCGAACGCGCTGGGGGAGCGGGGGATCACGGTGAACACCGTCATGCCGGGCGCCACCCTCACCGACCTGAACGCCGCGCTGTTCGAGGATCTCGGCGTCGAGGAGTTCATCAGCGGCCTGACGGCGCTGAACCGGGTCGGCCTGCCCGCCGACATCGCCGACGCCGTCGCGTTCCTGGCCTCCGATGACGGCCGCTGGGTCACCGGCCACGTGCTCGACGTCAGCGGCGGCATGTATCTCGGCCCCCGTATCTGAGAGTCCGGGGCGGGCGCGGGTCCCCCTTGTCCTCGTCCCCGTCGGCGGAGGCGAGCCGGTGGGCCGTGCCGAGGGGTGCGGGGGACCGGCGACCTCGTGCCCGGCCTCCTTCAGGGCCTCTTTCAGTGCCTCGGTCACATGGTTCCCGGCGAATCCGGCCGAGCCGGTGACCGGTGCCCTCAGGCGGTGACGCCCTGTGAGGGACGTCCCTGTGAACGGCGGCCGGAGAGGTACGGTCGAGGGCGGCGGGTCCGGAGAGGCCGCGCGATCACACCTGAGGGCCGCCGGGCTCGTGCCCTTGTGCTTCGTGGAGGTGGCGGACGAAGCCGATCTCGGAGACGTTCTTGGTCAGCTCGATGGTGACCCAGCCCGCTATGTCGACCAGCGTCTGTCCCTGCCCCCACGGCAACCCGGCGGTTCTGGCGGCGGAGTCGAGGTCGGCGTCGGTGAGCGGCAGCAGTGCCGCCCGCCAGTCGTCTTTCAGCCCGCGCAGCCAGTCGGCCGTGGCCGCCGCGGTGCCCGGCCAGGTGATCTCCTCGCGCTCCGGGGCCCCGGAGCCGAAGCAGTGTCCGAGGGTGGTCGTCCACCAGAAGCCGATGTGCCAGGTGAGCCACCCGATCGAGACGACCGGCGCGGGATCCGGCTCCGGCACCTCCCAGTCGGCCACCCAGCGGCCCCCGTCGTCCGGCCGGACGGTCCAGCAGCCCGGCGCGGGCTCCCAGAGGCAGGCCGGATCGTCGAGGTCCTTCAGGTGATACTCGAAAAGCGCCCAGGCGATGTCGAGCTGCCGGATCAGTAGATCAACTCGGGGTACGGTCACCGGGGAACTCTGGCACCGCCCCCGGCCGCCCCGCCACAGGTTTTCACCGGCCGGAAGGACCCCCGTTCCCACCGGCCGGAAGGACCCCGTTCCCACCGGTTGAAAGAGGAGGACCGGGACCGGGCCGGAGCCGGGAGACACACGGTGGCCACGATGGACCGGCGGGGCCGGGGACTCCGCGGTCACCGTCAGAGCAGCGTCCCGCCCTCGGCCTCGAACATGCCGAGTGCCCGTTCCAGGTGAGCGAGTGTGTCCGGGTGCAGCGTGAGGTCGGCGGCTTCCAGGTTCTCCCTGATGTGGGCGGGTGTGCGGCTGCCGGGGATCCCTCGGGGATGGCGAGGCCGAACTTCGTGGCGATCACCACCTCGTCCCTGCGTCCTCTGATCGCCCTGCCCACCAGGCGCTCGTTGTGCCCGTCGGAGCCATAGGCGTCGCTGGTGTCCACGTGGTAGGCGCCCGCGTCGAGGGCCGTCCTGAGCGCCGTCTCCGCGCGGGCGTCGTCGACGTCGCCGTAGACACCGGGCGACAGCACCATGGCCCCGAAACCGATCGCAGGGACCTTCAGGTTTCCAAGTTCACGTGTCCGCATGACGGCCACTCTGCGCCCGCGGGCCTCCCGCCGTCCAAGACACAGCGTGATAACCGTTGGCTATGGGATGGGCGGGGGGGCGTGGCCGCCGTCCGGTCGAACGCCGAGGTGAGACCTGGGTACCCACCTGGTTGCCGGGGGGTCGCCTCGTCTGGCGCGGCGGGCGTCACCGGTGCCATCGTCGGGTATGGTGGCGCCGTCCGACTCCGGGTATGTGCCTGGAGAGGGCAGTGGACCATGTCCCCGTCCGTGTCCCTGTCCGCGAGGGGCCGCCCCGCGCGCGATCGCGGCTTGTGAAGATCGTTGGTTTGTCAGGAGGGCCGGATGCGGGGACGAGCACACGGGAGAACGGTCGCCCGGTTCGCTGTCACGGATGTGCGGATTGCTTGACGAAGGCGTCGCGTCGGGGGGACGCCGTCTCAAGACGATCGCCGATCTGCCGGACGAGGTGTTCGACGAGGCGCGCGTGGCCGCGGTACGGGCCACGGGGCTGCTGGACGGTGAGCCGGAGGCGGTCTTCGACGACCTGGCCGAGCTGGCGGCGGTCTCCGTCGGGGTCGAGCGGGCGCTCGTCACACTGGTCGACGACCGGCGTTCGTTCTGGCTCAGCGCCGTCGGCATGGGGGCGCTGAGCACCGGCGAGCGCCAGAACGCGGTGCAGGAGAGCCCCTGCCACCTCCTCGTCGCCACCGATCAGCCGTTGAGCGTCTCCGACGCGGCGGCCGACCCGCGGACGCGGGGCCTGGCCGTGGTGGGCAGGCTGGGCATCGGCGCCTGGGCGGGACATCCCATTCACGGCCCGGACGGTGAGGTGCTGGGCGGGTTGTGCGTGCTCGACTCCCGTTCCCGCGCCTGGAGCGAGCGCCAGCTCAAGACACTGGGCACCCTGGCCAGGGCCGTGACCGCCGAGATCCGGCTGCGGCACGCGCTGGTCACCGCCGAGCGGCAGGTACGCGAGCTGGAGAGCTCCTGGCGGGCCTCCACCGCGCTGGCGCGCACGCTGCAGCAGAGCCTGCTGCCGCCCGTCCTGGCCCAGGTGTCCGGCGTCGAGACCGCGGCCCTGTACCTGTCGGCCACCGGCGGAGCGGAGGTGACGGGCGACTTCTACGACCTGTTTCCCGTCAGCGGCTCGCGCTGGTGCGTGGTGCTGGGGGACGTGTGCGGCAAGGGGGTGGAGGCGGCCACCGTCACCGCGCTGGCCCGCTACACCCTGCGCGCCGACGCGCCCCGGCACCTGTCGCCCAGCCGGATGCTGGACCAGCTCAATGAAGCCCTGCGCGCTCAGCAGGTGCCGGTGGGGCGCTTCCTGACGGTCGTCTGCGCGATCTTCCGGCCCGAGGGCGACAGGTTCGTCGGCCTGTTGTGTACCGCGGGCCATCCGCCGGCCCTGCTGCGCCGCGCGGACGGCACCGTGCACGAGCTGTTCGGCGCCGGGGCCGCGCTGGGCATATTCGACGACATCCATCTGCGCAACGTGCGCTTCGAGCTGGGCCCCGGCGACGTCCTGCTGTTCTACACCGACGGCGTCACCGAGGCGCGGCAGAAGGGCGGCGCCGACTTCTTCGGCGAGGACGGCCTCGCCCGGCTGCTGGCCGGTTGCGCGGACCTGAGCGCCGAGCAGATCATCACGCGGGTCCGGGACGCGGTGCTGGCCCACACCGGTGACGAGGCCGGCGACGACACGGCCCTGCTCGCCCTGCGCGTACCACCACGGCCGCTGTAGGCCGCGCCGGGGACGGTACCGCCGGGCGCCTATCCGTGAGCACGTCCCGGGCGGTGGGCCGGTGAGGTGCCCCGCGCCCCCACCGGTGGCGCCGAGGCCAGGAGCGGTGTCATTCCCGTCCGCTTGACGTCCCAAGGTATTTTATGGTTATTTAGTAGGAAATATAGACAATAGGTGGTGGGGCCTGGGACGCGGTGGCGCGGTCACGGGCTCGGCTCGCGGACGACGGTGACGGCTGAGCCGAACGGAAGGCGTTGATTCTTTGCGGCCGGTGGGGGATGCGAAAATCGCATCGATGACCGCTGCTTCTTTTCCCGGCGGAGAGTCGTATGGAATTGATGGGTGCCCAGGTCGAAATCGATCGGCCGACGGACGCGCCGCACCGGAAAAGCGACGCGGAGAAAGCGGCGGTTCGTGAATTACCGCGATTCTCCGCCGTTCCGCTCGCCGCCTCCCTGGAACTACTCAGGCAGGTCTTCGACGACGCGGGGCTCGACGAGAAGACATCGGCGCGGGTCGTGGACCTGTTCGGCCGGTGGCTTCGGGAAAGGTCCTCCGCCGCAGAGGCCGGAACGCCGAGCTCGGTGCGGCGGCTGCTCTGGCGGGGCCGCGTGGACCAGGCCGTGCGGACGCTGCGGGAACTCGGCGACCCCGCCCGCCGGGGTACGGAGGCCGAGGGGCCGTTCCGCGACGTGATCGACTGGATCTCCTGCTGGTATCCGGGCCTGCGGGTCCGCCCGGCGGGGGCGGACCACGGCGCGGACCGGATCGTCGAGGTGGCCACCGGCCTGGAGGGGGTGCGGGTGCTGTCGGCCTTCCTGGCCGGGCACGAGGGGCAGAGGGCCGTCACCCGCGCCGAGCAGGTCCTGCGGCTGTGCCCCATGGGGGACACGGCGCTGGACTCGCTCACCGCCGCGCTCGTCACCCTGGTCTACGCCGACCGGGCGGACCTGGCCCGGCGGTGGTGCGAGCCGCTGCTCGAACAGACCACGGCCCACTGCGCCCCGAGCTGGCAGGGGATGCTCGCGGCGATACGGGCCGAGACCGCGGTCCGCCAGGGCCGGCTCCTGGAGGCGGAACGGTGCGCCCACACGGCGCTCACCCACATGCCGGCGGCCGCGTGGGGCGTGGCCCTCGGCTTCCCCCTCGCCGCCATGGTGATCGCGAAGGTCGGCATGGGCAAGTACGAGGGCGCCGCCCGCTACCTGGCCGTACCGGTCCCCGAGGCCATGTTCGAGACGCCCGTCGGGCTGCACTACCTGTTCGCGCGCGGCGGCTACCGGCTGGCGACCGGTGCCGCCGAGGCCGCCCTCGCCGACTTCAGGACCTGCGGCGACCTCATGGGGCGCTGGGGCGTCGACCTGCCGGGGATCGTCGCCTGGCGTCTCGGCGCCGCCCGCGCGTGCCTGGACCTGGGCCGGATCAGGGAGGCGAGGACACTCGTCGACGACCAGCTGGCCGCCCTGGGGCCCGCCATGACCCGTACCAGGGGCGTCGCGACGCGCCTGCGGGCGGCGACGCTCGCGGTCGAGGCGCGCCCGGCCGTCCTGGAGGAGGCGGTGGAGATCCTGCAGGCCTCCCAGGACCGGTTCGAGCTGGCCCTCGCGCTCGTGGAACTCGGCTGCGCCCACTCCCGGCTCGGTGAGTCCCACCGGGCCAGGGCCGTCCAGCGCAGAGCCCGCCACATCGCGAACTTCTGCGGCGCCGAGTCGCTGACCGACGCGCTCTCGCGGAGCCTGCCGGGTCCTCCCAAGAGCCCCGTGCCGGTGAGCCCCGGTGACGCGGACCTCAGCGACGCCGAACGCAGGGTCGCCACCCTGGCGTCCCAGGGATATACGAACCGGCAGATCTCCGGAAAGCTTTACATCACGGTGAGCACGGTCGAGCAGCACCTGACGCATATTTACCGGAAGCTCGGCGTTTCCAGCCGGGTCGATCTCCCGGCTTTCCTTGATTAACCACCCCTGGGGGTTGATAGGGGTGCTCCATTCGGAATCGAATGGCGAGAATTGTGCCGGCATTTCTCACCGTCCGCGAGTTCGGGCGGCTGGACGCGGTCGTGCTCAACGCCGGGATCGGCGGCGCCGGGCAGCTGGAGCCGCCGGGCGCCATCGACCGGTTCGACCGGATCCTCGCCGTCAACGTGCGCGGTACGGCGCTGGGCACCGGCGTCACCATCCCCGTCGACGGCGGCCTCAGCGCCAACAACGGCATCCTCCTCCCGCCCGCCTTCCCCGGCGACGAACCCAGATAGGAGTTTCGTCCGCACGACCTGGGCGTCATCCACCACGTCGGCGACCGGATCGTCGAGGCCCCCGCCGCGCCGTACACCGGGGAACCGCTCGTCGCGGTCCCCGTCCTCGTACCGGAAAGGGGCCGCCATGACACGGAGTCCCGTCAGCTCGACGGGACCCTCCGGTAGGCGCCGAGCACCCGGAGGGCCCGTAGGGTCTCGACCCCTCGGTACTCCAGGGTGGCGGCCGCGCCGGGAGGCTCCCAGTTGATGGCCCATCCTCCGTCCGCCTGCTGGTCGGCCGCGAGCCGGTCGAGGTGGCCCTCGATCACGTCGTCGGCGAACAACCGGCGCCAGCGGCTGCCGGGGTGGGGGGCGAGGTGCAGCGGGGTGACCCCGTACTCCGGGTCCGCGGGGTCGCTCCGGTACCACTTCAGCTGGGGGAGCCACTCACCCACCCGCTCGGCGAGGCGTTCGGCCCGGTCGCGGTCCGGGACGTGTTCGAGGAAGAGGAGCGTCTCGGACATGGCGTGCGCGTCCTCGGGGAAGCCCTTCTCCAGCGCCGACCAGCACCAGTCGGTGGCCCGGGTGAGCCACGGATGCTCCACCCCCATCCCGTGCAGCAGCCCGGCCAGCCCGGCGGTGGGGTTCAGCCCCGGCACGTAGGTCCAGTCCGACCAGTGCACGGCCCTCGGATAGGCCTCCATCACCGGCAGGGACAGGGGCACCGCCCCGTCGGGCGCGGCGACCGTCGCCAGCCAGTCACACGCGCGCGGCACCATCGGGTCGGTCGCGGGCACACCGGCCGTCAGCAATGTCTGGAACGTCTGGAAAGCGACCTCCACGTCGATGGGCAGGCTGTCGGGGCAACGCTTGTCGGGTTCGAGGCCGTGGCCGAAGCCGCCGTCCTCGTTCCGATAGCCGCGCAGGGCGTCCACCACCCCACCGGCGGGTGCCGCCTCGAAAAGGGTGGCGAACAGGCGGCGTTCGAGCAGGCGCCCCTCGCGGAGGATGAAGGCCCGAGCGGTGTCAAGGATGCTGTCACTCATGGTGCCCCATGCTGGCGGACACCCGGCCCGGTCGTCTTGTACGAATCGGACCCCGCCCGCGACCCCGTCCGCGAGCCCGAACCCGTACCCGAGCCCGCGCGAACATCGCCCGCCGTCGTCTCCGGGCCGTCACCGTGCGCGGTGGGCCCGGTCCGGCTGCCAGAGGGGCTCGCCGGACTCCTGGACCTCCCCGTCGGCACCGAAGATCAGGAAACGGTCGAAGTCGGCGGCGAACCACCGGTCGTGGGTGACGGCGAGCACGGTGCCGGAGAAGGAGGCGAGGCCGTCCTGGAGGGCCTGCGCGCTGGCCAGGTCGAGGTTGTCGGTCGGCTCGTCGAGCAGCAGCAGGGTGGCTCCGGACAGTTCGAGCAGCAGGATCTGCAGGCGTGCCTGTTGCCCCCCGGAGAGCGTCTCGAAGGACTGCCGACCGGCGGGGGCGAGCTCGTAGCGGGCGAGGGCGGCCATGGCGTCGTTGAGCGTCAGCGACCCGGCGGCCGTGACGATGTCGGCGGGAGTCCGCCCGGCCAGGTCGGGCCGGGCGTGCGTCTGGACGAAGTAGCCGGGCACGACCCTGGCCCCGAGGTCCGCGGTGCCCCGGTGGCGTACCGGCGCGGACGCCGGGGGGATCGCGCCGCCCCCCGATCCGGCCAGCAGCCGCAGGAAGTGGGACTTGCCGGAACCGTTCGGGCCGAGGATCGCCACCCGCTCCCCGTAGTGGATCTCGACGTCGAACGGCTCCGTCAGGCCGGTCAGCTCCAGGCGGGTGCAGGTGAGCGCCCGCTTGCCGGTACGGCCGCCGCGCAGGCGCATCCGGACGTTCTGCTCCTTGGGCGCGCTCTCGGGCGGGCCCGCCTCCTCGAACCTGCCCAGCCGGGTCTGGGCGGCCCGGTAGGCGGAGGCGACGGAGTCGTTGTTGGTCGCCTTCTGGCGCAGGGTGTGGACCAGCCGCCTGAGGCGGGCGTGCTCCTCGTCCCAGCGGCGGCGGCGCTCGTGCAGGCGCTCGTTGCGGTCGAGGCGGGCCTGGACGTAGGTGGCGAAGTTCCCGCCGTGAGTCCACACCCCGCGTGACTCCACGGTGATGACGCGGGTGGCCGTGTTGGCGATCAGCTGACGGTCGTGGGAGACGAGCAGGACGGTTTTCCGGGTGGCCCCCAGCTGTTCCTCCAGCCACTGCTTGCCGGAGACGTCCAGGTAGTTGTCTGGTTCGTCCAGCAGCAGGACCTGGTCGGGGCCGCGCAGCAGCGCCTCCAGCGCGAGCCGTTTCTGCTCCCCGCCCGACAGCGTGCCGACGTCGCGGTCCGCCACCTGCTCGTAGCCGGCGCCCATGGCCGAGGTGGTGCAGGCGCTCCAGGTGACCTCGATGTCGTAGCCGCCCGCGTCGGCGTAGTCGGCGAGGGCGCGGGCGTAGGCGAGCTGGGTCTCCTCCAGGTCGCGCTCGCCCATCGCGCGCTCGGCCCGCTCCAGCTCGGCGGTCGCGGCGCGCACCCGGTCCGGGGCCACCGACAGCAGCAGCTCGCGAACCGTCTGGCCCCCGCGAAGACCCCCGATGAACTGGCGCATCACGCCGAGCCCGCCGGACGAGGTGATCCGCCCGGAGGAGGGGCGGAGGTCACCGGCGATCAGCCTTATCAGGGTGGTCTTGCCCGCGCCGTTCGGGCCGACCAGCGCCGCGATGACACCGTCGCCGACGCGGAAGGACACCTCGTTGAGCAGCAGCCGCCCGTCCGGCAGCACGTAGGTGAGCTCGTCGGCCTCGACATGTCCCACGATGGAGTCTCCTCGAAGGTGGCGATCCTCAGCGTAGAGCGAAGGAACCGCAGCTAGAACATTGGTCATACACTATGAACATTGATCGGTACGCTTATCAAGGCATTAGGATCCCCGGAGTGGGAGAGGCAGGGATCGGAGAGTCGTGAGCGCTACGCCGGGCAGGAGAACGCGGCGCCAGAGCGGTGCGGAGGCGCCGGGGGTGTGGCTGCGAGCCCCACGCGAGGGCCGGGCCGAGCCGGTCGTCACCCTCGGGCGGATCGTGGGGGCGGCCGTGGAACTGCTGGACGAGGAGGGGGCCGACCGGCTGACGATGCGCCGGCTCGCCGAGCGGCTGGGGACCGCCGCCACCACGCTCTACCTGCATGTCGAGACCAAGGACGACGTGCTGGACCTCGCGCTCGACGCCGTGTTCGGCGAGGTGCCCGTCCCGCCGGGGCCGCGCGGCGCGTGGCGCGACGACGTCACCGCCCTGATCACCGAGTGGCGGGCCACCATGCTGCGCCACCCGTGGTCGGTGACGGTGCTGGACCGGCCCCTGCTGGGCCCCAACGTCCTGGCCCGTACCGAATACCTGCACGCCGCGCTGGCGGGGGCGGGTTTCACCGGGCCGGAGCTGACCGCCGCCGCCTACGCCCTGGCCAACTACGTCATCGGCTCCGCGACGATGCAGGTCGCCGGGGCCGCGTACGGCGAGGCGGGGTGGAGACGGGCCGCCGAGCTGCGGGTGCGATCCCACGTCGAGCGGTATCCGACTCTCGCCGCGCACGGGGCCCCGATCGGCAACGCCTGGGATCCGGTGTTCGTCACCGGGCTGGGCTACCTGCTGGACGGCATCGAGTCGCGGACCCGGTGAGGCGGGTCCGCTCCCGATGACCCCGGCCGTCCAGGGCTCGCCGCACCGGCACGGGCGGCGGGCCTTTCGACGGCGCGGCCGGGGCCGGAGAGCGGGGATGACCTGCCCGGATGCCGAGGGGGCGCGACGGCGGGTCCGGCTGCCGAAACACCTGTTGACACCGTGGTTCGGGAAGATCAGCCTTGTGGCGTGAATTCCGACGACGCGGCCTTTCCGCGAACTGATCGTGAAACGTTCCATGCCGAGATCGACGATCCGGCCCCGGTGTCGCGGGTGCGCCCGCCGGCCGAGGTATCGCGGCGTACGGTCGTCGTGGAGTTCGCCGGTGCCCGGGGCGGGGAGGCCCCGCTCACCTGGGGGCAGTCGTCGATCTGGCGGTTGACGACGTGGCGGGGCGACGATGATCCCTACTTCAACATGCCCTGGACGTTGCCGGTGTACGGCAGGCGTGATCTTGGTGCGGTGTTGGGGGCGGTGCGGCGGCTGGTGGAGCGGCACGAGACGTTGCGGACGAATTTCCGGCAAGGGCCTGAGGGCATGACGCAGCATGTGGCGCGGGCCGGGCGGTTGGTGGTGGAGGTAGTGGAGGGGGACGGGGGTGTTCGGCCGATGGGGTTGGCGCGGGAGGTGGCCGTGGGGTTGGCGGCGGAGGTGTTCGATTACGCGGTGGAGTTGCCGGTGCGGTGTGCGGTGGTGATGGTGGGGGGCCGGCCTCGGGCGGTGGCGTTCGGGTTGTCGCATCTGGCGGTCGATGGGGGTGCGCTGGATCTGCTGGCGGCCGACTGGCGTGATCTGCTGGCGGGGGTCGAGGGGCCTGATCCGGTGTGGCAGCCGATGGATCAGGCGCTTTTCGAGCGGGAGGGGCCGGGGGTCGAGCGGGGGGAGCGGGCGTTTCGGCATTGGCGGGGAGTGCTGGAGCGGGTGCCGCGTTCGATGTTCGACTATCCGCCCGCTCCGATGGAGGAGCCGAGGTTCATCCGGGTGCGGATGGACTCGGTGGCGTTGGGGGTGGCGACGGAGGTGCTGGCGGCGCGCTGGCGGGTGAGTTCGGCGAGTGTGCTGACCACGGCGGGTGCGGTGTTGTTGTCGGTGTTGACCGGGCATCGGCGGGTGGTGATGCAGCTGATCGCGGCCAACCGGCACGACGCGCGGATCGGCGGGCTGGTGGGCCCGGCCGCCCAGGACGGGATCTTCGCGTTGGATGTGCCGGAGGGGACTCTGGCCGAGGCCACCCGGCTGGGGCACCGGCAGGCGCTGACCGCCTATCGCCACGCGCTCTACGAACCACTGAGGCTGATGGCGATGCGCGAGGAGCTCGGCCGCGAACGAGGCGGCCCCATCGACCTGTCGGCCTACTTCAACGACACGCGAGGCGGCGGCGACTGGCCCGACCTGCCCGCGGTGGAGCCGCCGGGAGACCCCGCCGCGATCGCCGCGCTCACCGAGCGGACCACGTTCTCCCCGGCGGGTTCCTGGGAGCACGTGGACGCCACCACGGTCCAGTTCATCACCGGCCAGGCCAGGCACACCTGCGAGCTCCACCTGCTGGCCGACACCGCCTACCTGCCCCGGACCACGGTCCACGCGCTGCTGCGCGGGATGGAGACCCTGCTGGTGCGCGCCGTCGCCGAGGACGTCCCTCTCGACACCGTCGCCGCGCTGTGCGACCTCACCCCGGTCGAGCGTCCTCCCGGCTGGGAACGTTCCCAGCCGGGCCCGGACGGGGAAACCACGCGGGCGCCGAGCTCGCCCGGACCCGTCGCGGCCGGGACGGCCGGCGGGTGAACCGAGGACCCTTCAGAGTCCGAGGGGCCGAGTCTGAGGGGCCGGGACGTCACCGCCCCGGCGGGATCCGCCGGGGCGGTTTCGCGTCGCCGGGAAACCGCACGGTCCTCGGCGGAAGCAGGGCTTCCTCGAGTCGGTGAGTCGGTGCAGGCTCGCGGAGGGCCGGTCACAGGTGGCGCAGCCGATCACGGAGGGTACGCGCGACCTGTGCCATGAGCGCCTCGGCTTCGGGCTGGCTGCTGGCCGGCACGCGGGACTCGGTGAGGACGGCGACGCCGAAGACCTGGCCGTCGGCGTGCTCGACGACGCCGACCTCGTGGCGGAGGTTGAGAAGCGTCCCCGTCTTGGAGGACCACTTCGACGCGTCGGAGCTGAAATCGGGCGCCAGCCGATGCCGCAGGACGTTGTCGGCCATGAGGGCGCGTACACGCTCGGCGACGCCCGCGTCGATCGCGGACGGCGTCCACAGCGCCCGCAGAAGGTCGACGAACGCTCGCGCGGATCCCGAGTTCGCGCGCGTCACGTCGAGCTGCGGGACCCGATGTCCCCGCCCGGCCGTTCCCGCCTCGATGGCGAGGAAGTAGGCGAGGTGGGCGTCGGCCTGGTCGAGGCGTTCCGCCGGGGTCTCGACGAGTTCCCGGATGGTGTGGCGGACCGTGACGCCTCGCAGCCCCAGCCCGTGCAGCAGCGCCGCGACCTCGGCGGGCGGGGTGAGGGCGAACAGCGCGTCCGCCGCGGTGCCGTCGCTCACGGCGGTACTGAGGTAGAGCAGGTCGTCGACGGCGATCCTGGCCGGGTGCCGGAACTTACTCAGCCCGGTCGGCCCCGGAGTGGTGATCCCGCCCGGTCGCACGAGGATCTGCGTGGAGCCGTCGAGCTCACCCCTCCGGATGCGTTCGAGCGTCGCGATGGCGAGCGGAATCTTGACGAGCGAGGCGATCGGGAACTCGAGGTCCGGCTCGATGCCGATCTCCTCCCCGGAGTGCAGGTCTCGTACCAGGAACGATCCGCGCAGCCCGGCGTCGTCGAGCGTCCGCCGGAGGTCGCGGATCAGGCTCTCGACTCTGATGGCGCCCCTCCCTCCCGCTCGCGCGCGCCGAGGCAGCGGGCGATCGCGTGCCACAGCCGGGTCCGGATGCGCTCCGCGTCGTCCCCGGCGGCGGCCGACACCTCGAAGCCGCGGACGAGCTGGATCTCGCCGGTCGGGCGCCAGTGCAGCCCCAGTTCCTCGGCCTGCCCGGCCGAGCACAGGAGGAGATCCGCCGAGCCGAGGACCTCCGCCGTGGCGGCGGTGAGCGTGGCCGAGACGCCGACCTGCGTGGGCTGGAGCCCGACGGCGTCCCGGATCCGGAACATCCGGTCGCGGATGTGGGGGACGTCGTCCTCGGGCTGGATCCAGATCCGGCTCCTGCGCGACGACCGCGCGGCACGGCCGGGCCGGAGGGTCTCGACGTAGACGGTCGCCACCGGCAGGTCCGCGGCGCCGGCGAGGCCGAGCCGTACGGACCAGGTCGCGTCACCGGGCGGTACGGCCGTGAGGGCGGCGCGGACCTCGCGAGATCGGACGAGTTCCGCCCGTTCGGCCGGTGCGGCGGCATGGAAGTCGAGGTAGATGCCGTTCCCTCGGGCCTCCGCGTCGAGGCGCGCGAGGTCGCGGACGGCGCAGATGTCGGGAACGGCGAGGCGAAGGGGGCTGAGCTTGGCCCGTTCCGCCTCGTGCTCCATGTCGTCGGCCAGGCGGACGAGACGCCTCGCCGACGGAAGCATGTCGCGGCCGAACCGCGTGAGCATCGCCCCGCGCGACGACCGGTCGAACAACCGTTCCCCGAGATGCCTCTCCAGGGCGGCGATCCGGCGGCTGGCGACCGACTGCGGCACGCGCGTGGCCGCCGCGCCCTCCGTGAAGCTCCCCCGCTCGCTCACGTTGACGAACGCGCGCCAGGCTCCGAGGACGTCCACGAGGCAAGTCTATGTCGTTTCAGCATGGAACCGACCCTTCCCGGCTGTGGCGGCATCGAGCCCATGTGATCAACCCGTGGCCACCAGGCCCTCCGGCCGGAAAACCGTTTGTCACCGGCGCCGTCTCCCTGAAGGATCGGATCCTCATGAGCCGACCTGTCATCTCCGAGATCCCGACCGGCCCCGTCACCGTCCCCGGCGTCGTCACGGCGCTCGCCGCGGGCGACACCGTCACCCCGGTGTGGCGCAACGAGCTGGGCGGCCTGACGTTCCGCCTCGAAGACGGGCGCGGCGGCACCAGATACGCCAAGTGGGTCGCCACCGGCACCCCGGAGATCGACCTCCCGGGAGAGGCGGAGCGCCTGGAGTGGGCGCGGCGATGGGTGACCGTCCCGCGGGTCCTCGACCACGGTACGGACGCCGACGGCGCGTGGCTGGTCACGGAGGCGGTGCCCGGCCTGTCGGCGGTGGATCCCCGGTGGAGCGACGCCCCGGCGACCGCTGCGGCCGCGATCGGCCGGGGGCTGCGCCTGTTCCACGACGCCCTGCCCGTGGACCGGTGCCCGTACGACTGGAGCGTCGAGCGGCGGCTCGCGCGTGCCGACGAACGTATCGCCGACGGCGAGGGACCGGCCGACTGGTTCCCCGAGCACCGGCACCTGGGGCTCGCGGAGGCCCGGGCACGCATCGGCGAGCCGCCCGCCGTCGACCGGCTCGTCGTCTGCCACGGGGACGTGTGCGTCCCCAACACCCTGCTGCACGACGACGGTACGTTCGCCGCGCACGTCGACCTGGGCTCGCTCGGAGTGGCCGACCGATGGGCCGACCTCGCGGTCGCGGCGTGGAGCATGGACGAGAACTACGGCCCCGGCTACGACGGCCTCGTGTACGACGCGTACGGGATCGTCCCGGACCCGGAGCGCGTCGACTACTACCGCCTGCTCTGGGACCTGGCGTGACCGGCCCGCCCGTCCCGCGGGAAGCCGTAAACAATCCGTAAACCGGTTCCGCCACGCTGAGGGCACATCGAAAGAGCGGGCCGAGGGGCCCGCCACCCTTAGGAGCAGATCATGAGCAAGGTCGTCGCGGTCATCTACATCTCGATGGACGGCGTCGTGGAGGAGCCCGCCTGGACCGGCCCGTACTGGAACGACGAGCACGCCAGGTTCCAGAGCGGCCAGTTGCACGCCAGCCGGGCGCTGCTGCTGGGACGCAAGACCTACGACGGCATGTCACAGGCCTGGCCGAAGATGGAGGGCACCCCGGGGGCGGAGCAGATGAACGGCCTGCCCAAGTACGTCGCCTCGACCACCCTGCGGGACGCCGAGTGGAACGCCACCGTGATCCAGGGGGACGTCGCCGAGGAGGTCGCCAGGCTCAAGGCCGAGCAGGGCGGCGACCTGCTGATCTACGGCAGCGGCGAGCTGGTCACCTACCTGATCGAGCACAACCTCATCGACGAGCTGAAGCTCTTCCTGCACCCGGTCGTGGTCGGCTCCGGCCGGCGGCTCTTCCCCGACGGCGTCAACACCTCCTCCTGGAAGCTGGCCGGCACCGCGGCTTTCAGCTCCGGCGCCATCGTCCTGGACTACCGTCCGGCGGCCTGACGACCGCCGATCCACCGCCGAAGCCGCCACGCGGGGCGGCTCCGGCGTGGTCACCAAGCGGGCCCAGAACTCCGCATCCCACCGGGTCACGCCATCCCCGGCCTCACGCCATCCCCGGCCGATCGTGCGCGGCCCCGGCGGGCCGCTCAGCCGGGTCGCTCAGCCGGGCCGCCGGTCCGGGGGCGGGCCGGACGGCGACTCGAAGCCGCTCGTCATGACCGGACGCTTGGGGAGGATCCCGTCACCCGACGAGCGGCCCGTCAGGCGGCGGCGCAGCCAGGGGGCGAGGTACGCCGAGGCCCAGCGCAGGTCGGCGAGCAGCGCCGGTCCGGTCCCGGGCGGGCCGGAAGGGGACGGGGTAGGGAGAGGGGCCGCGCGGCCGAGCGTCGCCAGGACCTGGTCGGCGACCCGGCGGTGGCCCAGCGGGTTGAGGTGCAGGCGATCGGCGCTCCACAGTTCGTGGCCGTCGAGCGCCCGGTCGTCGAACAGGTCGACCAGGTAGGCGCCGTGCCGCTCGGCCACCTCCGTGACCAGGTCGTTCATCGCGACGATGCGGGGCCGCAGCACCCGGGGCAGCGGGAGACGCGCGCTCATGTCGGGGAAGCGGAAGAGCAGCACGTCCGCGCCCGACGCGCGCAGCCGGGCGACCGCCCGGTCGAAGCGGTCGCGCATCGCGGCCAGGTCGAAACCACGCCACAGCGCGTCGTTGCCGCCCCCGGAGAAACTGACGAGTGACGGGCCCATCGCGATCGCCGCCTCGACCTGCCGCGTGACGACGTCGTCGAACCTGCGCCCCCGGACGGCCAGGTTCGCGTAGCCGAAGTCCGGTGAGCAGAGCTCCGCCGCCACGAGGTCCGCCCACCCCCGGAACGTGCCGTCGGGAAGCGGGTCGCCGACCCCCTCGGTGAAGCTGTCGCCGATCGCGACGAAGCCCGTCACGGCGTCCGCCGCGGGTCACGTCCGAGGTGGGCGACGAGCCGCCGGGCGTCACTCGCCCGCCGGCCGAGTTCGAGAATGTCCATGAGGCTCAGCCTAGGGTCCGACTTCGCGGTGCGCCCGACCCGTCCCGGCCTGGTCGTCGGCTACGGCGCCGTCCCGCTCGACCGGATCGACGACGGCCTTACCCTGTTGCTGTCGGTCATCGGCGCCGGGGAGGCGTGAGCGCGCGGGGAGGAGCGCCCGCGAGGCCCGCCGGACGGTGGCGCCAAAAGCGAGTGCCGCCCCGCGCCGTTCCAGATGTAGATCTTTCCCTCCGGCTGGGACGCCGCGGCGCCGCGCGCGATTGAGCGGTGTGGTGCGCGGAATGATGGTCGGTGAGTTCGTCCGGCCGTCGACGGGAGCCATGGATGCGGATCGGTGTTGTCTTTCCCCAGACCGAGATCGGCGCGGACGCGGGCGCGGTGCGCGCCTACGCGCAGGGTGCCGAGGAGCTCGGCTTCCGGCATCTGATGGTCTACGACCACGTCGTCGGTGCCGACCCGGAGGTTCACCGGGGCTGGAAGGGGGTTTACGACATCGAGTCGACGTTTCACGAACCGATGGTCCTCTTCGGGTATCTCGCCGCGCTGACCTCGCTGGAGCTGGTCTCCGCGATCGTCATCCTGCCCCAGCGGCAGACGGTCCTGGTGGCCAAGCAGGCGGCGGAGGCCGACCTGCTCAGTGGCGGGCGGTTGCGGCTGGGCGTCGGGCTGGGGTGGAACCAGGTCGAGTACGAGGCCCTCGGCCAGGACTTCGGCACCCGGGGCAGACGCGTCGAGGAGCAGGTGGAGTTGATGCGCCGGTTGTGGACCGAGCGGTCGGTCACCTTCGAGGGCACCTACGACCGGGTGACCGGGGCGGGGCTCGCGCCGCTGCCGGTGCAGCGGCCGATCCCCGTCTGGTTCGGCGCGCAGTCGCCCCCGGCGTACCGGCGTATCGGGCGGCTGGCCGACGGCTGGTTCCCGCAGGTGCCCTTGGGCCCGGCGCTGGACGAGGCCAGGGCCACGATCGAGGAGGCCGCCGTACAGGCGGGACGCGACCCCTCCGCGCTCGGCATGGAGGGCCGGGTGAGCTGGACGGGCGACGCGGAGGAGACAGGCGATCTGGCCCGCCGGTGGCGGGAGGCCGGTGCCACCCACCTCGCCGTCAACACCATGAAGGCGGGACTGAGCTCGGTCGACGAACACCTGAGCGCGCTGGAGGCCGCGGCCGAGACACTCGAACCGCGAAAGGACTAGTGCGCCGGTTGCTCGACGGGGGAGAGATGTCCTCCTCCTGACAAATGTCCGGAGCCGTCGGACGGCCGAGGGCGCCTGTTCTACGATCGCGGCATGGAGGAGGCCAGGGCGCGGTTCGCCCGGCGATTACGGGCGTTGAAGGACGCCTCGGGACTCTCGGTGCGCGCTTTGACGATCGCCAGCGCCCGTACGCCTCGCCGCCGCGGGGGTCAGGATCCGATCCGGCTGCCGCGCAGCACGGTCGACGGGATGATCAGCCAGAGCAGGCCCGTGCGACCTGAGCGGCACAACTTCGAGGTGTTCGTCGACACCTGTATCCGGGTGGCCGCCGAGACCGGGCGCGTACTGCCCGATGGGCTCGGTGACCGGGAGGCGTGGGACCAGGCGTACCGGGCACTGAGCGATCAGATCGAGGAGCGCGAGCCGACCCGCTCCGTCCCCCGAGTCGTCCGTACGGCGGAACCGCCGTCGCCCTACCGGGGGTTGGAGGTCTTCGGCCCCGCCGACGCCGCCTATTTCTTCGGCCGCGACGCGCTGACGGCCGCGCTGCTGGACCGGATCACCGGCGCCGGCGGCCTGCTGATCGTGATGGGCCCGTCAGGCTCGGGCAAGTCCTCCCTGCTGCGGGCCGGTCTGGTACCCGCGCTCACCCGTGACGCCGCCACCGCCCCGGTCGTCTTCACCCCGGGCGCCGAACCGCTGCGAACCCTCCGCGACCTGGCTAGGACCGGCGACGAGGCCGGCCCCGACCGGCTGGCCGAGATCCTCAGGACGCGGTGGTCGAACAGGGCCGTCGTCATCGACCAGTTCGAGGAGGTGTTCACCGCCGGAGAGGAAGGCCACCGTGGCGCGTTCGTCGAGTTCGTCACAGCGCTGGGGACCGGCGCGGGCGGTCCGCCGGTGGTCGTTCTCGGGGTGCGAGCCGACTTCCTGGGCCACTGCGCCCAGTACTCGGCCCTCGTCCCCGCGGTCGAGCGCCCGGTGGTCGTCACCCCGATGACGCGGGAGAACCTGCTGGAGGTCATCACGGGCCCCGCGCGGCTGGCCGGCCTGACCCTACAGGACGGCCTCGCCGAGCTGCTGCTGGAGGACCTGCGCAGTGATCGCGACCACGCCGACGCCGTGGGCGTGCTGCCGCTGCTGTCTCACGCGCTGCGTGAGACGTGGGCGCACCGCGAGGGGACGGATCTGACGTTGGCCGGGTACCGGGTTTCGGGGGGCATCATCCGGTCGCTGGCCCAGAGCGCGGACGCCACCGTCAACGGCCTGGACCCGGTTGCCCGCCAGACGGCTCGCCGCCTGCTGACACGGCTGGTCCACGTGGGCGTCGACGCCGCCGACACCGCGCGGCGGATGCCGCTCACCGGCCTGCCCGCTGATCCGCGCCTGCGGCAGGTGCTGGAGCACCTGACGCGGGCCCGGCTACTGAGTGTCGATGCCCAGAGCGTGCAGATCGCCCACGAGGCGCTGATCCGCGGCTGGCCGAGGTTGCGGACCTGGATCGAGGAGGACCGCGCCGACCTGGTGGTACTGCAGCGTCTGGACGCCGACGCGGCCGCCTGGCAGGAGGGCGGGCGCGACACGGCCTACCTGTACACCGGCAACCGGCTGCAGATGGCGCGCGACGCCTACAGCGCGGCCTCGTGGGCGCGTCCGGCCGACGACTCCCTGGCCCACGCCTTTCTGACCGCCTCGCAGGAGGCCGCCGCCCAGGCCAGGCGCGCGGTCGTGCGCGGGCGGCGGCTGGCTCGGGCCGCGCTGGTCCTGGTGAGCGTCCTGGCCTTGGCGGCGTCGGTCACCGGGGCGCTGGCGATGCGCACGGCCGACCGGGCCGAGACGCAGCGCCGCGAGGCCGTGTCACGGCTGCTGACGGCGCGCAGCGACGTGATGCGCACGGCCGACCCGATCGTGGCCGGCCTGCTCGCCGCGACGGCCTGGCACTACACGCCCACCGAGGAGGCCAGGTACGGCATGCTGGCGGCGCTGGCCACCCCGCTGGAGGCCGTGCTGAACAGTCCGTCCGCCGACATCAGCGCGGTCGCCGTCGGCCCGGACGGTAAGACCGTCGCGACGGGAGACATGAGCGGGACGATGCGTCTGTGGGACATCACCGGGCGCTCCAAGGGGGCGCCGCTGACCGGACACCGGTCCGGTGTCTACCCCGTCGTGTTCAGCCCGGACGGCGCCGTCATCGCCTCGGGCGACGGGGATGAGGAGCATGACGGCGTCGTCCTGATCAGGGACGCCGCCACCGGCAGGCCGCTCACCTCGCCGCTGACCGGCCACCGGGGCAGTCTGAGCGCCATCGCCTTCAGCCGGGACGGCGCGACGCTGAGCACGGCCGACGAGAACCAGATCGTCCAGCGCTGGGACACCAGGACCTGGCGCCGGCTCGGCCCCGTCTTCGGACCGCTGCGCGAGGGCGATGACGCCTGGACCCTCTTCGGTCCCGGAGGCTCGGCCCTGGCCGTCCGGACGGACCGCTTCAGCGACACCTCGAGCTGGCAGGTCTGGGACCTGGCCACCCGCCGGCCGTACGGACCCCCGATCGTGGCCGGTGAGCTGGCGTTCAGCCCGGACGGCCGGACGGTCACCACCTCCAACGACAACTTTGGGGAGGACAGCGGCCTGGTTCAGCAGTGGGACCTCACCACCCACCGCAAGATCGGTGTCCCGGTGCGCGTCGGCACGTCGGTCTATTCGATGACCTACAGCCCCGATGGCCGGACCGTCGCGATCGGCGGCGGTGACGGCGTCGTCCGGTTCCTCGACGCCCGCACCCGCCGGCCGACGGGGGCCGTTCTGCGCGGGCACAACACCTTCGTCTCCGACCTGGCCTACTCCGCCGACGGCGCCCATCTGATGACCACCGCCACCGAGCGCAATGCCCGCGTCTGGGACACCACGATCTGGGCCCAGGTACCCGGACCCGCGCCCGCGCTCGCCGCCGGCCGGTTCATCAGCACGGCCGCGATCAGCGGCGACGGCCGCGCCATGGCCCTCCAGATGGGGACGACACGCCCGCACGGTCCCTCACGGGGTTCCGTCCGCCTCCTGGACGCGGCCACCGGGCGACCGGACGGCGACCCGCTCGACCTCGGGCCGGGCGGCTCCTTCTCCAGCAGCGTCGTCCTGGGCCGTGACGGCCGCCTTCTGGTGATCAGCGCCGGTCGTTTCCTCTCCGGCGAGGATGGCGGCATGACCAGCGACGGCAACCGGCTCAGGGTCATGGACCTGGTGGCCCGCCGCCAGGTGAGCACGATCGACCACCTCCCAGACTCGATCAGCGCCATCGCGATCAGCCCCGACGACAGCGTGATCGCGACGGCGGGGGCCAATCTCACGCTGCGCGGCACGACGACCCTGCGGCAGGTCTCGGCCTCGCCGGCTCTGGACTTCGATGTCTACGCCATGACCTTCACCCCCGACGGCAAGGCGGTCATCGCGGCGGAGACCAACGGCGCCGACACCGGAGGTCTCATCAGGGTGCTGCGCGTCAGCGACTGGGCGCAGATCGGCAACCCCTTCCCCAGCCCCGCCTCCGTCACGGCCATGACCCTCAGCCGGGACGGCGCCTACCTGGCGACAGGCGAAGGCGACGGCTCCCTGCGCCTGTGGGACGTCCGGTCGCGGCGCCAGATCGCGGTCGCGCCGCCCGTCGGCTCCACCGAAGAGCCGGTGAACATGGCGTTCGCCCCGGAGGGCACCACCCTGCTGGCCGTGGCTCGCGACGGCACCGCCAAGCGGTGGCCGCTGCGGCTGGCCTCCGACCCCTACCGGCGGGTGTGCGCGGTGGCCGGCCGGTCGCTGACGCCGAAGGAGTGGCGGGAATTCCTGCCCGAGGGTGAGCCGTACACGGCGACGTGCCCGTGAGCCGTCCGGCGCCGCCGGACACCGTGGAATCGGCGGCGGCCAGGGCCTGACCAGGCCGGATGAAACCATTCACCAGGAAGGCGTCCGGTCTGCTGGCCGGACAGGCCGGCGCGTCCGCACCGTGGGCCTCGACCGAACCTTCCGCTTCCTGGAGTCCTTCCATGCGTCGTACCTACCCGCTCACCGCCGCTCTCCTGTCCACCGCGCTGCTGGCGGCCGTCCTTTCCACCGCGCCCGCCCAGGCCGCGTCCGCCTCAGCCGGAGGAGGCAGGTGCTCGGGAACGAGTTGCTCGTTCTCCTTCTCTCCCGCCACGACGGCCGCGATGAAGAAGGCCGCCGACCGGGCCGGCTGGCTCGCCGGACCGACGGCCGACATCATCTGCCTCCGCATCCCCAACCGCGTGGTCGGGCTCGCGTGCTCGGCGGCGCTGCTCTTCCCCTACAACAAGGCCAAGAAGCGCCTGATCGAGGCCCACGCCAAGGGCGGCTGCTTCGTGGTCAAGGCCCAACTGGGGTTCACCGTGCCCATCAGGTTCACAACCGCCTCGGCCGGTGACCCCTACTGCGGATGATCCAACCGTGGGAGTTCGGCCCCTGCCGGTCGCCCGGCACGGGCCGTCCTCCTCAGCGCGGCGGGATCCTGCCGAGACCGGCGACGACCTCGAACGCGTGCTCGGGGAACGGATCGTCGGCGGCGGGGCGCCAGTCCGCCGCCAGGACGAGCCCGGGTTCGAGGAGCTCGAACCCCTCGAACAGTTCGCCGACCTCGCGCATGGTGCGGAGCCGTACCGGGTTGCGGGTCTGCCCGTACACCGCCAGCCCGGCGGACGCCTCGTCCTCCGGCATCGTGTCGGAGCAGGCGTGGGTGAGCCCCAGGTAGCTGCCCGGCGCGAGGGCGTCACGCAGCCGGGCCATGAGGTCGCGCGCCGTGCCCCCGCCGTTTCCAGCGTCCTCGCCGTCCCCGACGATGAAGTGCCACACCGCGACCGTGAACACGCCGATCGGCCTGGTGAAGTCGAGCGTGGCCCGCACCCGGGGATGGTCGAGGATCTCCTGCGGCCGGCGCAGGTCCCCGTGGATCGTCAGCACGCCGGAGTTGTCCACCGTCGACTGGTTGTGCGTGACGACCGTCAGGTCGTTGTCGACGTACACGACGCGGGCCTCCGGGTGGATCCCGCGCACGACCTGGTGGAGATTCGGGGGAGTGGGCAGGCCGCAGCCGATGTCCAGGAACTGGTCGATACCGGCCTCTGCCATCGCCCTGGCGGATCGCAGCAGGAACCCGCGGTTGGCCCGGCACGCGTCGGGGACCGTCGGGAAGTGGGCCACCAGCATCTTGACGGCCTCCCGGTCCGCCGCGAAGTTCTCCTCGCCGCCGAGCATGACGTCGTACATACGGGCCGCACTCGCCTGCGACGCGTCACTGGGATGGGTCACCGGGTGCCTTTCTCTGAAAGTGGGCGGTCGTCCATTACGTGGAGGCGGTCACAGATCCTCATGAGGAGCGCCATCGTGTCGCCACGCTCGCGGGCCGCGATCGAGAGCCGGTCGAAGGTGATGGCGTGCTCCTCGCGAAGGGACCGTTCGGCGACCTCGTCCCTCTCGCCGTGCACGGCGACCATCTGGGGCCGGCCGTGACCGCTGCGGAAGATCGTGAAAGGCCCGTAACCGGGCATGAACCGTGAGCCCATCGGGTTCACCTGGATGCTGACGCCCTTCATCTGGGCGGAGGCGGTCAGCGCGATGAGCTGGCGGATCTGCGCGTCGACGCCCGCGATCGGCCGCCACAGCACGGGCTCCTCGATCACGGCCCACAGCACGGGCCGGTCGGCGCCGGAGAGCACCTTCTGGCGGCGCAGCAGCTGCTCCACGCTCTTCTCGACGTGCGGGGTCGGGGTCGGGTACCGGCTCATCCGGTAGGCCGCGGCCGCGTACTCCGGGGTCTGCAGGAGCGGCGGGATGACGAACGGCTGGTAGGTACGGATGAGGTCGGCGGTCTGTTCCAGGCGCATCACCACCGCCGCGTCCAGCGGGAGCTCCTCGCTGTCCCACCAGCCCGGTTTGCGCTCGCCGAACGCCACCGACAGCAGCATCTCCCGCTGGTACGGATCGGTGATCCCGTACAGGGTGAAAAGGTCGCGCAGGTCGTTCCTGCGGAAGCCCCGCTGCCCGGTCTCCATCCGGCTGATCTTCGACTCGCTGGCGCGGATGGCCTTGCCGGCCTCGGCGGCGGTCAGGTTGCACTGGAGCCGTAGCTGCCGGAGCCGGGCGCCGACGATCTGGCGCGCCATGTCGCCGACCCCCGCCTGAGCGTTCACATCCCCTTCGAGCATCTCCACCTGCCGAACTACCGATGGGAGCCGTCGCCGTCCTCGACTTGCCATGGCAAGATCACATAGAAAGTGAAATTGAGGCTATTGCTTGTTTTCTCCTACTGTCTAGGGATTTCAGATAGCGTTCCACTAAATTTCAAGATCACAAAACTTGCGGAAGGCGCCTCCGGTCAAGGCCCGTCCCGGGCGGGTGGGCCGACCGGACAGCGGGCGGCGGGGGCGGCGCGGGATGTCCGGCGCGCCGCCCCGGCCGCTACCGCCTCGTCGCCGCCCTGGCGCGGGCACGCGCTATGGAACGCACCGTCAGCAGGGCGGCGACGAGGACGAGCTGTCCGCCGAGGACGATCCGGTTGACGTCCACCACGGGTTGCCAGCGGACCTCGGAGTCCCTGATGACGAACACCCCGGTGGCGGTGACGCCGAAGCCGAACCCGCCCCCCGTCCCCTCCGAGGGACGCTCGCCCTCCCGGTTCCCGCCGCCGCCACCGCCACCACCGGCGACCCTGGCGACGGGGATGATCGTCATGCCGTCCTGGACGATGGGCTCGCCGAAGACCCGCCTGATCGAAACGGTGTCCTTCGCCTGTTCGATCATTTCCATGATGCTCATCGTGTCTGCCCTTCCGGTGGCCGATATCCCCTCCATGATCGTGCGGGGACCCGGTGCCGGGAAAGGGGCGAAGGTCCGGCCCCGGGCCGAGGGTCTCCCGGGGCGGGTGTCAGTTCTCCCGCGCGTCGTGCCGCCGGGAGAGGCGCCGGCCGGTGATCTGCTCGGCGCGGACCACGATGTAGTGGCCGTGGTCGCCCGGCGCCCAGGGGTGCAGGGGAAGGGTGGACAGGCGTTCGATCTCACCCGGTTCGCGGACGGCCCGCGCGGGCCCGACGGCGGTGACCGACCAGCCGGTGCGGGTGCTGTGGTCGAACTCGTCGGCCTCGAAGGCGACGATCGCGTCGCTGGCCGCGGCGGCGAGTTTGGAGCCGAGGCCCGTACGGATCACGATGTCCTCGTCGTCGAGGACGAAGTTGACCGGTTGCACGGCGGGCAGGGCCCGGTCGGTGAACACGATGCGCCCGATCGAGGCCGAGACCAGGAGCGCGACGCACTCCTGGCGGGAGAGGATCTGCAGGCCTGCCGAGTCGAGCTTCATGCCCTCCAGGGTGCCCGGCCGTTCCGCGGGGTGTTAGGGGCGAAAGTCCCTTTCATCGCCGACGATCTGCCCTTGGGCGGGTGGCCATGGCCCCGGCCCGGGTACGCCGCCGCACGGTTCCCGGCCGAGAACATCCGCTCGCCGACCCGCCGGTTGGTCAGACCCTCGCCGATCGGCTCCAGGATCCGCCGCTCCCGATCCGGCGGCGCGACCCGCGGGCTCCCCCTTGCGGCCCGATCGTGCTGGGCCGGGTACCGGGGGCGGGCCGGTCCCCGGTGAGGGACGAAAGACCCTGTCCTCACGCGGTGAGATCGGGACCTGTGGCCCTGGGACCGGGACGTCCGGCGGAGATCTGATGGGAGAGGAAAGGAGAACAGCCATGTCCGCTCTGATCGTCGCCGGGACCGACGGCTCCATCGGCGCGAACGCCGCGGTCGGATGGGCCGCCGACGACGCCGCCCGCACCGGCCTGCCGCTGCGCATCGTCACCGCCGTGCATCGCTGGCCGAACGACATCCCCCGCTTCGCCGTCCTGGACGAGGAGGAGGACGCGATGACCAGGGCCGCCCGCACGGTGCTGGCCGAGGCCGAGGCGACGGTACGCTCCCGCCGGCCCACCGTCGAGGTGAGCACCGCCCTGGTCGAGGGCCCGCCCCCGGTGGTGCTGCGCGACCAGGCACGGGACGCCGCGGAGATCGTCATCGGCAGCCGGGGCCTCGGCGGCCTCGCCGGAGCCGTCATCGGTTCGGTCAGCACGCACGTCGCCGGGCACGCGCCCTGCCCGGTCGTCGTGGTCCGCCCCGGTCAGGCGCCGTCGTACGGCGAGATCACGGTCGGCGTCGACGACTCCGACGCCTGCGAACCCGCCCTCGCCTACGCCTTCGAGCAGGCCAGGTATCGCGGCTGCACACTGCGCGCCCTCTACGCCTGGCAACTGCCCGTGCACGCCTTCGCCCCGGAGATCGACTACGACATGGATGAGATCCGCATCGCCCAGTACGCCGTGGCGGCCGACCGGCTCGCCTCCTGGCGGCAGCGGTATCCCGAGGTGGGCCTCATCGAGGACGTCCGGTGCGCGCACCCGGTCGAGGCGCTCGCCGAGGCCTCCACCGGTACCGACCTGCTCGTCGTCGGCTCCCACGGCCGGGGCGCCCTGGGCTCGCTGCTGCTGGGCTCGGTCAGCCGGGGCGTCCTGCGCCACGCGCACTGCGCCGTCGCGGTCGTCCGCTCATGACAACGCCCATACGAACGCCCGAAGGACCGGCGGGAATCGAGGGGAAGAAGATGCCGATCACCGTGAGCGACGTGATGGGTCGCACCGCCATCGCCGTGCGGCAGGACGCGGGCTTCGCCGACATCGTGGCCGTGATGAGGCGCTTCGCCGTGGGCGCGGTGACGGTCGTCGACGCGGACCGCCGCCCGGTCGGGGTGGTCTCCCAGGACGACCTGTCGCTCGACGACCTGCCGCTCACGGAGAGCGACACGGTACGCCACAGCGCCTCCGTCTTCGAAAGCGCTGTTTTCGAAAGTGCTGCCTTCGAGAGCGCCGTCTTTGAGAGCACTGTCTTCGGGGGCGCCGCTCGCCGACGCGAGCACGAGAAGGCCGCGGCGGTCGCGGCCAGGGATCTGATGACCTCGCCCGCGGTCACCGTCACCCCGGGCATGCCCGCCCGGGACGCGGCGCGGCTCATGCGCGACAGGAGGATCCAGCAGTTGCCGGTGATCGACCCGGTCACCGGCCGCATCGCGGGCATCCTGCACCGGGCGGACCTGCCGCGTGTCCTCGACCGCCCCGAGGCAGAGCTGCGGGCCGAGGCCGAAGCCGTCGCCCGCGACCTGACCGCCCCCCGCTCCGGGGTGGCCGTCGGCGTCGAGAACGGCGTGGTGACGCTCGACGGCGAGGTGGAACACCGAGCACAGGCCGTCCAGCTCGTCGAGGCGATCCACCGGCTCGAAGGCGTCATCGACGTCACCTCGCGGCTCGGGTACGGCGGCGACGACCCGCGCGTCACTCCGCTGCCGTAGGCCGCGCCTGAACCCGCCCCCCGCCCCGGCCGGGCCGTGCCGCCTTCCCGGGAAGGCCGCGCGCGAGACGCCTCCCCGGCACCGTCCCTGTTTGGCCTTCGCGGACGGGGTAAGGGAGACGTCGCCGCAGCCCAGGCGATCGGGGAGGGGAAATGACCAAGTTCGGGTATTTCTTGTCGAGTGAGGAACACGGCCCGGCGGAGCTCGTACGGCAGGCCAAACTCGCCGAGCGCGCGGGCTTCGAAGGTCTGTGGATATCCGACCACTTCCACCCGTGGCTGGACGTGCAGGGCCAGAGCCCGTTCGTCTGGTCGGTGATCGGGGCGGTGGCCGAGGCGACCTCGCTGCCCATCACCACCGCCGTCACCTGCCCGCTGGTCCGCACCCATCCGGCGATCATCGCGCAGGCCGCCGCCACCAGCGCGGCGCTGTCCGGCGGCCGGTTCCGGCTCGGTGTCGGCACCGGTGAGGCACTCAACGAGCACATCGTCGACTCGCGCTGGCCCCCGGCCGCCGAGCGGCTGGAGATGCTCGAGGAGGCGGTCGAGCTCATGCGGCAGCTGTGGAGCGGGAAGCTGGTGACCCACCGGGGCACCCACTACCGGGTCGACACCGCCCGGCTGTACACCCTTCCCGACGAGCCGCCGCCCATCTACATGTCCGCCTTCGGGGACAAAGCCGTGCAGCTGGCCGGTCGGATCGCCGACGGCTACATCTGCACCGCCCCGAACGCCGAGTTGGTGGAGAGGTTCCACAAGTCCGGCGGCGCCGGCAAACCCTCCCAGGGCGGGCTGAAGGTCTGCTACGCCGCCGACGAGGCCACCGGCCGCAGGACCGCGCACCGGATCTGGCCGACCGAGGGCATTCAGGGTGAGGCCATGCAACTGCTGCCGCTGCCCCGCCACTTCGAGGAGCTCGCCGAGATGGTGACCGAGGACGAGATCGCCGCCCCCTGCGGTCCCGATCCCGAGGTGCACGTCCAGGCGATCAGGGAGTACGTGGACGCGGGCTTCGACGAGGTCTACATCAGTCAGATCGGCCAGGAGCAGGACGCCTTCTTCGACTTCTACGCCGCGGAGGTCCTGCCCCGGCTGCGCTGACATCTCCCCGAGGAGGAGGTCGTGAAAGCTCTCACCTGGCACGGTAGGCGGCTGCCCCCCGACCGGGCTCCGCACGGTTACGAGATCTTCCAGAAGAAGGGGGACGGGGCCATCAAGGTCCTCCTCAACCCCTGACGCGCCGGACATGTCGTAATAAAAGGAGAAAAATGGACGCGATTGTTCTGCTGAAGGACGACCACAAGACCGTCGAGAAGCTGTTCAAGGAGTTCGAGAACGCGGGCGAGCGGGCGTACAAGAAGAAGCGGGACCTCGTCGACCAGATCATCGAGGAGCTCACCGTCCACGCCCACATCGAGGAGCGGATCTTCTACCCGGCCGCCCGCGAGGGCGTTCCCGAGACCTCCGACCACGTCCTGGAGAGCGTCGAGGAGCACCACGTGGTGGTCTGGATGCTCTCCGAGCTGGCCGGGCTCGACCCCCAGGACGAGCGGTTCGACGCCAAGGTCACGGTGCTGATCGAGAACGTCCGCCACCACGTCAAGGAGGAGGAAGAGGAGTGGTTCCCCGAGGTGCGGGAGGCCATGGGGCGCAAGAGGCTCCAGGAGATCGGTGAGGAGATGGAGAAGGCCAGGGCCGGGGCGCCCAGGGATCCGCTCGCCCTGGGCAGCGCCCGCGCCTGACCTTCTCCACGCGCCTGACCCTCTCCACGCGCGGGGCGTGAAGGAACGCGCCGCGTCCTGACGGCGGCGTCCTGACAGCGTTGTCCTGACGGTGGCGTTCTGGCAGGGACGTTCTGACGGCGACGCTTTGACGGTGGCGTTCCCTCCGCGCGTAACCCGGGCCCTGAAGCCCGCTCGGGAGGGTCCTTCGCGCACGCACGGGCCCCGGCCCCCTGAAGGGGGACCGGGGCCCGCGTGCGCCGGGTCCGTCCCGGGACGGTCAGTGAAGCTGTTCGGTGACGAGAAACGCGACGCCGCCCCTCTCGTCGACGTCGGCGTCCAGCGACTTGTCGTCGAGCATGTCCACGACCTGCGGGTCAAGGAAGATCCGTGCTCCTTCCGACTCCACCACCTTGTCGGCGGACTCGGGGTGTTCCGCGATCGAGAGCACGAGCGATCCGGTTCCGTCGCTCTGGGACGAGATGCGAACCCCGGTGTCCGGAGAGTCTGTCACCTGCGAGCTGAGATCCCGGATTACCTGGGCCGCTGTGTCGGTCAATGTGAGCATTGCTCCTCCTTGTCGGGATCGGGACTTGGATTCTTCGCCCTTGCCCGCTCTCATCCCGCCCAACCATCTCCCCGGACCTCCCCGCGACGCCGGACGATCCGCCGATCATGTGGACCCCGCCCCCCGCGCGGGGGAGCCGCTCCCTGGGAGCCGATGACTACGCGCGCGGGAGCCGCGGTTTTCTCCTCAACGGGGTTCTCTCGCGGTCCCGCGCGCGGGAACCGCCTCGCGACGGGCGGGGCCAGGGGGATCCGGGAGGCTCCAGGGGGTGGCGGGGCGGCTCAGGCCCTCCCGTCGAGCCGGTCGACGCGCTCGGCCGCCTTGCGCGCGGCGATCAGGACGGGGTCCCACACCGGGGCGAACGGGGGAGCGTACGACAGGTCGAGCCCCGTCATCTCCTCCACCGTCATCTCGTGCCAGAGGGCGACGGCCAGGGCGTCGATGCGCTTGGCGGCGCCCTCCTGGCCGACGATCTGGGCGCCCAGCAGGCGGCCCGTCCCCCGGTCGGCGATCATCTTGATCTTCATCGTGCGGGCGCCGGGGTAGTACCCGGCACGCGTGGTGGACTCCACGATCTCACCGACCGGCTCGAACCCGGCCTCCACCGCCTCCGCGGTCGTCAGGCCGGTGCGCGCCACCTCGTACTCGCAGATCTTGGACACCGCGGTGCCCACGACGCCCGGGAAGGCGGCGTACCCGCCGCCGAGGTTGATGCCCGCGACGCGTCCCTGCTTGTTGGCGTGGGTGCCGAGCGCGATCGCGACCGGCCGCCGGGAGACCCGGTGGAAGGTCTCGACGCAGTCGCCGGCGGCCCAGACGCCCTCCACCGGGGTCCGCATCCGCCGGTTGGTCCTGATCCCCGAGGTCTCGCCGACCGGGACGCCCGCGGCCTCGGCCAGCGCGCTGTTCGGCCGGGTGCCGAGACCGAGGACGATCAGGTCCGCGGGCAGGGTCCGGCTCTCGGTGCGGGCCGCGCGGACCCGCCCCCCGGACTCCTCGAAGCCCTCGATGTGCTCGCCGAGGCACACCTGCACCCCCAGGTCGCGCAGGGCGTCGGCGACGAGGACGCCCATGTCCGGGTCGAGCGTGCCCATCGGCTGCTCGGCGCCGTCGACGATCGAGACCTCCAGCCCGCGCCGTACCATCGCCTCGGCCATCTCCAGGCCGATGTAGCCCGCGCCGACCACCACGGCCCTGCGCGGCTTCTCCTCCAGGGCCTCCAGCAGTGCGACGCCGTCGTCCAGGGTCTGCACCCCGTACACCCCCTCGGCGTCGGCGCCGGGCAGGTCGGGCCGGGCGGGCACCGCGCCGGTGGCGATCACGAGCTGGTCGAACGGCTCCCGGCCCCGGCCGCCCCGGTCGTCGCGCACGGTCACCTCGCGCCGGTCCAGGTCGATCTCGACGACCTCGTGGCCCAGCCGCAGGTCGATGTCGAACTCGTCGCGGAAGACCTCCGGGCGGCGGCTGATCAGGGACTCCACGTCGCCGACCTCCCCGCCCACGAGATAGGGGATCCCGCAGGCCGAGTAGGAGGCGTGCGCGCCCTTCTCGAAGGCGACGATCCGAAGGTCCTCGGGCCCGCGCCTGCGCCTGGCCTGCGAGGCCGCGCTCATCCCCGCGGCGTCGCCGCCGATCACCACCAGTCGTTCCGTCATCGTCGCATCCCCCCTGTGGACCGCCGATGGTACGGCTTCCTCACCGGGACGCGCTCAAACGGCCACGCCGCCACGCCGTGCGTCCTCGACGGTTTCTACACCACCTCGAAGTCGGCCATCATCGCCATGTCCTCGTGTTCGAGGTTGTGGCAGTGCATCATGTAGCGCCCGCGGAAGCCCTCGAAGCGCACCAGGACCTCCACCACCTCGTAGGGACGGACGTCGACGGTGTCCTTCCAGCCGCCGTCCGTCGCCGCCGGGATCCTGCCGTTGCGCGACAGCACCCGGAAATGGGCCATGTGTACGTGCACGGGGTGGTGGAAGTCGCTGGTGAAGCGCCAGATCTCGGTGGTGCCGAGCCGGGGGCGGGCCAGCGGGCTGCCGGGCCGGAACGGCAGGCCGTTGATCGTCCAGGCGGCCTCCGGGCCCTGCCCGGTCCTGCGGAAGTCGAAGGACCGCGAGACGGTCGCCGTCGGCCTGACGGCCGGTTCGGCCTCGGCCAGGCGTCCCGGCACCGCGCTGTCCTCCCGGCCCCGGCGCGCGACGCGGAAGCGCATCACGTCGCGCGCCGGGCCGGTGCCGAGGGTGTTGACCATCGTCACCTCGGTGCCGACCGGGTAGGCGGAGAAGTCGACGACCACGTCGAACCGTTCGGCGGGGGCCATCGTGATCGCCTCGTGCGCGACGGGGGTGGCCAGCAGCCCGGCGTCGCTGCCGACCTGGACGAACCGCCCGCCGGGGGTGAGCTCCAGCCGGTAGCGGCGGGCGTTGGAGGCGTTGAGCAGCCGCAGCCGGTATCGGGTGGCCGAGACCTCCAGCACCGGCCAGGGGGCGCCGTTGACCAGGATCACGTCGCCCTCGACGCCCTCCATGTAGGCGGCCTCGACCCCGGCGCTCACCAGCAGGCTGGGATCGGTCGCCGGGTAGCGGAACGAGCCGTCCTCCTCGAACGCGCGGTCGCAGATCATCAGCGGGACATCCCGCTCGCCCCTGGGCAGCGGCAGCGCGTCGTCCTCGTCGTCACCGACGATCATGAATCCGGCCAGCCCCCGCCAGACCTGCGGGGCGGTGAAGTCCATCCGGTGGTCGTGGTACCAGAGCGTGGCGGCCCGCTGGTCCAGCGGGTACGCGTAGTCCCTCGCCCCCCGGTGCAGCGTCCACTGTGACGGGTCCACGAGCATGCCGTGGTGGGAGTGGCCGCCGGGCGGGGGCCGGAAGCCACGGCCCTCGGCCACCACCAGGTCGGTGGGGTAGCCGTCGGAACCGGCCGGGGTGACCCCGCCGTGCAGGTGTGTGGAGGTCGGCACGGGCAGTTCGTTGCGTACCCGGACCGTGACGGGGCTCGCGCGCCGCACCGCGAAGGTGGGGCCGGGGAACGTGCCGTCGAACCCCCACACCTCGGTCGTCGTCCCCGGGACGATCTCCACCTTCGCGGGACGCTGGACCACCTCGTAGTGTCCCGGCCGGGTGGGGCGCGCCACCGCGGGGATCGGCAGCGGGACGGTGAACGGCCTGGGCAGCGGCAGCGCGCTGGACAGCGGCTGGCCGGTGGTCTCGGCCGACACGGAGCCGCACCCCGCCGCGGCCAGGCCCGCCGCGCCGAGCGCGCCGCCCAGGAGAAGCCTTCTGGAGATCACGCCGCCGCCCCCCGCCGTCCTTGCCGCCGCTCCCGCCACTGCCCCAGCGACCGTCCCCGCCAGGTCCAGGCGGTCATCGACACGGCCATGCCGAAGATCACCATCGCCAGCGGGATGTGCACGGCGATCAGGCGCTCCATCCCCAGCGCCACCTGGGCGTTCACCAGCACCACCTGGAGGGCGCTCACCCACAGCGGCCACAGCGGGCCGCGTCCGGGCCGCCACAGCGTGATCGCGGCGATGAACTGCAGGCCCACCAGCACCGTGGTCACCGTGGCGTTGAGGTTGTGGTGGGCGAGCAGGTCCACCTCCCCGGTGACGAACATGCCGCCGATGACCCCCTGGCCGAGCACGGTCACCAGGTGCAGGGTGGCGGTGACCCGCAGGGACCAGACGATCCAGGCGGGCACGCGGGCCCGGCCGGTCGGAGCGGGTGGGGAACTCATGGACACCTCCGTTGGATTTTGGTGTCCAGGCTCCCGGTCAGGGGCGCGGGCGTCGTCACCCTGGCGGAGGGGCTCGGCCGTACTCCCGGTGGCGTACGCGGGGCCGGTCGCGCGCGGCCGTGCGACCGGGGGAGGAGACGGCGCCGCCCGGCGAAGGACCGTCACGCGGGGGCGCGGGAGCGAGGGACGCCGCCGAGGTGCCGTCAGGGTGGCGGGGGGATGCCGACCTCTTGACAGCAGGGCAGAATCAGATGATAAAAAATCATAAGATGACAAACAGATAGCTGCAATATTTCATTCGCGTGTCGCAAAGAACTGATCATCGACGGTTCCCGGCTGTCATGGATTCGACGGCAGGCGGATCCCTCCAGGTCCGCGGGCGGGTGAGCTCGGGTGACGATGGCGCGCGAACGGCCGTTCGAGGCCCGGCAATCGACTCCACTGGGGGATGAAGCTCTCATCTCGGACCGCCATAACGCGTCACCCCTATGAACCGGTATGACACCGGTCCGCAAAGCGAATGTAAACACTTGCGAAAGCCGTCGTATGCTTGCGGGCATGACGCGGAGGCTTGCCGAGGTGGCCAAGAGGGTCGGGATGAGCGAGGCGACGGTCAGTCGCGTGCTCAACGGCAGGCGCGGCGTCTCCGAGTCGACCAGGAACGCCGTGCTGACGGCGCTCGACGCCCTCGGCTACGAGCGCCCGACCCGGCTGCACCGCGACCGCGCCCGCCTGATCGGCCTGGTCTTCCCCGACCTGCACAATCCGATCTTCCCCGCGTTCGCCGAGGTCGTCGGCGGGGCGCTCGCCCAGCAGGGGTTCACCTCCGTGCTGTGCACGCGCACCTCGGGCGGGCTGCAGGAGGCCGACTACGTCGACCTGATGCTGGCCCAGCACGTCTCGGGCGTGGTCTTCGCCGGTGGCGCGTACGCCGACGAGGACGCCTCCCACGAGCACTACGGGCGCATCCTGGAGCGGCGCCTGCCCGCGGTCCTGGTGAACGCCTCGGTCGGGCACCTCGGTTTCTCCCAGGTCTCCTGCGACGACGTCACCGCCGCCGAGATGGCGGCCGGGCACCTGCGCGCCCTCGGCCACGAGCGCGTCGGGATGGTCCTCGGCCCTCCGGACCACATGCCGTCGCGCCGGAAGCTGGAGACGTTCGCCACCTACGCGCGGGTCCACGGCATGGAGTTCGGCGACCACCTCGTCGAGCACGCCATGTTCTCGATGGAGGGCGGCCAGGCCGCCGCCGCCCGGCTGGTGCGGCGCGGCGTCACCGGCCTGATCTGCGGCAGCGACCTGCTCGCGCTCGGCGCGGTGCGCGCCGCCCGGCGCGAGGGGCTGGCGGTGCCGCGCGACGTCTCGGTGATCGGGTACGACGACTCGGCCATGATGAACCGGACCGATCCGCCGCTGACCACGGTGCGCCAGCCGATCGAGGCGATGGGCCGCGCGGCGGTGGACCTGCTGGTAGCCCAGATCGACACCGCGGCCCTGCCGGGGGGCGAGCTGCTGTTCGACCCCGAGCTCGTGGTCCGCGCCTCCACCGCGCCGGCGGCGCCCAGGGCGATACCGGCCTGACCGGCTTGACCGGTCTTCCCGGGGCGACCTTCTCTAAAAATTTCGACAGGAAGATGACGTCGTCAAGCATCTTCCCGCAAGCGGATGACTCCACTTCGTGTCATGCGTGTGTAGCCGCAGGTCGAAAGGGGTTCTCGCTCGCGGCAGGGATGTTACGGGGAGATGGCCGTCCGATCACTGTCACTTTTTTGCATCTGAATTGACGGGCTCTTGCTACTTCCTGCACGCCTCTATATGTTTCTCGCAACCGACCCGCCAAGGAGTGCCTCGGATGAAATCCCCCAAGCTCTCGATGCTGCTCGCCGCAGCCATCGCGCTCACCGCCGCCGGGTGCGGCAACGACGACAGCGGATCCCAGGCCGCGGAAACCACGCCGACTGCCGCCGGGGCCGAAGCTCCGGTCACGATCTCCGTCGGCTGCCAGCCGCCGAAGAGCAACCCGCTGGAGCGGACCGCCTGGGACGAGGACGTGGCAGCGTTCAAGAAGCTGCACCCGCACATCACGATCGACAGCAAGGACGCCTTCCCCTGCATCAACCCGGACACCTTCCAGGCGAAGCTGGCCGGTGGCTCGATGGAGGACGTCTTCTACGTTTACTTCACCGATATCAAGAAGATCATCGCTGCCGGTCAGGCGGCCGACATCAGCCAGTACGTCGGCGACATCAAATTGCTGAACGACATCCGGCCCGACGTCCTGGCCACCTTCAAGGAGGGCGAGAAGCTCTACGGCCTGCCCAGGAACAACTACTCCATGGGCCTGGTCTACAACCGCAAGCTCTTCACCCAGGCCGGTCTCGACCCCGCCGCACCGCCCAAGACCTGGGCCGAGGTGCAGGCGGCCGCCAAGAAGATCAGCGCTCTCGGCCCCGGCCACGTCGGTTTCGGCGAGTACAGCGCCGGCAACACCGGCGGCTGGCACTTCGCCGCCTCCCTCTACGGGCGCGGCGGCGAGATGGTGAGCCCCGACGGCAAGACCGCGGCCTTCAACAGCCCCGAGGGCAAGGCCGTCCTGGAGAACCTCAAGACCATGCGCTGGACCGACAACAGCATGGGCGCCAAGCAGCTCCTCCAGTGGGAGGACCTGATGCGCATGATGGGCGGCGGCAAGCTCGGCATGATGATCGGCGCCCCCGACGTCGTCCAGGCCGTCAACAACGACTTCAAGGGCAAGTTCGAGGACTACGGGGTCACCTCCCTGCCCGAGGCCAAGGCCTCGCTCAGCGGTGGTGACGGCTACATGATCAACCCCAAGGCCACGCCCGAGAAGATCAAGGCCGCCATGCTGTGGCTGGAGTTCCACGAGCTGACCCCCGGCGAGGGCCAGTTCAACTACGCGCGCAGCAAGCAGCAGGGCCGTCCCGTCGGCCTGCCGATCCCCGACCTGTACGGCGACACCGCGCCGGGCAAGGAGATCGTCGAGCTGCGCAAGGCGAACGCCACCGTGCCCGTGGAGAACTTCACCCCCTTCGTGGAGGGTTCCGCGGCCATCCAGAACAAGCTTGAGCCGCCGAAGTCCCAGGAGCTCTACGCGATCCTCGACGTGGCCATGTCGGCGGTGCTGACCAGGCAGGACGCCGACATCGACAAGCTTCTGGCCGACGCCGAGGCCAAGGCGAACAAGGTGCTGGCGAAGTCGAGCTGACCTTCTGACACCCGGGGTGCCGGCCCGTCGGCCGGCACCCCGACACTCATGTTGATATCGGGAGTCAACCGATGACCACAATGACCGTGAAAGGTCCACGGCGGCGAAAGCCGGGAGCGTTCCGGCGGGGGCTGCGGCGCAACCTGACCGCCTACGGGTTCCTGTGCGGCGCGCTGATCTGTTTCGCCTTCTTCTCCTGGTACCCCATGGTGAGGGAGGTCCTGCTCAGCTTCCAGCAGACGAACTTCGTCGACGACCCGACCTGGGTCGGCCTGGACAACTTCCGTACCGTGACGGAGGACTCGGCGTTCGTCCAGGCGTGGCTCAACACCCTCGCCTTCACCGGCCTGGCGCTCGTGTTCGGCTACGTCGTCCCGTTCGTGGCGGCGATCGTGCTGAACGAGCTGCGGCACGCGCGGGCCTACCTGAGGTTCATCGTCTACCTCCCGGTGATGCTGCCGCCCGCCGTCGGGGTGCTGCTGTTCAAGTGGTTCTACGACCCGGGCGCCGGCCTGTTCAACCAGATCCTGGACCTGGCGAGCCTGCCGGCCCTGAGCTGGCTCGACTCCACCGACACCGCGCTGATCTCCCTCGTCATCGTCTCCACCTGGATGAATCTGGGAACCGGCACGCTGATCTACCTCGCCGCGCTGCAGAGCATCCCCGGCGAACTGTACGAGGCCGCCGAGCTGGACGGCGCCGGGCTCTTCAAGCGGGTCTGGCACGTGACGATCCCGCAGACCAGGCTCATCCTGCTGGTGATGCTGCTGCTGCAGATCGTGGCGACCATGCAGGTCTTCATCGAGCCGTACCTGCTCACCGGCGGCGGCCCGGAGAACGCGACGCTCACCGTCGCCTACCTCATGTACCAGTACGCCTTCAACTTCGGTGACTTCGGCGCCGGAGGCGCGCTCGGGCTGATGCTCATGGTCGTGCTGATGGTGTTCTCCGCCTTCTACCTGCGCCTGTCGCGGGACAACCAGAGCTAAGGAGGCAGCTGAGCCGATGTCGAACCTCACCGTTCAACCAAGTCGCCCGGCTCCCGTCCGGCCGCCGGAGCGGAGCTCCGGGAGGAAGGCCGGGCGGCCGCGCAAGGTCAAGGAGCCGTCCAGGGAGTTCCGGAGCCTGGTCTCCCCGCACACCCTCACCACCCCGCACGGGCGGTGGATCTACCGCTTCGTGCTGACCTCGGTGGTGCTCCTGTTCACCGCGGTGTTCGTGTTCCCGCTCTACTGGATGGTCACCGGCGCGCTCAAGACCCCGGAGGAGCTCGCCCAGATCCCGCCGAGCTTCTTCCCGACGTCGTTCGACTTCGGGGTGTACGCCGAGGCGTGGGACCAGCTGGAGCTGGGGACCTTCCTCACCAACACCGTCATCTACGCGGGCGGCGCCTGGCTGTTCACGCTGGCCATCGACGTCTCGGCCGCCTACGCGCTGTCGAAGCTGCGGCCGGTGCTGGGCAACGTGGTCCTGGGCCTGATGCTCGCCACGCTCATGATCCCGCCGATGGTCATCCTGCTGCCCGCCTACCTGACGGTCAAGGACATGCCGATCTTCGGCTGGGACCTGCTGAACACCCCGTGGGTGATCTGGCTGCCCGCCGCGGCCAACGGGTTCTTCATCTTCCTTCTCAAGCGTTTCTTCGACTCGATCCCCCGGGAGCTGCTGGAGGCCGCCCAGATCGACGGCGCCTCCCCGGCGCGTATCCTCTGGTCGATCGTGCTGCCCGTCTCCCGGCCGATCCTCGGAGTGGTGTCCATCCTCTCGGTGGTCAACGTCTGGAAGGACTTCGTCTGGCCGCTGCTGGTGCTGCCGGACGGGGAGAAGATGACGATCAGCGTGGGTATCGCCTCGCTCTCGGCGCAGATGCCGCAGAACGTGCTGATCGCCTCGCTGGTGATCGCGAGCATCCCGACGATGATCGTCTTCTTCATCTTCCAGCGCAGCATCATGGCCGGCCTCACCGCCGGCAGCCTCAAGGGCTGACCTCGTCACCCACCTACAACTACTAAGGAGTTGTTCCAGCATGTCCGAAACGTGGTGGCGGGGAGCCGCGATCTACCAGGTCTATCTCCGGAGCTTCGCCGACGGCAACGGCGACGGCATCGGCGACCTCGCGGGACTCCGCGCGCGCCTGCCGTACCTCTCCGACCTGGGCGTCGGCGCGATCTGGCTCAACCCCTGGTACCCGTCGCCGATGGCCGACGGTGGGTACGACGTGGCCGATTACCGTGACATCGAGCCATCGTTCGGCACGCTCGCCGAGGCGGAGGAGTTCATCGCCGAAGCGCATGCCCTGGGTATCAAGACGATCACCGACATCGTCCCCAACCACGGCTCCGACCGGCAGAAGTGGTTCCTGCAGGCGCTGGAGGCCGGGCCGGGCTCCCCCGAGCGGGAGCGCTTCCACTTCCGTACGGGACGGGGGGAGAGCGGCGAGCTGCCGCCCAACGACTGGCAGTCGATCTTCGGCGGCCCCGCGTGGACCCGGATCGCCGACGGCGAGTGGTACCTGCACCTGTTCGCCCCCGAGCAGCCCGACTTCAACTGGGACAACCCGGAGGTCGTCGAGGAGTTCCACGACGTGCTGCGGTTCTGGTTCGACCGGGGCGTGGACGGCATCCGGATCGACTCGGCCGCCCTGCTGGTCAAGGACATGGACAGCCTGGGCGGCGAGGAGGCCTACACCGACCTCGACGGCGTCCACGACGTCTACCGGGGCTGGCGCCGGGTGGCCGAGGAGTACGACGACCGCATCCTGATCGGCGAGGTGTGGCTGCCCGACCAGGAGCGGTTCGCCCAGTACCTGCGCCCCGACGAGATGCACACCGCGTTCAACTTCGACTTCCTGGCGTGCGCCTGGGACGCGGTCGCGCTGCGCTGCTCGATCGACCTCACCCTGGCCACGCACATCCCGCTGGGAGCGCCGCCCACCTGGGTGCTGTCCAACCACGACGTGACCCGCCCGGTGACCAAGTACGGCAGGGCCGACACCTCCTTCAGCCACGCCGACCGCAAGCACGGCATGCCGTCGGACCCGGTGCTGGGTGAGCGCAGGGCGCGCGCGGCGGCGCTGCTGGCGATGGCGCTTCCCGGTGGCCTCTACGTCTACCAGGGCGAGGAGCTGGGGCTGCCGGAGGTCGAGGACATCCCCGACGAGCTGCGCCAGGACCCGATCTGGGTCCGCTCGGGCCGCACCGACGCGGGCCGCGACGGCTGCCGGGTGCCGCTGCCGTGGTCGGGCGACGAGCCGCCGTTCGGGTTCGGCACCGGGTCGACGTGGCTGCCGCAGCCGCTGGAGTGGAAGGCGCTGACGGCCGAGGCCCAGGCCGCCAACCCCACATCCATGTTCACCCTGTACCGCTCCGGGCTGCACCTGCGCCGCGAGCTGCTCGGTGACGGCACGCTGTCCTGGTTGAGCGACGCGCAGGACGAGGTGCTGGCCTTCCGCCGGGATTCGGGCCTGATCTGCGTGGTCAACCTCGGCGCGGAGCCGGTTGCCCTGCCCGAGCACGAGTCGATCCTGCTGGCCAGCGGCCCGCTGGAGGGGGACCTGCTCCCCTCCGACACCGCCGTCTGGCTCCGCGCGGTCTGACCTTCCCCCCGGGGGCTCTCGGCCCGGGGCCGCCGGGGTTCGGTGGTCGTGGTCTGATCCTTCGCCCCTGGGGGAGTCTCTCGACTCGGGGCCGCCGGAGTTCCGGCGGCCCTGGGCGCCCCTGACCGGCCGGGCCCCGTCCGGCCGGTCAGGCGGCGCCGGCCACTCGCGAGGTCTCGCCCCGCCGGGTCTCCCTCCCGGCGGGGCGCCGTCGCGGCATGGCCACCCCCCTGGAGGCGCCGGGTCCGCTCCTCACCGTCTCTCCCTCACAGGGGGATCTCGGTGAGGTCGAACGCCTTGGCGCCGCGTTCGCCGTCCCAGATCATCACGTTGCCGTACGTGCGCGCCGTGGCCACCGGCACGTCGGTGAGCGCGTCCACGTCCTGGAGCAGGCGCCGGAAGCGGAAGACGGCCGTGGGGCCGAGCCTGTTCACCACGCCGGTCATCAGCCGCGTGAGGTTGAACCTGAACAGCGCCGAACAGGGCAGCACCCGATGGTTGTCGCGCAGGCGGGAGAAGACCTCCCGGTGTGCCGGATAACGCTCCGAGTACGTGTCGCACACCCGCTGGGAGAAGTGACCGCGGTAGTGGACGCCGCGACGGTCGAAGCCGAGTCTGTCGTCGGAGACGGTGAACTCCCCGGTGCCGTAGGTGCTCGTGAGGAGCGTGTCCCCGTGGGGTTCGAGGAAGACGCTCTCGTAGTAGGCGGCCTTCTCCTCCAGGCGGCGCAGGAGCGCCCCGCCGGGGTTGAAGGTACCCCGGTCCCCGCGCATGTCGAAGATCCACGGGGGCGGGGTCAGGGTGTCCGCCTTGGTGAGGACGAAGGTCAGCTTGCTCATGACGAGCCGCCGCGTCTCGATCGCGACGCCGTCGAGCAGCCTGCGCAGGCACTGCTCGTCGTAGGCGGTGGAGCGGCTGTCGGCGTGGAAGGCCCAGATGGCGACGTCGCACCGGATCAGCCTCTCCAGGTACATGGCCAGGTAGGTCTCGTCGGCGGCGCCCGACTCCCCGATCCCCGGCATGTCCCAGAAGGTCAGCATGTGACCTGAGGTGCCGGGCACCGGGACCGGCTCCGGCCTCCGGGTGACCGGCCGGACGTGACCGACGGCGAGGTCGGTACCGAACAGGCAATTCAGGAGCGATGTCTTCCCTACTCCTGTTTGTCCCATTATTGCCACACTTAGCGGTCTATATGATTCAGCACTTCTCTCGCGTCGAATATTCTCTCTGGCCTTTTTCACCTGGCCGTCGTCCAACGGGCCGATCTCCAGCGGGCCGATGGAAAAATCCTCGATCTTGGCCATGCGGTCGTCTCCTGTGACATCGTTGTCGAGCGCTTCGAGCTGCTTTCCGCGCTCATCTCCACGATGTGGCGAACAACCTTGCGATGACCTTGCAGCCGGAGCCGTCGCCGGAAAGAACACGAGTCGATCCCCTCGGGCGGTGGATGTGGCGAGCTTCGAGATCAAGCTGTTCGGCGCCGTGGACATCGTGATCGACGGGGTGCCGCAGGAGATCAACCCGCAGCTGGCGAAGACGCTGGCCATGCTGGTCTCCGCCCGCGGCCCGATCTCCCCGGCCGCCCTGGCCGCCGGGTTGTCCGAACCGGCCGCGGACAGGCACGTGGAGGTGGCGCCGCCCGTCTCGCGGCTGCGCGGGCTGCTGCGCGGCAGCGGGCTGGACATCCCGCGGGCCAGGCGCTCGCACGTCTACGAGCTGGTCGAGGACGCGCCGGGCCGCCTCGCCGCCACCGTCGACACGCGGCGGTTCGAGGCCTACCTGCGCGACGGGCGGACACTGCTGGAGCAGGGCGACCTCGCCGCGTCCCTGCGGACACTGCGCGAGGCGCTCGGGGAGTGGTCCGGCGACCCGTTCGCGTCGCTGGCGGGCGGGTGGATCCCGCCCAGGGTCTGCGAGAACTACCACGCAGGGCTGCGGGAGCGGCGCCGGGAGCTGACCAGGCTCGTCGCCCGCGTCGCCATCCGGCTCGACCTCCTGGGCGACGCGGGATCCCTCACCGGCGAGGTCGTCGCCGACGGGCAGGACGGGCAGGAGGACAGCGGCCCGCTGTGGCTGCTGCGCTTCCTCATCGCCCTGCGCGACGAGGGAGCGGTCACCGCGAGGGAGATGATCGAGCGCCGGCACGCGATCTCCCCCGGGGACGAGGCGGCAGGCCGGGCGCGGGACCTGCTCGCCCTGCGCGGGCACGGCCTCGGCAGCCCGCCCTCGCCGCCCCCCGCCGCCCACGTCCACGGGCGCGTCTACGGCCACGGCGGCCCGCGAGCCCTGATCGGTCGCAGGGACGAGACCCTGCTGCTCTCCGCGCTGGCCGGGCGGCTCGAACGCGGGGAGCCGGTGGCCCTGGCCGTCTGCGGCGTGCCCGGGATCGGCAAGACCAGGCTGGTGGAGGAGCTGGCCGTACTGCTGCCGCCGAGCGTGCGCATGGTGACCGTCCCGTGCCAGGAACTCGGCGACCTCCAGCCGTGGCGGGTGCTGGTCGGGACCCTCTGGGAGGACCTGCGGCGCGACCTGTCCAGCCCGGCCGTCCCGATCGGCACCGAGGAACGCGAGACGCTGGAAGGGCTGATGTCGGCGGGCCTGTTCGTCTCGCTCGGCGGGCCCGGCCACGAACGCGACCCGAGGCGGCTGGTCGCCCTCCTGGTCTCCCTGCTGCGCCTGACCGCCGGTGCGGGGCTCCTGGTCGTCTTCGACGACGCCCACCTGCTCCGCTCCGACGCCGAGGAACTGCTGCACAACGTACGGGAGGCCCTCGGGGAAGAGGCCCCCGTCGGCTTCGTGCTCACCGACCGCTCCGAGCCGTCGCGCTGGCGGGGACGGATGGAGGTGCTGACACTGTCCCCGCTGGGAGTCGCGGAGGTGGCGGAGTGGCTGGGCGCCACGTGGGGACGTGAACCGACCCGCGCGGAGACCGGCAGGGCCGTGGACGGGACCGGGGGACTGCCGCTGGACCTGTGCCGGATCACCGAGGCAGGTGACCTCCCCCGCGACCTCCCGCGGCACGACACCGCCTCCAGCCCGATGTTCCGCTGGTTCGCCGCGGCGGCCGTCACCGCCCTGGGCCGGGAGATCGACACCGATCTCGTCGCGGGCATGCTGGAGCTCGACGCCGAGGAGGCGAACCGCAGGCGCGCGGTGGCCGTGACGGCCGGGACGGTCATCGACCACCAGGGTCTGCGCTTCGGCCACGACACGGCCAGGGAGAGCCTGCTGCGGGAGCTGAAGCGCCATCCGGCACTCGCCATGGAACTGCACCGCCGGGCGTTCGAGATCCTGGACGAGCGGATGGCGCGGACGACCGGCGACGGCTGGATCGACCCGGCGCTGCCGGTACGCGTCGCCGAACACGCCCGCTCCTCGGGGACCGGGCTGCCTCAGGAGCGGGTCGCCGCGTCCTGCCTCGGCGCCGCGCGGGCGCAGCAGCGCGGCTTCGCCACCGAGGGGGCGATCACCTGGGCACTGGCCGGGCTGGGGCTGCGGTGCGACGCCGAGACCCGCGTCGGCCTGCTGATCACGCTGGGGGACGCGCGCAACGACGCCGGTGACCTGGAGGAGGCCGAACGCCTGTACCTGCGGGCCCACCGCGACGGCGGGAAACTGCCGAGGCTCGCGGCGGTCGCGGCGATCAGGCTGGCGCGCCGTTGGTCGGCCCCCGGGCAGGCCGACCGGCAACTGCTGCACGTGCTGGGCGGCAGCCTGGAGGCGCTCCGCGACGACACCGGCGACGAGGCGGTCCCGCTGCGGCTGCAGCTGCGGGCCCACCTCGCCCACAAGCTGACGATGGCGGTCAGCGACAGCCTCGACCCCACGTACGCCGGTTTGCGCCCCGGGGTGGAACTGGCCCGCGCGACGCTGCGCGAGCTGGAGGAGTCCGGGGCCGGGCCGCTCATCCGCTGCGAGGTGCTGAACGAGTGCAGGTGGGGCCTGTACGACTTCGCGCCGCCGGGGGAACTGCTGGGCATCGCCGAGCGGCTCCGGGAGGCGAGCATCGAGGCGGCGTCCGCGCACTTCCGCAGCGAGGCCATGATCGCCCTCACGATCGACCAGCTCCGGCTGGGCCGCCTGAGGGAGGCCGCCGCCACCGTGGCCGGTCACCGCAGGCACATCGCGCGCAACCACCGGGTCTTCGGCCCCTGGCTGCAGAACACCCTCGACACGCTGATGGACGTCTGGCACGGGGAGTTCGGCCGCGCCGAGGAGCGCGTCCTGGCCGCGTGGCGGCGGCTCGACGAGGAGGGCGAGGGGGAGGCGGTCTCCGCCGACACCCTGCGGCAGACCCTGATCGGGCAGCACTACTGGCTGCTGCGCGAGCAGGGACGGCTGGGGGAGCTCTTCGGCTCCGGTCTCGCCAGGCAGGTGGTCGAGTACGAGTACTTCCCGATCTGGCGCGCGGCGCTCGTCCTGGCGCTCTGCGAGATCGGCGGGCACGAGGACGCGAGGGACCGGCTGAGGGCGTTCTTCCGCGAGACCTCCGATCTCGGCGCGCTGCCGCCCGACGGGTGGTCGGTTCCGACGCTGGTCCTGCTGGCCGAGTCGTGCGCGCTGCTCATCGAGGCGGGGCACGGCGATCCCGAGCTGTCGCGGTGCGCCGCCCTGGTGCGGGGGCGTCTGTCGGCCCATCGCGGGCAGATCGCGCTCGCCGGGTGGCCCACGATTCTGCTGGGGCCGACGGACCGTTATCTCGGGCTGCTCGCGCTGGCCGAGGGGGACGCCGAGGAGGCGCTGCGGTGCTTTGGCCAGGCGCTCCTGCTCGCCGACGCCGCCTCCCCGTTGATCGCGCGCCTTCACCTCGACCGTGCCAGGGCGCTGCGTCTGCGAGACGGCGCGGACTCCTCCGGGAGCACCTCGGGGGCCGCCTCCGGGGCTGCTTCCGGGGCCGCGACGGGAGGCTCCGGCGGAGAGGTCGCGGGGGGTTCGGCGGGGAAGAGCGCGGGAGGCCCGGTGGGGGAGGGGGCGGGGGGTTCGGCGGGGAATGCCACGGGGGAGTCCGCCCAGCTGCTCCGCCGCGCGCTGCGCCTGGCCGAGCGCCTGGGCATGGCCGGGGTCGCCGCTCGGGCACTGTCGCTGCTGGGACCCGCGCTCACGCCGTGATCCGCCCCGATCCGGCGTGACCCGCGATTCCCCCCGCGATCCGTGATTCCCGCCGTGGTCCGCGGTGATCGATCCCCTTTGATCTACTTTGTAAGGGGCGGGGTTCTGAGTGCCCTCGCGGCCAAGGCGACAAAAAGCGCCAGCAGGGCGGGGATCGCCAGCGCGCGGGGCAGGCCGATCAACTCAGCGGCGCCACCGATCAGCACGGGCCCGCTGAGGAACCCCACGTAACCCAGGCTCGCCACCCGGGCCAGCGCCTTCCCGGCGCGGGCCGGGTCGCGGCGACCGGCCGCGGAGAAGACCTGCGGGACGATGCAGGACAGGCCCGCCCCGAAGCAGCCGAACCCGATCACCGCAGCGATCTGGTTTCCGGCGAGCAGGCCCAGGCCGAGCCCGGAGGCGGCCAGCGCCCCGCACGCGCGCACCAGGTTGACCGGCCCGAGCAGGGTGGCCAGCCTGTCGCCGGCGAGGCGGCCCGCGGTCATCATGATCGAGAAGGCGGCGTAGGCGGCCGCGGCGAACCCGTCGGAGCTGTTGAGGCTCTCACTCAGGTAGACCGAGCTCCAGTCGGCCGCGGCCCCTTCGCCGATCATGCAGCAGAAGGCCAGGACGCCCAGCAACAACACCCCGCCGCCACCTCCGCCGGTCGCCGGTCCCGTCCCGGCGGGAGCGGCGTGCGCGGTGAGGGAGAGCGCCCAGCGGGCGGCCCAGAGCGCGAGCACGACGATCACGACGGCGACCGCGGTGAACGTCGCCCCCGGGCTGAGCGCGGCCTGGGCGAGCAGTCCTCCCGCGGCGGCGCCGAGGAAGCCGCCGATGCTGAACACGGCGTGGAAGGACGACATGATCGGGCGGCCGGTGGCCTGCTCGATCTCGACGGCGTTGGCGTTCATCGCCACGTCCAGCGTGCCGTGCACCGCGCCGAAGGCGAACAGCGCGACGGCCAGGCCGGCCAGGTTGGGCATGAAGGCGGGCAGGATGAGCACGAGGCTCTGCGCGAAGGCCATCGGCAGCATCACCTTGACGCTGCCGTAGCGGTCGACCAGGCGGCCGACCACCTGCATGCCGGCGATCGCCCCGGCGGCGATGCCGAGCAGCCCGACGCTGAGCTCGCCCTCGCTCAGCCCCAGCCCCTGTTTGATCGACGGGATGCGTGCCGTCCAGGTGCCGATGGCCATGCCCGAGAGCAGGAAGAGCAGGTAGACCGCCACCCGGCCGCGGAGCAGCGCGGACCGGTCGAGGGTGGTGACGTACATGGGGGAGGGCTCCAGTCAGAACGGTGCGGAAGTCAGACGGTGCGGACGGCGACGCCCGCCGCGATCATGGCGTCGTGCTCGGCGGGGGGCAGCGCGGTGTCGGTGACGACCATGTCGAGGCGGTCCAGCGGGCAGACGGCGCCGAACGCGGTGCGGGTGAACTTGCCGGAGTCGGTGGCCACGACCACGCGCCGGGCGGAGGCGATCGCCGCCTGCTTGACGGCGACGTCGGACAGGTCGTGGGCGGTGAGGCCGTGCTCGGCGGACAGGCCGCAGCAGCCGATGACCGCGGTGTCGAAGCGCAGGGACCGGATGGCGTTCTCGGTGAGCGGGCCGGTGAAGCTCAGCTCGCCGGGACGGACCTCGCCCCCGGGGAGCACCAGGCGGATCCGGGAGGCCGAGCTGAGCTCGGTGGCCGACTGCAGGCAGAGCGGCAGGACCGTCAGGCGGCGGTCGCGGATCACCCGCGCGATCTCCAGGGAGGTGGTGCCGCTGTCGAGCAGCACGGCCTCTCCGTCGGCGAGCAGGGCCGCGACCTCGGCGGCGATCCGCCGCTTGGCCTCCACCGCCTCGCGCTCGCGCACCCCGAAGGGCGGCTCGTCCCCGCGCAGCAGCAGGCTCACCGCGCCGCCCCTGACCCGCCTGACCACGCCCTGCTGGGCGAGCTCGTCGAGGTCGCGGCGGATGGTCATCTCCGACACCGCGTGCTCGACGGCGAGCTCCGCGACCGAGACGACGTCGCTGGAACGCAACTCCGACATGATCGCGCGGATGCGATTGTTACTTTCCACCTGTTCATTTGAACACGGACTGTGTGCGGTTGGCAAACGTGCGGGACAATGGCCGTCATGCGCGCGAGTCGGCTGCTCTCACTCCTGCTGCTCCTGCAGACCCGAGGGCGGATGACGGCCCCCGAGCTGGCCGGGGAGCTGGAGGTCTCCGTCCGCACGGTCTACCGCGACGTGGATGCGCTGTCGTCGGCCGGAGTGCCGGTCTACGCCGACCGCGGTCCCGCCGGCGGATACCGCCTGCTGGACGGCTACCGCACCCGTCTCAACGGCCTGACCGCCGAGGAGGCCTCCTCGCTGTTCCTGGCCGGGCTGCCCGGTCCCGCCGCCGACCTGGGGCTGGCCGAGGTCGCGGCCAACGCCGAGCTGAAGATGCTCGCCGCGCTTCCTCCCGAGCCGCGCCTCCACGCCTCGCGGATGCGCGAGCGCTTCCACCTGGACGTCCCCGGCTGGTACCGCGACGCCGACGCGGCCCCCTTCCTGGGGGAGGTCGCCGAGGCGGTGTGGGAGCAGCGCCCGCTGCGCATGACCTACCGCCGCTGGGGCCCCCGCGACGTCGAGCGCCTGGCCCACCCGTACGGCCTGGTCCTCAAGGGCGGGGTGTGGTACATGGTGGCGGTCGCCGGTGCGGGAGGGCCGCGCACCTACCGGGTGTCGCGGATCGTGAGCGCCGAGCTCGCCGAGGGGCACTTCGAGCGGCCCGCCGACTTCGACCTGCCCGCCTTCTGGCGAGACTACGCCGCCGACTTCCGCGAGCGGATGCACACCGGCGAGGCCGTGGTGCGGATGGCGCCGGGCACCGAGAGGATGCTGCGCCACACGGTGGGCGCCGAGGTCGCCGAGGCCGCGCTCGCCGGGGCGGGCCCGCCCGACGAGCGCGGCTGGGTCGTGCTGCGCCTGCCGACCGAGTCCGCCAGGCACGCCCACTGGCAGCTGCTGCAGCTGGGCGCCGACATCGAGGTGCTGGAGCCGCCCGAGCTGCGCGAGCGGATGGTCGCCACCGTCGCCGGCCTCGCCACGCTGTACGGCACGGGCCCCGGCTGACACCGGCCCGTGGGGCCGGTCGGGGCGTCGTTCAGCTCGATCCGGTGGACGTGAACGGGATCGAGGCCGGTTCGTGCGCGGGCGCCGCGTCGGGGTGTTCCCATACCCCGCGCCTGTGCAGGATCGGCAGCACCCCCTCGCCGAACCAGTACGCCTCCTCCACGTGCGGGTGGCCGGACATGACGAACTCGGTGATGCCCAGGCGGGCGTACTCCTCGATCCGGTCGGCCACCTCGGTGTGGCTGCCGACCAGCGCGGTGCCCGCGCCGCCGCGTACCAGCCCGACACCGGCCCACAGGTTGGGGGAGATCTCCAGCCCGTCGCGGCTGCCACCGTGCAGGGCGAGCATCCGCCTCTGACCCTCGGACTCGCTGCGGGCCAGGCCCGCCTGCACCTTCTCGATCGTGGCGGGGTCGATGCCGTCGAGCAGCCTGCGGGCCTGTGCCCACGCCTCGTCGGCGGTGTCCCTGCTGATCACGTGCAGCCGGATGCCCTGCCGCAGCGTGCGGCCCTCGGCCTCGGCCAGGCCGTTCACCCAGGTGATCTTCTCGGCGACCGCGGCGGGCGGCTCGCCCCAGGTGAGGTACGCGTCCACGTGCCGGGCCGCGACCCGGCCCGCGGCCGGGGAGGATCCGCCGAAGTAGATGTCGGGCACCGGGTCGGGCACCCGGTTCAGCCTCGCGTCCTCGACCCGCAGGTGTTCGCCGGTGAAGTCGACGCTCTCGCCGCGCCACAGCGCCCGGACGATGTGCAGGAACTCGTCGGTCCGCGCGTATCTGGCGTCCTTGTCCAGGAAGTCGCCGTAGGCGCGCTGCTCGTGACTCTCCCCGCCGGTGACGACGTTGAGCAGCAGGCGCCCGCCCGAGTGCCGCTGGAAGGTGGCGCCCATCTGCGCGGCCAGGGTCGGCGTGACCAGTCCCGGCCGGAACGCGACGAGGAACTTCAGCCGTTCGGTGGTCTCGGTGAGCATGGCCGTGGTCAGCCAGGCGTCCTCGCACCACGCGCCGGTCGGCGTCAGCGCGCCGACGAAGCCAAGGTGCTCGGCGGCGTGCACGATCTGCCGCAGGTAGGCCAGCGTGGCCGGGCGCGCGCCGCCGGCCGCTCCCGGGGGCAGGCCGTGGCCGCCGCCGACGATGTCGCGGCTGTCGCCGTAGGTGGGGAGGAACCAGTGGAACGTCAGGTTTGTCATCGCACTTCCGTGGTCGTCGTGGGTCACCGGCTCACCGGTGAGGTCGCTAGAGCAGGCCGTGGCGGGGCGGGAGCTGTCCGTTGAGCACGTAGCGGCCGATGTGCTGGATCTTCCAGCGAGCCGGGTCGTGCAGCGTGTGCGTCCTGGCGTTGCGCCAGTGGCGGTGGAGATTGAGCCCGTCCAGGCTCGTCCGGGTGCCGCCCAGCTCGAAGACGGCGCTGCCCAGCTCCACCGCGACCGGGTCGACGTACGCCTTCACGGTGGCCACCGCGATGGACGCGGCGGCGGCGGACTCCTCCGTCAGGTCCGCCGAGGCGGCGTCCACCTTCCGGCCGGCCGAGGCGAGGAGCGCCTCCGCGGCACGCACCTTGATCGCCAGTTCGCCCGCCCGCTGGATGATCAGCGGGTCCTCCGCGGCGCTGTCCAGCCCGCTCTCGAACCAGGGCCTCGCCTTGGTACGGACGAATTCCAGCGCCTCCGCCAGCGCCCCGCCGGCGATGCCCACGTCGATCGCGGCGTGCAGGAGCTGGGCCACCGCGCCGTGCAGCTGCGGCCCGGTGAACGTCAGGTGGTGCGGCACCACGCGGTTCGCGGGTACCCGTACGTCGTCGAGGCGCACGGTGCCGCTGGCCGTGGTCCGCTGGCCCATCCCGGCCCAGTCGTCGATCACGGTCAGTCCGTCGGCGTCCCTGGGCACGTACGCCACGTGCAGCGTCTCGTCCTCGCGCCGGGCCAGCACCGGGATCCAGTGCGCGAACAGTGCGCCGGTGCTGTAGTGCTTGACCCCGCGCAGCAGGAAGCCGTCCTCGCCGTCGGGCACCAGCCGCGTGCGGTAGTCCTGCACGTGCTTGGTACCGGCCTCGGACTGCGCGTTGCCGAGCCTGGCACCGGCGAGCACCTCGCCGAAGAAGAACTTCCGCTGTTCGGGGGTGCCCTGGCGGCGCAGCACGTTGACGTAGACGAAGTGGCTCTGCGGGATCTGCGCGATGTTCGGGTCGGCGGCGGCCAGCAGGCGTACCACCTCGGAGAGGGTCTCCGCGCTCACCTCCGCGCCGCCGTGCTCGCGCGGCACGGTGATCGCGAGCAGCCCGCTCGCGGAGAGCCGGTCCAGTTCCCCGACGGGCAGCAGCCGTCCGGCGTCCCGTTCGGCGGCGCCGGGCGCGAACTCGGCCGCCAGCGCGCGGGCCGTGGTGACCGCCTCCGCGTCATCGGCGATCACATGCGCCCCCGGCAGGCCGGGAGCCTGGGACGTTGTGCTGTCGATACTCATACTGGTGTCCGTTCTGCGCGTTACGTTAGGATCACCCTAATTCCTGCATAAAAGGTAGACAATATCTGCTTTGGTGACGTGTGGCGCCACGCCGAGCCAGCCAGAGCGCGTCGGCGCCCTCACCGCTTCCGACGTCGAGCGCTCGACCCGGCGGCAAGTCGATCCCACGAATTCGGCGCCCTCGCCGACGAGGTGGCGACCCGGAAGCTCACCGATGATCCGCCGGGCTGAACCGATCCCACCCGCCGTACGTGATGGTGGACATGATGACGCGCATACTCGCCGTGCTCGGACTGGTGGCGGCGCTGACGGTGCTGTCCGGGGGTACGGCGAGCGCCTGCTCGTGCGCGCCCCTCGAACCGCGGCAGCGCATGGACCTGGCGGCGGCCGTTTTCTCCGCGACCGCCGTGGACGTCCGCGTGGACGAACTGGTCCTGAAGGGCGGCAGCGTCACCGCCACACTCCGCGCCGACCACGTCTACAAGGGGAAGCCCGGTGCCGAGTTCGAGGTGACCACCGACGCGCAGGGGGCCTCCTGCGGATACGAGTTCACCAGGGGCGGCCGCTACCTGGTGTTCGCCGCCACCCAGGACTCGGAGCTGATCACGACACTGTGCTCGGGAAACCGGCTCCTTCCCGCCGGGGACCAGCCGCTGCGGCTCTCCGACCGGACTCAGGGAACGGAGGAGCTCACCCCCGAGCTGATCTCCGCCCTGGGCACACCCGTCCGGGTGAGCCCCGTCCCGCGCCCGCCTCGCACCGTGCCCACCTGGTGGTCGCTCTGGTGGTGGGGGCGCTCGTGGTGACGGGCACCCTCCGGGGGGATACCGGCGGCAGGGGTGCGGGCCTATGACCGGACGCGGGGCTGCGTGGGCGCCTCGCCGAACACCCACGGGCCGGCCTCGCACTCGGCGATGAAGTCACCGGGGTATCCCACCTCGAACCCCGTCGCCGCCTCCAGGCGCCGTACCGCCTCCTCGGGCAGGACGACGTCGATCGCGCCCAGGTTGTCGGTGAGCTGCTTGACGTCCCTCGCGCCGACGATCGGGTGCACGGCGGGGGAGCGGGTGCGGGTCCAGGCGATCGCCACCTGGGCCGCCGTGACGCCCAGCTCGTCCGCGACCTCCAGCACGGCACGCGCGGCCGCGTGGTCCCGGGCGGTGAGGGAGCCGGGATCGACCCGGGTGGCCGCCTCCGCTCCGGCGGGGCCGCTGAACTTCCCGGACAGCACGCCACCGGCGAGCGGCCCCCACGCGGCCACGCTCATCCCGAACGCCTCGGCCATCGGCAGCAGCTCGCGCTCGACGTCGCGCCTGAGCAGGTTGTACGGCACCTGCAGGCCCGCGAACGGCGTCCAGTCCCGCCACTCCGCCAGCGTGTTGGCGCGGCTGACCAGCCACGCCGGGGCGTTGGAGATGCCCACGTAGAGGATCTTCCCGGCGCGCACGGCGTCGTCCAGCGCCCGCATCGTCTCCTCCACCGGGGTGTGGCGGTCCCAGAGGTGCACCCAGTACAGGTCGACGTAGCCGGTCCGCAGCCGCCGCAGGCTGCGTTCCAGGGACAGGGTGAGGTTCTTGCGGTGGTTGCCGGCGGCGTTCGGGTCGTCGCGGTCGCGGGAGAGCGTGTACTTGGTGGCGACCACGAAGCGGTCGCGGCGGCCGGTGAGGAGCTCGCCGAGGACGTCCTCGCTCTCGCCGTACGCCGAGGCCGTGTCGATGACGTTGCCTCCGGCGTCGGCGTAGGCGTCGAGCATGGCCCGGTACTCCCGTGGCGCGCCGGAGCCGTCGCGTTCGTAGAAGGTCATCGCGCCGAAGAACAGCTCGGACACCCGCAGCCCGGTCCGGCCCAGCGGTCGGTAACGCAAAGGGGGTCTCCTGCCCGCTCAGGCCGTGCCGCTTCGAGCCGCGCCACCGGGCGCCACCTCGCGCGCCGACATCTCGAAGGAGCCGTTTCCGATGCCCCACGTCAGGATGCGCCGCGGACGGATCAGGATCCACGCGGGGTCGAACGGGAACGGCGCGTCGAGCCGCTCGCCCACCCGCTCCCCGCCCTCGGTGTACGTCTCCGCGTACCCCCGGATCTCGATCCCGCGCGGTGTCCACGGGTCCACGGCGGCGAGGTCGTCGATGACGAACGACACGTGCGGGTGGTGCCGCGCGTCGCGGAACTTCTTGCTCCCCGCCATGTCGGAACCGGCGACCCCGCCGATCACGATCGCCCCGGCCTCGGGATCGTAGATGACCCCCACCGGCCTGACCGCCGGCCTGCCGTCGCGGCCGACGGTGGCGAGGCGCCCCAGCGGCTGGCCGGTCAGGTACGCGATCTCGTCGTCGGTGAATGCGCTCATGGGGTCGAGCCTGGCAGCCGGGACCGCGCCCAGGGAGGCCGTGGTGGGACCAGCCCCGGCGGGGCCACGATCGCGGGGGAGCCGGACCCGTCACCGCCGGTCCGGCTACGGTGGCCGTCCTCTCCGGGCCCGCAGGCCCGCGGGCGCCGGGCGTTGGGCGTCGGGCGTACGACGGGCACGCCTCCGGTCAGGAGAGGCTTTCGCGGGCGGCGGCGACGGCGCGGAGGATCTCGGCCTGTCCCTCGCCGGTGGTGGCGAAGGGCGAGACGACCAGGGTCGTCGCCCCGTTGTCCATGTACTCCCTCATCCGGTCGGCGATCCGCTCGACCGGGCCGAGCAGGGAGACGCGGTCGACGAACCCGGCGGGCACGGCGGCCTGCGCGCCCCGGAGGTCGCCGGCGCTGTAGCGCTCGTGGATCGCGGCGGCCTCCCGCTCGAATCCCATCCGCCCGGCCAGCGCGTAGTAGAAGTTCCGCTTGTGGTCGCCCATGCCGACGAAGTGCGCCACATAGCCCCGCACCGCGTCCACGGCCGCGTCCAGGTCGTCGTTCACGGCCACCGGCAGGCCGGGAAGCACCTCGAAGCCGTCCGGTTCCCGGCCGGCGCGGATCCGCCCGTCCCGCAGATGGCGGACGGAGCGCGCCAGCGACTCCGAGGTGCAGAAGACCCCCAGCCACCCGTCGGCGATCTCGCCCGTCAGTTCCAGGTTCCGCGGGCCGACCGCGGCCAGGTAGATCGGGACGCGGGCCCGGACGGGCTCGGTGAACAGCCTGAGGGGCGTCGCCGTGCACCCCGGCGCCGGTAGCTGGAAGTGCTCTCCTTCGTAGGTCACCCGCTCGCGGTCGAGGGTGCGGCGCACGATCTCGACGTACTCCCGGGTCCGTCCCAGCGGCCGGTCGAACGGCACGCCGTACCAGCCCTCGGAGATGTCGGGGTTGGATATGCCGAGGCCGAGCCGGAACCTCCCGCCGGAGAGGGTGTCCAACGTCGCCGCCGTCAGGGCCGTCAGCGCGGGGGTCCGGGCCGGGATCTGGAACACCCCGGACGCCAGGTCGATGGTCCGGGTGCGCAACGCCACCGTGCCGAGCACGGTGGCGGCGTCGGAGCGGTACCCTTCGGGCGCCAGCGCGAGGTCGTAGCCGAGGCTCTCCGCCTCCCGCGCCACGTGTACGGCGTTCCGGTAGGTGAGGTTGACACCGAGTCTCATCGCTGTGGCTCCTTCGGGGGTGAGGCGGGCGGCGGGGACGGCTGCTTCGTGTCCGGGGACGCGCGGACGGCGGTGGCCGCGCGAGCCGGAGCCGGGCTCAGGCGGGCTTGCCCTCCACGATGCCGTGCGGCGGGGCCGTCGGGTGGATGGCGGCCAGCTCGAATCCGGACGCCTCCAGCAGTCGCCGCCAGTCGGCGGCGGTGCGCTCGGCGCCCTTGTCGTTGACGAGCATCGCGATGTCCATGAGCTTGCTGTAGTGCCATTCGTTGAGCTCGGGGAGCACCCCGTCGATGATCAGCAGCCGGGCGTCCGCCCTGTCGCCGATGGCCTTGCGGACCCGGCGCAGGATGCCCTTGCACTCGGCGTCGCTCCAGTCGTGCATGATCGCCTTCAGCACGTAGGCGTCGGCGCCGCCGGGGATCCTCTCGAAGAAGCTGCCCTCCTCGCAGTGGACCCGGTCGGCCACGCCCTCGCGTTCGAGGAGCTCGCCGGCACCCTTGATCGCCGTCGGGATGTCGTACAGGATCCCGCGCACCGACGGATGGCGCCGCAGGATGGCCGAGAGCATCTGGCCCTGCCCGCCGCCGATGTCGGCGACGACCGGGAAGCGGCCGAAGTCGAACGAGTCGGCGATGCGCGGGGCGCGGGCGTCGTTGAGGGCGGTCATGGACGCGTGGAACACCTCGGCGAACTCCGGGGCGTCCTGCTCCAGATACTGGAACCAGGTCTTCCCGCCGCGCAGCTTGGGTCCCACGGCCTCGCCGGTGCGGACCGTGTCCATGACGTGTCCCCAGCAGTTCCACACGGTCGTCTCGCCGTAGAAGTAGGCGAGGTTGCGCATGCTCCCGGGAACGTCGCTGCGCAGGTACTCGGCCTTGGGGGTGAGCTCGAAGCGGCCGTCGGGCCGCTCGGCGAAGACGCCCACGGCGGCCGACGCGCGCAGGAAGCGGTAGAGCGTGGGGGCGTGCGCGCCGGTCGCCTCGGCGAGGTCGTCCGACGTGCGTGGCCCGTCGGCGAGCAGGTCGGCGATGCCCAGGCGGGCGACCACGTGGATCACCCCCGATATCCACTTGCCCGCCAGCATCAACAGGATCTGCTCCTGGTCGGGCCGGTCGTCGCTGAACGGCGCGGTGCCGAGTGCCATGGGCGAGGGCTCGTTCATCGTGTTCCCTCCATCGTGTGAGCGAAGGTTCGCATCGCGGCGCGGGGACGCCGGTGTCGCGGGGGACCGGTGCGGTGAAGACCGGTGCCGCCGTGATGCTGACAGCCGCCGCTGGAGATCCGCTCGCCACCGGTTCGAGCGATCCTCGTCACCGGGGTCACCGGGCGCGGCGCGCACGCTCGGTGAGCGGGACTCGATCGAACGTGGAGGGCGCGTTGTCACGATCTCGTCAATGACGGCCGGGCGAGCGCCCGAGTCCCTCTATCGGGAGGACAGATGCGAACCGGACCCCGCTGGCGGCGAATACGCAGCGTGACGGCGAGGTGGCTGGCCGATGGCCTGGCGATGATCGGTTTCGGGTTCTACGAACCACCGGCCGACGATCGGCGGCTCTTCGAAGACCAGCGACCTTCGAGTGGTCCCAGAGGAGGTGACCCTATTCTTCCCATCATTCCCGGAAATCAACTTCCGAAACAGGCTGGAAGTCGCGGGAATCACCCAGTTCGGAGGGGCAATGGTACAGGCGATTAATCGTCGAAAACTCTTGGCGAAAGGCGGAATCCTCGCCCCCGCCGCGGGGCTGGCGGCAATCATCGGCGCCGACGCGGCGAACGCCGATCAGGCGGCATGGACCGTCCATCGGATCGCCGGGACCTGGCACGTCGACATCTCGTTTCCCGGCCCGGTCGGGAACCCGCCGGAGAAAGGCCTCTTCCTCTTCACCGAGGCCGGTGCGGTGATCTGCACCAACACCCGGATCAGGGACCTGGGGCTGGGGAAGTGGCTGTCGATCAGCTCGTCCCGCTTCAGTTTCACCTTCAGGCACCACATGTACGGGCCCGACGACAGCTGGATGGGCACCCTCGACATCGCCCATTCGGGCACCGTCACGGGGAACACCTTCAGCTCGACGGGCACCGGCACGGTGTACAACACCGACGGGACCCTGGCCGAGAGCGTGTCGTCCCAGGTCACCGGAGTGCGTTACTGAACACATGAGGCTTGGGGGTGAGCCGTGGGTGCGGAGGCGCCCCGCACCGACGGCGAACACATGCGATCGGTGAACGCTCGATCATCCGGGTCCTCGGGGCCCGGAGACGTCCCCGGCGCGGGGAGCGCGCGCCGGGGTACGCGTGGTCACACATGAGGACGGGCGGGTACGGGCCGGGCACGAGGACGCCGGCGAATCCGTACCCGCCCGTTCCGGTCCGGGGACCCGGGCCGCCGGTGAGCCGGAGGCGGCGAATTTCGGCATGTCACTGCATATCGCGATATGTCAGTGCATGTTCTGGCGCGCGAAGTCGCCGAAGCCATCTTGCCGACCCACATGAACGGGCCCGGGGTGGCTCCGCCGATCCGTCGAGGATCGCCGGGCACCCCGGGCGGCTCGTGACGACACGTCAGACGGCGACACCCATGCGCCTCGCCAGGGAGGGAAGCAGGCGCAGCGCGTTGTCGCGTCCGATCCGCCGGTGCAACGCGGGCCCGATCAGCGGGTCGCGGGTCAGCTCCTGCGTCACGTAGCGGGTCGCCTCGGCCGTCCGCATGCTGTAGTCGGTCCCGTAGAGGATGCGCGAGTGGTCCGCGGACCCCAGGAGCGACGGCGTCGCGTAGGGGGAGGTGGGCATGGCGGTGTCGTAGTAGAAGCGCCGCACGTGGGAGCGGAGGGTTTCCGGGTCGACGCCCTCCTCGTCGTGCGAGCGGGAGTCGATCCTGGCCGCCATGTACGGCAGGAAGCCGCCGCCGTGGGAGAGGATGATCGACAGGTTCTCGTGACGCTCCAGGGTGCCCCCGATCATCAGGCTCAGCGCCGCCCTGGTCGTGTCCAGGAGGAAGTCGCCCATGAAGTCGGGGATCCCCGGCGGTGTGCCGCCGGGCAGGAACTGCGGGTGGACCAGGGCCACCGCGTGCCGCCGGTCGAGCTCGGCGAAGAGCGGTTCGAACGACTTGTCGCCGATGTAGGTGCCGTCCACGTGCGTCAGCAGGAGCACGCCGTCCGCCCCGAGCGTGTCGAGGGCGTAGGCGGTCTCCGCCAGGGCGTCGTCGACGTCGGTCAGCGGGAGGAAGGCGAAGAAGCCGAACCGGGCCGGCTGCTCCCTGACCAGGTCGGCCAGCGACTCGTTGATGACCCGGGCGCCCTCCCTGACCTGCGTGGCGTCCTTGAACACCTCGAACGGCGCGGGCGAGGAGGTCACCACGGCCGCGATCTCGTTCTCCGCCATGACCTCCTCGGTCGCGGCGAGGCTCCAGCGCGCCCAGGTCGGCCACCTCGACTGGTTCGGCGGCAGGATGCCGGCCCGCACGGCCCATTCCTGCATCTTCGGCGGAACGGCGTGGTTGTGGGTGTCGACGCGCCACCCGCCGGTGCCGCCGGTGCCGTGCTTGTCGGTCACGCTCTCTCCGTTCAGCGGTGGGTCATGAGGAAGCCGGCGAAGTACGAGGAGGGAGGGGGCGACGGCAGCCGCTCGATCTTGAAGAGATCGCCGAAGAGGGCCTCCTCCTCGCCCGGCACCAGTTTCGGGTTGAGGCGCAGCAGGATGCCCTTGAGGTTCATCGGGAGGTTGCCGTCGTGGTGGACGCACCACAGGTAGTACAGGGACCCGGGCCCGGACAGCCGCTTGATCGTCCTGGCCATCGCCTCCCGGTCCTCTCCCTTCAGGTCGTCGAGCGTGCCCAGGTCGGTGACCACGTCGAACGGGCCCTCCACGCCGGGGATGCGCGACGCGGTCAGGTCGCCCTTGACGAACCGGCAGCGGTCGGCCACCCCCGCCCGGCTGGCGGCCGCCCGCGCCTCGTTCAGCGCGACCGAGGAGAAGTCCACCCCGACCACCTGGAATCCGTGCTTGGCGAGGTAGATGGCGGCCTCGCCGCGCCCGCAGCCCAGGTCGACGACCCGGGGATGCGTCTCCGGCGATATCCGGCCCGACTGCACCAGATCTCGCAGTTCGAGTCCCAGGCGGCCTGCCCAACGGGCCATTCCGGTCTTGTACTGGACGCTGTATGACCATGACTTAGGCATTGGTCTCCCTTTTGCGACGGGCGTCTTTTGAAATGGTCGCGGATCGTTTTGGGGCAGGGGTTTGTCGCGACCCGTTTAAATCGACTCCGCTCTCGGCTCACCTTCGATGAACGGGCCGCACTGCGCGATAGTGACAGGCCCCGCTGGAGGCGGGATCGATGTTCGTTGGTGTCGCGCTCGAATGACGGGAGAGCGCGCCGGGCAGGTCAAAGGGGATTGCCTGTTACCTTTACCGCTGGCATATTCATTTATTGACGGCGATGGCGGCCCGGCGAAAACGGGTTCGTGAACGCGGGTCGAGGCGCTCGGGGCCGACGGCGCCTTCCCGGCCAGGCCGGAGATCCTCCCGGACGTGAGAGGGAGATCCGGTGCCGTCCATGACCACGTGAGGAGACACCGGTGATCCCACTGTTGAAGGTGCAGATGTCCGAGGAGGCCCCCGCCGCGGTGGCGAGGGTCCTCACCAGCGGAATGATCGGCCAGGGGCCGGTGGTCGACGAGTTCGAGCAGGCGCTGCGCGAGCGGATCGGCAACCCCCACGTGGCCACGGTCAACAGCGGGACCGCCGGTCTGCACCTCGCCCTGCGCCTGGCGACGGATCCGGCCGGGACCGGGACGGGCGAGGCCGGGGGAGAGGTGCTCACCACCCCCCTGACGATGGTCGCCACGAACTGGACGATCCTCGCCAACGGGCTGCGGCCGAGGTGGGTCGACGTGGACCCCGCGACGTTGAACGTGGACCTCGACGACCTGGCCCGGAAGATCACTCCGGCCACTCGCGCGATCATGGTGGTGCACTTCGCCGGCTACCCGGTCGACCTCGCCCGGCTGAGCGGCATCCTGGACGAGGCGGAGGCCCTCTACGGGTTCCGGCCCCTGGTGATCGAGGACTGCGCGCACGCCTGGGGCTCCACCTACCGGGGGGAGCCGCTGGGCAACCACGGCAACATCGCGGTGTTCAGCTTCCAGGCGGTCAAGCACTTCACCACGGGCGACGGGGGGCTCATGGTGCTGCCCACCCCCGAGCTGAACGAGCGGGCCAGGCGGCTGCGGTGGTTCGGGATCGACCGCGACTCACCGGGGCGCGGCCTCACCCGCGACGACATCCCCGAGTGGGGCTACAAGTTCCACATGAACGACATCAACGCCTCGATCGGCCTGGCCAACCTGGCGAGGACCGACGAGGTGGTCCGCCGCTACCGGGAGAACGCCGCCTTCTTCGACCGCGAGCTGGCCTCCGCCGACGGCGTGGAGCTGACCGAACGCGCCCCCGACCGGCAGCCCTCGTTCTGGGCCTACCCGCTGCTGGTCTCGGGCAAGGACGCGTTCGTCAAGCACATGACCCAGGCCGGGATCACGGTGAGCCAGGTGCACGAGCGCAACGACCACCACGGGGCGCTGCGCCCGTACATGTCCCTGCTCCCCGGCCTTGAGGAGGTCGTCGAGCGCATGGTCTGCGTCCCGGTCGGCTGGTGGCTGTCCGACGAGGAGCGCCTGCACATCGTGGACACGATCAAGGCCGGATGGTGATCAGCCGATGGGCTCGCGCAGCCACCACGGGTTGCGCCGGGCCCACTCGACCGTCCTGGTGATGCCCTCCTCCAGCGGGACGGCGCACTGCCAGCCGAGCACCGCGCGGGCCTTCGTGGTGTCGGGGATGCGCCGTTCGATGTCCTGGTAGACCGTCCCGAAGGCCACGCCGGTGTCCAGCGCGTCGTTCTCCCCCGCGAACCCGGCGGCCCGGCCGATCAGCCGGACGACCTCGCCGACGGTGGTCTCCCGGTGCGAGCCGATGTTGAAGCACTCGCCCTGCCCCGCCGGGCTCGACGCGGCGCGGACGGTGCCCTCGATCGCGTCGTCGATGAAGGTGAAGCACCGCGTCTGCCCCCCGCCGTCGTACACCTCCGGGGGGTGCCCGTTGAGGACGCGGTGGACGCTGCGGCTGACGACGTACGCCGGCCGCTGGCGGGGGCCGTAGACGTTGAAGTAGCGCACCACCGTGGCCCGCAGCCCGTGCTCGCGCACCAGGGCGAACGTCATGTGCTCGGCGAGGGCCTTGCTGGAGGAGTAGGTCCACCGGTCGGTGGAGGTGCCGCCCAGCACCCGGTCGGAGTCCTCCGACCAGGGCACCCGGGGGTTCTTGCCGTAGACCTCGCTGGTGCTGGCCACCACCACCTTGGCGTCCGCGGCCAGCGCCAGCCGCAGGACGTTGCGCGTGCCGAGCACGTTGACGTCGATGACGTCGAGCGGCTGGCGGAGGTAGCGGTCGACGCCGACCATGGCCGACAGGTGGTACACCAGGTCGACGTCGGGGGTGATGACGGAGGCCAGGGACGACTCGGCGGTGATGTCGCCCTTGACGTAGCGGACGCCGTCGACGCCGTCGGGCGGCAGGTCGGGGGGTGGCGGCGAGGTGTCGTAGACGACCACCTCGTGCCCGCTTCCGGCCAGGCGCTCGACGAGGTGGCCGCCGATGAAGCCGCACCCTCCCGTGACAACGATCTTGGACATTGCGTCACCGTCCGATTCCGCGGTAGCCGAAGCCGAGCCGTCGCAGCTCGGCGATGGTCTCCCGTGAGTAGTAGGCCCGCCCGTCGAAGACCAGGCAGGGCGATGGGACGCGCTCGCGCAGCGCGGCGAAGTCCAGCTGCTGGAACGGTTCGTGGCCCGCGAGCACGGCGAGACAGTGGGCGCCGTCCACCGCCTCCTCCAGGGTGGCGGACCCCTCGACACCCATGGTGGAAAACAGCTCGTCCGGATCCGCGAGCGGGTCGAAGATCGACACCGTGGTGCCGGCGGCGAGCAGACCGTCCACGACGTGCTTGACCGGGGTGCTCCGCAGGTCCCCGGTGTTGTTCTTGAAGGCCGCGCCGAGTATCGCGACCTTGGCGCGGCCGGGGTCCCAGCCGGCCCGGGTGAGCTCGGCCGAGATCGTCTCGTGGGTGTAGGCGGGCATCGCGTCGTTGACCGCCCGCACCGTCTCGATGGTGTCCAGGCGCACGCCGCGCCCTCGGGCGGCGCTCCAGGTCATCCACGGATCCTTGGTCAGGCAGTAGCCGCCCACGCCCACGCTGGGCAGCAGGATGTTGACGTGGCTGTTGCCCTTGGGAAGCGAGTTCGCCCCGGAGATGACCTCCAGGACGTCGACCTCGAAGGCGTCGCACAACCGGGCCAGGTCGTTGGCCATCGCGATGTTGTGGTCGATCCACCAGTTGTCGGCCAGCTTGACGATCTCGGCCACCTCGGGTGAGGCGTACTCCCAGACGGGCACGCCGAGCACCCGCTTCCAGAACGCCGTCGCCGACTGCGTGCTGTCGGGGTCGCAGCCCCCCACGATGACGGTGAGCTCGACCAGCTCGGAGAGGGCGTTGCCCTCCGACAGCCGTTCCGGGCAGAAGACGAGCCCGAAGTCCTCCCCCTGGACCAGCCCGCCCGCCTCGAGCAGCGGCCGGACGAGCCCCTGGGTGGTGCCAGGGGCGACGGTGCTCTTCAGCACCACCAGCTGCCCGCGCCGCAGCCGGGGCGCGAGCGCCTCGCAGACCGCCTCCAGCTGCGCGGTGACGAGCGAGCGGTCGGGGGCGATCGGGGTGCCGACCGCGATGACGATGACGTCGGCGTCCTCGATCGCGTCGTACCCGGTGTCGAACGTCAGCCGGGACGAGTCCCGCAGCCTCTCCAGGGCCTCGGCGAGCCCGGGTTCGGCGATGCGGCACCGCCCCGCCCTCAGCTCGGCGACCAGGCCGGGATCGCTGTCGATGCCCGTCACGTACAGGCCACGGTCGGCGAGGGCGACGCCGAGGCAGCAGCCGACCCAGCCGAAGCCCACGATCGCCACCTTCGGCTCACGCAAGTCGGGAAGAAAGCGCATACAGAGACTCCCTGCGGTGTGAGTGCGGGGCCGTCAGCCGCCGGCCGTGCCGGCCCTCGGAGGCGGGTCGCACGCTCGCGGCCTCCCCCCGGATGGTCCTGGCGGACACCGGCCCAAGTGTCGAAGGCGGTGCTCCACGGCCGCTCGAGGACCCGTGGAGCGCCGGATGCGTCCGGGAGCGGGCGGTACAGCCGTTGACCAGCGGTCGTTGAGGGACGCGGATCAGGCTGCAGGCGTGGATGTGCAAACGGAGGCGCCGGAAGCGGCACAGTGGACGAGCTGTCCCGAGTGTCGCGAACTCATCTATGTCAAGCGGTTCGAGCGCGATCTGGGTGTGTGTCCCGGCTGCGGGACGCACACTCGCCTCACCGCGTCGCAGCGGATGGCGCAGCTGCTGGACGCCGGCTCGGCCGTGCCCTTCGAGCCCCCGGCCACCGTCGAGGACCCGATCGGGTTCGCCGACTCCCGCCCCTATCCCGACCGGCTGCGGCAGGCCAGGGAGCGCACCGGGGCGGCCGAGGCCATCACCTGTGTCACCGCCTCGATCATGAACCACCCCGTGATCGCCGCGGTGATGGACTTCCGGTTCCTCGGCGGCAGCCTCGGCGTCGGGGTGGGGGAGCGCATCGTCCGCGCCTGCGAGACGGCGCTGCGCACGCGTACCCCGCTGCTCCTGGTCACCGCCTCCGGCGGCGCGCGCATGCAGGAGGGCGCCTATTCCCTGATGCAGATGGCCAAGACCAGCCAGGCGCTCGCCGAGCTGGACGAGGCGGGCATCCTGACCATCTCGCTCGTCACCAATCCCACCTACGGCGGCGTGGCGGCGTCCTTCGCGACGCTGACCGACGTGATCCTGGCCGAGTCGGGGGCACGCATCGGCTTCGCCGGGCCGAGGGTGATCCAGCAGACGATCCGCCAGGAGCTGCCCGAGGGCTTCCAGAGCGCGGAGTTCATGCAGGCGCGAGGATTCCTCGACGCCGTGGTCCCCCGTTCCGCCCTCAGGCCGGTACTCGGCGCGCTGCTCGGCGTGGTGCGCCCGGCGAGCGTCCCCGCCCAGGCGCCGGAGACGGTACGGCTCATCGACGACCCCGCCGAACTGCCCGAGCGCGACCCCTGGGAGGTGGTGAGGCTCGCCCGGCACGAGGACCGCCCGACCACACTGGACTACGTCTACCAGCTGCTCGACGACTTCCAGGAACTGAGGGGCGACCGGCTCTCGGGCGACTGCCCCGCCATCGTGGGCGGCATCGGCCGCCTCGACGGACGGCCGATCGTCCTCGTCGGACACCAGAAGGGCCACAACACCGCCGAACGGGTCGCCCGCAACTTCGGCATGGCGCTGCCCGAGGGCTACCGCAAGGCCGCCCGGCTGATGCGGCTGGCGGACAAACTCGGCCTCCCGGTCGTCACGCTCGTGGACACGCCCGGGGCGCATCCCGGCGTCGAGGCCGAGGAACGCGGCCAGGCGTGGGCGATCGCGGAGAACCTGCGCCTGATGTCGGGGCTCGGGGTGCCGATCGTGTCGGTGATCACCGGGGAGGGCGGCAGCGGCGGCGCGCTGGCGCTGGCCGTCGCGGACCGGGTGCTGGCCTGCGCCAACGCGGTCTATTCGGTCATCAGCCCTGAGGGATGCGCGGCCATTCTCTGGAAGGACCGCGCCGAGGCGCCCCGGGCGGCGGCCGCGCTGCGGCTCGACGCCCGCGACCTGCTCCGGCAGGGCGTCGTCGACGCGGTCGTGCCCGAACCCGAGGGCGGGGCGCACGAGAACCCCGCCTCGGCGGCCGAGCGGCTGCGCGCCGCGCTGTGCGCGACCCTGCACGAGCTGACCCGGCTGAACTCCCGCGAACTGGTGGAACGGCGTCGGCGCCGCTTCCGCCGATACGGCAACGAGGACGCGAGGAACACATGACCGACGATCACACCAGGCACAGCGGCATCGGCGAGCTGTGCAGGCAGGCCGGCGAGATCCTCAGCACGGCCCCCGGACCCCTGAAGCGGGTGCGGGTACAGGCGGGCGACATGAGCGTCGAGGTCGAATGGCCGGAGACCGCCGGGACCCCCGCCGCCCCCGCCGCCGCCTCCGTCCAGACCGTCCAGGCGGTCGCGGCCGTCCAGGCGGTCACGGCCGTGCGGACGCCACCCGACGCCGCCGTGCTGGAGGCGCCCCTGGTCGGGACCTTCTACCGCGCGCCCTCCCCGGAGAGCCGGGCGTTCGTCGAGGTCGGCGACACCGTCGAGGCGGGTCAGCAGGTGGCGGTCATCGAGGCGATGAAGCTGATGAACGCGGTCGAGGCCGACAGGCCCGGCCGGGTGGTCGAGATCCTCGTCAAGAACGGGGACCCGGTGGAGTACGGCGAGCCGCTGTTCGTGCTCGAACCCCTGCGTGCCACGGAGTCGCCGACGGTGAGGGGAACGCATGTTCTCGACGGTTCTGATCGCTAACCGCGGGGAGATCGCGCTGCGCGTCGCGCGTACCTGCCGTGAGCTCGGCATCCGCACCGTCGCGGTCTGCTCCGACAGCGACCGCGACTCCACGGTGGCCCGCTTCGCCGACGAGTCCGTCCGCATCGGCCCGTCGGAGGCGCGGCGCAGCTACCTCAACCCCGCCGCGGTCGTCACGGCGGCGCTGCAGGTGGGGGCCGACGCGGTGCACCCCGGCTACGGCTTCCTGTCCGAGGACCCCGACTTCGCCGAGATCTGCGAGGACGCCGGGCTCACTTTCATCGGGCCCGCCGCGTCGCTGCTCGCCCGGCTCGGCGACAAGGCCGAGGCGCGCAACATCGCCACGGCGGCGGGGCTCCCGGTCCTGCCGGGCAGCTCCAAGCCGCTGGCGACGCTGGCGCAGGCGCGGTCGATCGCCGCCGAGGTCGGCTACCCGGTCATCATCAAGGCCGTCGCCGGGGGCGGCGGCCGGGGCATGCGGGTGGTGCGCGACCCCCGTGACCTCGCCCGCGAGTACGCCCAGGCGAGGGCGGGCGCCCAGACGGCGTTCGGCGACTCCAGGGTCTACCTGGAGCGCTTCCTGGAGAACGCCCGGCACATCGAGGTGCAGATCCTCGGGGACGGCCGGGGCAACGTGATCCACCTCGGGGAACGGGACTGCTCGGTGCAGCGGCGGCGGCAGAAGCTGGTCGAGGAGACCCCGGCGCCGGGACTGCCCCGGGAGCTCGCGGACCGGATCTGCGCCGCCGCGGTGCGGGCGGCCCAAGCCGTCGGCTACGCCGGCGTCGGGACGTATGAGTTCCTCGTCGACGACGAGGACGGGTTCCACGCCATGGAGGTCAACTGCCGCATCCAGGTGGAGCACCCGGTGACCGAGATGGTGACCGGCGTCGACCTGGTCCGCGAGCAGCTCCACGTGGCCGCCGGGTACGGCCTGACCATCCGGCAGCAGGACGTCGTCCCCCGAGGGGTGGCCATCGAGTGCCGCGTCAACGCCGAGGACCCGCGCCGGGGGTTCCTGCCCACCCCGGGGACCATCCGCGAGTTCGTGTCGCCGGCCGGGCCGTTCGTCCGGGTGGACACCCACGGGGAGCCCGGCATGCGGGTGACGCCGGACTACGATCCGCTGCTCGCCAAGGTCGTGGTCTGGGCGCCCGACCGGCACCAGGCCATCGCCCGCGCGGACCGCGCCCTCGGCGAGTTCCACGTCGAGGGCCCGGGGGTGTGCACGACCCGCGACTTCCTCAGGGAGGTGCTGGAGCACCCGGTCTACCGGGCCGCCAAGCACACCACCGCGCTGATCGACGAAATGGACGTGCGGTGAGCGAAATCGGCTCCGATGGTGCCGCGCTCGACCGCCATATCAATTCGATTCAAGGTACCCGCGAGGATTCGACGAGCGGCAAATGGAACTATGTCGACATTTAGTGGGTAGATCACGTTAGGAGATCTACGTGAAGGCTGATGGTCGGATCCTCGTCCATATTCTGCAGCAGGGCGTCTGGGAAATGCCCCTTGAGTCCATGCCGCTCGCGGCCGGATATCTCAAGTCCACCGCCTACGCGGACGAGCGAATCGCGGCTCGGGCGGACATCAAGATCTGCAACTACCGGGGAGCCGTCACTCTTCCGGAAATGGCCGCCGATTTCTTCCAGGGCGACCCGCCGGACATTCTCGCCTGCTCCGTCCTGGGATGGAACTACCGCGCCTTCGGGACGCTCGCGGAGACCTTCAAGCAGATGAACCCCGACGGCTGGGTCGTCTTCGGCGGAACGCACGTGGCCAACCAGGCCGACCGGGTCTTCGGGATGTTCCCCGAGGTCGACGTCATCGTCAACGGCGAGGGCGAGCTCGTGTTCCGCGACCTCCTCGGCGCCTACCTCGACGGCCACTCGCGCCACGACCTCCACGAGATCACCGGCGTCTCCTTCAAGGACACGGCCGGGGAGACGGTCACGACGGCGGTGCCCGAACGGATCGACGACCTCGACGTCATCCCCTCCCCGGTGCTCACCGGCGCCATCGACCTCACCGACGCCGACGGGAAGTTCCTGTACGACGTGGCACTCATGGAGACCAACCGGGGGTGCCCCTACAAGTGCTCGTTCTGCTACTGGGGCGGCGCGACGGGACAGCGGGTCCGGGCCTTCTCCCGGGAACGGCTCCGCGCCGAACTCGAACTCTTCGCGAAGATGAACGTCCACACGATCGCGCTGTGCGACGCCAACTTCGGACTGCTCCCGATCGACGAGGAGTTCGTCGACGACCTGATCCAGATCCGCCAGAAGTACGGCTACCCCAAGGCCCTGGAGAGCTCCTGGGCCAAGAACAAGTCGAAGGTCTTCTACTCCATCGTCAGGAAGATGAAGCAGGCCGGGCTGCGCAGCTCGTTCACCCTCGCCCTGCAGACGCTGAGCGACACCGCCCTGCGCGAGATGAACCGCAAGAACATGAAGGTCAACGCGTGGGAGGACCTCGCCGCCTGGCTGAGCGAGGAGGGCCTGGAATGCTACGCCGAGCTCCTGTGGGGAGCGCCGGGCGAGACCATCGAGACCTTCTTCGAAGGCTACGACCGGCTGGCGCGCAAGGTCTCGCGCATCGCGGTGTACCCGCTGCTGATGCTGCCCAACACCGAGTACTCCGAGAAGAAGGCCGAGTACGGCATCGTCTCGGTCCGCGGGGACACCGACGACTTCGAGTACGTCCTCAGCCACAACACGATGACGTTCGAGGAGAACAAGCGCATGCAGCGCTTCCTCTTCTGGGCGCGGCTGATGGCCGAGTACATGATCCTGCGCCACCTGTGGGTCCCGGCGCTCAAGCTGGCCGGGATGACGCAGTCCCAGGTCCTGCGCAACTTCGAGGAGTGGATCGAGGGGACCGACGACCCGCGCGCCGCCCCGCTGCTCACCGCGCAGTCCCTGGCCGCCGCCGACCAGGACTCCTACGGGCCCGCCCTCGGCTACCTCTACGGCAGCGGCGACGCCCAGCGGCTCCTGCAGCGGTGGTGGAGCGAGTCGATGCGCCCCGTACTACCCGCCGACACCGCCCCGGTGCTCGACGAGATCTTCCGGTACGACCTGCTCACCCGGCCGATATACCACAGGGAGGACGACCCCTCCCAGGACCTCACCCCGCTGCCCCTGGTCGAGGTAGAGGGCGAGAAGTACCACATGCGGGCCGGCGTCGAGCTCGCCTACCCCATCCCGGAGATCGTCGCCGACCTGCGCGCGGACCGCGAACCGGACCTGTCACCCGCGCCGACCCGGGTGGACCTCTACTACAAGACGGGCTTCGAGAACTTCGCCGAGACGACGAACCACGAGGAGATCGTCTACTTCATGGGCATGACCCGGGAGCAGGTCACGGCCACCAGGACCAAGACCGCCGTCGTCGTCGTGGCCGCCGACGGGGACGAGACCGTCGTGGTCGTCTCCCCCGAGGGAACCGAGACCGTCGTCGTCGTGGCCCCCGAGGGCGCCGAACCGGTCCTCGCCCCCACCCCCACCGACCCGAACCGCTACCTGACGATCCTGCGGGATCACGGCGGCTGTTCGTGACCTCCCGGCCCGACCGGGATCACCCCCTCAAACACGCCGCCTGGAGATCGACATGAGTTCGAAAGCAGCCTTCGGCTACCCGCGGTGGTTCGCGACCATCTTCCTCACCGACATCTGGGAGCGTTTCAGCTTCTACGGGATGATGGCGATCCTGACGCTGTACGCCGCCGCCAGCCGCGACGAGGGCGGGCTGGGCCTGAGCATGACCGAGGCGTCGGCCATGTACGGCTCCTACATCGGCCTGGTCTTCGTGCTCTCCCTTCCCGGCGGCTGGCTCGGGGACCGGATCCTCGGCGCCTGGCGGGGAGTGCTGTGGGGCGGGATCCTGATCGCGCTCGGCCACTACAGCATGGCGATCCCGAGCGACGCGACCTCCTACCTCGGGCTGCTGCTCATCGCGCTGGGCACCGGCCTGCTCAAGCCCAACATGTTCGCGCTGATCAGCGGATTCTTCGGCACCGGTGAGCGGGCCAGGCGCGAGGCCGCGTTCTCCATCCTCTACGTCAGCATCCAGATCAGCGCGCTGATCGCCCCGCTGGTGGTGGGCCTGCTCGGCGAGACCCTCGGCTGGCACTGGGGGTTCGCCGCCGCTGGCGTCGGCATGACCTTCGGCGTCGCGCAGTTCGCGATGGGCGGCCGACACTTCGGCGAGATCGGCAAGGTGCCGCCGCACCCGGCCGGGGACCGGGAGCGGGCCAAGGTGCTCCGCTGGACGACGACGATCGTCGCGGTGCTCGCCGCCCTGATCACGCTGGACGTCGTGGCCGGCACCTTCACCATCATGCATCTCGTCGCCGCCTTCGGCCTCGTCGCCCTGACGGTGCCGTTCGTCTACTTCCGGCTGCTGTCGCGCAACCCCGCGCTCGGCGAGGGCGGCCGACGGCGGCTGCGCGCCTTCTTCTGGCTGCTGCTGTCGTTCTCCATGTTCTGGATGCTGGCCGGCCAGTCGGGGTCGATGCTCAACCTGTTCGCCAAGAACTCCACCGAGCGCGACCTGTTCGGCTTCACCCTGCCGGGCAGCTGGTTCCAGTCGGTGATCCCGTTCTTCATCCTGGTCTCCGCCCCGGTGTTCGCCTGGCTGTGGGTGCGCTTCGACGACAGGATCGGCTCGGCCACCAAGTTCGGGGCGGCCCTGCTGCTCGTGGGCACCGCCTTCGTCGTCATGTACGGGGCCGCGGCGTCGGCCTCCGACGGCGGCCAGGTGTCGGCGCTGTGGCTGCTCGCGGTGTTCTTCCTGGTGGCCTGCGGCGAGGTCATCATCGGCCCGGTGGGGATCGCCGCGGCGGCGGAGGTCACCTCCTCGGCGTTCATCGGGCGGACCATCGGCCTGGTCTGGCTGTTCAGCGCCCTCGGCGCCGGGCTGAGCAGCCAGGTCGTGCACCTCGCCGACGTGGTGCCCGACCAGTACTACTACCTGGGCCTGGGCCTGCTCGTCGTCTGCGTCGGGCTCCTGGTCGCCGGCCTCGGGCGCGGCCTGCGCTTCTCCGACACCGCCGAGGCCGAGCCCGTCACCGACAGGGTCGGGCCCGTCGCGGGCAAGACCGGGCCGGCGTGAACGAGACGGCGGTACGCAGGACGGCCCTCGTCACGGGGGCCAACCGCGGCCTCGGCAGGGCGGTCTGCGAGGCCCTCGCCGGCCTGGGACACCGGGTGGTCGTGGCCGGGCGGGACGAACGGGAGGCCGGGCGGGTCGCCGCCGAGATCGGCGGCGACACGCTGGCCGTGGCGCTCGACGTCACCGACGACAAGAGCGCGCGCCGCTGCCGGGAACGGGCCGGGGCGGTGGACATCCTGGTCAACAACGCGGGCGTCCTGCTCGACGGCGGGATGTCCCCGTCGTCGGTGCCCCCCGAGCTGGTCGAGCGCCACCTGCGGGTGAACACCGTGGGCGCCTGGCGGGTCAGCCAGGCGTTCCTGCCGGACATGCTGGAGCGGGGCTGGGGCCGGATCGTGATGGTCTCCAGCGGCACCGGCGCGTTCAGCAACGGCCTCTTCACCGGCGCCCCCGCCTACTCGGTGTCGAAGGCCGCGCTCAACGCCGTCACGGTACTGCTCGCCGAGGAGACCCGCGACCGCGGCGTGCTGGTGAACGCGGTCAACCCCGGCAGGGTGCGCACCCGCATGTACCCGGGCGCGGAGCGGACGCCCGAGGACGCCGCGGTGGACATCGCCTGGGCGGCGACGCTCCCCGAGGACGGGCCCACGGGGGTGTTCCTCCGAGGCCGGCGGACGATCCCCTGGTAGTCCCCGGCATCCCCCGGCGACAACGGAACGCGGCCGGTCCCCCTGGCGGGGGACCGGCCGCGTTCCGTCCACTTCGCGCTGTCAGGCCACGACCTCGCCCTCCGCGAGGTGCAGCACGCCCTCCGTGGGGGTCATGCCGCGAAAGCGCAGCCCGGCCCGCTCGAACACGGCCCGGTAGCCCTCCTCGGTACGCTCGCGCCCGCCCATCACCAGGAGCATGTGCAGGTCCATGCTCGACGCGAACGGGTGGACCGGGGGATCGGTCAGCAGGGGGTCGGCGATGACGACCCGGGCGCCGGGGGCCGCCGCCTCCGCGCAGCTGCGCAGGGCCCGCGCGACCCATTCGTCGTCGTACATGTGCAGGGTGAGCTTGAAGAAGTAGAGGTCGGCCGGGTACTCGACCTTCTCGAAGAAGTCCCCGGAGACCAGCCGGCACCGGGTGGCCAGCTCACCCGTCCTGAGGTCGTCCAGCACCACGCGCAGCGTCCGCTCGTCCTCGAAGAGCAGGCCGTTCATGTGCGGGTTCCGCTGCAGCACCAGGCGCAGGAGGGCGCCCCTGCCGCCTCCCATGTCGGCGAACGTGCGCACCCCGGTCAGGTCGAGCGCGTCCACCATGCCCGGGAGCATCGGGTCCGACCACGCGGTCACCCCCCGGTAGATCATGTCCTGGGCGTCGGGGTTGGCGTCGAGGTAGGAGAAGAAGTCGGTGCCGTACTCCTCCTTGAAGGCGCTCTTGCCGGTACGGATCGCCTGGGGGAGCTTGCTCCACATCGTCCACCCCCAGTCGCCGCCGGTCAGCAGCCTGTCGTGCACCCGCTCGGGATGGTCGGTGCGCATGGCCCGCGACATGTCGGTGTGCTCGTACGTGGCCGGGTCGACCTGGCGGAAGACACCGAACGCCGCCAGCGCGCGGAGCATCCGGGTCAGGGCGTCCGGGTCGGCGCCGAGCTTGACCGCGATGTCGCGTACCGGCATGGGCTCGTCGCCGACCGCGTCGGCGATCCGCAGCCGTGCCGCGGCCAGCACGATGGCCGCGGCGGACATGCCGGTGGAGAGGCGGAAGACCGCCTCGGCGGGAGAGGCGGGTATCTGGTTTGATTCGATCACGGCTGACCACCTTCGGTTCGAGGCTGACGGGCGGCGGGGCGCTCAGGTCCGGGTGAGGGCTTCGAGCTCCCAGACGATCTCGGTGGGCGCGGGCTGCCGCCGGATCTCCTCGCGCAACCCGGCGGCGGCGTCGCGGTAGGAGGGGACGGTGAGCAACTCGGCGACGCGCTCGGTGAAGGTGTCGAGATCGGCCTCCGGGGCCACCGCGATGCCCGCGCCCGCGGCGACGAGCGGCCGGGACTCCATGAGCTCGTCGGGCATCTGCGGCACGACGAGCTGGGGGACGCCGTAGTTCAGCGCGGTCAGCATCGTGCTGATCCCGCTCTGGTGCAGCATCACGTCGCAGCTCGGCATCAGCAGGTGCAGCGGCAGGGCCTCCATCACCCGCACGTCGTCCGGCAGCTCGCCCTCGCGCAGGTTCCTGCGGTCGGCCGCGGAGAGCGTGACGACGATCTCGGCGTCGAGGTCGGAGAGCGCCTTGACGAGCTCGGGCACCAGGAAGCCGCGACCGCGGTCGGAAGCGCACAGGCCCCAGCTGACGCAGACCCGCCGCCGAGGCGACGGCTCCAGCAGCCAGTCCGGCATCGCCCCGGGCCCGTTGTACGGCACGAAGCGCGTCATGATCCGGTTGACCTCGGAGGGCAGCTGCATGCTGGGCGGGCAGTTGTCGATCGTGGCCTGCCCGAGAATGTCCACGTCGCCCAGGTCGCCCACGCCGAGCCGCTCGGCCAGCGGACGCAGCAGCGGCGGCACGATGTTGCGCGCCATGTAGATGACGTCCACCCCCAGCACGTGCCGGACGGCGGGGATGCCCAGCGCCGCGCCGACCAGGGGGGCGACGAAGCTGGTCGGCTCGTACACGATCAGGTCGGGCCGCAGCGCCCTGGCGTACCGCATCAGGTCGTCGGCGAGCTCCCCGGCCAGCGCCGCGAACATCGGGAAGGCCCGGCGCGAGACGTCCCGCCAGCCGCCCTTCCACTCCTCGTCGGACACGCCCTCCGGCGCCTCCTCCGGCCAGTCCGGCGGGTCGGCCAGCACCCGTTCGCGCAGCCCGGCCTGGTCGACGTCCCGGCTCGCCGGAACGGCGGTCGCTCCCGAACGCACGATCGTCTCGGTGAAGGAGGGCTCACTGCTCACGTACACCTCGTGACCGGAGGCGCGCATCGCCCAGACGAGCGGGACGAGATGGTAGTAGTGCGATCCCCAGTTCGTGGTGACGAACAAGACGCGCATAGGCACCTTCCCTGCTCACGCATGCTTGGTTGCGCCCACCATGTCAGGGGCCGTTAGAAGACGGCTGGAGGCCCTGGCCCGCACTTCTAGCGCTTCTCGGCCCGGCCTCAAGCGGCGCCCACGACGATGGGGCGATCACGGTGATCCATCATCGATGGGGAGACGATCCATGAAGTCCTCGGCGCCGAAGTTCCCGTTCGAGTGGCCGGCCGCGGCCGGCCCGCCGGAGGCGCTGCTCACGCTGCGCGAGGAGCCGGTGGTCCGGGTGACGCTGCCCAGCGGGGACGAGGCGTTCCTGGTGACGCGGTACGACGACGTCCGGCGGGTGCTCTCCGACCCCAGGCTGAGCCGCAACCGGGACCGGCCGGGGGCGCCGAGGATGACCGAGCAGAAGACGAAGGTCTTCCAGAACCCCAAGATCGACAGGGATCCGCCCGAGCACACGCGCATGCGCCGGCTGATGGCCAAGGCGTTCACCGCGACCCGGGTGGAGTCGCTGCGCCCGCACGTACGGCGGGTGGCCGAGGAACTGGTCACGGACCTGCTCAAGCGGGACTCGCCGGCCGACCTGCACGAGGCGTTCGCCGTACCGCTCACCCTGCAGGTGATCTGCGGCCTGCTCGGCGTGCCGCCCGAGGACCAGGGGCGCTTCCGCGGCTCGCTGAACGAGGCGTGGCGGTACATGGGGGAGCTGATCGAGGCCAAGCGCCGCGATCCCGGAGACGACCTGATCAGCGCCCTGATCGGGGTGCACGACGAGGACGACGGGCGGCTGAGCGCCCACGAGCTGCACGTGTGGTGCGTGATCCTGCTGCTGGCCGGGTTCGAGACGACGGCGACGCAGCTGTGCGGCAGCGCCGTCCTGCTGCTCACCCACCGCGACCAGCTCGACCTGCTGCGCGAGGACCCGGCGCTCATCCCCGAGGCGGTGGAGGAACTGCTGCGCTGCCAGATCGCGGGGCACTCGCTGTCGATGCTGCGCCTGGTCACCGACGACATCGAGATCGGCGGCGTGACGGTCCCCAAGGGGTCGGGGCTGATCCCGGTCCTGGAGTCCGCCAACTTCGACGAGACGGTCTTCCCCGACCCGCAGCGGCTGGACATCACCCGCGCGGACAAGCATCACCTCGTCTTCAGCGCCGGGCCCCACTTCTGCATGGGGGCGGCGCTGGCCAGGCTGGAGCTGCAGGTGGCGCTGGAGGTGCTGATCCGCAGGGTGCCCACGCTGCGCCTGGCCGTTCCGCCGAGCGAGCTGCGCCACCACGACAGCCCGCTGGACCTGGGGTTCCGCGAGGTTCCCGTCGCGTGGTGAACGACCCAACGGAAGGCAGGCAGCCATGACCGCCAATCCCATCCCGTACCCGTTCCGCCGTCCGGGCCCGCTGGCCGTGCCCAAGGAGCTGGGCGCGCTGCGCGACGAACCCGTGCTGAGGGTGATCCTCCCCAGCGGGGACGAGGCCTACCTGGTGACGCGGCACGAGGACGTCCGCGACGTGCTGACCGACCTGCGGGTCAGCCGCAACCTGAACCGCCCCGGCGCCCCCCGGGTCAGCAAGAACAACATGATGTTCCAGGACTCGAAGATGGACCCCGACCCGCCCGAGCACACCCGGGTGCGGCGGCTGGTGATGAAGGCGTTCACCGCGACCCGGGTGGAGCGGCTCCGCCCGCGCGTGCAGGAGATCACCGACGAGCTCATCGACGCGATGGCCGCCAAGACGCCGCCGGTGAACGTGTCCGAGGAGCTGTCCTTCCCGCTCAGCATCCGCGTCATCTGCGACCTGCTGGGCGTCCCGGCGCACGACCAGCACCGGTTCCGCCGCTGGACCGACCACTTCCTGTCCACCGGCAAGTACACCAGGGAGCAGATCCACGGCGCGCTGGGCGAGCTGAACGAGTACATGGGCGCGCTGATCGCGGCCAAGCGCGAGAACCCGGCCGACGACCTGGTCAGCGCGCTGATCAACGTGCACGACGAGGACGACACCCGGCTGAGCGAGTACGAGCTGCACTGGTGGTGCCGGCTGCTGCTGCTCATCGGGTACGAGACCACCGCCAGCCAGCTCGGCCTGACCGTGGCCAAGCTGCTCGCCGAACCCGAGCAGCTGAGGCTGCTGCGCGCGGACGAGCGGCTGCTCTCGGGCGCGGTGGAGGAGTTGCTGCGCTGGAAACTGATGAGCGGCTCGCTGTCGATGCTGCGCTACGTCACCGAGGACATCGTGGTCGGCGGCGTCACGATCCCCAAGGGGTCCGGCGTCATCCCGGCGGTGGAGTCGGCCAACTGGGACGAACGGGTCTTCGACCGGCCCGACGACCTCGACATCACCCGCGCGGAGAACCCCCACCTCACCTTCAGCGTCGGCCCGCACTTCTGCATCGGCGCCGCGCTGGCCCGGGTGGAGCTGGAGACCGCGCTGGCGACCCTGCTGCGGCGCTTCCCCACCCTGCGCCTGGCGATCCCGGCGGAGGAACTGCGGCGCACGGAGGGCACCCTCATCGAGAGCCTCATCGAGATCCCGATCGCCTGGTGAGCGTCATGCGCGTCTTCGTCGACCCGGAGAAGTGCTGCAGCAGCGGGCTGTGCGCGCTCTCGGTGCCCGAGGTGTTCGGGCAGGACGAGGAGGAGTGCGTCGTGCTGCTCCTCCTCCCCGAGCCACCGGCCGCGCTGCACGACAGGGTCCGCGCCGCCGCGCGGCGCTGCCCCGCCGGGACGATCCAGGTCCGGGACTGAGAGAACCGAAGAAAACGGGAGAGGAATGAGAAAACCCCGGGATCGGCGGCCGAGCCGCCGATCCCGGGGAAGGTCTCCGGCCGCCGCTAGTTGCCTCCGGCGACGTGGACCACGCTACCGGTGACGTTGCCGTTGGTCGCGGAGGCGAAGTACAGGACGATGCCCGCCACGTCCTGGGGCGAGGAGATGTGACCGGCCGGCTTGCCCCGGTTCAGGAAGCGCTTGATCTGCTCCGCGGACTTGCCGTCGAGCTCCTGCTTGTACTCGTCGGGGACCCGCGCCAGGAAGCCCTTGGTGACGGTGGGGCCGGGGGCGACGACGTTGACGAGGATGCCCTCCGGCGCCAGCTCGGTGGCGAGCGTCCTGCTCAGGCCGTGCATGGCCATCTTGCTCGCGACGAACGCCTCGTCCCCGGCGCCGCCGCGCTGGACGATGTTGGCCGAGATGAAGACGATCCGCCCCCAGCCCCGCTCCTTCATGCCGGGCAGGGCGGCCTGCACGGTGTGGAAGGACCCCTCCACGTCGGCGCGCAGCGACGACTGCCACTCCTCGACGGAGATGTCCTCGAAGGCGACCGGGTCGACCTTCGTCCCCGGGATGGCCGAGGCGTTGACGACGAGCACGTCCACGCCACCCCACTTCGTGGTGACCGTGTCGAAGGCGGCGCGGATCGACGCGGGGTCGGTCAGGTCGTACTGGACGGTGATCGCCTCGCCGCCCTGCCTGATGACATCCTCCGCCACCTGCAGCGCGCCGTCCTTGTTGCGGTGATACGTGATCGCCACCTTCGCGCCCTCGGCCGCGAACGCGCCGGCGAGGTGACCGCCGATCGAGCCGCTGCCGCCCGTGATGAGGACGACCTTGCTGGCGAGACCGAGATCCATCGACAGACTCCCTGAGTTGGTGTGGTGGGAAAGCGAGTTATTACGCGAGTTACGCTAAATAGCTCCGATCGCAGGACGCTAGAGCGGCGCTCGATCACGCCGTCGGGCGAGCGCCGCGCCATCGTCCAGCCTTCGAGGGGGAGCTGTCAGTGTCCGGATGAGTGAGTCGCCGGTACCGACAGGAAGGCGTTCTTCGATGCGCGTGCTGTTCACGGGGTGGGCATGGCCCTCGCATGTGTATCCGATGATTCCTCTCGCATGGGCGTGCCGGGCCGCGGGCCACGAGGTTCGCGTCGCCGCCCCGCCCGGTCTCACGAACGTGATCGCCCACGCGGGGCTCACCCCGGTCCCCGTCGGGCACGACGTGGACGTCACCGGCGCGGTGCGGAGCTTCGTGCGCGCGCTGGTGCCGGAGAACGGGACCGGACCGGCGGCGGGCCCCGCCGAGGGGAGACCGTCCGCGAGGACGCCCCGGGCGCTGGGCATGTTCGTCGATCTGGCCGAGTCCATGGTCGACGACCTGGCGGCCTTCACCCGCGACTGGCGCGCCGACCTCGTCGTCTACGACCCGACCGCCTGGGCGGGCCCGCTGGCGGCCGCGGCCGCGGGGGTGCCCGCCGTCCGGCAGCTGTACGGGATCGACCTGCTCTTCCCCGCGCGGGAGGCGGTGATCCGGGCGCTGGAACCGATCCGCGACCGGCTCGGCGTCGAGGAGGCCGACCCGCTGGGCGCCCTCACCGTCGACCCCTGCCCCGCGGGGCTGCAGGAGGACTTTCCCGGGGCCAGGCGGCGGATGCGTTACCTCCCCTACAACGGCGCGCACGACGCCTACCCGGCCCGGCCGCCGGAGCGCACCGGCCGGCCCAGGATCTGCGTGACCTGGGGAACCACGATGGCCCGGCTCGGCGACGAGTTCTTCCTCGCCGGGCACGCGGCCCGCGCCCTGGCCGGCCTGGACGCGGAGGTCGTCGTGGCGATCACTCCCGCGCAGCGGGCCGTCCTGGGCGACCTGCCGCCGAACGCGCGGGTGGCCGAGTCGGTCCCGCTCCACCTGCTGCTGCCCGGCTGCGACCTGGTGGTCCACCACGGCGGCGCGGGATCGATGCTCACCGGCCTGGTGAACGGCCTTCCCCAGCTCGCGCTGCCCCGGCTTCCCGACCACGCCGGGCACGCCCGCCGGCTCGCGGCCACGGGCGCCGGGCTGGTGCTGGACCCGGCCGACGGGTTCGAACCGGCCGAGATCCGCCGGGCCGTCGAGGAGCTCCTGGCCTCACCCGGTCACGGACGGTCGGCGCGGGACCTGGGCGAGGCGATGGCCGCCCACCCGGCCCCGGTGGAGCTCGTCGCCGACCTGGAGGACCTGGCCCGGGTGCCACCCGAGCCGGTCGAGCCACCCGAGCCGGCCGACGGGCACGACAGGCAACTGAGCACTCTTACTCACCATGCGATGGGCTGAAAGGAGGCGCGGGTGCGCCGTACATTGATCGTCGCCAGAATGAACCCCGGTGACGCCGACACGGTGGCGAGGATTTTCGCCGGCTCCGACGCCACGGAGCTGCCAGGACTGGTCGGGGTGACCCGTCGCACGCTCTTCCGCTTCCACGATCTCTACTTCCACCTGGCCGAGTCGGAGACCGACGTGGCCGCACGCGTGGACGACGTGCGCAGGCACCACCTTTTCAAGGACGTCAGCGACAGGCTGGCCCCGTACGTGCTGCCCTACGACCCGAGCTGGCGCGGCCCGCGTGACGCGATGGCCACCCCGTTCTACGAGTGGGAGGAAGGAGAAGGTGACCGACGTGTCTGACACCGGTGTCGCGCCCCCCGAGGCGAGCTCGAAGGAAGAGGTCACGCTGACGAAGGTCAGCCTGGACGAGACGGTGGTCAACAACCGCCGCGGCGGTGAGATCCGCGTGCTGCTCAGCCCGAACACGGTGGGCACGAGCACCGGATTCATGGGCCTGCTCACCATCCGGCCCGGCGAGTACGTCTCCGAGCACTACCACCCCTACTCCGAGGAGTTCCTCTACGTGATCAGGGGGACGCTGGTGGTGCGGATCAACGGCGAGCAGGAGCTCACGCTCGACGCCGACGAGGGCATGGTGATCCCCAAGAACGTCCGGCACCGGGTGATGAACCGGAGCGAGACCGAGGCGTTCGCCGTCTTCCACCTGTGCCCCCTGGCCCCGAGGCCCGACCTCGGTCACGTCGACACCGAGCCGTACCCGGGCCAGGCCGGTGGCTCCGAGGCGGGGAAGTGATGGGCGGACGGCGGGTCGTCATCACCGGCATCGGCACGGCCACCCCGGGAGGCATCGGTTCCAAGGCGTTCTGGGAGCTGCTCACCGCCGGTCGTACGGCGACCCGCACGATCTCGCTCTTCGACCCGTCCGGGTTCCGGTCCCAGGTGGCCGCGGAGTGCGACTTCGACCCGAAGGCGGAGGGGTTGTCGCCCCAGGAGATCCGCCGGATGGACCGCGCCGCGCAGCTCGCGGTGATCTCCGCGCGGGAGGCCTGGAGCGACAGCGGGCTGGACGGGGAGGGCGTGCCGCCCGAGCGCCTCGCGGTGAGCCTGGGCAGCGCGGTCGGCAACACCATCAGCCTCGAACAGGAGTACGTCGTGGCCAGCGACGGCGGCAGCCGCTGGGAGGTCGACCACTCCTACGCCGCCCCGCACCTCTACGACTACCTGGTGCCCAGCACGCTGGCCGTCGAGGTCGCCTGGGCGTGCGGCGCCGAGGGCCCGGTCTCGCTCACCTCGACCGGGTGCACCTCGGGGCTGGACGCCGTCGGCCACGGCTACCAGCTCATCCAGGAGGGCGCCGCCGACGTGGCCGTGGTGGGCGCGACCGACGCCCCCATCTCCCCGATCACCGTGGCGTGTTTCGACGCGATCAGGGCCACCACCCCCAGGAACGACGACCCCGAGCACGCCGCGCGCCCCTTCGACAGGAGCCGCAACGGCTTCGTGCTCGGCGAGGGCGCGGCGGTGATGGTACTGGAGGACCGTGACCTGGCGATCCGCCGGGGCGCGCACATCTACTGCGAGGTGGTCGGCTTCGCCGCCCGCAGCAACGCCTTCCACATGACCGGCCTCAAACCGGACGGCCGGGAGATGGGCGAGGCCATCCGGGTCGCGATGGAGCAGGCCCGGTTCAACCCCGGCGACATCGACTACATCAACGCGCACGGTTCCGGCACCAAGCAGAACGACCGGCACGAGACCGCGGCCTTCAAGCGAAGCCTCGGCCACCGCGCCTACGAGGTGCCGGTGAGCTCGATCAAGTCGATGGTCGGCCACTCGCTGGGCGCCATCGGCTCCATCGAGGTGGCGGCCTGCGCGCTGGCGATCGAGCACCAGGTCGTGCCGCCCACGGCGAACCTGCACAACCCCGACCCGGAGTGCGACCTGGACTACGTGCCGCTGACGGCCAGGGAGCGGGAGCTCGGCGGGGTGCTCACCGTGGGCAGCGGCTTCGGCGGGTTCCAGACCGCGATGGTGCTCGCGCACCCCGGGAAGGTGCCCGCATGACGTCCCCCGCGCGCCTCCCCTGCGGCCCCCGCCGCGCCCCTTCCTCGAGACCCCGCGCGCTGCTCGCGGTCCGCGCGCTCCCCGTGAGTCTCGCGGGCTTCGCGGGTCTCGCGGGTCTCGCGGAAAGGAGCGTGGCCAGGTGACCGGAAGGCACGTCGTCACCGGCATAGGGGTGACCGCCCCCAACGGCCTCGGCACCGAGAGGTTCTGGTCGGCCACCCTCGCCGGCCGGAGCGGCCTCGGGCGGATCACCCGGTTCGACCCCGCGCCCTACCCGGTGACCCTGGCCGGTGAGGTGAGGGACTTCGCCGTCGACGACCACCTGCCCAGGAAGATCACCGTCCAGACCGACCTCATGACCCACCTGGCGCTGGCCGCCTCGGAGATGGCGCTCGCCGACGCGGGCATCGACCCGGCGCGGCAGCCCGAGTACGAGATGGCCGTGATGACGGCCAACTCCTCCGGCGGCAACGAGTTCGGGCAGCGCGAGATCCAGGCGCTGTGGAGCAACGGCCCACGTCACGTGGGCGCCTACCAGTCCATCGCCTGGTTCTACGCCGCCTCCACCGGTCAGATCTCGATACGGCACGGCATGCGCGGCCCCTGCGGGGTGATCGCCACCGAGCAGGCGGGCGGCCTCGACACCGTCGCGCAGGCGCGGCGGGTGCTGCGCGGCGGGACCGGCGTCGTGCTGACGGGCGGCACCGACGCCTCGCTCAGCCCGTACGGGCTGGTCACCCAGATGCCCACCGGCATGCTGAGCCGCTCCGCCGACCCCGACCGCGCCTACCTGCCCTTCGACATCGAGGCCTGCGGCTACGTGCCGGGCGAGGGCGGCGCGATGCTCGTCATGGAGGACGAGGGCGCCGCCAGGGCGCGCGGCGCGCGGCGGATCTACGGCGAGATCGCCGGCTACGCGGCCACCTTCGACCCTCGGCCGGGCTCGGACCGGCAGCCGGGACTGCGCCGCGCCATCGAGGGCGCGCTCGCCGACGCCCGGGTCACACCGGACGAGGTGGACGTCGTCTTCGCGGACGCCAAGGGCGTCCAGGGGGCGGACCTGCGCGAGTCCCAGGCGCTGGCCGAGGTGTTCGGGCCGTTCGGCGTGCCGGTGACGGCCCCCAAGACCATGACGGGCCGCCTCTACGCCGGAGGCGCGGCGCTCGACCTGGCCGCGGCGCTGCTGGCCGTGCACCACTCGGTCATCCCGCCGACCACCAACGTCGCCCGGCTCGCCCCGGGCTGCGACATCGACCTCGTCCGGGACGTCCCCAGGGAGAAGAGCGTGCGGACAGCGCTGGTCCTGGCCCGAGGTCACGGCGGGTTCAACGCCGCCCTCGTGGTCCGGGCCGTCCGCGACTGACGGCCCGTTCATCGGCACTTTTGGAGGAACACGTGGAGAAGACGGAACTCCGGCTGGACGAACTGAAGCGGATCATGCGCGAGTGCGGGGTGGAGGCGTCGGCCAACCTGGACGCCGACATCCTCGACGTCTCGTTCAGGGAACTCGGCCTGGACTCCCTGGCGGTGCTGGAGATCGGCGCCCGGGTGGAGCGCGACTACGGCGTCGTGGTCCCCGACGACGCGATGGAGGAACTGGAGACGCCCCGGCAGACGCTCGACTTCGTCAACCAGCGACTGCCGGCGGCCTGAGCGAAGGAGAGGTGTCATGGCAGGTCACACCGACAACGAGATCCTGATCGCCGCCCCGTTCGACCTGGTCTGGGACATGACCAACGACGTGGCGTCCTGGCCGGAGCTGTTCAGCGAGTACGCCGCCGCGGAGATCCTGCACCGCGAGGGCGACACGGTGCGGTTCCGGCTGACGATGCACCCCGACGAGAACGGCAAGGTGTGGAGCTGGGTCTCCGAGCGCACCGTCGACCGGGGTGCGGGCACCGTCAGCGCCCAGCGGGTCGAGACCGGCCCGTTCGACTACATGAGGATCCGGTGGGAGTACACCTCCACCCCGGACGGCGTGCGGATGCGCTGGATTCAGGACTTCCACATGAAACCGGAGGCCCCCGTCGACGACGCCGGGATGACCGACCGGATCAACCGCAACTCGGCCGTGCAGATGCGCCGCATCAAGGAACGCGTCGAGGAGGCCGCCCGGTCGGCGTCGGCCCCGGTGTGACGTGGTGGTCCAGATCCTGCTGCCGCTGGTGTTGCTGGGCAACGGCCTCGCCGCCGGCATCATGCTCTCCACCGTCATCGGCGTCGTGCCGTGGATGCTGGCCCAGCCGTACGACAGGTACGTCGGGGCGATCCGCTTCATGTGGCCGCGCTACGACCCCTTCATGCCGATCGTCAACGCGCTGACGTGCGTGCTGGACATCGTCCTGATCTTCGTGGCGCCCACGGCCGCGTCGCGGGCCCTCTTCGGGACCGCGGCCGGGCTGCTGCTCGTCGTGATGGCGATCTCGGTCGTCAAGAACGTGCCGATCAACCGGTACGTGACCTCGCTCGACCCCGAGACCCGCCCCGCCGACTGGGAGGAGCGGGATCCGCGGGTGCGCTGGCGGAACTGGAACCTCACCCGCACAGTCCTGGCCCTCGCCGCGTTCGGAGTGAACGCCTGGGCCACGACCGCCCTCATCTGAACGCGAAGGGACAACCATGGAATTCCGACTCGCCGGGAAGAAGGCGCTCGTCACGGGCGGCACCCGGGGCATCGGCCGGGCGATCGTGCTCGGTCTGGCCCGCGCCGGCGCCGACGTCGTCACCTGCCACCGGCAGGAGGGCGAGGCGGCCGACCTGCTCGCCCGGGAGCTGAAGGAGATCGGCGGCGACCACCACGTGATCAAGGCGGACGTCGGCCGGCTCGACGACATCGAGCGGCTCGCCGAGGAGTGCCGGGCCCGGTTCGGCTCCCTCGACATCGTGGTGAACAACGCGGGCGTCATCAGCCACATACCGTTCGCGGAACTGCCGCCGCAGGAGTGGCGGCGGGTCCTCGACGCCAACCTCACCGGCACCGCCTTCGTCGTGAGCGCCTCGCTCCCGCTCCTGTCGGCGGGTGCCTCGATCGTCAACGTCGGCTCGCGGGTGGCCACCGTGGGGGTGCCGCTGCGCGCCCACTACACCGCGTCCAAGGCCGGTCTGATCGGGCTGACCCGGTCGCTGGCCAAGGAGCTCGGCCCCCGCGGGATCCGGGTCAACGTCGTCGCGCCGGGACCGGTGGAGACCGAGAGCGAGATCCCCGCCCCGGTCAGGGAGCGCTACCAGAACATGATCCCGCTCGGCCGGATGGGGATCTCCGAGGAGGTCGCGAACGTGGTGCTCTTCATGGCCAGCGACCTGTCGAGCTTCGTGTCGGGCGAGACGATCCACGTGGACGGGGGAATCTGACATGACTGCCGAGACCGGCGCGTCCATGTTCCGGGTGATGCTGCGCATGCAGATCAAGCCCGGGATGGGGGGCGACTTCGAGAAGGTCTGGTACCAGGTCGCCGACGCGGTCACCCACCACCCGGCCAACCGGGGGCAGTGGCTCTCCAGGAGCGCGGAGGAGGAGGGCATCTACTACATCGTCAGCGACTGGGCTGACGAGGAGCGCTTCCGGGAGTTCGAGAGGAGCGACCGCCACCTGGAGCACCGCACCAAGCTGCACCCGTACCGGTCGGGCGGCTCGATGACCACCATGAACGTGGTCTACGACATGTCGCGCGAGACGGCCCGGCGGCAATGAGCGACCGGGTGCGCGTCCTCGTCTTCGTCACCGCCGCGGACGCCGGGCCGGAGGCCGTCGAGGGCGCCTACCACCGGATCAGCCGGAGCCTGACCGGCACCCCCGGGCTGCTCGCCAACGAGCTGCTGCGCTCGGTGCACGATCCGGCCGGTTTCGTGGTGATGAGCGAGTGGCGGGACATGGACGCCTTCCGCGCCTGGGAGGAGGGGGAGTCGCACCGCTCGACGACGGCTCCGCTGCGCCCGCTGCAGGACCACTCGCGGGGCGCGTCCTTCGGCGTCTACACCGTCCAGGCCGTCTACGAGAACAGGACCGCGGCGTACGCGGGCGGGGAGAAGGGCTAGGCATGCAGGGCGTGATGGGCGTGACGGGTGTGATGGGCGTAATGGGCACTGCGGCGATGGTGGGCAGCGGCCTGACCGCGGGAGTCCTGTTCTGCGTCGCCCTCAGCGTCGTGCCGGCGCTGTTCGCCCTGCCGCCCGACCGCTACGTGCAGACCCACAAGCTGGTGGGCCGCAACTACGACCCCACGATGCCGCTGATCGTGCTGACGACCGCCGTGGTGGACGTCGTGCTCGCCCTGGTGACGCCGGGGACGGCGCCGCGCTCGCTCTTCGCGGTCGCCGCCGTGCTGATGCTGGGCGTCTCGGTGGTCTCCCACCTGTGCAACGTGCCCATCAACCGGAGGGTCAAGGCGCTGGATCCGGCGGCGATCCCGAGGGACTGGATGGACCCGCGCCCCCTGTGGCGCAGGTGGCACCTGCTGCGAACCGTACTCGCCGTGCTGGCCCTGACCGTCAACGCGGTCGCCGTCGTGCTGACGTGAGGCCGGCGCGGAACCGAACGGAGGAATGATGGAACTAGGGATATCCGGCAAGCGCGTCCTCGTCACGGGCGGGACGCGCGGCCTCGGCAAGGCGATCGTCCTCTCCCTCGCCCGGGAGGGCGCGCGGGTGGTGACCTGCCACCACAGCGCGGGGACGGCGGCCGACGACCTCTCCCGCGAGCTGAAGGAGCTGGGCGACCAGCACCACGTGGTCCGCGCGGACGTGACCGCCGAGGACGAGGTGGAGCGGCTGGCCGGCGTGTGCCGGGACGCGTTCGGCGGACTCGACGCGGTGGTCAACAACGTCGGCGTGGTCGGCGAGGCGCCGGCGGAGGGACTGACGGCGCAGGAGTGGCACCGCGTCCTCGACGCCAACCTCACCTCCCATTTCCTGGTCACCCAGGCGACGCTGCCGCTGCTGTCGGAGGGCGCCTCCCTGGTCTACGTCGGGGCCTCGGCCGCGCTGCGCGGCCGCGCGGAGACCGGCCACTACACCGCCTCGAAGGCCGCGCTGATCGGGCTGACCCGATCACTGGCCAAGGAGCTGGGACCGAGGGGAATCCGGGTCAACACGATCGCCCCCGGGGTCATCGACAAGGGCGAGGGCCTCGGCCCGCCGCCCCAGATGAGAGAGCGCCTGGCGAAGATGACCGCGCTGGGCCGGTTGGGCACCACCGACGACGTGGCGGGCGCCGTGCTGTTCTTCACCGGCGACCTGTCCCGTTACATCACTGGAACGACCCTGAACGTCGATGGAGGAATCTGATGCCGTACGCCGCGATCACCTACCGGGTGAAGCCGGGTCACGAGGACGAGATCGCCGAGATCTTCGCCGGCTTCAAGCGGGTGGGCACGCCCGTGCTGGTCGACGACGACGGAAAGGAGGCGGGCCGTCTCGTGGGCACGGCGGTGTTCATCAAGGACGACCTCATGATCAGGGTCATCCACTACGAGGGCGACCTGATCCACGTGGCCGGGAACATGGCCCGGCACAAGGGCGTGCACGCCCTCGAGGCGAAGCTCGCGCCCTACCTCGCCGAGACGCGCGACACCAGCACCCCCGAGGCGTTCGGCCAGTACTTCAAGAACGCGACGATGCGCTGCATCTCGCAGCTGTCGGCCGACACCCTGCCGGTCGGGGGCTGAGGGAGATGGCCCCTCCACACGTCGCGCTCGTCGGGAGCGGGGCGATGGGCGTGGGAATGGGCCACCGGCTCCTGGAGGCCGGCCACCCCGTTTCCGTCTACAACCGGACCCCCGGCAAGGCCGCCGCGCTGGTCGAGGCGGGCGCCCGTGCCCTGACGACCCTGGAGGCCGCGGCCGAGGCGCCGATCGTGCTGCTCAGCCTGAGCGACGAGATGGCCGTCGAGCAGGTGCTCTTCCAGGCCATGCTGCCCGCCCTGCGGGAGGGCACCATCGTGGTGGACACCACCACGACCTCACCGCTGTACGCGCGGCAGGCGGCGACGCGGCTGTCGGCCGCGGGGCTCGCCCGCGTCGAGGCGTGCGTCCTGGGCAACCCCGTGATGGCGCACACCGGCAAACTGCGGATCTTCACCGCGGGGAGCCGGAAGGACGTGGAGGCCGTCGGCGACCTGCTGGGCGCACTCGGGCAGGAGGCGCGCTACCTGGGCGCCGCCGGCGCCGCCAGCACCATGAAACTGGCCTTCAACCTCCTGCTCGGGGTGCAGACCGCGGCCCTGGCGGAGGCGGTGTCCTACGGGGTGAGCGCCGGGCTCGACCGCGACCTGCTGATCGAGGCGATCGCGAACAGCGGCTTCAGCTCGCCCGTCCTGGCCTTCCGCGCCGGGTTCATGCGCGAGCGCCGCTACGAGCCGGCGGCCTTCAAGACCAGCCTGATGGAGAAGGACCTCCGTCTGGCCGCCAACGACGCCACGGCCAGGGGGATCACCCTGCCGCTGACCGAGGGCGCGGGCGACCTCATGGCCGACGCGATCGCCGCCGGACTGGGCGACCAGGACGCGGCCGTGATCATCGAACTGCCGCGACGGCGGCTCAGCGAGAGTGAACGACCGGAGAACGGAGTCGTCAGATGACCACGCAGACCTCGCGGATCACCGGCCCAGCCGAGATCATCCAACTGGGCAAGACCGCCTTTTGCACGGCCAAAGTGCTTCTCAGCGCCCTCGAACTGCGGGTGTTCGCCGTGCTCGCCGAGCAGCCGCTCACCGAGCCGCAGCTGCGCGAGCGGCTGGACCTGCACCCGCGCGCCTCCCGCGACTTCTTCGACACCCTGGTCGCGCTGGGCCTGCTGGTACGCGACGGGGAACGCTACTCCAACACCCCCGTCGCGGGACGGTTCCTCGACCCGGGGGAGCCGGCCTACGTCGGCGGCTTCCTCGAGCGTTCCGACCGCATCCTCTACCCGGCGTGGGGCGACCTGACCGAGGCGCTGCGGACGGGCAAGCCGAGGGTGGACAACACCTTCCGCGAGATGCTGGAGGACCCGGCCCGGCTGAGCAGCTACCTCGGCATGATGGACGCGCTCAGCACCATGCTGGCCCCGCTGATCGCGAACTCCTTCGACTGGAAGAGCGTCAAGACCTACGCCGACATCGGCGGCGCCCGGGGCAACCTCGTGAGCCGCGTCGCGCGCGAGCACGAGCACCTGTCCGTCCACGTCTTCGACCTGCCGCCCATGGAGAAGCAGTTCCACGCGCACACCGAGCGGCTCGGGGTCGCCGACCGCGCCACGTTTCACCCCGGGGACTTCTTCGCCGACCCGCTGCCCGAGGCGGACGTGCTGACCATCGGGCACGTGCTGCACAACTGGTCCCCGGCCGAGCGGCGCGCGCTCGTCAAGAAGGCGTTCCAGGCCGTCCACCCGGGCGGCGCGCTGATCGTCTACGACCGGATGCTGGCCGACGAGCCGACCGACCCGGAGAACCTCGTGATCAGCCTGGACATGCTGCTGACGACGGAGGGCGGTTCGGAGTACCCGGCCGGGGAGTGCCGCGAGTGGATGGAGGAGGCGGGCTTCACCGTCGAATCCGTCAAGCCCCTGGGCGACCACGACACGCTGATCGTGGCGCGGAAGGCGAGCTGACCCATGGACGTCGGAGTCGGCCTGCCGACGACGGTGCACGGGGTGGACGGGAGCACCGTGCTCGAATGGGCACGGCGCGCCGAGGACGGCGGGCTGTCCTCGCTCGGCGTGCTGGACCGCCTCGTGGCCGGCAACCAGGAACCCGTCGTCACTCTCGCGGCCGCCGCCGCGGTGACCCGGCGGATCAGGCTCGCGACGACGATCCTGATCGCCGCCTACCGGGGCGGGGCCGCGGTCCTGGCCAAGCAGCTGGCGACGGTGGACGAGCTGTCCGGCGGCCGGCTCACGGTCGGGGTCGCCGCCGGCGGGCGCGCGGACGACTTCGCGGCGACCGGGGAGGCGTACGGGAGGCGGGGGCGGCGGCTGGACGCCCTGGTCACCGAGATGCGCGAGATCTGGGCGGGGCAGGGGCCGTACGGCGGCATCGGGCCGAGACCGGTCCTGCCCGGCGGCCCGCCCGTCTGGGTGGGAGGCCACACGGACGCGGCGCTGCGGCGGGCCGCCCGCCTCGGGCAGGGCTGGATCGCCGGTGGCTCCTCCTCGGTCCCCTACCCCGAACTGGTGGCGCGGGCCCGTGCCGCCTGGCGGGCCGAGGGCCGGACGGACCGGCCGCGCATGGTGGCGCTCGCCTACTTCTCGCTCGGCGCGGCGGGGCCGAGGGAGGCCGTCACGCACATGCGCCGCTACTACGCGCAGGCCGGTCCGTACGCGGACCGCGCCGCGGCGCAGACCGTGACGACCGGAAGCGAGCTGCGGCGGACGCTGAAGGAGTACGAGTCCGCGGGCTGCGACGAGCTCATCCTCTTCCCGTGCTCCGGCGACCCGGAGCAGGTGGACCTGCTGGCGGAGGCGGTGAGGACATGAAGGGGATCATCCTGGCCGGAGGGCGGGGAACGCGCCTGCATCCCATCACCCTCGCGGTCTCCAAGCAGCTGCTCCCGGTGAACGACAAGCCGCTGATCTACTACCCGCTGTCGGCGCTGATGCTGTCCGGCATCCGGGACATCTTGATCATCTCGACGCCGGTGGACCTCCCGCAGATCCACCGGCTGCTCGGCGACGGCAGGCAACTGGGCCTGAGCCTCTCCTACGCCGAGCAACCCGAGCCGCGGGGGCTGGCCGAGGCGTTCCTCATCGGGGCCGACCACACCGGCGGCGATCCGGTGGCGCTGGTGCTGGGCGACAACATCTTCCACGGGCACCGGTTCGACGACGTCCTGCAGGAGAACGCGCGCGACGTCGAGGGATGCGTCCTCTTCGGCTATCCGGTGACCGACCCCGAGCGGTACGGCGTGGGCGAGACCGACCGCGAGGGCAGGCTCGTCTCCATCGAGGAGAAACCGGCCAGGCCCCGCTCCAACCGCGCGATCGTCGGGCTCTACTTCTACGACAACGAGGTGCTCGACATCGCCAAGAACCTGCGGCCGTCGGCTCGCGGCGAGCTGGAGATCAGCGATGTCAACCGCGTGTACCTGGAGAGGGGCAAGGCGCGCCTGGTCGACCTGGGACGGGGGTGTGCGTGGCTGGACGCGGGCACCCCGGCGTCGCTGATGCAGGCCGGTCAGTACGTCAGCGCGCTGGAGGCGAGGCAGGGGGTGCGCATCGCCTGCGTCGAGGAGGTCGCCCTGCGGATGGGGTTCATCGACGCGGAGGCCTGCCACCGGCTCGGCGAGCGGCTCGCGTCGTCCGACTACGGCCGGTACGTCCGCGCCGTCGCGGAGGAGTTCCGCTGACCCGCTCCCCATGTCTCGGGCCGGGAAGCCACGGGCTTCCCGGCCCGAGGCGTTCCCTGTGGCGCCGCCCTCAGGACACTTTCCGCGAGTGGTCGCTGTCCGCCCGGTAGGGCTCCTCGGCTCCTTTCGGCGGGCAGGGGTCGACGAGCTGCGCGGCGGTCTGGGTCAGCGTGAGCGCGGGAGGGTGAGTCCTCCTGACGGTCACGTCGACCGGGCCCTGCGGCTCGGCGGCCGTGGTGGGGGCCAGGGCCGCGCTGCCCTTGCCGAGCTCGCTCTCCAGCTTCTCCTCGGCGTAGATGCGGGCCAGCTCGTTGATGGCGTAGACGGTCCCCTCGCCCGCGCCGGCGTCGCCCACCGCGCGCAGGAAGTGCGCCGAGACCAGCCGGGTCAGGAGCGTCTCGGTGGTGTCGATGTCACAGCCGATCGACTGCGCGGCGCTCTCCAGGGTGAACCTCGTGTTGCGCCGCAGGCAGAGCAGCCACAGGGCGCTGCGCTCCCGCGGGTCGAGCTCCCGGTAAATGGTGTCGAACAGATCGTAGATATCGAAGTCAGCGGAATTCAATTCTTTGAGGCGTAGTTCGGGATTGGCCAGCCGGGCCGCCAGTCTCCGGACCGGAAGGGTCGGCGAGGCGGTAAGTCGCGCGGCCGCCGCCCGTACCGCGAGTGGCAGTCCCTCGCAAAAACGCACCACGCTCTCGGCGTTGTTTCTCTCGCGTTCGATGCGCTGCCCGCCCGCCACCGCCGCCAGCAGTCGAACTCCCTCGTCCAGGGGCAGCGGAGCGAGGTCTATTCGATTTCTGCACGAGAATCCGTAAAGCCCGGACCTGCTGGTGATGACTGTCGTGCAGTACTCGCTTCCCGGAAGGAGGGGAAAAACCTGGGCCGCCGACACCGCATCGTCGAGAACGATGAGAACGCGATGCGCGGAACACCAGCTCCGGAACAAATTCGAGCGTTCCTCGGTGCTGTTCGGAAGTTTTTCTCCGGGCATACCGGCAGTGATAAGGAAATTGTAGAGAATCTGGCTCGGGTCCAGGGCCTCACCGTGATTCCCGCGCAGTGTGCAATAAAACTGCCCGTCCGGGAAATGTTGTTTGACGAGGTGCGCCAGATGCACCGCCAGCGCGGTCTTTCCCACCCCCGGCATGCCGGCGATCAGGATGGTCGGCGGTGTGGTGGCCGCCGGCTCCGTCATGGTGGCGGCCGTGACCAGCTCGCCGACGTGGCTCTGGCGGCCGGTGAAGTCCCAGATGTCGGGCGGGAGCTGGGCCGGGCAGAGCGGTGCCCTCGCGTTCCTGGGCTTCTCTGCGGCGCCCGGGACCACGGTGGTCGGCTCGATCGCCGGCTCCGCCTTGGCCGGGCTCGCGGGGCTCTCCGCCGAGAGCAGCGACTGGTGCAGCCGCTGTGACTCCGCGGACGGCTCGATGCCGACCTCCTCCACCAGCGTCGCGCGCAGCCGCTGGTACTCCTCCAGCGCCTCCGAGCGCCGGCCCGAGCGGTGCAGGGCGGTCATCAGCTGCGCGTAGAAGGCCTCGTGGAGCGGATGCACCGAGACCAGGTGTTTGAGCTCGCCCACGACCTCGCGGTGCCGGCCGAGACGCAGGTCGCTCTCGATGCGCAGCTCAAGGGCGCGCAGCCGGCTCTCCTCCAGGGAGGCCACGTAGGCCGACAACAGATTTCCCGCCGCCACGTCCGCCAGCGCCGGCCCCCGCCACAGCGACAGGGCGCGGGCCAGGCTCTCGGCGGCCTGCTCGGGATCGTTCTTCTTCAGCGCCGCCGCGCCCGCCCCCAGCAGCCGCTCGAACGGGTCCAGGTCGAGGTCGTCGGGCTCGACCACCAGCATGTATCCCCACGACTGGGTGCGCAGCACCTCCTCGAAGGAATCGATCTTGTCATTGGAGAGGATCTTCCGTAACTTGTAGATGTAGGTCTGTAGTGTGGAAAGAGCGCTGATCGGCGGGCTTTCCCCCCACAGCTCGTCGATGAGTTCTGCGGTCTGTACGATGTTGTTGCGTCGAAGCAGGAGAAAGGTAAGCACCTGGCGAAGTTTTGGCGCGGTGGGAGTCACCTCCCGGCCGCCGTCGAGAACTTTCAGGGTCCCCAGAACACAGAATCTCATCGCAGACCTGCTCATCGCGCACACCTGGCCTTCTCCGGACAGCCTCTTGAGCATTGCAGGCCGCTTTCTGGCACGTAACAGGCGCGCAGACCTCCCGAAAGCCTGCAGACTCCCCGAAGTCTTCGCTATCCCCGTCGCCGCGCCCACGTTCGCGGCTTGATGCCTACATCAGGAATGATCGATTGGTGTATTCCCTATACGCGGATCACGGTCCCATGTGGCACATGATTAGGATCGTTGAACACGGTGGTAGATTTTTACTGGAAGCTTGATAGAAGACCAGGGAGTTAGGCCCTAATTCCACCCCCAAGGGTAGGGGGGTGAGCGCTGTGTAATTGGTCATGCGGGTTAAGTCATGTCCTTTTCGATATGGGATTGGGATCTTCTTGTTCTTTCGGTCGGCGCCGAGGTGAGATCTCCGGGATCCGTTCCCCCGCCCCGTGCTCGGGAGGGGCCGTCTCAGGCACGGGGCGGGGGACGGAGGTCTCACATCAGGGCCAGTTCCTCTTCGGGGGTGGGGGCCTTGGCGGGGTCGGGCCGCTTGGCGGCGAAGCTCAGCAGACCCGCGACGATCACCACCGCGGCGCAGACCAGCAGGGTCCATCGCAGCGCGCCGACGAAGGCGTGGTCGAAGGTCAGCTGGACGATCTCCCGCATCCGCTGGGCCAGCTCGCCGCTCACCCCGGCGGGCAGCCGCACCTGGTCGGCTCCCGCCTCGGCGCCCCCGGCCGCCGTGGTGATCGCCTCGACGAAGTCCCCGCGATACTCGCTGGGAAGCTGCCCCGCCTGGCGCCGCGCCTCGTCACCGAGTTCGCTGCTCAGACGGTTCTGCAGGACCGCGCCCATCGCGGCGACCGCGATCAGGAAGCCCATCTGGCGGATCGCGTTGAAGGCGCCCGACGCGGCCCCGGCGAACTCCTTCTGCACGTCCTGCATGGCCATCGTGATGGTCGGGGCGAAGGCGGCCGCCTGGCTGATGCCCGCCAGGATGAGCGGCCCGAGCAGCGCCCACCGGCTGGAGTCGGTCTGCGCCATCAGCGCGATGAGCACCAGGCTGATCGGATAGAGGACGAGCCCGGAGATCAGGACGTACTTCCCGCCGATCTTGTCGATCAGGAAGCCCACGACAGGGAAGGAGAACATCATGGCGAGCGCGGTCGGCGCGAGGGTGAGGCCCGCCTGGAGCGCGCTGAGCCCGAGCACCTGCTGCAGGTAGATCGTGAGGGTGAGCGACAGGCCCATCATCCCGAAGGAGACGGCGATGATGACGAAGCTCATCAGGGAGAAGCCGCGGTCCTTGAAGATGCCCAGCGGGAGCAGCGGCTGCCGGGTCCGCGCCTGGGTCACCAGGAACACCACCAGCAGCACCAGGCCGGCCGCGATGACCATCGGGATGGTGAGGAAGGAGGTGATCGTCCCCCACTCGTACCGGTCGCCCTCGAGGAGGCCGTAGGTGATCGCGCCGAGCGCGGCGGTCGCCAGGAGCGCCCCGGTCAGGTCCAGGTGGGGACGCTTGCCCGGACGGATGTCGGGGATGAGGGTGAACGCCATGACGATGGTGACGATGCCGATCGGCACGTTGACGTAGAAGATCCAGCGCCAGGTGCCCTCCGCGACGAGGAGCCCGCCGAGCGTCGGGCCCGCCAGCCCGGCCAGCCCGGCCGTGACCCCCCACACCGCGCTGGGCAGGCCCCGCTTCTCGGGCGGGAAGACCGCGGTCAGGATGGTCAGGGTCTGTGGCGTGATCAGTGCGGCGCCGATGCCCTGCGCGGCGCGGGCGGCGATGAGCTGCCAGGGCTCCTGGGCGGCCCCGCACAGCGCCGACGCGACCGTGAAGACGATCATGCCCGCGATGAAGACGTTGCGTGGCCCGACGATGTCGCCCAGCCGGCCCGCCGTGATCACCAGCACGGCCACCACGAGGATATAGGCGCTCATCACCCACAGGACCTCGGTGATCGTCGCATTCAGGTCCACGAGGATGTCGGGGATGGCGATGTTGACGATCGTGGTGTCCAGGATGGTCATGAAGAAGCCGATGCAGAGGGTCACCATGACGACCCACGGGTTCCCGCGTTTGCTCACTTTTCGCACCTCCTTAGAGGACTCGGATCCCGGAGGGCCGCCTCGGCGGATGCCCGGGAGGGGTGTGTTGCCAGGGAGAACGGTATATGCTTTAGCTATCGATAAGTCTAGTAGTTGGAAATTTTAAATGTCAAAAGAAATCTGGAAGTCCCTGATAGATGAGGTCCAGGTGGCCGTCATGGAGCTGCAGAACGTCTCCGACGCGGTGGACGAGGCCGCGGCGGCCCGCCTGGGGATCAACCGCACCGACATGCGCTGCATGGGATGTGTGTTCGCGCTCGGCCCGATGACGGCCGGAGAGCTGGCCGTGGCCGCGCGGCTGTCCCCCGGCGCGGCGACCATCGCCATCGACAGGCTGGAGAAGGCGGGATACGCGCAGCGGGTCCGCGACATGCGGGACCGGCGGCAGGTGCGAGTGGTGCCGACGCCCCAGGCCGAGCAGGTCGCGAAGGAGATCTGGGGCCAGCTGAGCGAGGAGGACGAAGCGGGGCTGGCCCACCACACCGAGGAGGAACTCGTGCTCATCCGGGACTTCCTGAAGGCCACCGTCAGCCGGCACGCCCGCCAGGCCGACCGCATCCGGCACGGCAAGGTCCTCTCCGAGGGGACCGGCGCGTCGGCGCCGCGCCCCGAGAACCTACGGCCCTAACCCATCCGCGGGCCGGGGTCTGCCGTCTTGTCCGGCCCGCAGCCCCGGCAACGAGAACTCTCACCAGGAGGTGATGATTCGCGTGGCCGGCACAGAGTTCGACGCCGACGAGGGCATTCACTGGCTCGGCACTCCGGCGAGCCTGGATCGGGCGATCGTGGGGGAGGGGATCGCCTGCCTGGCGAGGCTGCGGGACGCGTTCCCGGTGGCCCCCGCCTTCTGCGTGTCGGCCCCGCCCTTCGAGGTGTTCCCACGCGGCGTCCTGGGCCCCTGGCGAGACACCCTGAGCAGGGCCTATCACCGGCTGGGCGAGGTGTGCGGCCTGTACGCGCCCTCGGTGGAAGTGCGCTCGCTCCTCGTCGAGCCGCCGTCGGTACCCTCCTGGGTCGGCCGCCCCTGGACGTTCCTCAACGTCTCCGGCGAGGAGGCGGTGGGCCAGGCGGTGACCGAATGCCTGGCACCGTTCTTCTCCGACCGGGCCCGAGCGCTCCGGCGCCGGTACGGCTGGCCGGAGTCGGTCGTCCGGGAGGTCATCTTCATCCGCCGGTTCAACGACTCCAGGATCTGGGCCACGCTCTCACCCGCCGGCGCCCTCACCGGCCGGCCGGGCGACATCAAGGTCCGGGCGGGCTGGGGGCTGCACGAGCAGTCGGTCGGCCACCCGCTGCCCGCGGACGAGTTCATCGTCAGCGCCCGGCGGGTCGCCCGCAGCCGGATCGCGCTTAAGAAAGACGCCGTGGTCGCCGACATCGGGGGAGTGCAGGAGTTCAGGGTGCCGTCGACGCTGCACCGCGCGGCGGCCGTCCCGGAACCGCTGATCCACCAGATGGCGGACCTCTATCACGCGGTCGCGGCCCACATGGGGGAGCCCGCCGGCCTGGACCTGGTCGCGGGCGAGGCGGGGCTGGAGATCCTCTGGTGCGAGCCTCCCGAGGACCCGCCCCCGTGAGAGAGACGACCGGCGCCGCCTGGCTCACAGTGCCTCCGCCCGCGGTACGGCCGGGACTCGCCTGACCCCCGGCCCGGACGGGCCCGGTCACCGTGTCGCCGCACGGACACGGCCTTTTACGGCGGTCCGAAACGAGCGCGAAACCTTGACGGATTCGGCGCGTGATCTCTAGCCTCGCGAAGCGACCGGCCCGACACGAGATCCCCGGGGGAGCACTCCTCGTCGGCGTCCTGCCGCGGAACCAACGGGAAACGACGTCGCGCGTCCTCTTCGGCGCCGCGACGGGTCAGCGGGAAGGCGCGTGAGATGTCGGTGTCTCTGGTAGACGAGCGGGGCGGGGAGCCCTTCACCCGGTGGGGGATGGGGAGCACCGGGCGGGTGGGCGCCGGGAGCCGGGGCCACGCCGCGTCGCCTGTGTCGCCTGTGTCGCCCGCGTCGCCCGCCGTCCGGTTCCGCGGCCCGCTCGACGCGACGGCGTCACCCGTGGCCGAAACGATCGTCCGATCCCGATGACGACCGGCCACGCGTCGCGGCGTACGGTCGTCGTGGAGTTCGCCGGCGCCCGGGGCGGGGAGGCCCCGCTCACCTGGGGACAGTCGTCGATCTGGCGGCTGACCACCTGGCGTGCCGAGGGCGATCCCTACTTCAACATCTCCTGGACGTTGCCGGTGTACGGCAGGCGCGATCTCGAGGCGGTTCTGGGGGCGGTGCGGCGGCTGTTCGAGCGGCACGAGACGTTGCGGACGAACTTCCGGCAAGGGCCTGAGGGCATGACGCAGCATGTGGCGCGGACGGGACGGGTGATGGTCGAGGTCGTGGAGGTGGGGGAGGCGGGTGGCCTGTTCAGGCCGATGACGGTGGCGCGGGAACTGGCCGGGAGACTGGCGGCGGAGGTGTTCGATTACGCGGTGGAGTTGCCGGTGCGGTGTGCGGTGGTGATGGTGGGGGGCCGGCCTCGGGCGGTGGCGTTCGGGTTGTCGCATCTGGCGGTCGATGGTGGTGCGCTGGATCTGCTGGCGGCCGACTGGCGTGATCTGCTGGCCGGTTGTGAGGGGCCTGATCCGGTGTGGCAGCCGATGGATCAGGCGCTTTTCGAACGGGAGGGGCCCGGGGCGGCGCGGGGAGAGCGGGCGTTTCGGCATTGGCGAGGAGTGCTGGAGCGGGCACCTGGCTCGATGTTCGACTATCCGCCCTACCCGGCGGAGGAACCCAGGTTCATCCGGGTCCGGATGGAGTCGGTCGCGCTCGGGGTGGCGGCCGATACGCTGGCCGCGCGATGGCGGGTGAGTTCGGCCAGTGTGCTGACCACGGCGAGTGCGGTGTTGCTGTCGGCGCTGACCGGGCATCGGCGGATCGCGATGCAGCTGATCGCTGCCAACCGGCACGACGCGCGGATCGGCGGGCTGGTGGGCCCGGCCGCCCAGGACGGGATCTTCGCGTTGGACCTGCCCGGCGGGACTCTGGCCGAGGCCACCCGCGTGGGGCACCGGCAGGCGCTGACCGGCTATCAGCACGCGCTCTACGAGCCGTTCGAGATGATGGAGCTCCGGGCTGAGCTCGGCCGCGAACGAGGCGGCCCCATCGACCTGTCGGCCTACTTCAACGACGCGCGAAGCACCGGCGACTGGCCCGAGCTGCCCGCGGTGGAGCCGCCGGGGGACCCCGCCGCGATCGCCGCGCTCACCGAGCGGACCACGTTCTCCCTCACCGGCTCCTGGACGGAGGTGGACGCCACGGCACAGTTCGCCACCGGCCAGGCCAGGCACACCTGCGAACTCTCCCTGCTGGCCGACACTGCCTACCTGCCCCGGGCCACGGTCCACGCGCTGTTGCGCGCGATGGAGACCCTGCTGGTGCGCGCCGTCGCCGAGGACGTCCCTCTCGACACCGTCGCCGCGCTGTGCGACCTCACCCCGGTCGAACGCCCCGACGGCTGGGACCGCTCCGCGCCCGATCCCGTTCCCGCCGAGGCGGGGGAGACGGCGTGGGCGCCGACCTCGTCCGGGCCCGTCGCGGCCGGGACGGCCGACCGGTGAGCGAACCGGACCGGCGGGCCGCGATCCCGGGCCCGCTCCGCAGTCCCGCCGTTCCGGCTCGCGGAGGCGGCGGAGACGTCCGGCGTCGGCGTACATGGCGTACATCGGGTGCCGGTCGCCGGAGTGGACGCCGAACCCGTGACGACGGTCCGTCCCGCGACGTCGCGGGACGGGCCGTCACCGTCCTGGGGCGCGCGGGCTCATCGGGTGAGTCCCGGCGCGGTCACTCCTCCTCTTCTCCCTCGTCCTCGAAGATCTCGTCGACGACCTCGGCGGCGACGAAGCCACCGGCCACCCCGGCCGCGACGCCGCCCCACCCGGGACCACCCCGCTCGTGATGGCCGTGGTGGGAGTCATGGTGGGCGTACGGGTCGTGACCGCCGTACGGGAAACCGCCGTGCGAGCGCTGGGCCAGCGCGGCCAGCCAGCCGTTGATCTCCGAGGCCCAGTCGCGGTGCGCCGCCTCCTGGTGACCGGCCTGCCAGCGGCCGAAGGCGTCCCCCCCGGAGCCGTGGCCGCCGGAGCGCTTGTCGGCCTCCAGCACGATGTCCAGACCGGCGGGGCCGGCGACGAAGGTCAGCTCGACCTCGTTGACCTGCCCGGCGTAGGCGGGCGGCGGGTAGAACTCGATCTCCTGGTAGAACGGCAGCCGCTGGCTGAGGCCGTAGATGTGGCCCCGCTCCACGTCGGCGCCCTTGAACTGGAAGCCGAGCCGGACGAAGGCGTCCAGCACGGCCCGCTGGGAGGCGAGCGGCTCGATCTCGACCGGGTCCATGTCGCCCTTGTCGATGGCCGCGGCGATCGCCAGCTCGGTGCGCACCCCCATGGCCATGCCGTGCAGGTGCTGTCCGGCGATCTCGGTGACCGGAGTCTCCCACGGCACCGGGAACTGGAAGGGGACGACCTTGTCCTCGCCGCTGCGCAGCCGGAACGCTCCGGAGACCTGCACGCGGTGGAACTCCACCAGGCCGACCTGCTCACCCTCGCCGTGCTCGGATTCCAGCCGGGTGACCAGTCCCAGCGCGATGTACTCGATGTCGGCGTCGAAGTCGCCGCCCTTGACGCGTACCTCGCCGCTCAGCGGCTCGCCGGGCCGCGTCCGCGGGGTGGCCAGGACGGTGTCCACCGAGGGCGCTCCGACCCCGAAGGCTCCCAGCATCCGTTTGAAGATCACGGTTTCCTCTCCTCGTTCACGTGCGTGTGCTGTGACCGCACGTCAAACGATCACCATGGGGTCGCGGTTCCCTCCGGAGCGGATCGGCGGGTAAAAAGTGCTCCTCACCTGGGGCCCAAGCTCTCGTCGGCGTCCGCGATGCCTAATTCGTGCCGATCGCGACGGCCGGTCCGTGCTTCCCGGCGGGCGCGCGGCTTCTCCCCGCGCGAGCCGGTTCGGTGAATTCGCCGCCACCGGCCCGTACGTGAGAGACCATGAGCAGAGTGCGGATCGGAATCTTCCTGGTCGCGGCGGGTTTCCCCGGCAGGCCGCAGGGACGGGTGCTGCGCGACTGCGTGGAGGCGATCGCGGTCGCGGAGGAGTCGGGGTTCGACGACGCCTGGATCGCCGAGCACCACTTCATGTCGTACGGGGTCTGCCCGTCGGCGGCCACGCTGGCGGCGGTGGCGCTGGGGCGTACGCGGACGATCGGGGTGGGGACGGCCGTGAGCGTGCTGTCCACGCGGCACCCGGTGGCGCTGGCCGAGCAGGCGGCGATGTTGCACCACCTGTCCGGCGGGCGTTTCACGCTGGGGGTCGGCAGGGGCGGGCCCTGGGTGGACCTGGAGGTGTTCGGCACCGGCCTGGCGAGGTTCGAACACGGCTTCGCCGAGTCGCTCGATCTGCTGTGCCGGGCACTGGGTCAGCACACCGTGTCGGCCGAGGGGGAGTTCTTCCGCTTCCGCGAGGTCGCGATGGTACCGGCGGCGTCGATGCGGCCCGTCGTGGCGTGCACCTCGCCGGGGACGGTACGGCTGGCGGCCGGGCGGGGACTGCCGATGCTGCTCGGCATGCACATGGACGACGCGGACAAGGCCGCGATGCTCGCCGGTTACGACGCGGCGCGTCCGTCCGCGCCGGGAGCCGCTCCGCCGCTTCCACCGGACGCGGACGCGGGCGCGGTCCGGCATGTGGCCGCCGTCGTCGGGTACGTGGCCGACTCGACGAAGGTGGCCGTGCGGGAGTTGAGGACCGCGATGCCCCGCTGGCTGGAGCCCGGCCTGGCGGGGTACGTGCCGGTGGACGGCCGGCGGCGGCCCGCGCGGGACGTGGGGGAGTACGTCGGCTTCCTGACCGGCGTCCATCCGGTGGGTGACGCCGACCGCTGCGTGGAGACGATGAGGCGCACCCGCGAGGCGACCGGGCTCGAACACCTGATCCTCATGGTCGAGGGTGCGGGCGAGCACGCCCGCACCCTGGAGAACATCCGAAGGCTGGGCGCCGAGGTGCTGCCGAGGCTGAGGGGCTGAGGGGCCACGACAACCGCCGGGCGGGCGAATGCCCTTATTAATCTACATTGTAAAGGCGCGCGATCGGCTTCAAGATCATTTGCAAAAGGGCAAACCCAGCCACCGACGGCCTACGCGTCGAGGGCTTCGGTGTCGCGACGGGCGAGGGTGCGGATGTGGGCGATGAGTTCGGGGGCCGTCGACGCGGAAGTCCATCATCAGCATGCTGAGGTAGATGGCGATGGTCTCCAGGGCGTCGGCACCGGTGACAAGGACACTCGTGTGGGAGTCGACGGCCTCGACGACGCCGACGGCGGGGTTGATGCGGGCGATCACGGTTTCGGCGGGGGCCAGGACGGTGACGCGGGCGTGCACCTTCCAGCCGGTCCGCGCGACGTCGCGCAGGACGAAGGCGACGAGGTCGGCGCCGGGCAGGAGGGAGGAGCGCGCGGCCCGGCGTGCGGGCGCGCGTCGGGGTCATCGCTGCCGAGGTCCCTTTCCCGCCAGGCGGACGGCGATTCCGTCGAGAACGTGTTCCAGGCCGGTCTCGAACTGCCATCGCAGGTCGTCCTTGCGGGTGGCTTCGCGGGTGTAGCGTTCGAACTCGGGGTAGCGGCCCGTGTTCAGCAGCCAGCCCATCTGGGCGGAAAGGCCCGTCCTGGTCTCGTCGCCGGTGGCCCAGCCCCGGTCGCTCGCCAGTCGCCGTAAGCCGACCTCCGCGGCGGTGGCGCCGTGCACGTAGGCGGTGACGGTGCGGAAGACGGTGATCGCCGTGTCGACGTCGAGGTCCGTTTCGCGCAGGGCGGCGAGCGTTCGCTCCGCGAGGGCCATCCGGTTGGGCGTCAGCTCGTACGCGGCCTGTGCCGTGGAGAGCTGGGTGAGCCACGCGTGCTTCAGTACGAGGGCGTGGACGCCGAGGGCGAGTGCCCGCATGGTCTCTCGCCAGCCCGCGTCGCGTGGGACGTCCACCTCGCCGTACACGAGGTCGACCATCAGCTCCACGACGTCGTCCCTGCCCGACACGTGACGGTAGGCGGCCATCGGGCCGACGCCCAGCTCGGTGGCGAGGCGCCGCATCGTGATGGCGTCGAGCCCGTCGGCGTCGGCGATGTCCACCGCCGCCCTCGCGATCCGGTGGGCCGACAGGGTGGGCCGGGCGCTCTTGTCGGCTCGTTCGAGCCGCTCCCAGAGGGATGTCACGTCTCTTCCTCCCAGGAATGTGTACAACGTATTCTTCAGTGTACGTTGTATCCGTGACTATACATCGTACGCGCGTTTCCCTCCTGGCCCTGGGCGCGGCAGGACCGGTTCTCTTCGTCGCGGCCTACCTCGTCAACGGCGCTACGCAACCCGGCTACAGCTCCTGGCACGACACGATCAGCGTGCTCGCCCTGGCCCCCCGCGGCTGGATCCAGATCGCGAGCTTCCTGCTCTACGGCGTGCTCACCCTGTGCTTCGCCGAAGGGCTCAGGCGTTTCGCCGCGATCGGCAGGGGAGGGTTCGCGCTGCTCGTCATCGCCGCGTCGGGCCTCATCGTCGCGGGCCTGTTCCCGACCGACCCGATCCTCGGATTCCCGGCCGGCGAGCCCAGCGTCGTCTCGCCGGGGGGCACCCTCCACAACATCGGCGCCCTGGCGGCGTTGCTGGGGCTCCCGGCCGCCGCCCTCGTCACGGTACGCCGCCCGTTGCGTGGCTGGGCCGCCTTCTCGGTCGCGGCCGGTGTCCTCTCCCTCGTCGCGGTCGCGCTGTTCTTCGCGACGGTCGCGGCCTCTCCCGACGGCGGGGACTCGCCCGCCGGGCTCTTCGAGCGGCTGCCGACCCTCGTCATGGGGCTCTGGCAGGTCACGTTCGCGCTTCGGACCCTGGGCTCGCGGGAGGTTCCCCGTGCGGAGCGGCCGGTCGTGCCCGCCGAGCGGGAGGTGTGACCGGGAACGCCGCCCGCGGGCCACGCACCGGCCCCGCGAACCCCTCGGCCGGTGCGTGGCCCGGCGACCGGCCTTTCCCCGCCGGTACGGGGCGACGGGCCTGGCGGGGTTTCCGGTGATCGAGGAATACCGCTGACCCGATCACCGGAAACCCCGGCTCATCCCCGTGCCGCGCCGTTCGCCGGCAGGCTCTGAGCCTTGTCGTTCAACCCGCGCGTCGTCGCCGGACGGCGAGGGCTTCGCCGATGTCGTGACGCCGGGCGCGCGGGGTGGCTACGGCCGGTCCGGTGACGTGGCGTGATACCTGGCGGTGTTCTGCTCGGGATCGGTGCTCGCCAGCCGGAACCCGGCCTTCTCCAGGACCCGGATCGACGGCGGGTTCGACAGTTCCACGTTGGCGTGGACCGTGTGGACGCCCGGCGCGGTGAAGGCGTACCCGGTCAGGGCGCGGGTGGCCTCGGGGGCGTAGCCGCGTCCTCGCCGGGAGGGCACGACGCCGTACCCGATCTCCAGGGTGCCGTCGTCGGGCGGCCAGAACAGGCCGATCGATCCGACCACCAGGCCGCTGTCGCGTTCGACGATCTGACGGTGGCCGTAGCGGCCCAGCCACGCGGGGTACTCGGCGAACAGGCCGGCGATGACGTGGTCACCCTCGGCGGGGAAGTCCTCGGCCCAGTGGGCGGGCCGGGGGCCCTCCAGGACGGCGGTGACCTCGCCGGGGGTCCATGGCCGCAGGGCGAGACGGTCGGTGATCAGATCGGTGTCGGTCACCGAGAAGGAAGAAGACATGGAAGACTCCTGGTCGTTCGGACGGACCCGGTCGGCGGCTCTACGCTCGCGCGGACCGGACGGGGGCATGCTGAAGACGGCCGCTGGCAGCCATATTCATCAACCTCCCTCGTCACGAAGTGATCAGGCGTCTCTCGCCGCCGCGAGGCTAGCGCCCTCGCGGCCGTGCGGGCAAACCGGTTTTCGGTGGACAGGCCGAGCGGGCCGTCTTCCTGCGGCGCGTCCTCACCGACGCCCGGACCGGCCCCGGCCCGGTCATCCTCCAGGGCTTCCTGCATCGTCATTCGCCGTTAGGGGTGGCGGGGCGAGCGGGACGGAGACCGGCACCTCGCCCCCGTCGGTCTGGATGTCACGTGCCGCCTCGGTGCGCGCCATTCGGGCGGCGAGCAGTTTCGTATAACTCCGGGACGGGCGCTGTTCGGTCGCGCGACCGGCGAACCAGAGAAATCCCGGCTTGGGCCGGGACGGATTCGCCCTCGGCCGCCGATTCTTCGAACGTCGCCATGAAAGGAGGGTGGCAGGTGGTAGCGACGCCCGCACCGGAATTACGCCGGAGGTGGTTCCCGGGGCGAGGGGCGGCGCCGAACGCGTTTCGCTAACTTTCATGGTAATTGCGACAATTCATGCTTTTGTCGGAGTTTTTCGCTGCCGCACACAGCGGTGTGCCGACGGTGGACGGCCTGGCCGGAGCGTCGATCGCGCGGGCGTCGCCCGGCCCGCCGACGTCGCCGACAGTCCGGTATGCGGGCATTTGCTGACTTATTTCAGGCTTGCAGAGAATTATGCTCAAAAATCCTGCTAAACCAATTATCTGGCGAACCGGTGGGATGCATGTGAAATTGTGCGCCATATGGTAACGAAACACTGCTTAACAATTTTAATTTTCTTGACACGATAGAACGTCAATGACACGTTTGTTTATGCTGCGCGCCGATCGAATTCAGCGGTGTGCGTATTCCCAGCCGCCGGACAGAGGGCGCGCGGTAGTCCCCGATCATGTTCGACTCAGCTCGGAGGTGTGGTCATGCGTCACTCTTTTCGTACGATCTCCACGACGGCCGTCATCGTGGGCGCGGTGCTGTTCGGGATGTCGCAGTCCTCGGCGATCGCGGCCCCGGCGCGATCCGCGCCGCCCCCCGCCCCTGCGCCCGCTCCCGCGCCCGCCCCCGCCGGGGGTGAGGCGAGCTCGAGGAACACGAGTTCTTCCACGAACAGCCGGTCGACCTCCTCGGTGTGCTACTTCGAGACCAGGGGCGACTACGTCCACGTCTCCAGCTCCGCCTTCGAGGCGTCCGGGCACGGCTGGTGGGTCAACGGTAACTGCGACGCCACGCTGGCGGTCGTCACGGTGCAGCTGCAGCAGTATTACGCTGACGGCAGCTGGAGAAACGCCGGCACGGTGGGCAGCGCGACGGTGAGGTCCGGCGGCGGGGCCGGTAACCGCGCGACCGGCCGCGCGGGCTGCGTCAACGGCAGCCTGACCGGGTGGCGTAGCGTCGTCGACGTGGACCTGGTCGGCCTGCCCGACGACCCGGGCAAGCTCGTCACCCCGGCACGCAACATCTACTGCAGGCGGTAGTCCGAAGGGGGCGGCGTGAGTATCAGGCCCGACAGCACCATGCTCGTGGCACTGTACGGCGAGCTGGTGCCGCACCCGTGGCGAGATCCTCTCGCCGCCTCCTCCGACGCCTACAGCCTGTTCGTCGCGAGGTCGTCCGCGCTGGGATGGCTCACCGAGGCCGTGGAGGACGCCTCCGGCGGCCTGTGGGGTATGAACGACGCCGGGCAGGACCCTGTCGCGGCTGTCGCGGGATCACGACCGGCACGCGTCGCGTGGTTTCAGGTGTCGTTGACCACGCCGGTCCCGGCGGACCGTCCGTTGCCGGTGCAGGCGTTCCTCTCGTGCGCGGGCGACGTCGTGGCCCGCCTCGGCACTCCGCGCCTGCGGGCCGTTCAGGTCCTGCTGCCCGTGCAGGGCCTCGACGCGCCCGCGGACGCGTCGTCGCGCAGGAGCGCGGTGATGACCCTGCTCCAGGACGCCGGGTGGTTCGCCGACGCCGACCCGGGCCTGCGAACGCGGGTGCGGGTGACACTGGACGGCGGGCAGGATCCGTCCATCCGCTCGGCGGCGCCCGAGATGCTCCGGTGGATACGAGAGCTCGATCAGGACGTCTTCTCGTGCGACTCGGTCTCCGTGACCGACGACGACGATGTGGTCCTGGAGCCCGCCGTCGTCGACGAGGTGTGGCTCGGGCCCGCCCGCCACCGGGCCACCTTCCAGGCCACCCTGGCCGAGTGGTCGCTGGAGGCCCTGGGGTGGCTGGCGGCCCTCCTCGCCGACGCGGGTTCCCGGCACGGGGTCGGCACCCCGCTGATGTTCACGGCCGCCCCGTCCGGCTCCTCCCCGGGGCGGGCGTGAACACCGCGGACGGGCGAGAGGGGACGGGCGGTTCGGCGTCCGACGATCTTCGCGGACCGGCCTCACGTTTCCCGGCCGCCAGACGTCTTCAGGGTGTGAGGGGCCGCACCGGCGGTCCCGCAGCCCTGGAAGGGACGAGTGACATGGCCAGGACCCACACCGTCATCGCGTCGCCGCTGGGTGACCTGACCGCGGTCGCCGAGGACGGCGTGCTGTGCGGGCTGTACTTCGAACGGCACCTGCGCGGCCCCGTGCCGCAGGAGCGGGGAACCTACGACGAGTCGGGCTTCGAGGAGGTGCGCCGCCAGCTGGGGGAGTACTTCGCCGGTGAGCGGACCCGCTTCGAGCTCCCCCTGGCGCCCCGGGGCGACGAGTTCCAGCGGCGGGTGTGGCGGCTGCTGGAGGAGATCCCCTTCGGCGAGACCCGCTCGTACGGGGATCTCGCGCGGCGGCTGGGCAACGTGTCGCTGGCGCAGGCGGTCGGCGCCGCGAACGCCCGCAACCCGCTGAGCGTGATCGTGCCCTGCCACCGGGTGGTGGGCGCGGACGGCGGCCTGACCGGCTACGCCGGGGGCCTGGAGCGCAAGCGGTTCCTGCTGGACCTGGAGGAGCCGGCCGACCGGAAGGCGGCGAGGCTGTTCTGAGCGGCGCCCCCCGCCTCGGGAGCCCGGCCTCCCCGCGGACGCGACCGGTTCACGGCAAGGTGTGAGCATGCGACCCTTCGAGCAGATCGTGACCGACTACGGGCCGATGGTGCTGCGCGTGTGCCGGGCGGTGCTGGGGCCACAGGACGCGGAGGACGCCTGGTCGGAGACCTTCCTGTCGGCGCTGAAGGCGTACCCGGACCTGCCGCCCGAGGCGAACGTCGAGGCGTGGCTGGTGACGATCGCCCACCGCAAGGCGATCGACGTCACCCGCGCCGCCGCCCGCGGGCCCACTCCGGTGGAGACACTGCCGGAGCGCCCCAGCCGCATCGGCCGGCCCGAAGACTGGGACGGTGATCTGTGGCGGGCGCTCAGAGCACTACCGGCCCGGCAGCGCCAGGCGGTGGCCTACCACTACCTGGCCGGGCTGCCGTACCGGGAGATCGCCGCCCTGCACGGCGGGAGTACCGATGCCGCACGCAGGGCGGCGGCCGACGGCGTCAAGACCCTGCGCACCACCTATCCGCGACCGGACGAGCAGAGGGAAGTGGCCCGATGACCACCGAATCCGACCCGCGGGGCGGGCAGCTGTTCGCGGCGCTTCCCGTCCAGGACGCCCCCGCGATGGACCGGCTGCGCGGGCGGCTCGCCGACCGGGCGCAGCGCGAGGGGATCCTGGACGTCGCCTACCGCACCCTGGAGACGCCGGTCGGGACGCTGCTGCTGGCCGCCACCGCCCAGGGCCTGGTGAGGGTCGCCTACGCCGTCCAGGACCACGACGCCGTGCTCCGGCAGCTCGCCGAGAGCATCAGCCCTCGCGTCCTGGCCGCCCCGGCCCGGCTGGATGAGACGAGCCGTCAGCTGGAGGCGTACTTCGCCGGCCGGCGGACCCGGTTCGACCTTCCGCTGGACTGGCGGCTGTCGAAGGGGTTTCGCCGCGAGGTGCTCAGGTGCCTGGGGGAGATCGGCTACGGCCACACCGAGAGCTACGCCCAGGTCGCCGCCGCCGCGGGCAGCCCCCGGGCGGTCCGCGCGGTGGGCAGCGCCTGCGCCACCAACCCGCTGCCCGTCGTCGTGCCCTGCCACCGGGTGGTGCGCTCCGACGGCGCCGCCGGGGGGTACGCCGGGGGAGCCGACGCCAAGCGCGCCCTGCTGGCCCTGGAGAGGGCCCGCGCCGGCGGGGACCGGTGACGCGCGGTCCTTCATCGTCTCGGCCGGGCGCCGGGCGGACACGGCCCGGAACTCCTATAGCTCCGGCCAGCCGCCACTCGGTTGATCAGTGGGTACGGCGGCGGGGTGCCAGGACCTCGGTGACCTTGGCGATGGCTTCGGCGCCGGGTTTGACGTAGCGCATGGCGGTGCGGGGGTTCTTGTGCCGGGTCTTGCCCATGATGAGCTGCAGCGGGACTTCGGCCTCGCCGAGGTGGGTGGCCGCCGAATGGCGCAGTTGGTGCAGGTCGAGCCCGGCGTACTTCTCCAGCAGGACGCGGGCGCGGTCGTAGCCTAGGCGGGCGCGGCCGGTGTGTGGGCAGATGTCGGCGGCGGCCGGGCGGCGGGCCGGGACGGGACGCCGTTCGGACAGGAACAGCGGGCCACGAGTGCGTGCGCTGCCCTCCGGCAGTCGCAGCAGCCGAGGCAGCAGATGCGCGGTCCCGCTGTCCCAATACACCCACTCGGTGGCGCCGCCCTTGGAGCGGACGGGGGCGCGGCGGTGCTCCAGGTCGAGGTCCTCGACGTTCAGCGCCAGGATCTCGGCGGCTCTGGCCGCTGTTTCATAGAGCATTCGCCACAGCGCCCGCTCACGCAGCGGGATGTCGCGGCGTGACAGCAGTCGGTGGATCGTCGTCTTGCCCACCGCGCGAGTCTCATCGGCGGTTTCTTTGCGGCGTTCGGCCTCAGCCGGGACCGACGGCGCGGCCCAGTGCTTCTTGGCCTGGCACCAGGACAGCCAAGAGGTGACGGCGGCGCGGTTGCGGTTCCAGGTCGCCGGCGCGCTCGCGCCCCACAACTCTCCGAGTGCGGCGCCGATCTCGGTGTCGGCAACTTCGGCGAGCGGCCGGTCGCGGCCGAGCCGGTCGATGGTGCGGTCGATGGCGGAGGCGTAGGCGCGGTGGGTGTTGGGGTTGGCCGTGCGTGGGATCGCGAGAAAGGCGTCGGCGGCCGCGGCGAGCGTGACGTTTCCGCCGCGCAAGGCGGCGACCTTCGGCGCGGCGCTCATGCACGCCGCCGCGCGACGCCCGGTGCGATGTACCGGATAACGTGCCGGAGTCGCGCAACGTCCCAGCGCGAGGTGCGCCTGGTCGCCGCGCTGCCATGATCGCTCATGTACGTGATAATAGGCCATTATCACGTACATGACTTGACGACTTCCTGTAGGCCAAGGGGTTGATCTCCGAGTGGATGTCGGGCCTCAACCGACGCAGTCCTTCCGGTTGGTCTGAGTGGAGGTGGAGCACCCCTTGGGAAGCCGGGCGGGGGTGTCGGTCCAGGCGGCTCGCTGGTAGACGAGTGCATGGTAGACGGTTCCCGCGGGCAGGCCTGCGGCCCCTTCGTGGCCCGCCGGGTCCTGCGACCAGGGCTTCATGACGACGTTCTGCAGCGCGAGTAGCCGGCCGCTGGATTCCTCCACGATGAGTTGCTGCTCGCTCTGTCCATCCTCTACAGCCTGGGTCCATCCGATGCCGATCCCTAGGCGTCCCTCGGCGTCGGGGATCCGGCCGAGGGCGCGGGTACCGGGCAGGTTCGCCACCATCCGATAGAGAGCTCCGCGGGTGCCCGCTGAGATTGGGGCGTGCTGGAGCAGGTCCAGGGAGATGCTGAGGAGCCAGGAGTCCTTCGTGGGCAGTGAGCTCCCCGCAGGCGGTGTTGGCCAGTCCTTCATGGTCTCGCTGTAGGCGGGCCAGAACGCCAGCAGGCGTTCGCGCAGCGCGTCCGACTCTTGAGGCAGATCGAGCAGCTCAGCGGCGGGAAGCGTGAGCCCTTGATCTTCGTAGGGCCAGGTGCCGGGCATGAACATGAACCTCGTGCGTCCGAGCGGAGCCGTGTCGTTCGCGCAGTCGGTGTCGTTGCCGCACAGCTTGGGTTCTCCCGCTCGCCGCCACGCCTGCTCCTCTTGTCCGGACGCCGGCACGGTGGGCAGGCCGCTTTCGGTAAGCACGGTCAGCGTCGCCGGGTCGCGCGGGGCCCACCGTCCGGTCTGGACCCGGGTCTTGATCCGGTACCGGTTGCCCGGTGCACCGATGATCTCCTCACCCAGGATCAGGCCCTCGGTGTACCAGAACCGCCCGGGCGTCTGCCGCTGCCCGGCCGCACTGCGGGCCGCCATGTCCAGCGCGTACCCGGCGGACTCGGTGGCCACCTGCCCGCTGGAGACGCCGGGGTCGAGCAGGCGGGGGACGGCCAGTACCCCGATCACGGACGCCGTGGCCAGCGACGCGGCGACCGCCCCGCCCCGCCGTGCACGGCCCCGTCGCACCGGCGGGGGCAACTCCTCCATCCGCGCCCGGTGCGCCCCAGGCAGGTCGAGGTCAGCGGGCCGGGCCGCCGCCAGCAGATCGAGCGCGTTCTTCCGCCTCACTTCTCCTCCTCCGGGACGAAAGCGGGCCGGGGGCCGGCCGCCGTCACGTTGTTCATGGCGGCCTCCAGCCGCCGGCGGGCCCGATGCAGCCGGACGAAGAACGCCGACCGCGAACTTCCCACCACCGCAGCCGCCTGCGCCGAGGTCAGCCCGTGCCACGAGACCAAGGTCAGCACCTCTTTGTCAGCGTCGCTCAACGTGGACAGGGCTTTCATCGCGGTGGCCTGCTCGACCACCTGGTCGGCCACGTCCCCCTCCAGTTCCTCGGTCCAGCCGCGTAGTGCCTCATCCAGCGCCGCCCGCCGAAGCTCGTCGCGATAGAGATCGCGAATCACGTTGTGCGCCACACCAAGTAACCAGGGCAAGGGTGCCTTGGCCGGAATGACGTCCCGCCGTCGCCACACGACCACGAACGTCTCACTGACCACCTCCTCGGCCAGCCGACGGCCACATCTGCTCACCGCGTACGCGTACACCCGGGGGCGGTACGCATCGAACAAAGCGGCGAACTCCTCACCATTCAGCACACAGGCTCCTTTTATGACCCTTACATCAGGTAATGGTCAAAGGCAGGCCAGTCTTACAGTTGACGCGCAAGACCGTTTCCTCACGAATGTGCCGCGGGCCGTGAGCCGTCCCCACGCCGCAAGGCATTTCAGCCCAACACCGGGACACGCGGTCCCAGCAATCGTTGTCTTGGGTTGCTGGCCTCGTCTCGAGGCGAGATGATCTTTTCCTGTCATGTGAGGCACGTTGGCCGCGCTGCCCAGCATGTTCTCCCAGCGCAAGAACCCGACGCCGGGGGACCCGCTCAGGCCGCGGTGAGGTCGAGCCGGGTATCCATGTCCAGCCGGAACCGGCCGTAGGGGTTCACATGCGCCCAGAACAATGGGCTGAGCGCGCGCCGGTCTTCCTCGGTGAGCTTGCCGGCCCACTGCGGATCTCGCAGAACAGCTTGTAAGAGCTGGGTGTTGATGAACACCAATGAGGACTGCAGCAGGTGCAGGGTGAGCATGGACACCTCGGCATGCTCACGATCGGCCCCGGTCAGCACTCCGTCCCGCCCGTAGAAAATCTTGTCGTTGGCGCTGTTCCAGTTCTCCACGACCTGCAAGCCGCTGTTGATCTCCCGGCGTAGCTGTTCATCGGCGAGATAGTCGCAGGCGAAGATGGTGCGCACGACCCGGCCGAGTTCTTCCAGGGCCAGGTAGACCGGGTGCTTGGGGCCGTTGCCCTTCATGAAACGGCGCAGGACCTGCTCGGTTTCCGCTGTCCGCAGCCGCAGCGCCATCGCGTACTTGATCATCTGGTCGTAGTTGCGGGAGATGAGCTCCCAGTCGATCGGCCGCTTCTTGAGAATCTTGTCCACCTTCGGCCACGCGGCCGGGGCGGCGTCGGGGCTGTACAGCTCGATCGCGCCGATGTTCTTCATCCGGGGCAGCAGCTTGAAGCCCAGCAGCTCGGTGAAGGCGAACCCGACCGTGGTGGCGCCGTGGGTGTCGGTGTAGTTCGCCTTCACCTCGGCGTTGGTGCAGTGCCGTAGCAGGCCCTCGATCATCGCCGCGACCTCGGAGGAGGAGCATGACTTGAGCTGGGAGTAGATGCACAGGCGGCCCTTGTCGACGTGCCAGTAGATCATCACGCCGTGACCGCCGTTGTGGGCGTGGAACTCGGTCATCAGATTGGAGTCCCAGGAGGCGAACCGCTTGGAGTCCGAGGCGGTGCTGGTCGCCTCGCCCCACCACGTGGGGTCGCGGGCCTCCAGGGTGGCGTTGACCACCGCGACGATCGCCGCCCGCAGGTTCTGGCGGGTGACGACGGGGTTACCGGAAGGTATGCACTACTTGGGATCGCTACGTACTGAAACTGATAGCTAACTCTTCGCATATCACCCGAGTGGTTCGCAGGACCGGGGTGGCGGCTCGCCGTAGCTATAGGAGGTCCAGGCCGACACCGGGGCCGCCCGGGTCCGGGCCGGTGTCATTCGGTCGTGTGCGCGTGGACGGCGGCGGCCAACTCCTCGTGCACCTGCGGCGGCAGCGTGTGGCCCATGCCCGCCACGATCATCAGTCGAGCAGGGCGGTCTTGCCCGCGCCCGCCTCGCCCCGCACCACCACCGCGCCGCCGGAGCCGTCGCGAGCCCGCGCGATCACCTCGTCGAGTGCGCTGATTTCCGCGGATCTGCCATAGAGCACGAGCACCCACTGTAGGAGAGCGTCACGCCGCCTCGTCCACCGGCGGAAGTCGTCAAAGGGGGGCTCACCCCCGTTGGTGGTGCGTGAGCAGCAGGGTGAGCAGGCGGGTCAAGGTCTGCCTGTCCTCGGCCGCAAGCGGTCCGAGCAGGTCGTCCTGCACCTTGTCGAGCACCCGCTCCATGCGGTGCAGCTGCCGATCACCCGCGGCGGTGAGGGTCACCATGTTGCGCCTTCGGTCATCCGGGTCCGGTGTCCGCTCGACGAGACCCCGCTCGGCCAGTTCGTTGATCGTCGCCACGACGTCGCTGCGGTCCATGTTGCACCGGCGGCCGAGCGCGGCCTGGCTGGCGCCTCCGAACTCGTCCAGCACGGCCAGGATGCGGTAGTGGTACCCGCGCGCGCCCACCTCGCCGAAGCCGTCGGAGGCCAGCCGGTGGGCGTGCACCGCCAGCTGGGTGAGCAGCCAGCTTGGTTTCGCGGTCAGGCGTGCGGGTGTCTCTTCCACGACAGCAACTCTACATTGTTGGCGCAGCCAACGAATCTGCATATAGTGGGTACTGCCAATGTTGGAGACGCCAACGAAAAGGATGTCATGTCCACGCATGCTCTGATCGCCGACCGTATCGAGATCGCCGACCTGTTCACCCGCTTCGCGCGCCTGCTCGACGAGGAGCGGTGGGAGGAGGCCGGCACCGTCTTCACCGGCGACGTGGCGGTGCGCTCGCCACGCGCCGGCGAACTCCTCGGCATCGACGAGGTCGTCGCCTACCTGCGGCAGCCCGAGACCGAGGGGCGGCACACCCAGCACACGACCACCGACCTGCTGGTGGACCTCGACGGCGACCAGGCGGCCGCCTCGGCGAACTCCCTCGTGTACTACTACCGCGACGGCCAGGCCCCCTACTTCACCGGCGGCCTGCGGCTGACCTCCACCGCGGTACGCACACCGGCGGGCTGGCGACTTCGCGAGATGCGGATCACGCCCGCCTGGACACGCGAGAACTGACCGCCTTCCACGAGAGCGCCTTCCACGAGAGCGCGGACACCCGCGCGGGAGCGGCCCGCACCACCCGCACCGAACCTCATCAACCTCATCGACCCCGGCTCGTCCGAACACCCGGGCGCCGGATGGATCCCCCTGGAGTCAAGACCATGATCAAGCCGTTCCGCATCGACATCCCCCAGGCCGACCTCGACGACCTGCACGACCGGCTCTCGCGCACCCGCTGGCCCAACGAGATCGCCGACGCCGGCTGGGACTACGGCTTCCCGCTGGCGCGGCTCAAGGAACTGGCCGAATACTGGCGCACCGGCTACGACTGGCGCCGGCACGAGGCCAAGCTCAACGAGCTCGCGCACTTCACCACCGAGATCGACGGGCAGAACATCCACTTCGTCCACGTCCGGTCCTCGAAACCGGACGCGCTCGCGCTGATCCTCACCCACGGCTGGCCCGGTTCGTTCCTGGAGTTCCTCGACGTGATCGAGCCGCTGTCCCGCGACTTCCACCTGGTGATCCCGTCCATCCCCGGTTTCGGCTTCTCCGGGCCGACCCGCGAGCGCGGCTGGGATATCGTCCGGGTCGCGCGGGCCTGGGCCGAGCTGATGCGCCGTCTCGGGTACGAGCGCTACGGCGCGCAGGGGGGCGACTTCGGCTCGGGCATCTCCATGGCACTCGGCGTGGTGGCGCCCGAGCGGGTCGTCGGGGTGCACGTCAACTACCTGCCGACCCGGCCGGTCCCGGATGCCGGCATCGAGCTGTCCGAGACGGACGAGGCCCGGCTGGACAAGATCAGGCAGCTGATGGCGAACCGCCCGCCGTACCAGGCCCTGCAGGCCACCACCCCGCAGACCATCGGTTACGCGCTGACCGACTCACCGGTCGGCCAGCTGGCCTGGATCGCCGAGCGCTTCGCGCAGTGGACCGACCCTCGCTCGCAGATCGACGACGAGCGGATACTCACCGACATCTCGCTGTACTGGCTGACCGCGACCGCGGCCTCCTCGGCGCGGCTGTCGCGCGAGACCCCGCGGCGGATCGAGCCGTGCCCGGTACCGGTCGGCGTGGCGGTGTTCGCGCACGACATCACGCAGTCGGTGCGACCGCTGGCCGAGCGGCTGTACGACATCAGGCACTGGTCGGAGTTCGAGCGTGGCGGCCACTTCGCCGCGATGGAGGTGCCGGAGCTGCTCGCCGAGGACGTCCGGGACTTCTTCCTCACCCACGTCACGTACGACCAGCCGGTCACCACCGGCTAGGGGAGAGCGCCCACCGGCGAGGGCGGTCGCCGGGCTCTCTCACCCGGCCGGGGGGTGCCTCGGTGCCGCGCGGATGTGCGCGCGTTCGCCTTGTCTCCCGATGAGGCTCAGGTACTCGACGGGGCCGGCGCCGGTGGCCCCGAACCAGTGCGGGGTGCGCGTGTCGAACTCCGCGGCCTCCCCGGGCCTGAGGGTGAGGTCGTGTTCTCCCAGGACGAGGCGGAGCGTTCCGTTCAGGACGTAGACCCAGTCGTAGCCCTCGTGGGTGCGCAGGTCGGGTTCGGCGTCGTCGTCTCCGGCGGGCAGGACGAACTTGTAGGCCTGGATTCCTCCGGGCCTGCGGGTCAGCGGCAGGATGACCGAGCCGTCGCCGCAGGGGATGGGGCGCAGGTTGAGGCGGGGGTCGCCGGTCGGCGGCGCGTCGACGAGCTCGTCGAGGGTGACCCCGTAGGCGCGGGCGAGCGGGAGCAACTGCTCGAGCGTGGGACGTCGCAGGCCCGCTTCGAGCCGGGACAGGGTGCTGGTGGAGATGCCGGTCTCCCGCGCGAGGTCGGCGAGCGTGACCTCGCGGTGCAGCCGAAGGCGTTTCAACCTCGCTCCGACGGCGTCGAGAGTGCGGTCGATGGCTTCGTCCATCCCCCCATTTTGCCATTCGGCAACAACGTTTGCGCGCCTGCTTTCCCGGTCGGCACCATGAGGGGCGAACCCGCGGGTGAGCCCGGCGAAGCCGGCCGCCGACACGTGGCCCCGACGAGGTCACCGGCCACGGCGGAGCGATCATCGCGAACGAGGAGAACGACCTGTGACGCACGAATTCGACAAGGACTTCTGGGAGCGGCACTGGCGGCAGGGACGAGCCGAGGCCCCCGGATCCACGGGCGGCGACCCGCCGAACCCCTACCTCGCGCGGGAGACCGGCGGCCTGACGCCGGGCACGGCACTGGACGCGGGGTGCGGCGCCGGCGCCGAGGCGATCTGGCTCGCCTCGCGCGGCTGGCACGTCACCGCGGCCGACATCTCGGCCGAGGCTCTTGCCCGCGCCGCAGGGCTGGCGGCGGCGGGCGGGGCCCCCGAGCACCTGCGGTGGGTCGAGGCGGATCTGAGCGTCTGGAGCCCGGACACGCGGTTCGACCTGGTCATGACCCACTACGCCCACCCGGCGATGCCTCAGATGGAGTTCTACGATCGCGTCGCCGGGTGGGTGGCTCCCGGCGGCACGTTGCTCATCGTGGGACACCTGCACACCCCGGACTCCACCGATCACACCGATCACACCGATCACACCGATCACACCGGTCACACCGATCACACCGGTCACACCGGTCACACCGGTCACACCGGTCATGGGCATCATCCTCCCGCTGAGGCGTCGGCCACCTCCGCGGCCATCACCGCCCGGCTGGACGGCGGGGAGTGGGAGATCGTCACCGCCGAGGAGCGGGTGCGCACGCTCACCGGCCACGGGGACCGGGCGGCCCGTCTCCACGACGTCGTCGTACGCGCCACCCGTCGCCCGTGACCACAAGGCAGCGCCCTGTTCGTCCACGTTCTCGCGCGAGGTCCACGGCAACGGGCGCGGACGGGTCCGACGAGATGGCCGCCAGTTATAAATCTACATTGTAAAGGTGTCCGACTGGATTCAAGATCATTTACAATGGATTCAAGATCATTTACAATGGACTAAAGACTCATCACCAAAAAGCAGAGCCGCGCTGTCGGCCGGTCACGGTGTTTTCCGGGGACGCAGCGCTCCGGCGGAGGCGGCCATGAAGAGGGCGAGCAGGACGGGGATGCCCAGGGCCGCGGGCAGGCCGATGAGCTCGGCGGCGCCGCCGATGATGGCGGGGCCGGCGAGGAGGCCGGCGTAGCCGACGGTGGCGACCTGGGCGATGGCCTGTCCGGCGCGGGCGGGGTCGTGGTTGCCGGCGGCGGAGAAGACCTGGGGGACGATGGTGGACAGGCCACAGCCGAACAGGGCGAATCCGGCGAGGGCGATGGGGATCTGGCTGGTCAGCAGGGTGGTGCCGAGGCCGATGGCGGCGATGAGGCCGCAGTAGCGGACCAGGCGTACCGGTCCGAAGCGCTGGGCGAGGTGGTCTCCGGCGAAACGGCCGATGGTCATGGTGGTGGAGAAGACGGCGAATCCGGCGGCGGCGACGGCCTGGGGGGCGCCGAGGTGCTGGAAGAGGTAGACGGCGGTCCAGTCGTTGGCGGCGCCTTCTCCGACGAGGCCCGCGAAGGCGACGATTCCCATGAGGATGATTCAGCTGGTCCAGGGGGCGCGGGTGCGGTCGTGGTGGGGGGTGGGGGTCTTGGGGGGTGGGGTGGTGAGGAGGTGGCGGCGGGCGTAGGGGCAGATGAGGGCGAGGGGGAGGCCGACGGCGGTGAGGGTGGTGGCGGCGCTGAGGTCGAGCCAGGCGAAGAGGCCGCCGATGGCGGCGCCGGTGAGGCAGCCGATGCTGAACATGCCGTGGAAGGAGGACATGATGGGGCGGCCGTAGGCGCGTTCGACTTCGACGCCGTGGGCGTTCATGGAGACGTCGAGGAAGGCGTTGGTGAGGCCGAAGAGGAAGAGGGCGGCGATGAGGGTGGGCAGGGTGGTGGCGTAGCCGGGGGGGATGACGGAGAGTGCGGTGGCGATGGCGGCGGGGGTGATGAGGCGGGCGCTGCCGAGGCGGTCGGTGAGGTGGCCGGCGAAGCGCATGCCGGTGATGAGTCCGACGGCGGTGGCGAGGAGGCCGTAGCTGAGTTGGCCGTCGCTGAGGTGGAGGGTGTGTTTGACGGCGGGGATGCGGGCGGCCCAGGCGCCGGAGGCGATGCCGAGGAGGATGAAGAAGTAGGAGACGGCTTTGCGGGCGTTGGCGGGGTGCTGGGTGGTGGTCATGGGCTCCCCGGGCGTGGTGGATCCGGGGCGTATTCAATCATGGTGTCGTGGTGGGTTTTGTGGGTCAGTGGACGGAGAAGCCGCCGTCGACGCAGATGGCCTGGCCGGTGATGTAGGCGCTGGCGTTGCCGGCGAGGAGGACGGCGATGCCGGCGAAGTCGGTGGGGTGGCCGTTGCGGCCGGTCATGGTGCGGGCGGCGAGTTCTTCGACGCGGCCGGGGATGGCTTGGGCGGGTTCGGTGAGGGGGGTGAGGACGAAGCCGGGGATGATGGTGTTGGCGCAGACGCCGTGGGGGGACCAGGCTTCGGCTTGGGAGCGGGTGAGGCCGGTGATGGCGGCTTTGGAGATGCCGTAGGCGCCGCTGTCGCCGAAGGCTTTGTGGGATTGCTGGGAGCCGATGTTGATGATGCGGCCCCAGCCGCGTTGGGCCATTTGGGGGCCGAAGTGCTGGCCGAGGAGGTAGGGGGCGGTGATGTTGACGGCCATGGTTTGTTGGTAGTCGTCGGTGGTGAGTTCTGTCATGGGGTGGCGGATGTTGTTGGCGGCGCTGTTGACGAGGATGTCGATGTCGCCGAAGAGGGTGGGGGCCTCGTCGCAGAGGCGGGTGATGTCGTCGGGGTTGGCGAGGTCGGCGGTGATGGCGGCGGCGGTGATGTTGTGGTGGTGGAGTTGGGTGAGGGTTTTGGTGAGGTGGGTGGTGCGGCGGGCGACGATGATGACGGCGGCGCCGGCGTGGCCGAGGGCGTGGGCGATGGCGTGGCCGATGCCGGAGCTGCCGCCGGTGATGAGGGCGGTGCGGCCGGTGAGGGAGAAGAGGGTGTCGGTGGGTGCTGTCACAGCGACGGAACCTATCATCCCACCTTTTTGTGGGGGTTGTGGTCGCGGAGGGTGAGGGCTGCCCGTTGAAGTTTGTCGACGATGGCGCACAGGTCGCGCAGGGTGGGGGTGTCGAGGTGTCGCAGGAGGCGTCGAAACTCGGTGAGGCCGGCGTCGGTGATCTGTTCGATGAGGGTGTGGCCGGCGGGGGTGAGGTGGACGCGGCGGATGCGGCGGTCGTGGGGGTCTTCGCGGCGGGTGACGAGGCCGTGGGCGACGAGGCGGTCGACGATGCCGGTGACGGTGCCGAGGCCGACGTCGAGGTGGGTGGCGAGGTCTTGGCCCGAGGCTGAGTCCTGGTCGGAGAGGATCATGACGACTTTGAGCTGGCGCATGGTCAGGTTGGAGTCGAAGAGGGGGGATGGGGCGCTGTGCTGGGCGAGGAGCCTGCCCAGGTCGCGTTGCATGGCGCCGATCTGGTCGATCAGTTGTTCGCGGTCGTTGTTCACGCTCACCTCTCGCTTCCTGAGAAGGTTATCAGGATTGGTAAGCTTCGTTAAATATTCGTATGAGGCGAAGTGTTAGTCTGGGGCGAATCTTGTTGTGATGTCCCTCGTTGAGGAGCCCGCCCCCATGACCTCCCTGGCCAGGTTGAGCCTCGCCAACCGCAGCCTCGTCATCATGATCGCGCTGGTGTTGAGCGCGTTCGGCCTGTTCGCGATTCCCTCGCTGAAACAGCAGTTGCTGCCCTCGTTGTCGTTTCCGGGGGCGTTCGTGGCGGCCTCGTATCCGGGTGCCTCTCCCGAGATCGTCGAGGAGCAGGTGACCAAGCCGATCGAGAACAGCTTCCAGGGCCTGGAGGGGGTCTCGGAGGTGACCTCGACCTCCAGTGAGGGGATGGCGCAGGTCCAGGTGGCGTTCGAGTACGGCACCGACATCGACGCGGCGGTCGCGGAGATGCAGCAGGCGATCTCGCGGATCGAGGCACAGCTGCCGGATGCGGTCGATCCGCAGGTGTTGTCGGGCGGGACCGACGACATTCCGGTGATGCAGCTGGCGGTGGGCGACGGCGGCGATCAGCGGGTGATGGCCGAGCGGCTTGAGCGGCTGGTGGTGCCGGAGCTGCGGGGCATCGAGGGGGTGCGCGAGGCGACGGTGACGGGCACCCGCGACGAGGTGGTGACGATCACTCCGGATGTCGGGAAGCTGGCGTTGCTGGGGTTGTCGCCGACGGCGGTGGCCGAGGTGCTGCGGGCCAACGGGCAGCCGGTTCCCGCGGGCAGCGTGACCGAGGACAAGGTGTCGCTGCCGGTGCAGGTGGGGGCGCGGGTCTCGACGCTGGAGGAGCTGAAGGACCTGTATCTGACGCCCGCCGCGCCGGTGGCGCAGCAGGCGCCGCCGCAGCAGGCCCGGCAGGTGCCGGGTGGCGGCGCGGCCCAGCAGGCGCAGCAGATCCAGCAGGCGCAGGCGCAGCGTCCCGCGGCGGCTCCCAAGCCGGTGCGGCTGGGGGATGTGGCGACGGTGGAGCGGACGCTGGCCGAGGGGACGTCGCTGACGCGGACCAACGGGCAGCCGAGCCTGGGGTTGTCGGTGACGATGACGCCGGACGGCAACGCGGTGGCGATCTCGCACGCGGTGCGCGAGAAGCTTCCGCAGATGGTGCGGGCGATCGGGGACTCCTCGGAGATGACGGTGATCTTCGATCAGGCGCCGTACGTGGAGCGCTCGATCGAGGATCTGACGACCGAGGGGTTGCTGGGCCTGGCGTTCGCGGTGCTGGTCATCTTGGTCTTCCTGTTGTCGGTGCGCTCGACGCTGGTGACGGCGGCGTCGATCCCGCTGTCGGTGGTCATCGCGCTGATCGCGTTGTGGGTGGGCGACTACTCGCTGAACCTGCTGACGCTGGGGGCGCTGACGATCGCGGTGGGCCGGGTGGTCGACGACTCGATCGTGGTGTTGGAGAACATCAAGCGTCATCTGGGGTACGGGGAGGCCAAGCGCAAGGCGGTGCTGGCCGGGGTGCGTGAGGTCAGCGGCGCGGTGACGGCCTCGACGTTGACGACGGTGGCGGTGTTCCTGCCGATCGCGGTGGTGGGCGGCATGGTGGGGCAGCTGTTCGCGCCGTTCGCGATCACGGTGACGGTGGCGTTGCTGGCGTCGTTGCTGGTGTCGCTGACGGTGGTCCCGGTGCTGGCGTACTGGTTCTTGAAGGCGCCGGTGTTGTCGCCGGAGCAGGCGCGGGCGGTGCGTGAGGAGGCCGAGGCCAAGGAGCTGCGCAGCCCGCTGCAGCGGGCGTACCTGCCGGTGCTGCGGTTCGCGACGCGACGGCGGCTGGTGACGGTGCTGGTCGGTGTGGTGGTGTTCGCCGCGACGATGGGGCTGGCCGGGCGGCTGGAGACCAACTTCATCGACTCCTCGGGGCAGGACACGGTGTCGATCAGCCAGCGGATGCCGGCGGGCACCGACCTGGCGGCGACGGACGCGGCGGCCAAGCGGGTCGAGGAGGTCCTGGCGTCGCTGAAGGGTGTGCGGGACTACCAGGTGAACGTGGGCGGTGGCGGCGGCTTCCTGGGCGCGGGCGGCGGTGGCGGCGACCGGGCCTCGTACTCGGTGACGGTGGCCGAGGACACCGACAGCGCGGCGCTGCAGGAGGAGCTGCGCGGCCGGCTGGAGCGATTGCCCGTGGAGGAGGTCGGCACGGTCACGGTGGGCGGCGGCCAGGGCGGCCCCGGCGGTGGCGCGACCGACCAGCTGCAGGTGATCGTGCAGGCGCCGGATGTGACGGCGTTGCGGGCGGCGACCGAGACGGTTCGCGCGGCGATGGCGGACCTGGACGGGTTGCGGGATGTGACTTCGAACCTGGAGGCCGGCGCCGAGCGGGTCGAGGTGCGGGTGGATCGGGAGAAGGCGGCGGCCAGGGGGCTGAGCGAGACGCAGATCGGGCAGCTGGTGGCGCAGCAGTTCCGGGGGGCGCCGCTGGGTGAGCTGACGCTGGACGGCCGGGCCGGCGCGGTGGTCCTGCGGACCGCGGACGCGCCCGAGGACGTCAAGGCGGTGGGGGCGCTGAAGCTGCCGACGGCGACGGGCACGGTGAAGCTGTCGCAGGTGGCGCGGGTGTCGAAGGTGGACGGTCCCACGCAGGTGACGCGGATCGACGGTGAGCGCAGCGCGACGGTGTCGGGGACGGCGACCGGCAGTGACCTGGGCAGCATGACGACGGAGCTGACGTCGAAGCTGGAGACGTTGACGTTGCCGGCCGGGGCGAGTTTCGCGGTGGGCGGGGTGAGCGCGGACCAGGCCGAGGCGTTCGGGCAGCTGGGGCTGGCGATGCTGGCGGCGATCGCGATCGTCTTCATGATCATGGTGGCGGCGTTCCGGAGTTTCGTGCAGCCGCTGATCCTGCTGGTGTCGGTGCCGTTCGCGGCGACCGGCGCGATCGGGTTGTTGCTGGCGACGGGCACGCCGATGGGGGTTCCGGCCCTGATCGGCATGCTGATGCTGATCGGCATCGTGGTGACCAACGCGATCGTGCTGATCGACCTGATCAACCAGTACCGCGAGCAGGGCATGGGCGTGGTGGAGGCGGTGATCGAGGGCGGCCGGCGCAGGTTGCGGCCGATCCTGATGACCGCGGTGGCGACGATCTTCGCGTTGATCCCGATGGCGCTGGGGCTGACCGGCTCGGGCGGGTTCATCTCCCAGCCGCTGGCGATCGTGGTGATCGGCGGGTTGCTGTCGTCGACGCTGCTGACGCTGGTGTTGGTGCCGACCCTGTATGTGATGGTGGAGCGGCTCAAGGAGCGGCTGCGCCGCACCCCCAAGGACGGCGGTGAGCGGCCGCCGCTGAAGGTCTACGACAAGGACGAGCTGGCGCCGACGGCCCGGTAGACCCCCGGAGGGGGAGGGCCGGTCGCCCGCGTGGCGGCCGGCCCTTCCCGTCCCCCCTGGCCAGGGCGGGTCGGGGCGGGTCGGGGCGGGTCGGGGCGGCGGAATATACTGCGGCACCGTGACTGCCAAGCCGCGTATCCCCAATGTCCTTGCCGCCCGCTACGCCTCCGCGCCGCTGGCGCGCCTGTGGTCTCCTGAGTACAAGGTGGTGGCCGAGCGGCGCCTGTGGCTGGCCGTGCTGGCCGCGCAGGCACGGCTGGGGGTGGCGGTCGCCCCCGGGGCGCTGGAGGACTACGAGAAGGTGGTCGAGCGGGTCGACCTGGAGTCGATCGCCGCCCGCGAGCGGGTCACCCGCCACGACGTCAAGGCCCGCATCGAGGAGTTCAACGCGCTGGCCGGCCACGAGCAGGTGCACAAGGGCATGACGTCGCGGGATCTGACCGAGAACGTCGAGCAGCTGCAGATCCGCGACAGCCTGGTGCTGGCGCGTGAGCGGTGCGTGGCGCTGCTGGCCGCGCTGGCACACCTGGCGACGCGGCACTCGCGGCTGGTGATGGCCGGGCGGTCGCACAACGTGGCCGCGCAGTCGACGACGCTGGGCAAGCGGTTCGCCTCGGCCGCCGACGAACTGCTGGTGGCGTTCGACCGGCTGGAGGAGCTGATCGAACGCTACCCGCTGCGCGGCCTCAAGGGGCCGGTCGGCACCGCCCAGGACATGCTGGACCTGCTGGGCGGCGACGCGGCCAAGCTGGCGGCGCTGGAGGAGGAGGTGGCCACCCACCTGGGGTTCGCCCACCGGCTGACCAGCGTGGGCCAGGTGTATCCGCGCTCCCTGGACTACGAGGTGGTCACCGCGCTGGTGCAGCTGGCCGCGGCCCCCTCCTCGCTGGCCAAGACGATCCGGCTGATGGCCGGGCACGAGCTGGTCACCGAGGGATTCGCCGAGGGCCAGGTCGGCTCCTCGGCGATGCCGCACAAGATGAACACCCGCTCGTGCGAGCGGGTCAACGGGCTCGCGGTCATCATGCGGGGGTACGCCTCGATGACCGGGGAGCTGGCCGGTGACCAGTGGAACGAGGGGGACGTGTCGTGCTCGGTGGTGCGCCGGGTGGCGCTGCCGGACGCGTTCTTCGCGTTCGACGGGCTGATGGAGACCATGCTGACGGTGCTGGAGGAGTTCGGCGCCTTCCCCGCGGTGATCGCCGCCGAGCTGGAGCGCTACCTGCCGTTCCTGGCGACGACGAAGATGCTGATGGCCGCGGTACGCGCCGGGGTGGGCCGCGAGAGCGCCCATGAGCTGATCAAGGAACACGCGGTGGCGTCGGCGCTGGCGATGCGCGAGGGGTCGGCCGGCAACGAGCTGATCGCCCGCCTGGGGGCCGACGAGCGTTTCCCGCTGGACGCAACGCAGCTGCGGGCCCTGCTGGGCGAGCCGATCTCCTTCACCGGCGCGGCCTCGGCCCAGGTGGAGGCGGTCGTGACGCGGGTGGAGGCGGTCGTGGCCCGCTACCCGCGGGCGGCCGCCTACCGGCCGGGCGCGATCCTGTGAACGACGCGCCGGTGCGGCTGGGCGACGCCGCCGAGGTGGCGGCCGCCTGCTCGGGTGACGCGCTCGTGCTGTGGGGCGCTCAGGCGATGGGCCCCGGGGTGCGGGCGTGGGCGCTGGGGGAGGCGGTGGCGGTGGCCTGCCCCGACCTCAACCGCCGAGATCGCCTCACGGTGTACGGCGAGCCCGGGGCGGTGAGCGCCCTGGTGGAGCGGGCGTGGGCCGAGGTCGGCCCGTCCTACCGGGTGACGGGGACACGGGCACTGGTGGAGGAAGTGGTCGCCCGGACCCCGCGGATGCGGATGCGGGTGCTGGGCTCGTTCGAATGGATGGACACCCCGGCCGGCGCGCTCAGCGCCGACCTCCCCGGCCACGCGGACCCGGGCCCGGGGCGGGTGGGGTGGCTGGACGCCGCCGAGGAGGAGCAGGTGAGTGCCCTGCTGGCGCGGGCGGCCCCCTCGGCCTGGGCGGTGCCGGGCGTGGCGGGGGTACGGCGCTGGGCCGGGGTACGCGACGACGACGGCCGGCTGGTGGCGGTGGCCGCCGACGCCTGGTCCTGCCCGCCGGTGGGATTCCTCGCCGGTGTCGGCGTCGCCCCGGCCTCGCGCGGCCGCGGGTACGGCGAGCGGGTGTGCCGGTTCGTGCTGGGGGAGCTGGCGGCCGTCCACGAGCGGGTCGCGCTGATGGTCGACACCGGCAACCACGCGGCCATCGCCCTGTACGAACGGCTGGGGCTGCGCGGGCGCCCGCTGGCCGCCGCGGCCCCGGACGGCGCCTGAAACCCCGCCCGGGAAAGGGGCGGGGGGAAAACCTGGTGCGGGCCGCGGACGCGGCAGGCAAAGTGGACGAAATGATGTCCAGTTTCGTACCTGGCCTGGAGCTTTCCCGTGCTTTCTACGCCCAGGTCGTGCGGCCGATCGTGGCCGGCGTGCCGCACAGTGCCGCGCTGATCGGTGCCGGGTCGGAGGTGCTGGCGTTCGACACCGAACGCTCCACCGACCACGACTGGGGGCCCAGAGTGGTGGTGTTCGTGGCGGCGCACCATACCGAACAGGTCCGGCGCGCCGTCGCCGAGCACCTGCCCGACGACTTCGGCGGCTACCGCACCGCCGTGACCGGACAGCGCCACGGGGTGGAGGTGAGCGATCCGGCGGCCTGGTTCACCGGGCGGCTCGGATTCGACCCGCTGCGCGGGGTGAGCGTGCTGGACTGGCTGTCGACCCCCTGGCAACGGCTGGCCGAGGTCACCAGCGGGGAGGTCTTCCACGACGGCCTACAGGCCCTGGAGCCGGCCCGCGCCGCACTGCGCTGGTATCCCCCCGACCTGGAACGCTACGTGCTGGCCGGCCAATGGCGGCGCCTGGCCCAGCAGGAGGCCTTCCCCGGCCGGTGCGGGGAGGTCGGCGACGACCTGGGCTCGGCGCTGATCACCGCGAGCCTGGCGCGGGAGCTGATGCGGCTGGTGATCCTGATGCGCCGCCGCTACCCGCCCTACGCCAAGTGGCTGGGCAGCGCTTTTACCCGCCTGCCGGGGACGGCGGAGCTGGGGGACGCGTTGTCGGCGGCGGTGGCGGCCACCGGGTGGCGTGAGCGCGAGCAGCACCTGGGGGTGGTGTACCGGCGGGTGGCGGCCCTGCACAACCGGACGGGGGCCGCTCCGGCACTGGAGGGGAGCCTGCGGCCCTACCATCGGCGGCCCTTCCAGGTCATCGACGCCGCCCGGTTCGCCGACGCCCTCGGCGGCGCCGTCACCGACGCCCGCGTACGGGCACTGCCCGCCCTCGGCTCGATCGACCAGTTCGGCGACGGCGCCGAACTGCTCACCGATCCACGGCGCTGCCGGGCCCTGACCCGCGCCGTCCTGGAGCTCTAGCGGTGGGCTCAGGCGGTGACCGGCTCGCGGTGGCGGGCCATCACACGCCGCTCGAACCACAAGGTGGCCAGCGGCGGCACCGAACACACCAGGCCGACGACGATCGTGGCCCGGCTCCAGCGCGCCTGACGGGCCGCGTACAGCACCGCGGCCAGATAGAGGACGAACAGGGCGCCGTGCACCGGGCCGAAGATCTTCACACCGAGGTCGCCGGTGGCCGCGACGTACTTGAAGTACATGCCGATGAGCAGTCCCGCCCACGAGCACGCTTCGGCGATCGCCACGTAACGAAACAGGCGGAGTGCGGTCGGCACGGCGAATACACCTTTCCAAAGGGGGAGACGCCCGGAGGACGAGGCGTCCAGGCGAGGGGAAACGGCCTCCAGCCTAGGGGGACAGGGCGCCGCCCGCCCCGCCGGGCCCGGCCCCCGCCAAGACGGGCCGCGCGAAGGACATGCGGGGGAGCACCCGGGGGGTGCGGGAAGAACGGCCGCCCTTGACCTGAAGTTAACCTCAGCTTCTAGGGTCGTGCTGTGACACCGCCACACCCCCTTCCCCCGCCCGCCAGCCGGCGGGCACCGATGACCCCCCGGTGATGACGAGCGATGACGAGCACAGAAAACGTGGTGACGTGTGATGAGCATGGAAATGGCGGCCTGGCATTCGCTGTACAGCGCGATGCACGCCCAAGACGACCGGCGGCCCTTCTCGGCGGCCACACTGCGGCGCATCGCCGCCTTCGCCCGCCCGCACCGCCCCCTACTGGTGTGGTTCCTGCTGCTGAGCGTGGTGTCGGCGGTGCTGGCGGTGGCCACCCCGGTGCTGGCCGGGCAGGTGGTCGACGCCATCGTCGGCGGCGCCGCGGGCGCCACCGTGGTCAGGCTGGCCGCCCTGATCGCGGTGATCGCCCTGGCCGAGGCGGCCCTCGGCCTGGTGACCCGGTGGATGTCGGCGAGCATCGGCGAGGGGCTGATCCTGCAACTACGCGGCGCCGTCTTCGACCACGTGCAGCGCATGCCCATCGCCTTCTTCACCCGCACCCGCACCGGCGCACTGGTCAGCCGGTTGAACAACGACGTCATCGGCGCCCAGCGGGCCTTCAGCGACACCCTCTCAGGGGTGGCGGGCAACCTGGTGACCCTCACCTTGACCCTGGTGGTGATGGTCGGCATCTCCTGGCAGCTGACCGCGCTGGCGCTGGTACTGCTGCCGGTGTTCGTCCTGCCCGCCCGCCGCGTCGGCAGACGGCTGGCCCGGATGGAACGCGAGGCCGCCGACCACAACGCGGCGATGAGCACCCAGATGACCGAACGCTTCTCCGCACCCGGCGCCACCCTCGTCAAACTGTTCGGCCGCCCTGCCCAGGAGTCGGCCGAGTTCCTGGAGCGGGCCCGGCGGGTCCGTGACATCGGGGTACGCACCGCGATGGTGCAGTCGGTGTTCGTCACCGCCCTCACCCTGGTCTCGGCACTGGCCCTGGCCCTGGTCTACGGGCTCGGCGGCCTCTACGCGCTGAGCGGGCGACTGGAGCCGGGCGCCCTGGTGGCACTGGCGCTGCTGCTGACCCGCCTGTACGCGCCACTGACGGCACTGGCCGGGGCGCGGGTGGAGGTGATGAGCGCCCTGGTCAGCTTCGAGCGGGTCTTCGAGATCCTCGACCTGCGGCCACTGATCACCGACAGGCCCGACGCCCGGCCGGTCCCCGACGGGCCGGTGACGGTGGAGTTCGACCACGTCGGCTTCGCCTACCCCTCGGCCGAGAAGGTGTCACTGGCCTCCCTGGAGGAGGTCGCCACCCTCGACACCCGCGGCGGCACGACGGTACTGCACGAGGTGTCCTTCCGCGCCGACGCCGGGCAGATGATCGCACTGGTGGGCTCCTCAGGAGCGGGCAAGTCGACGATCGCGCAACTGCTGGCACGCCTGTACGACGTCGACGACGGCGCGGTACGGCTGTCGGGGGTGGACGTCCGCGACCTGTCGGCGGCCTCGATCCGCCAGACGCTGGGCGTGGTCACCCAGGACGGGCATCTGTTTCACGACTCGATCCGCGCCAACCTGCTGCTGGCCCGCCCGGAGGCCGACACCGAGGAACTGTGGCAGGTGCTGCGCCGGGCCCGGCTCGCCGACCTGGTCTCGGCGCTGCCCGACGGGCTGGACACCGTGGTCGGCGAACGCGGCTACCGGCTCTCGGGCGGGGAACGCCAGCGGCTGACCATCGCCCGGCTGCTGCTGGCCCGCCCCCGGGTGGTGGTGCTGGACGAGGCCACCGCGCACCTGGACTCCACCTCCGAGGCCGCGGTCCAGGAGGCACTGGCCGAGGCACTGACCGGGCGGACCGCGCTGGTCATCGCCCACCGGCTGTCGACGGTCCGCGCCGCCGACCTGATCCTGGTGGTCGAGGACGGGCGGATCGCCGAACGGGGCACGCACACCGCGCTCCTGGCCGCGGGCGGCCGCTACGCGCAGCTGTATCGCACCCAGTTCGACCAGCGCCCCACCAACGCGGCCACCGCCCCCGAGGAGGAGGTCACCGTGGCCGCCGGCTGAACGCCCGCCCCGCTCCGCCACTACCGGGGCGCGGGGGAGCGGGGCGGGAAGGTTCAGCCGGAGTGCTCGGCGCGGTCGGCGTTGGCGTGGATGGCGTCGCGGATGTAGGAGGTCAGACCGGCGGCCGAGGCCTCGTAGCCGGCGGCGAAACGCCCATCGGCGACATACATGTCACCCAGGCCGCGGTGAAGGTCGTAGGAGCAGTCGTAACACCAGCGGGTCAGATGCGCCCGGTGGCCTTCGGCCAGCTCCATCGCCCGCTCACCTGTGGCCGGCACCCCCGCGAGGTAGGCCTCGGTGAAGTCGCGCACCGTCTGGGCGGCCTCGCCGGTGAAGCGCGCCCAGTCGGCCTTGGTCATCGCGGCCATCTTGGCACGTGACTGCCGCCAGGTGCCGGTGTGCCCCCAGCGCCGGCGCGCCTCCTCGTCGTGGTCTTCGGGAACGAAATCGCCGAAGACCTCGAAACGTTCCTGGGGGGTCAGGGGGATGTTCAAGACGTTCGCCTCCATGGCGTGCTCGACCGCGGCCGCCATCGACCGCAACCGGTCGATGCGTCGGGTGAGGAGTTCGTGCTGGCGCCGCAGGTGCGCCAGGGTGTCGGTGGCGGGATCGTCGAGGATGGCGGTGATGTCCTCCAGCGCGAAGCCGAGCTCGCGGTAGAACAGCACGTGCTGCAGGCGCTGCAGGTCGGCCTCGCTGTAGCGGCGATATCCCGCCGCGGTGCGCCGCCCCGGCGAGACCAGCCCGATCTCGTCGTAGTGGTGCAGCGTGCGCACGCTGACCGCCGCGACGCGCGCCACCTGCCCGACGGCGTAATCCACGCTCTCGGTGTTGTCGGCGTTCACCGGGTCCCTCATGGTGATCCCCTCGTTCACCACACCAGCCTGCACCCTCACGTTACGGCAGGGTCAAACCGGTTCCCGCGCCCGGGGCGATGTCGATGACGGCCTTGCCGGTGACCTTCCGCTCCCGCACCATCCCCACCGCCTCCTCGACCCGTTCCCAGGACCCGCGCCAGCCGACCTGCGCCGACAACGCGCCCGACGCCAGCAGACCGGCCAGCAGGCCCAGGTCGGCCCCGACGGCGGCGGCGTCGCCGAAGGAACTCAACGTACGGGCCACCCCGGGAAAGAAAGTGGAACCGGGAGGGAAGACGGCCGGCTCACCGCCGGCCCAGCCGATGCTCTGCAAGGTGGCGCCGGGGGCCAGCAGCGCCCAGGCGGCCACCAGGTACGGCCCGCCGACGGTCTCCAGCACCACATCGACCGGCTCGCCCACCTGCCGCAGAGCGGCCAGGCCGACGACGACCTCGTGGGCGCCGAGCGCGGTCAGGGCGGGCGCGTGAACGCCGTCACGGACCGAGGCGACGACGTGGGCGCCGGCTCGGGCGGCCAGCTGCAGGCCGTAGCGGCCCACGGCGCCACTCGCCCCGGTGACCAGCACCCGCCGGCCCAGGACCGAACCGGCGGCGCGCAGGGTACGCAGGACCGTCATGCCCGCCATCGGCAGCGCCGCCGCCTCGGCCAGGGCCGCTCCGCGCGGCAGCGCGGCGACGTCGGCGCTGGAGACCGCCAGGAGCTCGGCCCACGCGCCGGGCCCAAAAGCCAGCACGCGGGTACCCGCCGCGGGACCGGTGCCGTCGGCGGCGGGCCGGACGACGACCCCGGCGGCGTCGTAGCCCCCCACGTGACCCGCGGGCAACTGGGCGAGCATGCCCAGCTCGCCGGGGTTGAGGGAGGCGTGGCGCACCTGGACGAGGACCTGACCGGGGCCGGGTTCGGGGTCGGCGGCCTCACCCAGACGCAGCCCGCAGGGGAGAGAGGGGTCGACGACGAGAGCGCGCATGAGGGGGTGCTCCTGACCGAGAAGGACAGCCCACGGGAAACCCCGCAAACCAAGCCAAACGGACTAATGGTCCGGTTAGGTGTGGGCTAATATACGGACCAACAGTCCGGTTGTGCAAAGAGCAAAAGAGCAAGAGGGGGAGAGCGGTGAGCGAACGCGCCGACGCCGCCCGCAACCGCCAGGCCATCCTGCGCGCCACCGAAGAACTCCTCACCCTCCACGACGGCGCCCACATCTCCCTCGACCAGGTCGCCGCACACGCCCAGGTCGGCAAAGGCACCGTCTTCCGACGCTTCGGCAATCGCACCGGCCTGATGCAGGCCCTGCTCCAGGAACGGGCCGCACAACTACGCCAGGCACTGCAATCAGGACCCCCACCCCTGGGACCCGGCGCACCCTCCGCCGAACGCATCGTCGCCTTCCTCGACGCCCTCTCCCAACTGGCCGCCGGCAACCTCGCCCTGCTGACCGCCCACGAACGCTCCTGCGCCACCGACCGCCACGCCGACCCCACCTACCTACGCTGGCACACCCACCTGGAAACCCTGATCGGCCAAGCCCGCCCCGACCTGGACGCCACCTTCGTCGCCCACGCCCTGCTGGGCATGTTCGACGCCGACATGGTGCGCCGCCTCACCCAGGAAGACGACCCCGGCAGATTCGCCCGTTCACTGCGGCAACTGGTGGGGGAGTTGCTGACCTGAACGACGCCGCTGTACGCCACCGAACACCCCACCCGAAACCCCGCGCGACACCCAGCCCGGCACTCAGCCCGGCACTCAGCCCGACGCGGGACCACGCAACAACGGATGCGACCGCATCGCCACCTCCAACTCCCCGGGCAGCTCATCGCGATAACGCCCCAGCGTCGCCAGATCACTGTGCCCCAGAACCCGCCGCACCGCGTCCATGTCCACCGCGTCGGCCAGCAGATGAGTAGCCGTGGTGTGCCGCAACCCATGAGGCGTCACCGAACGACGACGATCGGGATCCACCCTCCGCTGCACCCGATCGATCACCGCCTGCACATCCCCCCGCGCCAGACGCCGCCCCCGCCACGACAACAACAACGCCTTGTCGGAGGAGACCATCCGCCCGTGCAGCAGATAAGCCTCCAACACCAACGCGACATCACCGGGCAACGGCACATCCCGCGTCCGCCCCCCCTTACCGAAGATCCGCCAGTACCGCACCCCGTCGTTGGTGTAGAAATCCTCCACATTGGCCCGCACCAGCTCCGACACCCGCGGCCCCATCGTCGACAACATCAACACGATCAGCCCATCACGCAACTCGGTACGCTGATCACGCCGGCGCACCCGCCCCGCACCCGCCGAAGGCACAGGCTCCACCCCGGCCGCCACACCACCCTCCGGCCCGCCCCCCAGCTCACGCGCCGCACCGATCAACCCCCGCGCCTGCTCACGGGTGAGCGCCCGTCGCTCCGGCCGCAACCCCCCACGCTCCCTGGCCGTCACCGTCGCCATCGCCATCGGATTGACCTGCACCCACCCGGCCAGCACCGCATGCTTGAACAACGCCGAGATCGACCGCCGAAACCGCGCCTGAGAGGAAGCCGACTGCGACGCCCCCGCCCGCTCCTCAGCTCGCTCCTCAGGCTGCGAACGCCGCCGCCCGTCGGGTTTGCGGGCGAAAGCCAGCAGAACGGCGTCCACGTCCTCACCGGTCAGATCGTCCAGCACCACCTCCTCACCCGCCAGATCCACGAAGGTGGCCACATCACGCGCGTACACCTCCGCCGTCGACATCGACAGCCCACCGGTCAGGGTCTTGGCCCGCACCAGCTCCACGTAACGATCGGCCGACTCGCCCACACTGAGACGATTCACATCAGCTGGCCGCATGATCCCGGCGACACCCCTTCCACATCCGGGCCGTCGTCAACGGCCGCTCACCTCACCCGCCACCCGTGCCACAACCCCGCCCGCCGAAACACCACCACCCGAACCCACCCGCCACACCACCGCCACCGCCGACCATGGGGGAGCGGCCCGCCCGGCATACCACCGATCATGCTCACCCCCCACGGTAGACGAACACCCGCCCCCGCAGGGCTTACGCGAGAAGTCCCGCCACCCCGCACCCGGCGACGCGCGTCACGCACAGCACTTCACACACAGCACTTCACACACACGGCGCTTCACACCCGGGGGAGAGGGGCCACCACCAAACGCTCACATCACCTCACACGCCACGCTCCAAAGCCACGGACATCACTCGGCCGCAGGAGCGGTTTCGGCGACCTGCTTGACATAACGGCTCCGAGCCCGGATCAACATGGGCATGTAGCGGCGAAGGACCAGAATCTCCGCGATGGCCCCCAAAAAGCCAAAAGGCGCGGCGAAGTCAATGACGTCGCTCATCACCGTGCCGCCCCGACCGTCGGATCGGAAACGATGAGCGTGATGCCAGCGCTTGAACGGGCCCGACACCTGCTCGTCGACGAAATATCCCGGCCGATCGTAAACACTGATCCTGGACGTCATCCGCCAGCGGATACCGAAGTGCCGCGCCCGCCAGGTGACACTCTCCCCGAGTACCAGGCCACCAGCGGTCACCCCACCCACCGCCTCCTCGGACGAACCCGCCATCGACGCGGTATGGACGCCCACGTCCAGCGAGATGTCAAAGACCCGATCCGGCGGCGCGACGACATGCGTAACGACCTCGAAGCGCGGCATGCGCTGAAGTCTAGGGCCGTGACATGTCAGCGGAACGCCCAGGTTCGGTCTCAGCGTGAAAATCCAGCGAGCCCGTCAACGGATCGACTGACGGCGGGCGTTCCTGTACGCGGCGGAACGAAAACGCAGCTCGGTTTGACGGCTTCCGGGTGGCGGGCCGCGCATGGGAACGTCTGTGGGCCGGATTCGGTGAGGTGAAGTCGCGGATTGGGTCGACTGCGTGAGACGCGGGTCAGATGACGGGACCGAGATGGATTAAGGCTGTTTCGGGGGCTTGGTGGAGCGCAATCTTTAACCAAACAGAATTCAGCTTCTGTCTGGTATCCAGTTAATAGTACAAGTACGTTGCCCTTCGTCCGTCCTGTTCGTTTTGCTTCAAGCACCCCGTGTGACCCTGGGCGCATCTTGCTTAATCTGTGCAGCGAAGACCGCTTTGCATAGAAGCCACTCAGCCGATTCGTGTGATCATGATCGCTAAGTCGCCTTGTGGTCATGATCATCTCAAATGATCTACATTGACCTGCTCGGTGTCCCACTTGGTCCGAGTTGAACCTCGCCTCTCGCTTGACCTGCTAGGCGATCATGATCTTCTCGAGCGGCTCGCTCGTCGGGCGGTTTGTCTCATTAACTGGTGGCAGCGGCTGTCATCGTCCACAAAATCGGCACCCGGGAGACCTCTCCCCTGTGGCATCAGGGTGAATATTCTCTTTGGCGGACGAATATGGGCAGGTCAGCGCTACTGAACCGCGCCGTCCCAGCGGCTGGTGCCGGGTCACGGACCCGGCATCTCGGGGTGCAGAGTCCGTGATGTCGTGCGGGAGGCGGCGATCACTCGCAGTGCGCGTCGATGAGCGTCCGCAGATCGGCGGCGACGGTCTCGACGTCCTGGCCCTCCATCTGGAAGCGCGCGATGTAGTGCACGAACTCCCCCTCCTTGAACAGGGCGATGGACGGATGCGAGGGCGGGGTGTCGGCCATATGGCTCTGCATCTGCTGGACGGCCTCGTCGTCCTGCTTGTAGAAGACCGGCGTCGTAGGGGGCCTCCGGGACGACAGGGCTGACGTCGCAGGAGCCTATAGAGTCGCGCCGATCTGGCGGGTCATACGCGCCCAGGCCTCAGCGGTACGGTCGACGAAATCGACCCACCTGCTGTCCATCTCATGCACCAGGGTGAGCACGCACCCGTCGTCGGCCGGCTCGATGTCGATCGTGACCACCGAATGCTCGCCCTCTTCCGGCAGCCAGGTGAACACCAGGCGGCGAGGACGGTCGATCTGCAGGTAGGTGCCGGTCGGGCCGTTTTGGTCCTCGTCGCGGCTGTCGATGAAGGTGAAGGTGCCGCCCACGCGCGCGTCGATCGTTACGCTCGTCAGCTCGGTGCCCGGCGACGACTCGGCGAGGGCGGCCGCCATCCACTGCCCGACGAGCTTGGGATCGAGCCAGGCGTCGAACACCGCCTCCGGCGACGCTGCGAAACGATGCGTGACGCTCGCTGTGATGAGGTCGTCAGTTCGTTTGGTCATGAGCTACTTGTTCCTTTTCGTCGGTGTTCCGGACGCTGAGGAGGGCGTCCATCGCCTCCATGCCGCTGCTCCAGAAGCTCTGGGTGTGCGCGATCCACTCGGCGGCACGGTCGAGCGCTTCGGGGCTCAGTGACAGCAGATGCTCGCGACCCGAGCGACGCCGGATCACGAGGCCGGCACCCTCGAGCGCCTGCAGGTGTTTCGACACCGAGTTGAGCGAGATCGAGAACGGTTCGGCCAGCGTCGTCACCCGCGCTTCGCCCTCGCCCAGTCGCTGGAGAATCGCGCGTCTGGTCGGATCGGCCAGCGCGAGGAAGATGCGGTTCAACGCGTTCACGTCGGCGTCGGCAGCATTCGGAATGGTCATCTTGAGGTATGAATATGCCGCGTCCAATGCTCATAGTCAAGGGTGAATGACGGTGCGGGCTCAAGCACCGCCATCTGCTTGCGCAGCTCGGCGAGCAGATTGCCAAGCGACACGAGAGTGTCAGTGCGCGGGTGTTCTGCTCGAAGTGCCAGCCCACTAGCAGGAGGACCGGGACGCGGCCGCCCGCCGCAGGTGATCGCGGCGGGCGGCCGGGCGCCTCCCCTCCTCTTACAGCCTCTGGGAGCGGTTGTGCCACACCAGGGAATCAACGCACCATTTGACGTTCTGCCCGGCGAGAAGATGCTCCAGAACGGTCTTTCCGCCATCGATGACCACACCGAGGTCCCGCTCGGCGAAGCCGCGGTCGGTGAACTCCTTGAGCCGGTGGATCTGCAACGGGTGAACCCCGGCTTGCTCCCACCACCATTTCGCCTTGTCGACGTTGTGGTGGACGAATACCGCCCACAGGGCGACCACCTCCCGCCGGTCAAGGCCGGTGGTATTCCAATCGACCCAATCGCTCCGGCCCGGGCACGCGGCCGACGGGCGGCGAGTCAGGGGTTCTCGACGGTCGGCTTGTCGGTGGGCTTGCGGTCCGGCGTGCCCGACGGTATTTGGTCCACCTTGTGCTTCTTCGGGTCGCCGGTCGGCAGCTGCTCCACCTGGTCGGCGGGCGGGGCCGTGACCGTCATCGGGGTGCCGAAGTCCTCAAAGTCCAGGACGTTTCGCTGGCCGTTGTCGTCGAAGACGACTTCCAGGCGCCGGACCCGTCCCTGGTCGTCCACGTTCACGGCTCCCGTGATCTCCCCCGGCCCGTCCACGGCTTCCTTGAGGCCGGGCTCACCCTCGTCCTTCAGCGAGAACGTGAACCTCCGGCCGGTCCAGCCCTGGCCGGAGACGGAGCCGTCCTCACGGACGTCGGTGGCCGAACGGAGTCGTCGCAGGGCCGTCTGAGGGTCCAGTGGGGCGAGCCGCCGCAGCCGCAGGTCTGTTGTGCCTGGAGGGCCTCGTTGAGCCGGTCCGCGGCCGCCGCCTGGACCATCGGCAGGATGATCTGCGATTGGCCCCGGACAGCGCCGCTTCGGCCGCCTCGATCGCGACCGCCGTCCGCTCCCGGTCGATGGTGCCGAAGGGCGGCGGGCTGGTCCCCAGCCATTCGACGCCGGTTCCGCAGTCGCCCCGCCATAGGTCGAGAGCCTCCCCGAACAACGAGGCAGCGCTCCCCTGGTCGGCGGGCAGCGTACGCCGTGCCTGCCGGGTCAGCTCGCGGAACCGGGCCAGGTCGAGGTTCGTACTGTCGACGGTCAGCCGGTAGCCGCCACCGTCCGGGGTCAACCACCGCCCAGGCGCTCGCGCCGGCAGGTCGGGTTCGAAGAGTCGTCGCAACGTACCGACACAGCGGTGCAGGAGGTTCCTCGCGCTCTGCGGGGGGGCGTCGCCCCACAGCGCCTCGACGAACTCGCTGATCGGGGCCGCCCGGCCGGCGCGAACCAGGAGCAGCGCGAGGACGGTGCGCTGTTGTGGCGGACCGAGGTCCAACACGACGTCGCTTCGCGTCGCGCGGACCGGACCGAGCACGGTGAACCGAAGCCCGGACGAAGCGTTCACATCCTGGGGAAATGCCCAGTGCTGTAACCGGATGTTGGATTGGCTGTTGAGCACCCTACTCATGGCGAGCCTCGACTCATGACGAGCCTCGCGACGCCGCGTGCTCAGCTCCTCGCGCGTGCTCCCCCGCCACCGTCGCGCCGACTGCTCATCACCTGACGTTGGTGCCGAGCACATCGTTGGGAGGCGCGGTGCGCGGGATGTCGGGGATGGTGCCGGCCCACGCAACAACGCTGGCAACTCTCACGTGCAGCATCGCGGCGGTGAGCAACCCGACCGAGCGCCGGGTGCGGCGGGAGAACGCGCCGCAGGGGGCCAACGACACCGTACGACCACAGACACGAGGGGTGGTAGCACGTCGACGCCGGCCCAGATCCACCAGTGCCGCTGAACAGCAGGTGCGCCACTGTCAAGGCGAGCCAGTCGGCCGCCGCGACCGCCGCCCCTCCCACCAGCCGGACCCACCCGGGCGGCGGGTTGGTGGGGGCGGCGACCCCGTCCGCCCGTTCCGCCGCATCTCCGGCGGAAGACAAGGGCGGGGTCGCCTGCCGCCGGACGGCGCCTGACGCTTGCCTGGGCAACGACACGAGGGCCTTGGCTGATGGGTACGGATGGAACGCGTGGCCAAGGCCAACACTCGGGCCGCCGACGCCGTGCGTCCTACGGCGAAGCGCCTACGACGCCGACAGCGGGCCACGCTTCGGGTCAGAACCCGGCCACGACGATCTTACCTATCGTCGCGGACCCCTCGACAAGCTCGTGCGCCTGGCGCAGGGTCTGCGCGGTGATCGGGCCGAGTTGGGTGGTGAGGGTGGTGCGCAGTCGCCCCTCGTTGACCAGCCGCGCCGTCGCCTCCAGCAGTTCGTGCTGTGCCGGGTCGGTGGGGAGGAAGAGCGGCCGGGTGAACATGAACTCCCAGTGCCAGCCGATGCTCTTCGCTTTGAGTGGCAACAACTCTAGTCCTGGCGGCTCGTCGATGGCGACGATGTGGCCGCCGGGACGCACCACCTCGGCGTACCGCTCGATGTTCCCGGCAGTGAAGGGACTGACGAGATAGTCCACAGTGTCCGGGGCGACCAGCTCTTTGTGGTCCACGACGTGGTGGGCGCCGAGGTCGGTCACCCACTGCCGGGATTCCGGTCGTGATGCGGTGCCGACGACCGTCAGCTTGGTGAGGGTACGGGCGAGCTGGACCAGCATCGAGCCGACGCCTCCCGCAGCGCCGAGCACGAGCAGCGTGCCGGTGCTGTCGCTGCTGAGGCGGAACCTGTCGAAGAGCGTTTCCCAGGCGGTGATGGTGGTCAGTGGCAGCGCGGCCGCCTCGGCGAAGGTGAGGGTCGCCGGCTTGTGGCCGACGACGTGCTCGTTGACGGCGTGGAATTCGGCGTTGCTGCCCGGGCGGCCGATCGAGCCGGCGTAGTAGACCTCGTCGCCGACCGCGAACCGGGTGACCCGGTCGCCGACGGCGGTCACCACTCCGGCCGCGTCGTACCCGAGGATCTTCAGCTCGCCACGGGGGTCGTTCCCGGCCCGCACCTTCGCGTCGGCCGGGTTCACCGAGACCGCCTCCACCCGCACCAGCAGGTCGTTCGGGCCGGGCACCGGGACCGGCACCTTCACGTCGATCAGGCTCTCGGGATCACTGATTGGCAGGTTTGCGCGGTATCCCACCGCACGCATCAACTCGGTCATGGGGCCGACGGTATCGGTGCGATCGTAGTTACCGTCAAGGGCACCTAGTTCCCATCGGGAACTATACTTCCGGTATGACCCACGCCCCCACCGAGGCCTGCGGCCCGCGAGACGTCTACGCCGCCGCCTGCCCCTGCCGCGACATGCTCGACCTGCTCGCCAACAAGTGGAGCGCCCTGGCCCTCGGCGCCCTGGAGGAGGGGCCGCGTCGCTTCGGCGAAATCCGCGCCCGGCTCCAGGGGATCAGCCCGAAAGTCCTCACCCACACACTGCGGCGCCTGGAGGAGCACGGCCTGATCGACCGCACGATCTACCCGGCTGTGCCGCTGCACGTCGAATACTCCCTCACCCCGTTGGGACACGACGCCTGCGAACCGCTCGCCCAGTTGCGCGACTGGGTCGAGGTCAACATCGACCGCTTCCCGAAGGTGCTCCTCCCCGCCGGATGACCCGGTTTCCGGGCCGGCCCCGGCGCCTCCTGTGAGCGGCACCACAGCATCCGTAAACCGCTCATACGTTCGCGTCAGGCCCGGCCGGTCTCCTCTTCCGCCCGGGCCAATCGATTCCTCTTGATCGTTCCGTTGAACAAGATCCATGAGCCATTGGATCGTCCAAGATGATCAAAAAGTAGCGAGGTTCAATCGGTGCATATCGCGCAGGACTGTCCCGTCGCAGGTGGCTCACTCCGTGAAAGCTTCGAGATGTAATGGGGTCTCACGTCTCAGCTGTCCCGCTCCGTGATCACGGTTATCTCGAGCAGTCCACTCGGTTGGGCGATTTGTCCCATTTTTCCTGCTTCATCGGGTGTCTTTCGTTGGCTGCTCAATAGCGGTGCTAGCGTCCACGAAATCGGTGCCCAGGTGGCCTCTCCCCTGTGTCGTCATCGATGCCCGGCTCGCCGAGTTCAAGAACGCCCGGGCCCGCATGCGAGAAGCGTCGCTGCCCTTGCGGAATCACACCGAACGACACCAGGCGGTCAGCACCGCTGAGCAATCCCTTGCCACGCCGACCGTCATCGAACCGACGCCGATACCCACCCGCTACCGCTAATTCCGGTACCGATCCTCGTGGGCCTACGTCCGCAGGCAAGTGCTATGTCCGCGACGTCTACTGAGCGGGCCGGTCGATCCGGTACACGCGGTGCCTCCGGTCGTCGATCGGATTGGCCGGTTCGAGCTCCCCTTCGGCCACCCGCACGAACCCGGCCTTCTCCAGCGCCCGCCACGAGGCCCGGTTGCCGGCGTGCACCGGCACCAACACGCACGTCGCCTCGGGGAACTCCGCCCAGGTGCTCGCGACGACCTCGCCGATCATCCGCGGCCCGAGTTCCCTGCCCACGAGATCCGGCTCCCCGATGAGGTAGTCGACGCTCATCGCCCCCGCGGGCACCGCCGGCACGTGGGCGAGCTCCTCGGGATAGTCGGCGTACCGGCTGCGCTGCACGAGCCCGAACGCCCGCCCCGCCAGCATCATCAGCAGGTCCTCCGACGGCTCCTCGCCCCGCATCGACCGCCCGAAGCTTCGCGCCACGGCCTCCGGCGATGCCGGGTGATTCCACCACCGCGCCACGTACGGCTCCGCCGGCCACGTCCCCAGCAACGGTAGATCCTCGTTCCCGCACCCGCCGCCACGTGATCGCCCCGGTGTCACGTCCCGTCACCACTCCCCCACCCTCGGCCCGCCACCCCCGGGTGCACAACCGGATTTCCGGCGTCACTCCGGGTTGTGACACCGGTCGTTCCGGTCCTCCTCGCGGGTCGATCGCGCTGGCCGACCCTCTGCCCGCTCAGCCGGGCTGAGCGCCGTCACCAGATTGACGCCGAGCTCCGCCCTTTGACGTGCGACTACGTACCGCTGATTCCGCCCGGTTGGATCCTTGAGCGCGCGCCGGGCTCGGGCTGCCCGGCCTCCACCTGGCTGGAGCGCCGTGGCCGTATGGGAAGTGCCGGGATACGAGGGTCCTTCCTCGCTGTGCCCAGGCCGGGTGGGGTGAAGACGTGCAGGGTGAGGATGTCGGGTATCGGGGCGAGGCCGGGGCCGCCGGCCCGGATCCAGGCGGCGATGTCCTCGGCGGCGTCGGGGTGGTTGACCAGGCCGAGCCACACCGGCCGGCCGCGGCGCGTCCGCGAGGTCGGGCAGGGTGGCGAACCGGTGGACGGTGCCGTCGTAGGCCGCCTCGTAGCCGTCGCCCGTCCATTCCACCGCCAGCTCGGCGGGCCCGTCGCCGGCCGTACGCCAGCCCTCCCTAGCCGGCGCCCGCCGTGACGGCAAGCTGGTGATGTACCACCTGACCGCGACCGGCCGCACCCTGCTGACCGCCCTGATCGGCGCGGAAGATCTCACCGAGGCGATCTGAACACCGGCTTCGTCAACAGCGAAACAACGGCCCGGCTCCCCGCCCCGCATCTGACGCAGACACCTGTGAAGGTTCGCGTGTTCACCAGGAGACGCCCGCAGGACGATGTGCCGATGGCGTGCTCCCAGCTCTACGACGGGCGGCGCGATCACAGGACGGATCACGAAAGGCGCTCTGGGTGAAGGCTTCGGCGGCGTGGTCTTCGCCGAGGCCGGGGGTGGCGGTTACTTGGTGACGGCGTCGAGCAGGTAGCGGCGTTGCTGCTCGGTCAGGTCACCGATGTGGCGGCTGGCTTCGATCCCGCCTGCCCCCAGGAGGCTGGTGACCTCGGCGGGGCTGTGGCCGGGCAGGAGGGACAGGATCCATCCGACCCAGGCGTTCTTGACGACGTCGTCGGTGCGGACCAGCACCTCGCTCAAGGTCATCCGCCCGGTGATCACCGCTTCGCGTAATTGTGCCTGGGTCAGCGGAGCCGGTGCCCGTGGGGTCGGCGGCCGGGCAGAAGGCGTGGGGGTGGGTGGGCCGAGTGCCGCCTGGCCGGTGACGTGGGGTCGGTGCCCAGTCTGCGGGTGGTCTTCGCCCAGGACGCCATGTGTGGCGATCAGGAGGGCGCCTCCGGTGACGGCGACGCCTGCGGCGATGGTCAGATGGCGTCTGGACAGGCGGCCGCCCTCCTGGTCGGCGGCGGCGAGTCTGAGGCCGACGATCGCGGTGCGCAGCAGCACACCGGTGACCATGCCGAGCAGGAGCGGCACGAGCCAGCCGGGCAGCGGGGCGAGGGTGGCGATCAGGATGCCGGTGGCCGGGCTGAGGCAGGAGACCACCAGCCATGGAGCCAGGCGCTGGCGGGCCATGTCCAGCAGGGCGGCCAGCGCCAGTCCTTCGCCGGCCGAGTGAACCATGAGGGCGATGACGACCACGGCGGAGGCGGTCAGTGCCAGCGTCGCGCCCTCGATCGCTCGGTGCAGGGTGAGGGCGGCCGCGGTGCCCATGCCGCCGAACAGGGCGGCGTCGACGGCCTCCTTGACCCGGCGGTGCAGGCCGGGCGCGTGCCTGCCGCCGGTCGGCCTGGAGCCTGCGTGCCCGTGTCCGTGCCCGCAGCCTTTGCGGGTGAAATAGGTGATCACCAGGAAGCCGAACACGATGGCCAGCCCGACCGCCCACAGAGGGACTCCCGTTTCGCCGGCGTCTCGCCAGGCGTCGGGCAATAGGTCGACCAGGGCAGTGATCAGCATCATCGCGGAGGCGATCGTCAGCCACACCGTCACCTTCGCGGAGTTCCGCCGGGCCAGCCACGCCCCGGCGAGCGTGGACAGCGATACCAACAGCACCGCCGCCCACGCGCCGGCGCCGGGAGCGGCTCCCTCCAGCGCCGGTCCCAGCGCCGGTGTCCTTTCGGCCATCAACATGTCTCACCACCTCCTGTCGGGATTGGATCGCGGAAAAGTTTCGAACCGGCTGATGGGGCGTTCAGCGTTCCTCGGGGGTGAGATCGCTTGCGGACGTGCTCACCGGTATGTCGCCGCCCGGTGACGATGCCGGTTGCCGGCCAGTGGCCGCGGGTGCCCGCCGTGATGCCGGTTGCCGGCCGGCGGCCACGGGTGAGGGCGGTGATACCAGTCCCAGCTCGCTGAAATCGGTGAGTTCACCGAGCAGTCTCTGCAGCTGGTCGACCTGCGCTTGCAGGCCGCGCCTGAGCCGGTCACCGTAGTCGGCCGCGAAAGCGTTGAATTCCTCGGTCCGGCGTTCCAGCTCCTGGCCGCAGGAGGCGTGGACCTCCTGCCGCAGGACGGCGGCACGGTCACGGGCCTTCGCCACGATCACCTCGGCCTGCTGTTCGGCGGCGGCCAGCGTCCGATCGGCACCCTCCTGGGCCATCGCCATGATCCGCGTCACGCGCTCCTCCGCGGATCCCGCCTGCCTGGCGGCGCGCTCGGCGGCGGTCGCCCGGACGTGGAGCTCCGCGTTTTCCTGCACGAGCATGGTGAGGGTGGTCTCGACATGGGCGAGGAAGGTGTCCACCTCGGCCAGGTCATAGCCTTCGCGCAGCCGGACCACGGTGAACACCTGGTTGCGTACGGCGGCGGGGCTCAGCCGGCCCGTGCCGGCGGAAAGGCCGGGGCCAAGCGGGGAGGTCGGGGTGTGGTCGATCTCGTTGCGGGAGGCGGGTGCGTGCCCGTGCTCATCGTGCATGGCCTTTCACGTGACCTTTCACCATGGTTTTCGAAGCGTGAGCGGGACCGGCGAGGTCGGGAGCCGGTGGTGTCCGACCGTCGCGGTCTCGGGCTGTGGGGACAAGGTGCCTGGCCGTGCGGCACGCACCGAGGTCGGCTCCTCGCTCCTGGCCTGGCCGCGTTGTGCCGGGTAAGGGTGAGCGGCCCGACGACCGCATGTCCTTCGAGGCCGGCCGGGTAATCGGCGCTCTGGTCGGTGAGAATGCCTGACTCCGTGGCTGGCCAGGCGCCGCCGGCGTCACGGTTGAGGAATCCAGGGGGTGGACGGCCGCGCCCGCGTCGCGGCAGGCGCGGACCCGGGCGCGGGTCAACCGGTCGTGGCGCACCGCGACGAAGGCATACTTACCGGCCGGCGCGGCCGAGGATACGAAACCGGATGAGGGTCATGGCTGCGACACGGTCGCTGCCGGTGGTGTTCAATCCACCGTGGCGTCGTGCATCAGCACCGGGTGTGGTCCTTGGTGAAACGGACGTCGCGTCGAGTTCGACGCCGGTTGAGCCCCAGCGCGTGGCCGGACGCGGTACGGGGGTTTCTCCGGCCCCGGCGCTTTGGTCCCCGGGGGGGAGAGTGCGCTGGGCACCGGACACCTCACCGCCGCAGTGGTGGTAGCGCGGGTGACCTCAGCCACGGCGAGAACCGTCAGCGACACGATCACCGGCAGCTCTCCCCGCGGGATCCGCGGCCTACCGCGCTGTCGAAAGGTCCCCTCCCCGGCCGAGGAGCGTCGCCGGGGAGGAAGGTTTTAGTCGTGAGCGGTCGCTACTTGGTGACCTTGCGCAGGTAGTCGGCCGAGGCCCAGCCGCGCTTGCCGCCTGCGGCTCTCACCTTGATCCAGCCTCTGGTCGCCTTGCAGGTGCCGGCGACCCGGCCGTCGGCCACCCGCACCTTGGCGACGGGACGAAAGCGCAGCCCCGCGCCGGAGCGGACGTTGAGGAAGCTGACGCGCCGCACATGGGCGACCCGGTAGGCGCAGGCCGGCGCCGACGGTCCGGTCGCGGCGGGAGGGGAGGTGAGTTTACGCAGGTTGCCGGACGCGACCCAGCCGGTGACGCCGGTGGCTGTCTTGACCTGCACCCAGCCGTTGACGCTTGCGCAGGCGCCGGTGACCGGCGTCTTGCTCTCGCGTAGCGTGCCGACCGAGCCGAAGCTCTCGCCGGCGTGGGAGCGGAGCGTCAGCACGGTGCCCGAGGGCACGTTGGTGACCTGGTAGGTGCAGGCCAGGGCGGGAGTGCCGGCCGCCTGGATGGGCGGGGCGGTCCACAGGAGCCCGCCCGCGGTGGCGCACGCGGTCAGGGCGGTCAGGGCGGTGGTTCGTTTGGGGATCATCGCGGTATTTCCCTTCGATCGGCATCTGTTCACCGGCGCGGAGTCGGCGATCCGGTCAAGCTGAGGGCACTTGACCTGCGATGCTCACGAAGGGTAATTTCCTGATTACTAAAAGCTTAAACATGTGAGCAGCTGAACACACATCCATTGCGACCAGCAGCCCTTACCCCGACGAGGAAAAGACAAGGAAAAGAGGTAAGCGCCATGCCTTCCCAGATCACGGTCTATGCCTCCGCGGACCCGACCGGCTGCTCCCCGCCGAGGACGACCACCTGTCCCGACGCCTCCTGTTCGGTGGCGGGCGCCGAACGGCTGCAGAGCGTCCGTCGGGCGCTGCCGGCCGAGCAGGTGGTGCAGGAGCTCGCGCAGGTCTTCGCGCTGCTGGCCGATCCAGGAAGGCTGCGGCTGACGGCCGCTCTGCTGCACGCCGGGGAGATGTGCGTGCGCGATCTGGCGGCGGTCACCGGCCAGAGTGTGTCGGCCACTTCGTGCGCGCTGCGGCTGCTGCGCGCCCACCGCGTGGTGCAGGTCCGCCGTACCGGGCGGTTGGCGTACTACCGACTGGCCGACTCCCATATGCGGATGCTGTTCGCCCAGGCGATCACCCACATCGGGGAGTGAGGCGATGGCCGGGCGCGAACACGTGGGCGGGCACGGCACCGGACGCCAACACGAGCATGGGCATGGGCTACGTGACGCGGGCCGGGTCTTCCCGGAAGCCGCCCCCACAGGCATGAACCCCGCCCAGACCGCCGCCCTGGACCACGTCGTCGAGGCGCACGACCTGCAGTCCCCCTCAACGCGACGGCGCTGCCGCCACCTCCTCGGCCGACGACACCGATCCCGACGAGCAGGAAGGGGTGGCCCGCCTGTCCTCGCCCTCGCGGTAGAGCACACGGTTTCCAGTTCGGACATCAACGGTGACGCGCGGTGCCCGCTACAGCCCGGCGTTCCTTGCCGGGATGCGCCCCAGGCCAGGTCCCCGCGGGCAGGCCGGCGGCGCCAACAGGCCGAGGATCACCCGGCCCGGTGGAATCAGTCCCCACCACTGCCGTGGTCCGGGGTGCGAGCGTGGTGGCTGGGCCTCTGAGCCGGGCGCGCGGCGACGTTGCGGCCATCGGCGCACGACGATGCCGGTGAGCCACCAGACGGTTGACGGGCCGCCGCTCAAAGAAGTGCCGAGGCGGTGACGGCGGCTCGGGCACCGGGCGTGACCGGCGATCCCGGCCCGGCGGTCCGTCGCTGTACGCCTGCCGGTCCGGGCTGCCTCCGGGCCTGTGTCCGAGCGCCGGGCCGTGCCGCGAGCCTCGATCGCCGTAGCGGATCGGACCCCCGCCTATAAATATGGTTATCATTTCCATTAGTCTGTGGCGGACGCCGATCTCGCCCGCGCTCTGGTCGAGGGGCGAACCCTGTCGCCCGTCCTGTTCGCCGCCGTCGAGGGCAACGACAGCTTCACCCAAGGAAGGGAAGGGATCGTGGCAATCGAGCCGGAACCTCTCAAGACCGGTTCCGAGGGTTCTGACACAGAGGTGAGTGTGAACACGGACCTCTGCGTCGGCGCCGGACAGTGCGTGCTCGCCGCTGCCGAGGTCTTCGATCAGGGGGCCGACGGGCTGGTGGTCCTTCTCACCGCGACTCCCCCGCCCTTTCTGCGTGCCGCCGTACGACAAGCGGCACGTCAGTGCCCATCCGGTGCCGTCACCCTCGACGAGGGCGCCGCCCACTGAGCAGACAGATCCGGCGGCTGTCTCACGACTTCCCGCACCGTTTCCCCTTCCCCCCTTCCCCCCCTTCCCCTCCCTCGCTTTCCCCGTGCTCCGCGATCCGGCCGGTGCCGCCCGCAGGTCGGCCACCTGTCTCGCGAGCCGCCTGCCTTCACCTCAAGGAGAACCATGTCCCGTCCTTTGGATCGCCGCCGCTTCCTGCGCCAGGGAGCTCTGGGCGCCGTGGCGCTGGCCGCCGGGCCCAGTTTGATCACCGCGTGCTCCGCTGACGGCTCCACCGCCTCCCCGAAGGCCGCCGCGGCTTCCGGGACACCCCGGAGCGGGGGCACGCTCCGGGCGGCCTTCGTCGGTGGCGGCGCGTCCGAGACCCTCGACTTCTTCAACGGCCCCACCCCGATGGACCTGGTACGGGCCCGCGCCTGGCACGCCAGCCTGGGCAATCTCGACCCCGCCGCCGAGGACGGCGTTCGCTACGGGGTCCTGGAAGGCATCGACGTGTCCGAGGATCTGTCCACGTACACCCTGCGTCTTCGCCGCGGTGTCCGTTTCACCGACGGTTCCGCGCTGACCTCGGCCGATGTCCTGCATTCCCTGGCGATTCTCGCGGCGGGCAGCAGGCTGCCGGTGTATCGGATGGCCTCGCTCAACTTCGACCTCGCCCGCGCGAAGGCGGACGGCGACCTCACGGTGATCCTGCCGACCGTTCGTCCGATCGCCGACGGCCGCCTGATCCTGTGCCAGGGCAACTTCCTCGTCGTCAAGGACGGGACGAAGCGATTCTCCGTCGGCATGGCGACGTGCGGGCCGTTCACGCTCACCGAGTTCACCGCCGGGCAGGGAGCCGCCTTCACCCGCAACGACGACTACTACGGCGCCGCCCTGGGGCAGGGGCCCCGCCTCGCCGGTCTGGAGTTGCGCTCGATCGCCGACTCCGACGCCCGTGCCGGTGCGCTGAGCAGCGGCGAGGTCGACTTCGTGCACGACCTCTCCCCCGTCACCGCTCGCACGCTGTCGGCCGATGAGAGGTTCGACCTCGTCCCCTCCCAGAGCCCTTACCTGGTTGGTTTGTCGTTCCGGATGAACATGAACGTCAAGCCGTTCGACGACGAACGGGTGCGTGAGGCGTTCAAGCTCGCCGCCGACCGTGAGGCCATGGTCAAGACGGTGTTCCACGGCAACGCCACCGTGGGCAACGACCTGCCCTCGATGGGTTTTCCCGACTACGTCGAAGGGCTCGGGCAGCGGGCGTACGACCCTGACAAGGCCCGTTCCCTGCTCAAGGCCGCGGGCGCCGAGGGGATGGAGGTCGTGCTGAGCACGGGGCCGGAGACCTCGGGCATGGTGGAGGTGGCGACGCTGTACGTCGAGGACCTGAAGAGGATCGGGGTGAGGGCCTCGCTCAAGGAGCTGCCCGCCGGTCAGCTCTTCGCCGACTTCGCCGCCTACACGCGGCTGCCGCTGGCCGCCTCGTACCAGGTGCCGGTCCCGGCGCTGTCGACCTACCAGATCGGCATGGCCGGTGGCGCGCCGTCGGCGTTCGGCTGGAAGCGCCCCGACGTCGACGCGCTCGTCTCCGCCTCCCGCGCCCACAGCGACCCCGCGAAGGCCAGGAGGATCGGGGGCGAGGCGCAGAGGAAGCAGTGGGCGGACGGCAACACGGTGCTGCCGGTGTTCAAGCCCTACCTCAACGCTCAGGCGAAGGGGGTCACCGGCATCCAGGACGACCTTTTCGAGCAGTTCCCCGGTTTTTCCCGGGCGGCTCTGACGTGAGCTGGGCGGTTTTCGTCGGCCGCCGGGTCGTCGGCGCGGGCGTGTCGCTCGTCCTGCTGTCCGGCGTGGTGTTCGCCGCCACCGCCGTGCTGCCGGGAGACGCGGTCAGCGCGGTGGCGGGCATCGACGCCTCTTCGGTGGAACGTGCCCGGGTCCGGGCCGCCCTCGGCCTGGACCGGCCGGTGGCCGAACGGTATGCGCGGTGGGCGCTCGGCGCGGTCCGCGGTGATCTGGGCACCGGATTCGTCGGGCGCCGGCCGGTCGTGGAGGTGGTGGGGGCCCGGCTTCCCAACAGCCTGCTGCTGGCGGGCCTGACCCTCGCCCTCACCGTTCCGCTCGCGGTGCTGCTCGGCCTGTCGGCCGGGCTGCGGGCGGGCGGCATCACCGACCGTCTGGTCTCCTTTGCCGCCCAGGGGGCGGCGGGGATACCGGAGTTCGTGTCGGCGGCGCTGCTGATCGCCGTGCTGTCGGTGTGGCTGGAGCTGCTGCCGAGGGTCTCCCTGGTGCCGTTGGGCGGCACCCCGCTGCAGGCTCCGGCAGGCCTGGTGCTGCCGGTGCTCACCCTCACCGCGGTCGCCCTGGCCACGGCCACCCGGCTGATTCGCGTCTCGGTGGCGGACGTGGCGGCTTCCCCGTATGTGGAGACGGCCCGGCTCAACGGGGTGCGTGGCCCGCGCCTGGCGCTGCGTCATGTGCTGCCCAACGCCGCCGGTCCGGCCGTGCAGGCCCTCACGCTCATCACCGGTGTGCTGGTCGGCGGGGCCGTGGTCGTGGAGAGCGTCTTCGACTATCCCGGGATCGGCCGTGAGCTCCAGCAGGCCGTCGCGGCCAGGGATGTCCCGATGGTGCAGGGCATCGCCACGGTTCTGGCCGCGGTGATGCTGCTGATCCTGCTGCTGGGCGACATCTGCGGGCGGCTGCTCGATCCGGTGGGCGGGGATCGGCGATGACGGGAGTCCTGGCGCGGGAGGGGCGGTTGCGGTTTCGGGCGGGTGGCTCTCCCGTACGGCCGCGCCGCCGATGGCTGCCGTTACTGGCCGGGGCCGGGATGTTGGTCGTGGTCGCGGTCGGGGTGTGCGGGCCGCTGCTCGCCCCCTACAGCCCGACCGAACGGCTGGGGCTGCCTTTTCAGGTGCCGGACGGCACCCATCGGCTGGGGACCGATGTTCTGGGCCGGGACGTGCTGAGCCGGGTGCTGTGCGGCGGACAGGTGATCGTCCTCACCGGGGTTGGCGCGACGCTGGTCGCCGGGGCCGCGGGGATGGTCGCGGGCGTGCTGGCGGGGCTCGCGCCCCGCCGCGTCGGTGATCTCGTGCTGCGGTTCGTGGACGCTGTGGCGGTGTTTCCCGCGTTGCTGCTCGTTCTCGTGCTGGCGGCCGGTTTTCCCGGTAGTGATCTGGCGGTCGTGGCCGCCGTCGCCCTGGCCACCGCTCCGTTCTCGGTGCGTGTGCTGCGCGCGGCCACCCGGCGGGTCGTCGTCACCGGCTACGCCGAGGCCGCCTATGCCCGTGGTGACAGCAGGTGGGCCGTGCTGGGCCACGACGTCCTGCCCAACATCGCCGGACCGGCACTGGCGGACGCGGCCCTGCGGCTGGTCGCCTCCATCCATCTCACCGCTACCGCCGGTTTCCTCGGTCTCGGCCGCGGCGCGCCGGCCCCGAACTGGGGACGCATGATCAACGAGAACATACCCGGCGCCTCCTTGACGGTCGCGCCTTTTGTGGCGCCCACCGTGCTGATCGTGCTGCTGTCGGTCTGCGTCGGGCTGCTGGCCGACTGGTTCGCCGACGCGGTCTGCGGGCAGCGGCGGTGAACGCCACCGAGGAGCTGCTCCGCGTCACGGGGCTGACGCTGGGGCCGGTCGGTGGCGGTCCTCCCGTGCTGCGGGAGGCGACGCTGGCCCTCGGCTCCGGGCGGGTGCTGGGGGTGGTCGGACGGTCCGGCTCCGGCAAGAGCAGTCTGGCGCTGAGCCTGCTCGGCCACGTGCGTCCCGGTCTGGAGCGGCGCTCCGGCACGGTGGAGGTGGCCGGTCTCGATCCGTTCGACCGGGCGGCGGCCCGCCGGTTGCGGGGCCGGGTGGTGGCGTACCTGGGGCAGGATCCGGCGGCCTGCCTCAACCCCGCGCTGCGGATCGGTACCCAGGTCGCCGAGGCGGTACGGCTGCGCTCTTCCGGACGCTCCGACGTCGCCGGGCAGGTCCGGTCGCTGCTGGAGTCGGTGCGGCTGCCGGCTGACAGGGCGTTCCTGCGGCGTCGTCCCCATCAGGTCTCCGGGGGGCAGGCGCAGCGGGTGGCCCTCGCCGCCGCCCTGGCCGGTGGCCCGCGGCTGCTGGTCCTGGACGAGCCGACGGGCAGCCTGGACACCGTGCTGGCCCACCAGATGCGTGAGCTGCTGACCGCACTGATGCGAGACGGCGACCGCGCGGCGGTGCTGGTCAGTCATGACCCGGACTGGGTCGCCGCGTTGGCGGACGAGGTGATCCGGCTGCGGGACGGGCGGGTCATCGCCTCAGGTTCGCCGCGGGCGGTGCTGCCCAAGGCGCACGCCACCGCGCCCGCCGGTCGCGGGGATGGCGGCGTCGCCCGGACGGCCGACGCCGGGAGCCGGGGTGAGCTGCGGGTGTGCGACCTGTCGGCCGCGCACGGCCGAGGCGTCGTCCTGCACGGGGTTTCGCTGACCGTTCCCGCCGGTACGTGCATGGCCGTGGTGGGGCCGTCCGGTTCGGGTAAGACCACCCTCGCCCGCTGTCTGGTGGGCCTGCACCGCGTGGTGCGGGGCACGGCCGGTTGGAGGGACGGCTCCGGCGGGCCGCCGGGCGGCTCGGGGCGCGCTCGTGCGGTGCAGCTGGTGGCTCAGGACTCCCGGGGGGCACTCAATCCGCGCGAGTCGGTGCGCACCGCGCTGACCCGACCGCTGACCGGTTTGCGGGGAATGTCGGCTGATGAGGCTGCCGTCGAAGCCAGGCGGATACTCGGGCTGGTCGGCCTGGCACCGGTGATGCTGTCACGCCGGCCAGGGGAGTTGTCCGGGGGTGAGCGCCAGCGGGTCAACCTGGCGCGAGCCCTGGCCGGCGCGCCACGGGTGCTGGTCTGTGATGAGATCACCTCGGCGCTGGACCCGGAGATCGGGGCCGGCGTCCTGGAGTCGCTGACCGCGCTGCGCCGGAGCCTGGGGCTGACGGTATTGCTGGTGACCCACGATCTGACCGAGGTGGCGCGGTACGCGGATCAGGTTGTCGTCCTGGACGGCGGGCGGGTGGTCGAGTCGGGTCCAGCGGGCCGGGTGCTGACCTGGCCGCGGCACCCGGTGACACGGGAGTTGGTCGGCCGCTCCCCCACGGGCCCGGCGCGCGACCCGGTGTAGGCGCGTGAGGGGACAGGGGCTTCCCCTCACGGCCCTGTCATGTGGGTGCGAGTGTTCCGGCCAGGAGCTTCTTGTCGATCTTTCCGACCGGGGTCAGCGGCATGGCCGTGATTCCCACCACCTGGTCGGGTGCCTTGTAGCGCGCCAGTCCTCGTTCCTGGAGGAAGAGGGCCAGCTCCCGTGTCCCCGGGGCCGGCCCGGCGCAGACCAGGAACGCCACCGACCGCTCGCCCCACGTCTCGTCGGGAACGCCCACCAGTGCCGCCTGCGTGATGAGCGGGTGGGTGAGCAGGTGCTCCTCCACCTCCGGTGCCGCGATCTTCTCACCGCCTCGGTTGATCTGGTCCTTGATCCGTCCGACGACGACCAGGTGGCCCGAGGGAAGGCGGCGTACCAGGTCCCCGCTGCGGTAGAAGCCGTCGGGGGTGAAGGCGACGCGGTTGTGTTCTGGGGCGCGGTAGTAGCCGCGCGGGGTGTAGGGGCCCCGGGTGAGTAGTTCGCCGGGCAGACCGTCGGCGACGGGCCGGCCGTCGGGGCCGACGATGAGGACTTCGTCGTCCGGGGAGATCGGGCGCCCCTGGGAGGTGCAGATGAGATCTTCGGGGTCGTCCAGACGGGTGAGACAGATCAGTCCCTCGGCCATGCCGAAGACCTGCTGGAGCGTCACCTCCAGGGCGGGGCCGAGCCTGCGGGCGACGTCGTCGGCGAGCCGCGCACCCCCGACCTGGAGCACGGTGAGGCTGTCGAGGTCTGCCGCGCGGCGGGCTCCTTCGTCCATCCAGTGCGGGACCAGGGGCGGGCTGAGCGAGGTGATGCTCACGCGCTCGCGCTCGATCAGCGTGAAGGCGGTCTGCGGGCTCGGATCGGGTGAGACGACGACGGTGCCGCCCGCGGCCAGGGTGCCCAGTACGCCGGGGCAGGCGAAGGTGAAGTTGAAGGCGATCGGCAAAACCGCGAGATAGACCGAATGCTCGTCGAGCCCGCAGATCTCGGCGGCGGCACGGGCGTTGTAGGCGTAGTCGTCGTGGGTGCGCGGGATGAGTTTGGGCAGGCCGGTGGTGCCGCCGGAGTGCAGCAGCAGGGCCAGGTCGGCGGCGTCGGGATCCTCCTGGCCACTTTCGAGGGGTAAGGGTGCGGCGTCGGCCCTCAGGTCCTCGAAACGGGTGAAGTCCCGGTGCGCGCCGGGGTCGCCGAGCACTATCACGTGGCGCAGTGGGCCGCTTCCCGTTTGGTCGGTGAGGATGTGGCGCAGCAGCCCGCGGTGGTCGAAGCGGGCGTGCCGGTCGGGGATGACGCAGGCCACCGCGCCCGAGATGCGAATCAGGTGGCCGATCTCGGCGCGGCGGTGGCCCGGCATGGCGTGGACGGGCACCGCGCCGAGGCGCTGGAGGGCGAACCAGAGCTGGACGAACTCCGCGCGGTTGGGCAGCTGCACCACGACGCGGTCGCCCTTGCGCAGGCCCAGGTGTCGCAGTCCGCGCGCGAGCCGGTCGGCTTCGGCGTCGAGGTCGGCGTAGGTCCAGCGGCGCTCGCCGTCGACGAGCGCGGTTCGCCGCGGGTGCCGAGCGGCCCAGTCACGAAGGTGCGCGCCGAACGTCCGGCCGCTCCAGTGGCCGGCGCGGCGGTAGCGCTCCGCGTCGGGGCGCGGCCAGAGCGGGTGGGTCTGGGGCTGGGTCATGGCGATCTCCTCCGTTGTCTTCCGGTGGGAGTGGCATCTGTCTCGTTCATCCGTTTAGGATGCGCGTGTAGAAATGATAATCATTTCTACTATATTGCTGCATCGCCACGCCTTTCACCGACGCGACGCCACGGGCGGGCACCACGAACGTCCGAGAGCCCACACCGGAGGGAAACCCACCCTTGAGTGACGAACACTCCGTCCCAGAACAGATGCCGCCCCCCGCGCAGCCGCCTTCGCAAGCACCGGCGTTCGCGCCCGACGACGTACGTGAGGTGGTCGCTCAGGCATTGGGGATACCGGCGGACGAGATCGACCAGGAGCGTGACCTGTTCGAGCTCGGTCTCGACTCCCTCACCGTGATGAGACTCGCCGGCCAGTGGCGCCGCCACGGTGTCGCCGTCACCTTCCACGACCTGGTCCAGGACCCGGTGCTCGACTCCTGGAGCGTCCTGCTGACGCAAAAAGCGCGGCAGACCCCCCTCGACGTCCCCTCCCCGCCCCCGGACCCCGGTCACGAGGAGGAGGCGCCGTTCGCGCTGGCGACGATGCAGCACGCTTACTGGATCGGCCGCCAGGACGGCCAGCCGCTGGGCGGCGTCGCCGCCCACTTCTACGTTGAACTCGACGGCGAGGGAGTGGATCCGGTACGGCTCGGCCGCGCGCTGCGCGCTCTGACCGGGCGGCACGGCATGCTGCGGGCCCGCTTCGACGACGAGGGCCGCCAGCGCTACGGCGCGCCCGGCACCGGCCTGGTCGTCCACGACCTGCGCGAACTGCCCGCCGAGGAGGCCAGCGCCACGCTGGAGACGTTGCGCGAACGCCACACCCACGGCCACCTCGACATCGCGGCGGGCGAGGTCTTCCGGGTCTGCCTGTGCCTGCTGCCCGGCGGGCGCACCCGGCTCCAGCTCGACCTGGACATGATGGCCGGCGACGCGGTGAGCCTGCGCGTCCTGCTCACCGACCTGCGCCGGCTGTACGAGCGCCCCGAGGTGTCACTGCCCGCCCTTGGCCTCGACTACGGCCGCTACCTCGCCGAACACGCCCGGCGTCGCGGCGCCGAACGCGAGCGGGCCGCCCGGTGGTGGCGCGACCGGCTCCCCGATCTTCCCCGGGCGCCCCGGCTGCCCACGACGGTGGACCCGCTGCGGCCGGTGTCGGCTGCCGACACCGCGCTCACCCACTCCAGGCGCCTGCACCACTGGCTGGACCCGGACGCCAAGGCCGCCCTCCTGTCCCAGGCACGGCTGCACGCCATCACCCCCGCCGCCGCCCTGGCCACCGCGTTCGCCGAGGTCATCGCCGCCTGGAGCGACACCCACCGCTTCCTGCTCAACCTTCCGCTGTTCGACCGGGAGATGATCACTGCCGATGTCGCCGGTCTCGTCGGCGACTTCAGCGGCTCCGTCCTGCTCGACGCGGACATGAGCGCCCCGCTGCCCTTCGCCGAGCAGGCCCGGCGGCTGCAGGACGGCCTGCGGGCGGGGGTCGCCCACGGCGCGTACGGCGGCGTCGAGGTGTTGCGCGACCTGTCGCGCCTGGACGGCGCCCCCGTCCTGGCGCCGGTCGTCTACACCAGCGCCATCGGGCTGGGCGAGATCTTCGCGCCGGACGTCCAGGCGACCTTCGGCCGCCCGGTGTGGATCATCTCCCAGGGGCCCCAGGTCTTCCTGGACGCCCAGGTCACCGAACTCGACGGCGGGCTCCTGCTCAACTGGGACGTCCGTGACGGCGTGCTCGCGCCCGGCGTGCCGGAGGCGGCCTTCGACGCCTACCGCCGCCTGGTCACCGACCTTCTCACCACCTCACAGGCCTGGCTGCGGCCCGTCGGGCCGCTGCTGGCCGCCGACCGGCTTGCGGCCCGCGCCGTCGCCGCCCTGCCCCCGTCCCCGCCCTCCGGCCACGCCCTGCACACGCGTTTCTTCGCCCTCGCCGACGAGCGGCCCGGCCGCGTCGCCGTCGTCGCCGAGGACGGCTCCACGCTGACCTACGGCGATCTCGCCCTGGTGGCGCGCAAGGTGGCGACCCTGTTGCGAGGGCACGGTGTGCGGGAGGGCGACACCGTGGCGATCACCCTGCCCAAGGGCGCCGGCCAGATCGCCGCCGTCCTCGGGGTGCTCGCCGCGGGAGCCGCTTACGCGCCCGTCGGGGTGGAGCAGCCCGCCGTCCGGCGCGCCCGCATCCACGCCCTGGCCGGCGCGGCCGTCGTGCTCACCGACGACGCGCACGCCCACCTGTGCGCCGACCTGCCCGGGGTGAGCGTGCTGCGCCTGGCCGACGCCGAGGGGCTGGCCCCCGGGCCCGTCGCCCACCCCGCAGGCGACAGCACCGCGTACCTGCTGTTCACCTCCGGCTCGACCGGGTCGCCCAAGGGGGTGGAGGTCTGCCACCGCGCGATCGTCAACACCGTCGACGCGATCGGGGATCAGTTCGGTGTCGGGCCCGGCGACCGCACGCTGGCGATCTCCGCCCTGGACTTCGATCTGGCCACCTACGACATCTTCGCCCCGCTGTCGGCCGGCGGGCAGGTGGTCGTCGTCGGCCAGGAGCACCGGCGCGACGCCCACCACTGGGCCCACCTGGTCCGCGAGCACGACGTCAGCGTCCTCCAGTGCGTGCCCGCGCTGCTGGACCTGCTCATGGCGGCCGGCGGGGACGGCGGGCTCGGCGACGCGCTGCGCCTGGTCCTGCTCGGCGGCGACTGGGTCGGGCTCGACCAGCCCGCCCGGCTGCGCGCCCTCGTCCCGGGCTGCCGTTTCGTGGCCCTGGGCGGCATGACGGAGGCCGCCGTGCACTCCACCGTCTTCGAGGTCGGCGAGGTCGATCCGGCGTGGAAGTCCATCCCCTACGGCGTGCCGCTGCGCAACACGCGGGCCCGCGTCGTGGACGGCCGTGGACGCGACCGCCCCGACCAGGTGCCCGGCGAGCTGTGGATCGGCGGGCCGAGCGTCGCCACCGGCTACCGCGGCGACCCCGAGCGCACCGCGTCCCGGTTCGTCGAGCACGACGGCGAGCGCTGGTACCGCAGTGGCGATGTGGCCCGCTACCGGCCGGACGGCGTGTTGGAGTTCCTCGGCCGCGCCGACCACCAGGTGAAGATCGGCGGGCACCGTATCGAACTCGGCGAGGTCGAAGCGGCCCTGGAGGAGCACCCGGAGGTGCTGCACGCGGTGGCCACCGTACTGGAGAGCCCGGTGCGCCGCCTCGCGGCGGCCGTCTCCCCCGCATCGCCCGAGGGCGGCGCCCTCCTGGACCTCGACGCCCTGCGCAGCCGGGCGGCCGAACGGCTGCCCGCCTACATGCTTCCCGAGCACATCCTGGTCATGGACACGATGCCGCTCACCTCCAACGGCAAACTCGACCGGGCGGCCGTGCGGCACCTGCTGACGGCCTCCGCACGTGAGCGTCCCGTGGCGGCCGAACCCCCGTCCGGGCCGGTGGAGAGCGTGGTCGCGGGTGTGTGGGCCGAGCTCCTCGGGGTGGGTGAGGTGAGCCGCGGCGACGGCTTCTTCGCACTCGGCGGCGACTCGCTCATCGCGACCCGCGTGATCGGCCGGCTGCGCGCCGCCGGCATCGGCGGGGCCCGGGTGGCCGCGCTCTTCGCCCACCCGGTCCTGCGGGAATTCTGCGCGCCGCTGACCCTTCTGGCCGAGGTCCCCGGCCCGGACGCCGCACCGGCTCCCATCCTTACGGCCGACCCCGGCCGCGCCCACGAGCCCTTCGCGCTCACCGACGTCCAGGCCGCCTACCACACCGGACGCGACCCCGGCTTCACCCTCGGCGGCGTCGGAACCTGGCACTACAGCGAGTTCGACGGCGCCGACGTCGACCTGGGACGGCTGGAGCGGGCCTGGCAGGCCCTCATCCGGCGGCACGCCATGCTGCGCGCCGTCGTGGAAGAGGGCACACAGCGGGTACTGGAAAGCGTCGCACCGTACCGGATCGACTGCCGGGAAACCGACGAGGCCGGAGCCGACCAGGCCCTGGCCGCCCTGCGCGAGCGGATGTCGCACCAGGTCCGCGACCCCGGCCGCTGGCCGCTCTTCGACCTCGCGGCGGTGCGCTACCCCGGCCCCGCCGGATCGGTCCGCACCAGGCTCGCCGTCGGCCTGGACTACCTCGTCCTGGACGCGTTGTCGATCACCACCCTGTACGCCGAGCTCAACGCCCTCTACGCCGACCCCGGCGCCTCGCTGCCGGCGATCGAGCTGTCGTTTCGCGACTACCTCACCCAGCTGCCGGCCGACCCCCGTTCTGCCGAACGGGCCCGCGCCCACTGGCGGGCGCGGCTGGAGGAACTGCCGCCCGTCCCCGCCCTGCCCCTGGAGCGGGATCCGGCGCTGCTGGAAAGGCCCCGGTTCACCCGCAGGCAGCTGCGCCTGGACGCCGCCGCCTGGCGCACCGTCAAGGAGCGCGCCGCCGGGCACGGCCTGACGCCCTCCACCGTGCTGCTCGCCGTCTACGGGGAGGTCCTGGCGACCTGGAGCGGAACCGACGCCCTCACCCTCACCCTCACCCTGTTCAACCGGCGGGAGGCGCACCCGCACGTCCACCGCGTCCTGGGCGACTTCACCTCCCTGTCGCTGGCCGCCTACCGCCGCTCCGGCGACGGCTGGCTGCCGGCCGCCGCCGCGCTACAGCGGCGGCAGGCCGAGGACCTCGACCACCAGGACGTGCCGATCGCCTGGCTGCTGCGGGAGTTCGCCCGCCGCAGCGGCACCCTCGACGCCGCAGCGCCGGTGGTGTTCACCAGCGCGCTCGGCGTCGGCGACGCCGCACTGTCCGACCCGGCCTCGGGCTTCCCGCCCAAGGTGTGGGGAATCTCCCAGTCCCCCCAGGTCATCCTGGACAACCAGGTCACCGAGGAATCCGGCGAGCTCATCGTCACCTGGGACGCGGTGGAGGAACTGTTCAGCGACGGCGTCCTCGACGCCATGTTCGACGCCCACACCCGGCTGATCCACCACCTGGCCGACGGCGACTGGAGCGCGCCGATCCCGGACCCGCTACCGGCCGCGCAGCGGCGTCGGCGTGTGGAGGTGGCGCTGGAGGAGGAGGGCGACCCCGTCATTCCCCGGCCGCTGCACGAGGCGTTCTTCGAACGCGCCGCCGCCGAACCGGACCGGACGGCGCTGGTCACCTGCGAGGGCGGCACCATCGGCTACGGCGCGCTCGCCGACGGGGCGCTGCGTGTCGCCGCCGCCCTGCTGGAGCGCGGCGTACGGCCAGAAGACCTCGTCGCGGTCAGCCTGCCCAAGGGGCCCGAGCAGATCACGGCCGTGCTGGGGGTGCTGGCCGCGGGCGCCGCCTACGTCCCGATCGGCCTGGACCAGCCCGCCGCCCGCCGCGACCGGATACGGGCGGCCGCGGGAATCGGCCTGACCCTCGGTGAACGATCCGAACCGCCGCAAGCCGGGGCGCACCAGGTGATGTCCCTTCGGGAGGCGCTGAGCCACGAACCGCTGGAGCGAGCACGTCACGCGCCGGTCGAGGCACTCGCCTACGTGATCTTCACGTCCGGGTCGACGGGCGAGCCCAAGGGAGTGAAGATCTCCCACGCCGCGGCCTGGAACACCGTCGCCGACATCGGGGCGCGCCACGACATCGGCCCCGGCGACCGCGTGTTCGCCCTGTCCGCACTCGACTTCGACCTGTCGGTCTACGACATCTTCGGGCTGCTGTCGGCCGGTGGGTCACTGCTGCTGCCCGCCGACGAACTGCGGCACGAACCCGAGCGCTGGCCCGAGCTCGTGCGCCGTCACGAGGTGACGGTGTGGAACACCGTGCCGGCGCTTTTGGACCTGCTCCTGGACGCGGCGGAGCACGCCGCGGCCGACAGCGGAGCACTGCGGGGGTTGCGCGTCGCGCTGGTCTCCGGCGACTGGATCGGCCTGGACCTGCCGGGCCGGTTGCGGGCCCTCACCGTAGGGCCCTGCCGGTTCGTCGCCATGGGCGGCGCCACCGAGGCGTCGGTGTGGTCCAACACCCTCACCGTCGAGAAGGTGGACCCCGGCTGGGCGTCCATCCCCTACGGGCGCCCGCTGACCGGTCAGCGCTACCGCGTCGTCGACGGTTTCGGCCGCGACTGCCCCGACTGGACACCCGGCGAGCTGTGGATCGGCGGCGCCGGGCTGGCCATGGGATACCTGGGCGATCCACGGCGCACCGCGGAGAAGTTCCCCACCCACGACGGGCAGCGCTGGTACCGTACCGGCGACCTGGGCCGCTACCGCTCGGACGGGCTCCTGGAGTTCCTCGGCCGGCTGGACACCCAGCTGAAGATCGCCGGGCATCGCATCGAGGCCGGCGAGGTCGAGGCGGCCATCGAATCCCACCCCGACATCTTCCGGGCCGCCGTGGTGGCCGTGGGAGAGCGCACCGCCCGGCGGCTGGTCGCCTTCGCCGTCCCCCGCGAGCTGCCCGGCGGCTCCCCCACCGGCCCTGACGCGCCAGGACTGTCGGAGCGGCTTCATCGCCGGCTCGGTGAGCGCCTGGCCGCCTACGCCGTCCCCTCCCGGGTGCTGCTGCTTCCCGCGCTGCCGCTGACCGCCAACGGCAAGGTCGACCGCGCCGCGCTGGCCCTGCTGGCCGCCCAAGGCACCTCCCCGGCCGGCGAGCCGCCCCGGGGAGAGGTGGAGACCGCGCTGGCCGAGCTGTGGGAGGCCCAGCTGCCCGGTTCGGCGCCGGACCGCGACGCCGGCTTCTTCACCGCCGGCGGGGACAGCCTGTCGGCGATCCGCCTGGTGTCGGCGATCGAACGCCGTTTCGGGGCCGGTATCACGATCCGCACCCTCCTGGCCGCACCGACCATCGCCGCGCTCGCCGCGAAGATCACCGCCGCGGCCGACATCGAAATCGGAGAACTGTGAACATCACCGAACTGCTGGCCCGATACGCACGTGACGGCGTGGTCCTGTGGGCCCAGGACGGGCACCTGCGCTTCCGGGCCCCCACGGGTTTTCTCACCGACGAGCGGCGCGCCGAGCTGCGCGCCCACAAGGACGCGATCCTGCGCCACCTGGCCGACTCGGCCGATGAGCAGGAGGGCCGTCCCCTGCAGCACGACGAGGAAGGCCGCCACGACCCCTTCCCCCTGACCGGCATACAGGCCGCCTACCTGATCGGCCGGGCCGACGCCTACGCCTACGGCGGTGTCGCCTGCCACGCCTACGTCGAGCTGGACTACCCCGACCTCGACACCGGCCGCGTCGCCGCCGCCTGGCAGCACCTGATCGAACGGCACGACATGCTGCGCGCGGTCGTCCACACCGACGGATACCAGCGGGTGCTGCCGAAGACCCCCAAGCTGCGCGTCACCGACACCGACACCACCGACCCGGCGCGGGCCGAGGCCGCCCTGAACGACGCCCGCGCCAGGATGTCGCTACGCCGGGGGCCCACCGACCGCTGGCCGCTGTTCGACGCGCACATCACCCGGGCCCCCGGGCGGGCCGTGCTGCACCTGTCGTTCGACATGCTCACCGTCGACCACGCCAGCCTGCGCCTCCTGCTGGCCGAGTTCCACCACCTGTACCGCGGCGGCGGCGTACCGGCCCCGCTGGGCATCACCTTCCGGGACTACGTCCTGGCCCGGCGGGCCCTGACCGACACCCCCGCCTACCTGCGGGATCGGGAGTACTGGACGGCGCGGCTGCGGGAGCTGCCGCCCCCGCCGGAGCTGCCGAGAGCCGAACCCTGGGCCGCTCCCGAAGACCCCGGCGACGGTGACGTCCGGTTCCGCCGCCTGGAGCGGTTGCTGCCGGAAGCGGCCAGGCGGCGGCTGAGCGAGCGCGCCAGGCGGCGTGGGCTGACCGTCTCGACGGTGCTGCTCACCGCGTACGCCGAGATCGTCGGCCGCTGGTCGCGCGCCGCGCGCTTCACCCTCAACGTGCCGACCGTGGACCGCCCGGCGCTGCACGAGGACATCGGCCGCCTCGTCGGTGACTTCACCACGGTGGAACTGCTCGCCGTGGACCTGAGCGCACCGGCCTCCTTCACCGGCCGGGTCAAGGAGATCGGCGCCCAGCTGCTGGAGGACCTGCGCCACCCGCTGTTCACCGGCTCGGAGGTACTGGCCGAGCTCTCACGCCGGGCCGGAGCCCCCGTGCTGATGCCGGTCGTCTTCACCAGCGCCCTGGGCGGCGCCGGAACGCCGGACGGCATCCCGCCGGAGGTCTCCTACGCCCTCACCCAGACCCCGCAGGTGTGGCTGGACTGCCAGGTCATGGAGCGGGGCGAGAGGCTGGTCACGTCCTGGGACGTCCGCGAGGGCGCCCTGCCCGACGGCGTCGCCGAGGACATGTTCGGCGCCTACGCAGCGCTGGTCGAACTGCTGGCGGCCGACGGCGACGACGCCGAGGACGCCTGGGAGCGGCCGGCCCGCGTCGAACTGCCCGCGGCGCAGACGGCCCGCCGCGTCGAGGTCAACGCGACGCGGGGCCCGTTGCCGGAGGAACTGCTTCACGAGCCGGTCCTGGCCCGCGCCCTGGCCACCCCCGAAGCGGTCGCGGTGCGCTCCCCCGAGCGCACCCTGACCTACCGCCAGCTGCTCGGGCGAGCGGCGCGGGTGGCCGATCTGCTGGTCGCGGCCGGGTTGCGCCCGGCCGAACCGGTCGCCGTCTGGATGGACAAGGGCTGGGAGCAGGTCGTCGCCGTGCTGGGCACGCTGCTGGCCGGTGGCGCCTACCTGCCCGTCGACACCGCGCAGCCCCCGGCCCGCCGCGACGCGATCCTCGCCGACGCCGCCGTCCGTACCGTGCTGACCCAGTCCTGGCTGGCGGAGATCGACGATCTGCCCGGCGGCGTGTCGGCCGTCGTGGTGGACCGGCTGCCCGAAGCGGACACCCCCGACGCCGTCCCGGCGCGGCGCGCCGCCCCCGACGATCTGGCCTACGTCATCTACACCTCCGGCTCCACCGGCACCCCCAAGGGGGTGATGATCAGCCACCGGGCCGCCCTCAACACGGTCCAGGACATCAACCACCGCTACGCCGTCACCGACGGCGACCGTGTCCTCGGCATCGCCTCGCTGGGCTTCGACCTGTCGGTCTACGACATCTTCGGCCCGCTGTCGGCGGGCGGCGTGCTGGTGCTGCCCGAGGCCGGGCGCCGCGGCGACCCCTCGCACTGGGCCGACCTCATCTCCACCTGCGGCGTCACGGTGTGGAACTCGGTGCCCGGCCAGTTGCAGATGCTCTGCGACTGGCTGCGCTCGGAACCCCCCGGCCCGCACAGCACACTGCGGCTGGCCCTGCTGTCGGGCGACTGGATCCCGGTCACCCTGCCCGGCGAGGCGCGGACGATCCTGCCCGGCCTGGAGGTCATCTCCCTGGGCGGCGCCACCGAGGGCTCCATCTGGTCGATCGCGCACCCGATCGGCGCGGTGGACACCGCCCGGCCCAGCATCCCCTACGGCCGTCCGCTGACCAACCAGCGTTTCGCCGTGCTCGACCACGCCCTGCGGCCCCGGCCCGACTGGGTCGCCGGTGAGCTCCACATCGGCGGGGCCGGAGTGGCCATGGGCTACTTCGGCGACCAGGCCCGCACCGCGGAGCGTTTCATCACCGACCCGGCCACCGGTGAGCGGATCTACCGCACCGGCGACCTGGGCCGCTACCTGCCCGACGGGGACATCGAGTTCCTCGGCCGCGAGGACGCCCAGGTGAAGATCCGCGGCTACCGGGTGGAACTCGCCGAGATCGAGGCCGCCGTGCAGGCCCACCCCTCGGTCGGCGCGGGGGCCGTCCTGGTCGACGACTCCGCCTCGGGCGGGCGCCGCCTGGCCGCGTTCGTCGAAACCGCGCACCACGGGTCCGGCGAACCCGCACCCCCGTCCGCCGCCCGCGCACGCCAGGCCGCGGCGCACGCCGTAGGCGAGGCCTCCGCGCGGATCGACGCCGAACGGCTGACCGCCTTCCTCGACGCCCTCGACGAGGTCGCGCTCTCGGTGATGAGCCGGGTGCTCACCGGCGCCGGGCTGTTCGCCGGCAGCGCCGGGCACAGCGCCGAGGAGATCTACGCCGCGCTGCGCTCCACCCCGCGTCACCGCCATGTCCTGCGCCGCTGGCTGCGCGCGCTCACCGGCCGGGGCCGCCTGGGGTACGAGGAGGCCACCGCGACCTTCGGCGGGCTGCGCCCGGTCTCCGTAGCCGACCTGGAGCACACCTGGCGGCACGCCACCGCGCTGGAGCGGGAGGTCGGCTGGAGCAGCTCGCTGCTCGAGGTCATGCGCACCTGCGCCGAGCGGCTGCCCGACCTCATCTCCGGCGACCTCGACATCCGCGCGCTGCTCTTTCCCGGGGCGAGCGTGGAGGCGGCCGACGCCGCCTACCGCGACAACCTGGCCATCCGCCACCTCAACCAGGCCCTCGTGGCCGCCGTACGGGAGATCGCCGCCGGTCATGCGGGCGAGGAGCGGCTGCGCGTGCTGGAGGTCGGCGGCGGTGTCGGCGGCACGACCGGCGAACTGGTGGCGGCCCTGGCCGAATACGGCGTGGACTACGTGTTCAGCGACCCGTCGGCGTTCTTCCTCAACGAGGCGCGCGAGCGCTTCGCCGACCACCCCTGGGTGCGCCACGAACGCCTCGACGTGGACGACGACCCGCGCGGGCAGGGGTTTCTCCCCAACTCCTTCGACGTCGTGGTGTGCGCCAACACCCTGCACGCCACCTCCGACACCGAGGCCGCGCTCGCCCGGCTTCGTGAGCTGCTGGTACCCGGCGGCCACCTGATGTTCGTGGAGAACACCCGCGACGACCACTACCCGCTGCTGGTGTCCATGGAGTTCCTGGAGGTCGCCGGACGCGCCTGGAGCGACCACCGGGCGCACAACGGGCAGTCCTTCCTCACCCGGCCGCAGTGGCTGGACCTGCTGGACCGGCACGAAGCGGTCGACGTCCTCTCCCTTCCGGAGGCGGGCGACCCGCTGGCCGCCACCGGCCAGGAACTCTTCCTCGCCCGCCTGAAGGCCGACCGCGCCCACGTCACGGCGGGCGAGCTGACACGCGAGGTGTCCACCCGGCTGCCCGAGTACATGGTTCCGTCGCTGTGGCAGATCGTCGACGCCCTGCCCCGCACGGCCAACGGCAAGACCGACCGTAACCTGCTGCGCTCCTGGCTGCCCCGCGAGAGCACGCAGACGGCTCCGGCCGCCGACGAGCGGCCGATGGACGAGTTGGAGAGCAGGCTCGCCGAGCTGTGGGCGGGGTTGCTGGCCGTGGAGCACGTCGGGCGCAGCGACGACTTCTTCGCCCTGGGCGGAGACTCCCTGCTGGTGGCCCGCATGGTCGGCCGGCTGCGGGAGCGGATCGCACAGGCCGCCGACCTGGAGTGGGAGGTCGTGCTGCGGCACATGCTGCGGCGCCCCACGGTGGCCGGTCTGGCCGCCTTCCTGCGCGGCCTCACCGGCGAGTCGCCGGCCGACCGGCCCGGCGCGCCGGTCGATCCCGTCATCCACCTGCACGGCGCCCGCTCGGTGGACGAGCCCACCACCGTCCTCGTCCACGCCGGAACCGGGACGATCATGCCGTACCGGGCGCTGGTCACCGAGATCAGGCGGCGCTCCCCCGGGGTCGCCGACGTCGTAGGCCTGGAGGTCCCCGGCCTCGATGGCTATCTGGCCGCCCCGCCCGAAGGGCTCATCGAACAGCTCGCGGCCGGCTACGCCCGCGCGCTGACCGCGGGCGGCGAAAGGCGTTTCCACGTCGTGGGGTACTGCCTTGGCGGTCTGATCGCCACCGAGGTGGCCCGTAACCTGACCGAGTCCGGCGCCCGGGTGGAGAGCCTGACGGTGATCAGCAGCCACAGCCCGAGGTTCCGCCTCGACGACGAACTGCTGTCGGAGTACTCCTTCGCGGTGATGATGGGCATCGACCCGGCCGACCTGGGCTTCCCCGGCGACCAGTACCGGGTGGCGGCCGCCACCGACGCCGTACTGGCCGGCAGCCCCGGCGTGCTGCCCGACGGCGGGCTCGCCGCCCTCACCGGCGAGTACGCCGACGTCGCCGCCTGCTTCCGTAACCTGGCCACCCTCCCGCGTGCCACGCGCATCGCCCGGATGTGCGAGGCGGTCCCCGCCTCGGCCGGCGACTACGAACCGGACCACATGACCCGGCTGTTCTCCGCCTACCGCCAGAGCGTCTTCGCCATCACCCGCTACAGCGCCGAACCCTACGCCGGCGACATCACCTTCCTGCGGCACGACGGCGCCTACCCCTTCCCCGGCAGCAAGGCCGCCGTCACCGAGTACTGGCAGGAACTCACCCTGGGCGACCTGGAGATCGTCGACATCGGCGGCGACCACTTCAGCTGCCTGTCGGCCGAGCACGCCCCCGCGGTGCTGAAGGTCCTCGCCGAACTGACCGACGGCGCGGTGACCCGATGAGCGGCACGCGCGTCATCGGGGTACTGGGCGCCTCCGGCGCGGTGGGCCGGGCCGCGGTCCGCGAGCTGCGCGACCTCGGCCACGGCGCGCTGCGCCTGGGCGGGCGCCGGACGGACGCGCTGCGGGCCGTGGCCGGCCAGGAACTCGCCGGTGGCGGCGACGTCGTCCGGGCCGACGCCGCCGACGCCGCGAGCCTGGCCGCCTTCGTGCGAGGATGCGACGTCGTCCTCAACTGCGCCGGCCCGACCTACCGGCTCAGGGCCACCGTGGCCTCGGCCGCGCTGGCCGCCGGAGCGCACTGCGTCGACGTGGCCGGTGACGACCCGGCCGCGGAGGACCTGCTCGCCGACGGCGACCCGGCCCGCGAGGGCCGGACCGTGATCCTGTCGGCGGGAGCGCTGCCCGGCCTGTCGGCCATCCTGCCGCGCTGGCTCGCCCGCCAGGACCTGGACGGCGTACTGGACGGCGTATCGGCGCTGACCGCTCACTGCGGCGGCCTGGAGCCCTGCTCCCCGACCGTGGCCGTCGACCTGATGCTCTCCCTCACCGCAGGCGGCGCGAACGGCGCCGCCTACGGGGAACCGCTGGCCGCCGTCCGCGGCGGGCGCCGAACCTCCCGGGCGCTGCGGGCCGTCGAGGACGCCGAGATCCCCGGCTTTCCCGGCCGGGTGGCCGTGCAACCCTTCCTCAGCGGCGAGAGCGAACGCCTGGCCACGCTTCTCGGGCTGGAGCGGGTGGACTGGTTCAACGTCCACCCCGGCCCGCAGGTACGCGCCCTGCTGAACCTGTTGCCGGGCCGCCTCGCCGCAGGAGCCGACCTCGGCGAACTCGCCACCCGGCTGATCCTGGCCGCCGACCTCGACCTGGCCGGGCGCACGCCCTACTACGTGCTCGGCTTCCAGCTGACCGGCACCTCGGCCGGCCGGCCCGCGCGGCGCCGGCTGACGGTACGCACCGCCAGCAGTTACCGGCTCACCGCCGCCGTCGGGGCACTGGCCGTGGACGCGATCGTGAGGGCGAGCGTCCCGCCCGGCGTGCACTTCGCCTGCGACGTGCTCGACCCCGGCACCGTCGTCGACCGGCTCCGCGGCGGCGGGGCCGTCGAACGGTTCGAGCTGTCCGAATCCGCCGGCGAGCCGGTCGAGGAGGGCGTCCTGTGAACGAGCGAGCCCCGCTGCGGGTGGTCGTCTGCGGCACCAACTTCGGCCGCTTCTACGCCGAAGCCGTCCTGGCCCACCCCGGCTACACCCTGGCCGCGATCCTCAGCCGCGGCTCCGCGGCCTCCCGCGCCTACGCGCGAGGTCTCGGCGTCCCTTGTTACACCGAGGTCGACCGGCTGCCGGGCGACATCGACGCGGCGTGCGTCGTGGTCGGCTCGTCGATATCCGGAGGAGAGGGGACCGCGCTGGCCAAGGCCCTGATACGTCGCGGGATCCACGTCCTTCAGGAACACCCCGTCCATCTGGACGAGCTGACCGAGTGCCTGAAACTCGCCCGCCGCCACGGCGTGCAGTACCGGCTCAACACGCACTACCCGCATGTCGAGCCGGTGCGCGCGTTCATCCGGGCCGCCCGCAGGCTCACCGCCCGCCAGAAGCCGCTGTTCCTCGACGCCGCCACCCCCGTCCACCTGATGCACCCGATGGTGGACATCCTCGGACGGGCACTCGGCTCGCTGCGCCCCTGGCGCTTCACCGGCCCCCTGGCCCTGCCCGAGGAGGTCGGCACGCAGCCGTTCCGCCTCCTGCAGGGGGTGCTCGGCGGGGTGGCGCTGACCGTGCGGGTCCACCACCAGCTCGACCCCGCCGACCGCGACAACCACGCCCTGCACTGGCACCGGGTGTCACTGGGCACCGAGGGCGGGGTCCTCACCCTGGCCGACACCCACGGGCCGCTGCTGTGGAGCCCGCGCCTGCACGTCAACCGCGACGACGACCGCCGGTTCGTGCTCGACGGGCCGGGCACCGGCGACCTCGACCTCACGACGACCTCGGTCGCCGGCGGCACCGGGACGTTCCGCGAGGTGTTTTCCAGATTGTGGCCCCGGGCCGTCGGCCGCGCGCTCGACGAACTGCGAGCGGCCGTGACCGACGGCGAGGACGTGCTGCGGGCGGCGCAGTACGACCTGACGGTGTGCCGTATCTGGTCCGACCTGGCCGCCCGGCTCGGGCCGCCGGAGATCGTCCGGCCTCCCGCGCCACGCCCCCTTCCGGTCGGCGAGGTGTTCCCCGCCCGGTCGGTCCCGGCCGGAGGAGCGGGACCGATCCCCGGATCCGGCTCCCCGTCCGGCCCCCCTCTCGCGGGCACCGAGGCGGCGCTCGCGTACACGCCGTCGGCCGAGTTCTTCGATCTCGTCGCCACCGGGCACACCGCCGGCGCGAGCGCTCCCGCCGTCGCGCGGGCACTGGCCGGTACGGACCTCTCGTACGGGCCGGTGCTCGACATCGGGGCCGGTACCGGCCTGCTGACCGAGGCCGTCGCCCGAGCCCGGCCCGATGCGGAGATCCTCGCCTGCGAACCGGCCGTCGGCATGCGGGCCGTCCTGACCAGCCGCGTCTTCAGCGACCCGTACCTGCGCCCCAGGGTGACGATCACCGCTGACGCCGCGCCGGAGCTGGAACTGCCCGACCGCGTCAGCGCCGTCCTGCTGTGCGGCGTACTCGGCCACCTGGACGCCGGGCAACGCCGGCGGCTGTGGGAGCGCCTACTGCCGCGCCTGTCCCCGAAGGGCGTCGTCATCGTCGAACTCATGGGGATGGAAAGCCCCCTCGTCCTTCCCGAAGCCCGGATGGCCACCGCCCGAGCCGGTCACCACCGCTACGAATGGTGGTTCTCCGGCGCCCCCGACCGAGACGACCCCGCCACGATGCGGCTGCACACCACCTGGCGGGTGTACCGGGACGAGGAGGACGTCCCGCTGCGCCTGGTGCACGACTCCTACCGGTGGATTCCCTTCGGGCTGCGGCAGGTGGCCGAGGAGTCCGGGCTGCGCCTGCGGCCGCTGCCCACCCGGCCCGGCGCGCCGCCGCTGGCCGAGCTCACCCGGTAGCCGGTCGCGACCTCCCCTGACCCTTTCCTCCCTGCTCGCCGACGACGAAGGACGACCGATGAATCCGCCCACGCCTTCCAGCGTGCCCGTGCCCGTTTCCGCCCCCGCGCCGGACGCCTCCCGTCCGCGGGACTTCCCCATCCGCCGGGGCTGCCCCTTCTCGGCCCCCGAGGAGTACACCCGCCTGCGCGCCCTCGAACCCGTCGCCCGGGTCACCCTGCCCACCGGGCGGGAAGCCTGGGTGGTCTCCCGCTACGAGGACGTCCGCGAACTGCTCGCCGACCCGCGGATCAGCGCCGACATCCGCCGCCCCAACTTCCCCGCCCTCGGTGAGGGCGAGCAGGAGATCGGGGCCCGGCTGCGCCCCTTCATCCGCACCGACGCCCCCGAGCACACCCGCTACCGCCGGATGCTGCTGCCGGAGTTCACCGTCCGCCGGATCCGCGCCATGCGGCCCGCCGTGCAGACCATCGTGGACGGTCTTCTGGACTCCATGCTCGCGGCCGAGGCACCCGTCGACTTCGTCCCCCTGTACGCCAACGCCGTCTCCACCTCCGTGATCTGCGAACTGCTCGGCATCCCCGCGGAGAACCTGGAGTTCTTCCGCGACGTCACCCGTATCTCCGGCTCCCGCCACAGCAGCGCCGAGCAGGTCGCCGAGGCACTGGGCGGACTGTTCGCCCTGATCTCCGACCTGGTGGCCCAGCGGCAGGAACAACCGGGCGACGACCTGCTGTCCAGACTCGTCGTCGGCCACCTGCGGACCGGCGACATCACCCTGCCCGAACTGCTGTCCACCGTGGGCATCACCATCAACGCCGGACGCGAGACCAGCACGAACATGATCGCTCTGAGCACGCTGCTGCTCCTGCAGCGGCCCGATCTGATGGAGGAACTGCGAGCCGACCCCTCCCTGATGCCGGCCGCCGTCAACGAGTTCCTGCGAGTGATGTCGATCGCCGACTCCATCCCGCTGCGGGTCGCCGCCCAGGACATCGAGATCTCCGGCACGGTGATCCCCGCCGACGACGGCGTCATCGCCCTGCTCGCCGGCGCCGACCACGACCCCGAGCAGTTCCCCGACCCCGGCCGGATCGATTTTCGCCGCCCGGACAACCACCACGTCGCCTTCGGCTACGGCGTCCACCAGTGCATCGGCCAGCACCTGGCCCGGCTGGAGCTTGAGGTCGCCCTCGAGACACTGATCCGCCGCGTACCGACGCTGCGCCTGGCGGTCCCGGACGAGGAGATCGACTTCAAGCACGACTCGGCCACCTTCGGCATCGAGCGGCTGCCGGTGACGTGGTGAGCACCCATCCGCCCGCTTCGTGGACGGGCACGGGAACCCACCGGGCGCCGCGGCGTCTGGGCCCGTGGATCCGGTGCTGGAGCCCGCGACCGGCGGCCCGGCTCCGGCTGATCTGCCTGCCGCACGCCGGGGGCGGCGCCGGTTTCTACCGCCCCTGGGCGGCCCTGCTGCCGCCGGAGGTCGAGCTGTGGGCCATCCAGTACCCGGGCAGGGAGGACCGCTTCGAAGACCCCATGGTGGACCGGATGGACGAGCTGGTCACAGCCGTCACCGACGCCCTGGTGCCGTCGCTCGACCGCCCCTACGCCCTGTTCGGTCACAGCATGGGCTCGGCCGTCGCCTGGGAGGTGGCCCACGACCTGCGGCGCCGCGAGGCGCTCGGCCCGCGGCGGCTGTTCGTCTCCGGCCGCGAGGCCCCGGGCACCGCCACCGTCGGTGAGGTCCACCGGCACAGCGACGACCTCCTGTGCCGGGAACTGCGACGGCTCGGCGGCACCGGCGACGAGGTGCTCACCGATCCCGACCTGCGCCCGGTGGTGCTCGGCTGCGTGCGCAACGACTACCGCCTCATCGAGACCTACCGCCCGATCTCCCGGCCCCCGCTGCGCTGCCCGATCGAGGTGTTCACCGGCGCGGACGATCCGGAGCTGACCCCGCGAAGCGGTCGCGACCGAGCCGGCGGATGGGCCGATCTCACCACCGCTCGCACCCAGGTCCACACCTTTCCCGGCGACCACTTCTACCTCGCTCCACGACGCCAGGAGGTCGTCACGGCGGTGCTTCGCCGTCTGGACCCGTCACTGGCCATGGGCGCTCACCGGTGGCCCAGCACCCCTTGACCATCCGCCCGACCAGGAGAACCCCATGATCGACTACTACGCGCCCTCGGCCGAGTTCTACGAGATGGTCGCCACCCGCCACACCGCCAGCAGCGGACCACCGCTCGCCCGTGTCCTGGCCGGCGTCGACGTCTCCCACGGCCCCGTACTGGAGATCGGCGCCGGCACCGGCCGGATCACCGAGGTCATCGCCGCCGCGCTGCCGCAGGCGGAGATCATCGCCGCCGAGCCCTCCGCCACCATGCGGGCCGTCCTCACCTCCCGGATCGCCCGGGAGGCGGACCTGCGCCGCCGCGTCACCGTCGTCGACGGCTCGGCGCAAGACCTCCAGCTTCCCGAACGGCTCTCCGCGGTAGTGATCTTCGGCGTGGCCGGGCATCTCACCGCCACCGAACGCCGCGCCCTGTGGCGACGGCTCCGCGACCGGCTGCCCGACGGCGGTCTCATCGTCGTCGAGCTGATGGGGGTCTCCGCCCCCCGCGTCATCCCACCGGTGATGTCCCTTCGCGAGACCATCGGCCGCCAGACCTACGAGTGGTGGATCGGCGGCGAGCCCGCCCAGGGCGACGCCATGCGATTCACCACCACCTGGAAGGTCCTGCGAGACGGCCGCACCGTCCGCGAGGTCACCGACGGCTACGACTGGCACACCTTCGACGTCGCCCGGCTCGCCCGCGAGGCGGGCATGACGAGCCGCCGCGTCACCGAGGCCGGCGGCCAGGCCATCCCCGAAATCGGAGTCCTCGTCAAATGACCCCGTCCACCTCACGCCGAGACCCGCGGCCACCCAGCGCCGCCCCGGGCCCGGCCCCGTCGGATGCTCCGAGGGTGCCGCCGTTGCGCGGCATCCTGCGCCAGGTCCGGGGCCGCCTCGCCCTGGCCGTCGCCCTGCAGGCCGCCGGCGCGCTGGCCGGAGTCGTCCCCTTCATCGCCGTCGCCCGCATCGCCGTCCACCTCACCGACGGCTCCCCCGCCCTCGGTGAGGAGCTGTGGCCGCTGGTCACCCTCGCGTGCCTGTCCGGTCTCGCGGCCCTGCTTCTCGGCTCCGCCGCCGGGCTGGTCAGCCATCTCGCCGACAACGACCTGCAGCTCGCGTTGCGCCGCCGGCTGGCCGGGCACACCGGCCGCCTGCCGCTGGGATGGATCACCTCCAAGGGGGCGGGAGAGATCAAACGCGCCGTCCAGGACGACGTGCACGCGCTGCACACGCTCGTCGCCCACACCCTCCTCGATGTCACCGCCGTCCTCACCGCCCCGCTTCTCGCGCTGGCCTACCTGTTCACGCTCGACTGGCGGCTCGCGCTGCTCAGCGCGCTGCCCCTGGCCCTGGGCGCCTACCTGTTCAGCCGGGCGATGGCCGGAGCGGCGGCGCGGATGGCCGAGTACGGGGCGGCCCTGGGCCGGATCTCCTCGGCCGCCGTGGAGTTCTCCAACGGCATCGCCGTCGTGAAGACCTTCGGCCGAAGCCGTCAGGTCCACGAACGCTTCCTGGCCGCCACCGACGGCTTCTCCGACTTCTTCACCTCCTGGGTCCGCACCACGCTGGTCACCTCCACCGCGGCTCTGCTCGTCGTCTCCCCGGCCGTCGTCCTGCTCCTGCTCGTCGTGGTGGGAGCCGTGTTCGTCACCGGCGGATGGACGAGCGCCGCCGACCTCGTGCCGTTCGTCCTGCTCGGACCGGCCGTCGCCGCCCCCATGGGCGTGGTCGGCCCCCGGATCCAGCAGATCCGGGCCGGTCAGGCCGCCGCCACCCGCATCTCCGCGCTGCTCGACACCCCGCTCCTGCCGTCAAGCGCGACACCCGCCGTCCCCCGGGGCTCCCGCGTCTCGATGCGCGAGGTGTCCTTCTCCTACGACGGCCGTACCGACGTCCTGAGCGGCATCGACCTCGACCTGGAACCCGGCACCGTCACCGCGCTCGTCGGCCCCTCCGGATCGGGTAAGTCCACCCTCGCCGCACTGCTTCCGCGTTTCCACGACGTCACGGCGGGCGCCGTCACCATCGGTGGCGCCGACGTCCGCGACATACCCGCCGCCGACCTCTACCGCCATGTCGGCTTCGTCTTGCAGGACGTGCGGCTGCTGCGGGCCTCGGTCGCCGACAACATCCGCCTCGGCCGCCCCTCGGCCGGTGACGACCAGGTCGAACGGGCCGCCCGCGCCGCCCAGATCCACGACCGGATCACCGAACTGCCCGCCGGTTACGCCACCGAGGTCACCACCGGCGTCTCCTTCTCCGGTGGCGAACGGCAACGCCTGTCCATCGCCCGCGCCCTGCTCGCCGACGCCCCCGTCCTCGTCCTGGACGAGGCCACCGCGTACGCCGACCCCTACTGCGAGGCGCTGATCCAGGACGCGCTGTCCACCCTGGCCGCCGGTCGCACGCTGCTGGTCATCGCCCACCGGCTGGCGACCGTCCGTCACGCCGATCGGATCGTGGTGCTCGACGGCGGGCGGATCGTCGAACAGGGCAACCACGTGGACCTGCTGGCCGCCGAAGGCCGCTACGCCCGGCTGTGGAGAGCCCAGGAGGCGGCCCAGGCCGGCACGACCTCGACCGTTCACGACAGCCCCGCCGCCTCCCCGGAGAGGACCTCACGATGATCCGTCGTCTCTACCGTGTCCTCGGACCCGAGGGAGCCGGTTTCCTGAACCGTCTCCTCGTCGTACTGGCGGGCGCCGCCATCCTCCAGGGTCTCGCCTTCACCCTGCTGGTGCCGGTGCTGCGTACCCTGCTCGGCGAGAGACCGGGCGAGGTGTGGCCGTGGCTCGCCGCCCTGACGGTCTGCTCACTGGCCTACGCCGCCCTCCAGGCCGTCGCGGTGAGCAGCGGCTTCACCGTCGGCTCCCGGCTCTCGCGGGTGCTGCACCGGCGACTCGCCGACCGCGCCCTCGACCTGCCCATCGGCTGGTTCACCCCCGCGCGGGCCGCCGAACTCAGCCGCCTGGCCGGCCAGAACGTCATCCAGGTGATGAACACACCGGCGCACCTGCTGCGCCCGCTGACCGGCTCGGTGCTCACCCCGCTCACCATCGTGGCCGCCACCTTCCTCTTCGACGGCCGGGTCGCGCTCGTGCTGCTGCTGTGCGCGCCGGTGCTGGTGGCGGTACACCTGTGGAGCACCTCCGTGATGAGCGGGCTGGACCGGGGACGTGACGCAGCGATCGGCGAATCGGCCGACCGCGTCCTGGAGTTCGCGCAGAACCAGCCGGTCCTGCGCGCCTTCGGCCGGACCGTCGACGGCTACGGGGCACTCGACGACGCCCTGGTGGCGCAGTCGCGTGCCGATCGCCGGCTGATTCGCCGCGGCGTGCCGGGCCTGGTGTCCTTCGCCTTCGCCACCCGCACGGTCTTCGCCCTCCTGCTGGCCCTGGGAGTCTCCTGGACCCTGGGCGGCTCCATGGACGCACCCACCCTGCTGGCCCTGCTGGTGCTCGTCGGCCGGCTCACCGACAGCCTGTCCGGCGCGGCCGACCTGGGCGCCGGGATGCGGATCGCCCGCAACGGCCTGGACCGGCTGGACGCCGTCCTCGGCCGTCAACCGTTCCCGCGACCGGCCGAACCCCGGCTGCCGCGCGGAGCCGACGTGGAGTTCGACGCGGTCGGCTTCGGCTACCGGCACGAGAGCGTGGGCGACTCCGCCTCCCGCACCGATCCGGAGACCGAACTGCTCCGCGACGTGAGCTTCCGCATCCCCGAACGCAGCATGACCGCTCTCATCGGGCCCTCCGGCGCCGGCAAGACCACCGTCGCCCGGCTGCTGGCCCGCTTCTGGGACACCACCACCGGCACGGTCCGCATCGGAGGGGTCGACGTCCGCGACATCACCTCCGAGGACCTGGCCGCGACCGTCTCGATCGTCTTCCAGGACGTCTACCTCTTCGAGGGCACGATCGAGGACAACGTCCGCGTCGGTGATCCGGACGCCGATGAGGAGAAACTACGCCGCGCCGCGGTCATGGCCGGGCTGGACCGGGTGGTGGAGGAACTGCCCGACGGCTGGGCCACCCGGGTCGGCGAGGGCGGCACCGCCCTGTCCGGCGGGCAGCGCCAGCGTGTCTCCATCGCCCGCGCCCTGCTCAAGGACGCGCCGATCCTCATCCTGGACGAGGCCACCGCCGCCCTCGACCAGGAGAACGAGGCCGTGCTGACGTCCACGGTCCAGGCGCTGGCCGCCGACAAGACGCTGCTCGTCATCACCCACCGTCTCGCCACCGTGCTCGCCGCCGACCAGGTCCTCGTCATGGAGAACGGGCGCATCACCGAACGCGGCACGCACGCCCACCTCGTCGCCACCGGCGGCACCTACGCCGACTTCTGGCGACAGCGCACGAGCGCCAACGGCTGGCGGCTGGAAGTGGCCCCGTGACCTCGGCGGCGCCGACCGGCGCGTCCGCCGAAGCCCGACAACCCCGTACGGCAAGGAGCACACCGATGACCGCCAGGCGATCCGGACCGTGGAGCGACTGGGCGCGGGCCGTACCCGCCCTCACCCGCACGGCCCTGTTCGACGCCCCCGACGACCCGGCCCGCGCGGCCGTGCGTCTCGCCAGAGCCGGCCTCGGCGAGCAGTACGCCGTCTACGAGCACGACGGGGTCTGGTATTTCGCGGCGGGTTCCGCCGTCACGCTCACCGCGGACGCGACCGAGGTCGTCGCCCGCGCCGGTGGGCGCGCGTGGAGCGCGGCCACCGAAGGCCGGCCCCTGGACAGGGTCGCCGAAGCGCTCACGGCACTCGGCGACGGCGGTGCGGTAACCCGTCACCTGTACGGGTGGGCCGCCTTCGAACTCGCCCACCTGCTGCACGGTGATCCGGCCGCCGCGGGAACGCAACCGCTCCTGTCGTTCCTGGTTCCCTGCGTGGAGGTCGCCCTCAGCCCGGGAAAGGCCGAACTGCGGGCCGTGGACGAGGCCTGGGCCGCGAAGGTCACGGCCCTGCTCCAGGGCCCGGACGATCTCGTCGCGGCCGATGCGACGGCCGTGGCGGATGCCGAACGCCTCGTCGCCTCCGGCGCGTCCGCCTACCGTCACGCCGTCGCCCGCGGCGTCGCCGACATCCAGGCGGGCCTCCTGGAAAAGGCCGTCCTGTCGCGGGTCGTCGTGCTGCCCGAGGGGGAGAGGCCCGACTTCGCCGCCTCCTACCTCGCCGGGCGCCGGGCCAACACCCCCGCGCGCTCCTTCCTGCTGGACCTCGGCGGCCGGCGAGCCTCGGGCTTCAGCCCGGAGACCGTCGTCGAGGTGGAGGCCAACGGCCGGATCCGCACCCAGCCGCTCGCGGGCACCCGGGCCCTGGGGCCCGACCCCGCCGAGAACGACCGCCTGCGCGAGGAGCTTCGCACCGACCCCAAGGAGGTGCACGAGCACGCGATCTCGGTACGGCTGGCCGCCGAGGAGATGGAGACGATCTGCCGGCCCGGCTCGGTGGTGATCGAGGAGTTCATGACGGTCAAGGCACGCGGCTCGGTACAGCATCTCGCCTCCCGGGTCGCCGGGCGGTTGCGCGAGGATCTCGGCCCCTGGCCGGCGTTCGCGGCGCTCTTCCCGGCGGTCACCGTCACCGGCGTCCCCAAAAACGCCGCCCTGGCGGCTCTGAGCCGCCACGAGATCGAACCCCGGGGGCTTTACGGCGGGGCGGTGTTCCGGGCGGGAACCGACGGCTCGCTGGACGCGGCACTGGTCCTGCGGACGCTGTTCGCGCAAGGAGAGCGCGCCTGGCTCCGTGCCGGGGCGGGCGTCATGCGGCAGTCCACCCCGGAACGCGAATACGAGGAGACGTGCGAGAAGCTACGAAGCGTCGTCCCGCATATGCGCTTCCACCAAACGTGAGGGAGCGATGAGGGCGGTGATATAAGAAAACACAAAAATAGAACAGCCGTCGGCAATGATTGTCCAGATCGAATCTCCGTGCGCTCCCGGGCTTCGGCAGCCAAATCCCCTTGGGTATTGTTCGGTATTGGCACCACAATTCAGCAGGGGGAATCATGTCTGTCTCAACCGAGCACCGCCCGCACGCCGGACACGACCACCGGCACGGTGAGGGGTGCGGCCACCCGGCGATCCCGCACAACGGCCACGTCGACTACGTTCACGACGGGCACCTGCACCGAACCCACGATGACCATACCGACGAGTGCGACTCGGCCACCCACGTCGAGCACACCGGGCATGATCACCAGCACGGTGAGGGCTGCGGCCACGTGGCGATCCCGCACGACGGCCACGTCGACTACGTTCACGACGGTCATCGCCACGCCGCTCACGAGGGGCACTGGGACGACCACTGACGCGCGGGCGAGTGTCGCGATGACCGCGGAATCCGCAAAAGCACAGCCGGGTTTCCCTAATGGCCGGGAAAGCGCCATAAAAACCCGGCTAATGCTATCTTTGAGTAGATTCACCGACGAGCGGGTAACGGAAATGCGGGATTCGCCCGCGCGGTGGTAGACCGTCGTCGTGGCGCGTGGAGATCTCACCGACTCCGCACAGGCCCTAGATCGGGAAGTGGCCACGGCGGATGTGCCAGTGGCGGCCGGCCTTCAGGTGGTCGACGATCGCACGCTGGAGCACGGTGCGGCGCGGCAGCCGGTCGAGCGGTGTGGTCAGGGTGCGGAACACGAACCGCAGCACCTCGACGTCGGCGTCCAGCCCTTCCGGCTCCTGGTAGGGCTCCAGCTCGAATCTCCGCTGGAACCGGGCGATGTTGGAGTCTTCGGGTAGATACTCCAGCAGCTGCGGGTCGAGCAGCCACGAGCCGCAGGAGAACGCCGTGTAGTGCTCGCCGGGAAAATGGCGGGGGAAGAACGCGCGGGCCTCGTCGAGCGAGGCCGCGACCGCCTCCGGGGTCATCGGACCCGACTCGGGGATGTGCAGGTCGATGGTGGTGCCGCCGCGGTGGTGCTGCAGCCGTCCCAGCTCGTACAGGGCGCCGCGCGCGTGCAGCGTCAGCCAGCTCTGCATGACCGGCCAGCCCTCGCGGCGCATCCGCCGGTCGATCGCGAGGTTGCGGCCCAGGTCGCCGAGGGTCGCCCAGGTCACGGTGCCGGCGATGCCGTGGTCGCGGTGGTAGCCCGTGACGACGTCGGCCAGGGCGAGGTAGGCGTACACGTAGAGATGCCGCCAGGCGGGGCCTCGTTCGCGGGGGAGCTCCGGGCCGGGCGGCAGCCAGCCGTGGCCCCCGAGGTCGGCGCGGACCAGGGCGATCGAGCGGTCGAGCAGCCAGCGCAGCTGTGGCGTCCAGTGCGGGGAGCCGGGATCGGGCCAGCCCGCCATGATCTCGGCGGCGTCGTCCGGCCGTACCGCGAGCCGGTCGAGGATCGCGGGCGCGTCGGCCTTGGCGGGCAGCGGGGCCGACGGCCGGTCGCCGGCGAGCCGGTGTACGCGGTCGACCTCCTCGACGGGGACCCCGAGCCGGGCGGCGATGTCGTCCAGGTCCACGTCGTCCAGGTCCACGCGGACGATCCTACCGGCCGGTGGGGTCGCCTCCCCCGGTCTGCCACGACGGCCGGTGGGGCGCTCAAAGCTATGTACGCTGTGTACATATGTGTGGTCGTGCCGTGCGCGCGTTCCAAGGAGGTTGATCGTGACGCATCCCAGCCCGCCCGCCCATCCGCCGGTCCGGCGCGGGCGGGGGCGCCGCCCGGCCGACCAGGTGCGCCGGGAGGTCCTGCGGGCGGCCGGTGAGCTCCTGCTGGCCGAGGGCATGGCCGGTTTCACCGTCGAGAAGGTCGCCGCCCTGGCGGGGGCAAGCCGGGTCACGCTGCACAAGTGGTGGCCCTCCAAGGGGGCGTTGGCGCTGGAGGGCTACTACGGTGTGGTCGGCCCCGCTCTGGCCTTCGCCGACACCGGGGACATCGCCGCCGATCTCACCGCGCAGCTGAAGGCGTTCGTCCGCCTGATGCGCGACACCCGGGCCGGGATCGTGGTGCCACAGCTCATCGGCCAGGCCCAGACCGATCCCGATCTGGCGGCTGTTTACCGGGAGCGCTACTCGGGGCCGCGCCGCGCCCTGGCCGTGCGGGCTCTGGAGCGGGCCGCGCAGCGGGGGCAGTTGCGGGAGGGCCTGGATCCGGAGGTGGTCGTCGACCAGCTGTGGGGTGCCTGCTACCACCGGCTCCTGGTCCCCGACCGGCCGCTGACCGAGGAGTTCGCCGAGGCCCTGGTCGCCAACCTGCTGGGCGGCATCGGCCGCCCCGCTCCCCCGCCGGGTCCAGCGGGCGGGTGAAGGGGCGGCCTACCCCTGCCGGTGGTCCAGGCCGGCGCGGGCGCGGGCCGAGCGGATCGCCGACGAGAGGCTGTCGAGGTCGAAGGCGCCGTGGTGGCGCCGCCCGTTGACGAAGAACGTTGGGGTGCCGGCCACGCCGCTGACGTCGGCGGAGTCGACGTCCTCGGCGATCCGGGCGGTGGTGGCCTGGTCGTGGAGGTCGGCGCGGAAACGGCCGACGTCCAGGCCGAGGTCGCGGGCGTGGTCGATGAGGTCGGGGGGACGCAGGCGATCCTGGTGGGCGAGCAGGCGGTCGTGCATCTGCCAGAACGCTCCCTGGGCGGCGGCGGCCTCACCGGCCTGGGCGGCGAGCTGGGCGAAGGGGTGGACGTCGGTGAGCGGCAGGTGTCTCCAGACGTAGCGGACGTCGCCGAGGTCGGCCAGGAGGCGGCGTACGACCGGTTCTGCCTGGCCGCAGTAGGGACATTCGAAGTCGCCGTACTCGATGACGGTCACCGGCGCGTCGGCGGGGCCGCGCAGGTGGTCGCGGTCGGGGTCGACGGGGGCGGCGAGGTCGACGATGGTGTCGGCGGTGCCCAGCAGGGCGCGGATGCGCAGCCGTACCGGGAGTAGCGTGGTGGCGCGGGCGACGGCCCAGGTGATGACGGGCGCGCACAGGGCGGCGGCGAGGATGGCGAACTTGGCCTGCTGGAGCTGGGGGCCGTCGAAGGCGAGGGTGGCGATCAGCAGGGAGACGGTGAAGCCGATACCGGCGATCGCGCCCCCGGCCGTGACGGCGGCCCAGCCGACCGGCGGGCGCACGCGGCCCCGGCTGAGCAGGGTGACCAGCCAGGAGGAGGCGATGATCCCGGCGGGTTTGCCGACCGTGTAGGCCAGCAGGATGCCCAGGGTGATCGGGGAGGCCAGGGCCTGGGCCAGGAAGCCGCCGCCGAGGGTTATCCCGGCGTTCGACAGGGCGAACAGGGGGACGACGACGTAGCTCGCCCAGGGGTGGTAGAGCTGTTGCAGCCGTTCGTTGGGGGAGATCGCCGAGGTGAGGCCGCCCTGGGCCGAGCGGGCCAGGGCGGGGGTGGGTTGTTCGCGAAAGAGGCGGAACAGGTCGGTGGCGCGTTCCAGGTCGCCGCGTGAGGCCGGGGAGGCGTAGGTCAGCAGTCCCATCGCCAGGCCGATGATGACCGGTTCGACGCCGGAGCGCAGCAGGGCGACCCAGGCCGCGGCGCCCAGCAGGGCGTAGACGGATCCGTGGCGTACGCCGAGGGCGCGGACCGTGAGGATCACGATGAAGACGGCCACCGCGGTCAGGAGCGGCAGTGGTGTGACGTGCTCGCTGTAGAAGATCGCGATGACCGCCAGAGCGAGCAGGTCGTCGACGACGGTGACGGTGAGCAGGTAGGTGCGCAGGCGGGCGGGCAGGTGGGATCCGAACAGGGCGAGCATGCCGAGGGCGAACGCGGTGTCGGTGGACATCGCGGCACCCCAGCCGTGGGCGGCCGGGGTGCCCGCGTTGAAGCCGAGATAGATCACGACGGGGACGATCATGCCGCCGGCGCCGGCGGCGAGGGGCAGGGCGAGCCGTCTTCGGTCGCGCAACTCCCCCATGTCGAACTCGCGGCGGGCTTCGAGTCCCACGACGAAGAAGAAGAACGTCATCAGGCCGGTGTTGACCCACTGGCGCAGGTCCTGGGAGACGCCGAAGCCCCCGGCGGTGATGGACAGGGGGGTGCGCCAGAACTGCTCGTAGGTGGCGGGGGCGGCGTTGGCCCAGGCCAGGGCGGTCAGGATCGCGGCGAGCAGGATGATGGCGCTGCCGGTCTCGGTGCGCAGGAAGGCGCGCAGCGGGGTGGTGGAGGTCGGTGCCCACACGGTCCGCGCGGGTGGCGGGGTGCTTTCCCGGTGGCGCGCCGTCATCGCCGGGTTCTCGTCGGGCGCATGGTGGTTCTTCCCCCTGGTGCCTGCTGGTGCCCGCCGGTCGCGCGTCGCGCGGGGCCCGCGGGTGGGGGGTGTGGTGGTCGTGCTCGCCGGGATCGTCCCCAGGGTACCGAAGGGTTCGTGCTGGCGTGGGAGGAGGTCAGGGTGGGGGCGCCGGCCGAAGCTTTCTGACGAAACGGGCGGCGGTGCGGTGGCTCATACCGGTTTCGCCGCGGACCAGGAAGACGGCCTGGTCGAACTGGCCGGAGGCTTTGAGTTCCAGGAGCCGCTCGACGAGTTCGGGGCCGACTCCCCCGCCGACCAGGGCGTTTCTGGGGCGTTGTGCCGCTCGTACCGCGAAGATGATCAGGGCGATGATCGCCGCCACGATGACCGCCGTCAGCAGGAGGATGACGAGCAGGTTCGACATGGGCTGAGCGTACCGCCGCGAGGCCGTCATGTGGGGGGTGAGATCACCGGATTTAACGGCGATGTGGTGATTCGGGGCCCTGTCGGCGCTGGGGAGTACGCGGGGCCGCTCTTTCAGGGGCTCAGGTTTGAGGGGCTCAGGTTTGAGGGTTCAGGCCGCGCCGCGCAGCAGGAGCATGGCGTAGGCGGCGATCGAGTTGCTGTCGGTGATGGTGCCGCGCAGGATCATCTGTTCCAGGTCGGCGCGGGTGACCCAGTCCTGGCGCATGTCCTGTTCGGTGTGCTCGCGCTCGTGGGCGCCGGCGGTCAGGCCGGTGGCGAGGAAGATGTCGTAGTTCTGGCCCGTGGTGCCGTGCGCGTTGTCCAGGCGTCCCAGGTGGGTCATCGAGGTGGCGCGCAGGCCGGTTTCCTGGGCCAGCTCGGTATGGGCGGTGAATACGGGTGAGGGGCTGTCCTCGACCCCGCCCTGGGGGAAGCTCCAGGTGCGCCGCCCCACCGGGTAGCGGTATTCCTCCACGAGGTGGAAACCGTCGTTCTCCATGGGGATGACGATGGCGAAGTCGGGCACGTCCACGACGCCGTAGATGCCGTGTGAGCCGTCGGGACGCTCGATGCGGTCCTCGCGCACGCTGATCCACGGGTTGGTGTAGACGACCATGGAGTCGAGGGTGCGTATCGTCGGTCCGGACACGTCGGTCATGGGCGGAGCCTATCGACGGGGCCGGTGCCGGGCGGGGTGAACGGCAGGGCGGAGGTCACCGCGGTGATCGGCAGGGGGCCGTAGATGTGCGGGAAGGCCCCGGGGGCGTCGTCACCGGCCTCCATGCGGACGTCGAGGCCGGTGGGGTCGACGCTGAGCAGTACGAGGGGGTCGGCGACGTCGCGGTAGAAGCGCTCCACGACGCCGCGCAGCTGCTCGTGGTCGGCGCAGGCGTGGATGAAACCGACCTCGTCGAGGGTGCGGCCGATGGTGGAGACGCGGTACTCCCCCGCTTGGCGGGCGCTCTCCCAGTCGGAGGCCAGGGCCAGGTGCAGAATGGTCATCGCAGACATGGTGCCCTCTGCGTGCCCGTCGTTCAACCGGGGCCCGCCGCGACAGGGGTGGCGGGGGGCGGGTTCAGGGGCGGGCGTGCCATTCGCGGCGCAGGATGGCGTAGACGATCTCGCTGGTCCACTCGCCCTTGACGATCTCGTTGTCGAGGAAGTGGGCCTCGCGGCGCATGCCGAGTTTCTCCAGCACCCGGGCCGAGGCCTCGTTGCGGGCGTCCAGGCGTCCGATGACGCGGTGCAGGTCCAGGCCGTCGAAGCCGAGTTCCAGTACGGCCCGGGTGGCCTCGGTGGCGTATCCCCTGCCGTGGTGGTCGGGGTGGAACACGTAGCCGATCTCGCCACTGCGGTGTGCGCGGCTGTGCCAGATGAGCAGGACGTCGCCGAGCAGCTCGCCGGTGGCGGCCAGTTCCACCGCCAGGGTGAGGGCTTGGCCCTCCTCCAGCAGCGCCGTCTCGGTGATCTTTCTTTTCAGTGCCTCGCGGGTCTGCTCGCGGTCGCGTGGCTCCCAGTACAGGTAGCGGGTGACCTGGGGCAGGCGGTGGATGGCGTGCAGGGCGTCGAGGTCGTCGGGGGTGTAGGGGCGCAGGATCAGGCGGTTGGTCCGGATGGGGTAGGAAGGCTTCAGCACCCGGCCAGGGTAGGGCAGCGGGCGAGTGGCGGGCGAGGCGTTTATCCGGGGGCCGCAGGGGGGTCAGTGGGGGCTCGCGGCCAGGTTGAGCACGACGACGCCGCCGATGATCAGGGCGATGCCCGCGATCTTGGCGAAGCTGATCGTCTCGCCGAGGAAGAGCACGCCGATGGCGGCGATGAGGGCGGTTCCGGCCCCGGCCCAGACCGCGTACGCGGTGCCGACCTCCATCTGCAGCTTGAGTGCCTGTGCCAGCAGGACGAAGGCGGCGACGTAGCCGGCGACGACGAGGACCGACCAGCCCTTGTGGGCGAAGCCGTCGCTGAGTTTGAGGGCGGTGGTCGCCACGATCTCGGCGATGATCGCCCCGGCCAGGATCAACCACGCCATGAATAACTCCACTCCCCCAAAAATCTGTACGAACATACCATTTCATGTCGGTCGCCGATGGGCGGGCCGGGGGCAGGAGCGTCTGGCGCCACGACCTGCCCGGCTTGCGGGCGGTGTCGAAAGCGTGTTCCACTGAGCCGTATGCGATGGGACGCGCCTCCCCTGCTCGCCGCGCCGCCCGACGCCAGGCCGCGGATCGAGCGCTCCGCGCTGACCAGGGTTCACGGGGCCCTGACCTGTTACGAGGTGCAGGCGCGCTCCGCGCTGGACCGCCTCCCCGAGGGCTGGGCGGTGAGCCCCTACCGGGGGTGTGCCCAGGCCTGCCGTTACTGCTCGGTGCGCCGGAGCCATCGCCACCTGGGGCTGGACGCCGGAGGCGACTTCGAGTCGCGGATCGTGGTGCGGACCAACATCGTGCGGCGGCTGCGCGCGGAGCTGGGCTCGCGCTGGGACGGCGAGCACGTCACCGTGGGGGTGGGGGGCGACTGCTACCAGGGGGTGGAGGAGGTCTACCGGCTGATGCCGGGCCTGGTGGCGGCGTTGCGCGAGGCCGGGGCGCCGTTCACCGTCCACACCAAGAGCCGGTTGATCCTGCGCGACGCCGAGCTGCTGGCCGCTACTCCGGGGGCCGGGGTGGTGGTGTCGATCGCGTTCGTCGACGACCGGATCCGCCGTACGGTGGAGCCCGGGGCCCCCAGCGCGCAAAAACGCCTGGAGCTGGTGGCGGAGCTGAACGAGCGGGGGGTGGCGTGCGGGGTGGCGATGGCGCCGATCCTGCCGCTGCTGACCGACTCCCCCGACCAGCTCGCGGCCACCGTGCGGCGCGTCGCCGACGCCGGGGCCGTCAGCTGCGTCCCGCAGGTGCTGCGCCTGCCCCCCGGCGCGCGCGAGTGGTATCTCGCCTGGCTGAATGAGCACCATCCGGCGCTCGGGCCCCGCTACGCCGAGCTGTACGGCAGGGGCGCCGACGCCGACCCCGAGTACGTGCGCCGCCTGACCGGCCAGGTCCTGCAGCTGGCCGCCCGCTACGGGATGGGGCCGACGCGGCCCGAGCAGCCCCTGCCGCTGGCGTTGCCCCGGCAGGCCCAGCTCACCCTCCTGTGAGGATCCACTCCCGCTTCAGGGGCCGAAAGCCCTGAGGGTCACGTCGACGAGTGAGTCGGCGTATGTGGCGCTCAGCGGACCGCTGCGGTGCAGCCACCGCTGGAAGAGGGGGGCGTAGAGCACTTCGAGGACCAGGTCGAGGTCGGCGTCGGCGTCGAGCTGGCCGGCGTCCTGGGCGCTGCGCAGGCGTGCCTTCTTCGCCGCTTCCAGCGGCTGGACCAGCTTCTCGCGGTACTCGGCCGCCAGTGCGGCGTCGTTGGAGATCTCGGTGTTGAGGGCCCGGATCAGCCGGTCGAAGGACGGGTCGGCGAACTCCTCCGCCGTGGCACGCATGACGAGCTTGAGGTCCGCCTCAAGGTCTCCGGTGTCCGGCAGCGCGACCGACTGCCCGTCCGTGTCCTCACTCAGGGCCAGGAGGGCGGCGAAGACGATCGCGCTCTTCGACGGCCACCGCCGGTAGATCGTCTGCTTGCCGACACCGGCACGGGCGGCGATGGCCTCGACGGTGACCTTCTCGTACGCCTCCTCCGCGACCAGGGCGCGGGTGGCCGCGAGGATCGCCTGCCGGGACCGTTCCTTGCGCCGGGAGTGGTCCGGCCCCTTCTCGTTGGGCATGCGCCCACCCTACCCCTGAAGTGAAACGAGACGCCCCGTATTGATTAGTGGGGGGCGACGCCCTGGGCTCAAAACGAATCGAGACGAACCGCTTTATTTACTGAGAGTGAGGCGCCGTGGCGAACGCGAGAGTCTGGCTCATCACCGGCGCGTCCCGCGGCCTGGGCACGGCTGACCGGGCCCGCGGAGCACGTCAGGGCCGGACAGGACCTGCCGGGGCGCTCAGAAGTGGTCCAGCAGCTCGGGGAAACTGCGCAGTCGAAGCACCCGCTCGTCGTCGGGGTCGAGGTCGCTCTGCTCCAGCGCCCAGGTGTGGTCGTTGGGGATGAAGACGGCGTTCATCCCCGCCTGCCGGGCGGGGAGGATGTCCGACTTCGGGGAGTTGCCGATCATCCAGGTCGTCGCGGGCGTCAGCGCGTGCTCGCGGGCCAGCCACCGGTAGACGCCGACGTCCTTCTCCATCACGATGTGCACGTCGCGGAAGTGGTGGGCCAGCTGTGAGACCTCCAGCTTGCGCCGCTGCTCGTCCAGGTTGCCCTTGGTGAGCAGGAGCAGCTCGTGGCGCTCACCGAGGGCGGTGAGCGTCTCGGTGACGCCCGCGACCAGCTCCACCCGGTGCTCGACGAGGGCCAGGACCAGCTCGTCGATGCGGCGGCGCTCGGCCGCGGTCGCCGGGCGCTCGCGCAGCCGCTCGAAGCACTCGCCGAGGCTGCGCAGGAACATCGCGCTGCCGTAGCCGTGGGTGACGGCGTTGGCCGCCTGGATGTCGTCGAGGATGGCGCGGACCTGGGTCCGCTCCAGGGTCGGATGCGCCAGCCAGTCGAAGAAGTCCTCGACGACCCGCTCGAACAGCACGTTGTTCTCCCACAGCGTGTCGTCGGCGTCGAAGATGAGCACCTGCGCCCGGAGTCTCACCCGGTCCTCCCCCGAGAACGTTCGTCCACCGGCGGGGCCGGTCGCCGCCGCCGCGTGTCCGTCGCACACGCTACCGCGCCCGCCCGGCCGGGCGCCGCCGGTTTTCCGCCGCCTCGACATCACCCGCCCCCGGGCCGGGGACGGGTGATGTCGAGGCCTCAACGGGCCGGGTGCTCAGGCCAGGGCGCTGCCCTTGCGCCATTCCTTGAACGACAGCTGCCAAAAGCCCCAGCCGTTGTTCCACTCCATCTCGCGGTCGGTGCCCCTGATGGTGATCACGTCGCCGCGCTGGACCTGGTTGTAGAACCATTTGGCCTGGTCGGGGCGGGAGTTGATGCACCCGTGACTGACGTTCTGGCGTCCCTGGGCCCACACGTTGTTCAGCGCGTGCACGTACTCGCCGCTGTTGGAGAACCGCACCGCGTGGTTGATCATCAGGTCGTAGTAGCCGGGGTCGCCCTTCTTGCGGCCCGGGGAGATCATGCGCTCGGGGTTGGCCTTGCCCATCGCCAGGTGGACGCCGCTGGTGGTGGTGTACTCGCGGGTGCTGGCGTTGCCGGCGCTGATCAGCATGGTCTGCACGACCTTGCCGTCCCGTTTGACGATCATCTTGTGCTTGCGGGTGTCGATCGTGGAGATCTGGGCCGCGCCGATCTGGATGACCTTGGTCATGTCCTTGACGCCGTACATGTCCTTGCCGCCCTGCACGCCTTTGAGGCGGGCGGTGAAGGTCACCTTCTGGTGGGGCTGCCAGAACTTCGCGGTCCGGTAGATCACGGTCGTGTCGTTGATCCACCGCCATGCGCCCTGGGCCGGCTTTTCCGCCGTGACCTTCAGGGCCTTCTCCACCCCGGCCTTGTTGGCGATCTGCTGGTTGAAGGTGACGATGATCGGCGCCCCCACGCCGACCTTCTCCCCCTTGATCGCCGGGGTCACGTCCGCCACCTCGAGCTCGTGCTTGGGCTTGAGCGTCCTGAAGGAACTGCTCGCGGTCGTGCCGTCCACCGCCCGTGCCGACACGGTGTAGTCGCTGGCCGGTTTCATCGGCGTGGTGGAGATCCATTTGGTGCGTTCGGCGTCGAAGTCGCCCTCCAGCGCCTGGCCGCCGCTTTCCACGGTGACCTCCTCCAGCGCGCCGCTGGAGGCCGCGACGACGACCTTCTTGTCCGGTCGCACGGTCTTGCTGCCCTCGGCGGGGCTGATCTTTATCTGCGACGCGGCCGGCGTGCTGGCGGCGGCGGCGCCCGATCCGGCGCCGGGACCGGCGGGAGCCTTCGGGTCCGCCCCCCCGGAGCAGGCGGTGACCAGCACCGCCGCGGTCGCCAGGGACAGGCCGGCCAGCGGCGTCCTGAGGCGTCGGCGTTCCACGATCAGCACAATTTCTCTCCCCCACTACAGCAAACTGCTCTTAAAACACTAATAGGAGATGCATGGTGACTGAACATGGTTGCGACCGGTTTGATAACGTTTCGGACTCTTCGTAAAGTCAGAAAAATGCCAACCGAGAGTCAAAAAAAGACAAAACGCCCACGTCGCGGGCCCCGGTCCGAAAGAGCCGCCGCGCGGGACGGACGGGGGCACGGGCACCGGCGGGCCGCGAGCCGTCGCGCCCCGGCCGCATCAAGAGCCCCCGCCGGGGCATGAAGCGGTGAGACCCCCTGGCGCCGCGTACCCGATCCCACCTGGCCCGCCCGGCCGCGGCCGGAGGATAATCTGATCGACCCCTCTCCACACGGAAGCCCTGGGTGATGACGAGACCTCCCCCCCTGCACGACCTCGGCCACGGGCCCACCACCGCCCCCGGCCTCGGCACCGGCCGTGACACCGGTGATGAGCGCGGCGTGCCGCGGGCACCGGGCGAGGAGCTGTTGCGCGCCATCGTGGAGGCCAGCGGCGAGGGGGTCGTGCTGTGCGACACCGACGACGTCGTGGTGATGGTGAACGCCGCCGCCGCCGAGATGGCCCCCGAGATCGTCCCCGGCCGCCCGCTGCGCTCGGGAGCGGCCGCACCCCTGTTCGAGGGCGAGGGTCCCGAGGGCGAGAGCCACGAGAACGACCACCGGCGGCGCCGGATCCGGGTGCGCCGCGAGGTCTTCGGCCTCACCCACCGGGCCTGGTACCTGCGTGACGTCACCGCCGAATCCGCCAGGACCGACGCGCTGCTGGCCGAGCGCCGGCGCACCGACTTCCTCATCGAGGCCGGCCGCAGGCTGTCGGCCTCGCTCAACATGCGCCGCTGCGCCCGCACCGCGATCGAACTGGCCATCCCCTTCCTGGCCGACGCCGCCATGGTCGTGCTGCCGCCCACGGGGCGCCGCCACGCCGGCTGGCTCCGCCTGACCAGCGCCGACCGCTCCCTGCAGGAGGGCAGCGTCGCCGTCGCCGACACCGCGCAGGTGCCCGGCCTGGCCGAGGCGCTGGCCGGTTTCCCGCCCGTGCCCAGCCGCTGGCTGGACCCGGGCCAGGTGCCCGGCTGGCTGCTGCCCGACAGGTTCGGGGCGGCCGGGCACCTAATCGTCACCCCGCTGCCCGGCAACGGGGTGCCCGCCGGGGCGCTCGTGCTCGCCCGCCACGAGGATGCCCCGCCCTTCGACGAGGACGTCGAGACCCTGGTGCGGATCTTCGCCGCCCGAGCCGGGGCCGCCATCTCCGCCGCCGCCCTCTACCAGGAGCAGAGCGCCACCAACGCGATCCTCAGCAACGACCTGCTGCCCCCGCCGCTGCCCGCCCTGGCCGGCCTGGAGCTGGCCGGATCCCTGCGCGCCGCCCGCCACGCCGGGCTCATCGGCGGTGACTTCTACGACGTCTACCTGCCCGGTGCGAACAGGACGGGCGAGCCGCTGGTGGTCCTGGGCGACGTCTGCGGCAAGGGCGCCCGCGCCGCCGTCCTGGCCGGGCACATCCGCCACTGCCTGCGCACACTGCTGCTGCTGGAGGAGCGCCCCGAACGGCTGGTGGCCCTGCTCAACCGCTCCCTGCGAGGCTCACCCGCGCCCAACTCCTACGCCACCCTCGTGCTCGGCACGCTCGATGCCGCCCCGGACGGGCACGTACGCGTGAACCTGGCGGTCGCCGGGCACCCGGCGCCGCTGATCCTGCGCCTGGACGGCACCGTGCAGGAGAGCACCGCCCACGGCTCCATGCTCGGCGCGTTCGCCGACACCGTCCTGACCCCCGCCGACGTCGACCTGGCCCCCGGTGAGGTGTGCCTGCTCTACAGCGACGGCATCACCGAGGCCTTCGGCGGCCCCACCGGCAAGGAGATGTACGGCACCCACCGGCTGAAGGCCGCCCTGGCCGACTGCGCGGGCATGCCGGTCGAGGCGCTGGTCGAGCGGCTGGAGCAGATCAGCACCGACTGGCTGGGCGGCGACGTCCAAGACGACCGGGCACTGCTGGCGGTGCGGGCGAGGCCGGCCCGATGAGCGCGCCGCACATCACGCCGGACATCGAAGACATCGAAGACATCGAAGACATCGAAGACATCGAAGACACAGCGGGCACGAAAGAGGCGGACGCGCTCCCGGCGGAGGCCGCCGGCCGCTACCTGGAGCACATCGGGCGGGCCGACGAGTTCGCCGCCATCGACCTGGTGCTCGGCCTGCTGGAGGAGGGCGTGGACGCCGAGCGGCTGCTGCTGGAGCTCATCGCCCCCGCCCAGCGGCGCGTCGGCGAGCTGTGGGCGGCCAACGAGTGGTCCGTGGCCCGCGAGCACGGCGCCACCGCCGTCAGCGAGCGCGCCGTCGCCGCGATCGCCGCCCGCGTCCGGCCCGAGCCCACCCGCGGGCGCCTCACCGTCGCCTGCACCGACGGTGAGTACCACGCGCTGCCCACCCGCCTGCTGGCCGAGGTCCTGCGCCTGCGCGGCTGGCGGATCGACTTCCTGGGCGCCAGCGTGCCCGGCCCGCACCTGATCACCCACCTGCACCAGAGCGGGCCCGACGCGGTCGCGCTGGGCTGCGCGCTGGCCACCCGCCTGCCCCGGGCGCACGCCACGCTCGCCGCCTGCCAGGCCGTCGGCGTGCCGGTGATAGCCGGTGGGGCCGGTTTCGGCGCCGACGGCCGCCACGCCCGGCTGCTGGGCGCCGACGCCTGGGCGCCCACCGCCGACGTCGCGGCCGACCGTCTGGAGCGCGGCGACCTGACCGGCCCGCCCCGCCCGGCCGACGCGCCGGCCCACCTCGCCGACGAGGAGTACACCCACCTGACGCGCCGGCGCACCGAGCTGCTGCCCCGGGCGATGGAGGCCCTGGCCCGCGTCTACCCGCCGATGGCGGCCTACGACCTCCACCAGCTCGACGCCACCGCCGCCGACCTGGGCCACCTGCTCGACTTCCTGGCCACGGCCCTGTACGTCGACGACGCGCCGGTCTTCACCGGCTTCGTCGGCTGGACCCGCGCCGTGCTCGCGGCACGCGGCGTCCCCGCCCAGGCCCTGGCGGTGGGATTGCGCGTTTTCCACGACGAGCTGCGAGACTTCCCCCGTGCCCGCCACATGCTGGACCAGGGGATCGAGGCGGCCCCCGTCCCCGGCACCGATCAGGAGACCTGACGATTGATGTTCGACAAGACCCCGTTCCGTGTCGAGGTGCGCGTCACCGCCCCGGAGACCACCCTGCTCGTCCTCAGCGGTGACCTCGACTACGACACGGCCCCCGAGCTCTCCGGCTTCACGCGGGAGCTGCTGTCCGGGCAGGTGCGCAACCTCGACCTGGACCTGTCGGGCCTGGAGTTCATCGACTCCTCGGGGGTGGCCGCCCTGATCAACGTCTACAACTCCACCGGTGAGCACGACATCACCATGCGGATCGTCGCCCTCACCCCCTATCTGCGCCACCTGCTACGGGTGACCGCCCTCGACCGGGTCTTCAGGCTCCCCCAGGAGCAGGAGTGAGCGCCGCCTCGGCGCGGTGGCCGGGGTCGTTTCGGCGGGCGCCGATCGGAGTCGCGGGGGGTTCTCAGCGGTCGCGCAGGCGGTGGGTGAGGCTGGTGTGGCGGCGCCCGGCCCCCCGGGTGCGTACCGCCTGGGCCAGCGCGCGGCGCGAGCCGACGATGACGACGAGCTTCTTGGCCCGGGTGATCGCGGTGTAGAGCAGGTTGCGCTGCAGCATCATCCACGCGCTGGTGGACAGCGGGATGACCACCGCCGGATACTCGCTGCCCTGGGAACGGTGGATCGACACCGCGTAGGCGTGGGCCAGCTCGTCCAGCTCGTCGAAGGCGTACTCGACGTTCTCGTCCTCGTCGGTCAGCACGGTCAGCTTGTGGTCGTCGGGCCTGATGTCGACCACCATGCCCACGGTGCCGTTGAACACCCCCGCCGCGCCCTTCTCGTAGTTGTTGCGCAGCTGGGTGACCTTGTCGCCGACCCGGAAGATCCGCCCGCCGTAGCGGCGCTCGGGCATGCCCTCCCGGGAGGGGGTCAGCGCCTCCTGCAGCGCGTTGTTGAGGTTGCCGGCCCCCGCCGGACCCCGGTGCATCGGCGACAGGACCTGTATGTCGCGGCGCGGGTCGAGACCGAACTTGCGCGGGATGCGGTTGGCGACCACGTCCACGGTGAGTGCCGCGATCTCCTCGGGCTCCTCGCAGGGAAACAGGAAGAAGTCGGTCATGCCCTCCAGCGCCGGGTGCAGGCCGGTGTTGACCCGGTGGGCGTTGACGACCACCCCCGACTCCTGCGCCTGGCGGAAGATGTGGGTCAGCCGCACCCGGGGGATCTCCTCCTCGGCGGCCAGCAGGTCCCGCAGCACCTCGCCCGCGCCGACCGAGGGCAGCTGGTCGACGTCTCCGACGAAGAGCAGGTGCGTGCCCGGGGCGATCGCCTTGACCAGCTTGTTGGCCAGCAGCAGGTCCAGCATCGAGGCCTCGTCGACCACGACCAGGTCGGCGTCCAGGGGGTTGTCGCGGTCGAAGGTGGCGTCCCCGCCGGGACGCAGCTGCAGCAGCCGGTGCACGGTGGTGGCCTCGTGGCCGGTCAGCTCCGCCAGGCGCTTGGCCGCCCTGCCGGTGGGCGCGGCCAGGATCACCTTGGCCTTCTTGGCGCGGGCCAGGGTGACGATGGAGCGCACGGTGAAGCTCTTTCCGCAGCCGGGGCCGCCGGTCAGCACCGCGACCTTCTCCGTCAGCGCCAGCCGCACCGAGTGGGCCTGCTCCTCGGCGAGCTCGGCGCCGGTCCTGGTGCGCAGCCATTTCAGCGCCGCGTCCCAGTCGACGGAGGCGAAGGCGCCCAGCCGGTCGTGCTCGCAGGCCAGCAGGGAGCGCAACGCCCCGGCCAGCGACAGCTCGGCGCGGTGGAAGGGCACCAGGTAGACCGCCGGGACGCTGCCGTCGCCGACGGGGACCTCCTCGCGGACCACGCCCTCCTCGGCGACCAGCTCCTCCAGGCACCGCGCGGTCAGCTCGGCGGGAACCTCCAGGATCTTCACCGCGTCGCCGACGAGGTTGGGGGCCGGCAGGTAGCAGTGGCCGTCGTCGGCGGCCTGCGACAGGGTGTAGCGCAGGCCCGCCTTGACGCGCTCGGGGCTGTCGTGCGGGATGCCCACGGCCTGGGCGATGGTGTCGGCGGTCTTGAAGCCGATGCCCCACACGTCGTCGGCCAGCCGGTACGGCTCGCTCTTGACGACCGTGATGGACTTGTCGCCGTACTGCTTGAAGATGCGGACCGCGATCGAGGTGGACACGCCGACCCCCTGCAGGAAGATCATCACCTCTTTGATGATCTTCTGTTCCTCCCAGGCGACGCCGATCATCTTGGTCCGCTTGGGACCGAGGCCGGGGACCTCCACCAGCCGCTCGGGGGTGGTCTCGATGACCTCCAGGGTGTCGACGCCGAAGTGGTCGACGATCCGCTCGGCCATCTTCGGCCCGATGCCCTTGATCAGCCCGGAGCCCAGATAGCGGCGGATGCCCTGGATGGTGGCGGGCAGCACGGTGGCGTAGGACCACACCTCGAACTGCTTGCCGTACTTGGGGTGGGAGGCCCAGCGCCCGGTCAGCCGCAGCGACTCGCCGGGCTGGGCACCCAGCAGCGGCCCGACCACGGTCAGCAGGTCGGCGCCGGAACGGTCGGTGGCCACCCGGGCGATGGTGTAGCCCGTCTCCTCGTTCGCGTACGTTATACGTTCGAGAACGGCCGAGATCGAGACGCCAGAAACCCCGCGTTGTTGCTCCGGCTGCACGCCACCTCCTTCGCGCTGGACCCGCTCGCGCAAGTGTAGGACAGCCGCCGAAGCTCCGAAGGCGCGTGTTTCCCTCGTCTTCCGTCGTCTTTGGGAGGGTATCGCGGGACCGTGGTGGTTCCCGCCGCGGCCGGTGGACCCGGGGAACGCGGGGGCGGGGTTTCGCGGGTTTCGCCGGGCTCCGTCCGGGTGCGGGCGGGGCGGATCGCCGGCCGATCCCAGACACGCCGGTGACGCGCCGCCCTTTCACGGGCCATGTCGTCGCGGTGTGTGATGAAGTCTCTGCGATCTGTGACGGCCCCGTCGTCGAGGAGGCGGGGGCCGTGGCATCCGACCGCGAAGGAGAGGCACATGCGAAGGACACTCATCGCCGCCGTGGCGGCGCTGAGCACGGTGGCGGGCGCGGTGGCGGGCAGCGCGCCCGCGATGGCCGGGCGCAGGCCCGGCATCGACGTCATCGGGCTCACCGGCGACCAGCGCCTGGTGGGTTTCGAGATCCGCTCCCCCGGCCGCACCCGCGACCTCGGCAGGGTCCGCGGGCTCGCCGGCGACACCGCGCTCGTCGGCATCGACTACCGCGTGCGCGACGGCAAGCTGTACGGCGTCGGGAACCGGGGCGGTGTCTACACGCTCGGCGGGCCGGCCAGGGCGGTCAAGGTCTCGCAGCTGACCGTGCCGCTGAGCGGGACCGACTTCGGCGTCGACTTCAACCCCGCCGCGGACCGGCTGCGCGTGATCAGCGACACCGGGCAGAATTTGCGCCACAACCTCGACGACCCGGCGGGCACCCCGGCCGCGGGACGGACCGTGGCCGACGGGCCGCTGACCGGCCCGCAGGCCCGCTCACAGGCCGCTCCACCGGTCACTGCATCGGCCGGTCCGCAGACCGATCCGTCGAGCGCTTCACAGGCCGGCTCGCTGACCGGCCTGCTGACCGGCCCGTCCCCGACCCCGGCCCCGGCCGTCGCGGAAGCGGTCGCGACCGGCGTCTCGGGCGCCGGGTACACCAACAACGACCTCAGCCCGGCCACCGCCACGACGCTCTTCGACGTGGACACCACGGCCGGCCGGGTGCTCTTGCAGTCCCCCGCCAACGCGGGCACGCTGGCGGCGACCGGCAACCTACGGGTGGCCGCGACCGGCGCGGCGGGCTTCGACATCCACAGCTCGCTGCGCAACGGCGTCACCGTCTCCAACAGCGCCTTCGCCGCGCTGAGGGTCGGCGGGCGCTACGGGTTCTACGGCATCAACCTGCTCACCGGCGCCGTCAACTACGACTACGGCCTCTTCCCCGCCAACCGGCAGGTGCGCGACATCGCCATCCGGCTCGACCGTGGCTGAGACCGGCCGCGGGCATCCGGGCAGGGAACATTGAATAGCCTGGGGCACCGGCGCGAGCGGATGACGTTTTCTCCGATCCGCTCGCGGGCGGATGTCCGGTACGGGCCGTCGGCCCCGACGTCTCCGGTGCCGGGCGCCACGGCGGCGCCGGCGGAGAAGGAGAGAGAACCGTGAAGTACATGATCCTGATGTACGGCTCGCAGCGGGACTACGACGCCATGTCGGGCGACGCCGCGGACCACCCGGAGCTGTCCCCGCAGGACTTCGCGCCGATGCACGAGTTCATGCGGGCGTTCGGCGAGGACCTGGAGAGGTCCGGCGAGTTCGTCGAGACGCGGGGCCTGGCCGCTCCGGTCCACACCCGCAGGGTGGGGGTCAAGGACGGTGTCGCGGTGGTGACGGACGGGCCGTACGCCGAGACCCAGGAGGTCCTGGCCGGATACTGGATCGTGGAGTGTGAGAGCTTCGACCGGGCGACCGAGATCGCCGCCCGGCTGGCGAAGTGCCCCGCCCCCGAGCAGATCGCCGCGAACTCCTACGCCGACGTACGGCCGGTGGAGGAGTTCCGGGGCGAGCCGGTGATCTGATCGCCGCCGTGCCCGAGACCGAGGTCGAGGACCTGCTGCGCCGGCTGGCGCCGCAGGTCCTCGGCGCGGTGGTACGACGCTACGGGCACTTCGACACCGCTGACGACGCGACGCAGGAGGCGCTCCTCGCCGCCGCCACGCGGTGGCCGAAGGACGGCCTGCCGGACAACCCGCTGGGCTGGCTGATCACGGTCGCCGCGCGCAGGCTGACCGACCTGCTGCGCGCCGAGCAGGCGCGCCGGCGCCGCGAGGACACCGTCGCCCGATGGACGCCGCCCGGCCAGTGGTCGGCGCCCGCCGCCGAGTCCGACGACACGCTCGTCCTGCTGTTCATGTGCTGTCACCCCTCGCTGTCGCCGGCCTCGCAGATCGCCCTCACCCTGCGGGCGGTCGGCGGCCTGACCACCGCGGAGATCGCGCGGGCGTTCCTCGTGCCGGAGGCGACCATGACCCGGCGCATCACCCGGGCCAAGCGCAGCGTCAAGGACAGCGGCGTCCCCTTCGCCGTCCCTTCGCCGCCCGAGCGCGACGGACGGCTCGGCGCGGTGCTGCACGTGCTCTACCTGATCTTCAACGAGGGGTACGCCAGCACCTCGGGGCCGGACCTGCAGCGTGTCGAGCTGTCGGCGGAGGCGATCCGGCTGACCCGGACGCTCCACCGGCTGCTGCCCGGCGACGGCGAGGTGACGGGACTGCTCGCGCTGATGGTGCTCACCGACGCGCGCCGCCCGGCGCGCACCGGGCCGGACGGCTCCCTGATCCCGATGGCCGAGCAGGACCGGAGCCGGTGGGACGCCGCCGCCGTCGCCGAGGGCGTGGCGCTCATCACCGACGCGCTCCCCCGGGGGCCGGCCGGCCCGTACCAGCTCCAGGCGGCGATCGCCGCGGTCCACGACGAGGCGCCGAGCGCCGAGGCGACCGACTGGCCGCAGATCATCGCGTTGTACGAGCTGCTGATGCGGATCTCCGACAACCCGATGGTGGCGCTGAACCACGTCGTCGCGGTGGCGATGGCCCGCGGCCCGCATGCCGGGCTCGACCTGCTCGATCCGCTCGCGGCCGACGGGCGGATCGCCGGTGACCACCGGCTGCACGCGGTCCGCGCGCACCTGCTGGAGATGGCCGGTGACCAGGTGGCGGCGCGTGACTGCTACCGGGAGGCGGCCCGGCGCGCGACCGGCCTCCCGCAGCGGCGCTACCTCCACGCCAGGGCGGCACGCCTGGCGGACGGGCAAGCCGGACCCTGAGGAGTCGCGAGGGCCGGAGGACTCGCTGAACTCCCTGGCGATGAGCTCGTCACAGATGTAGGTACCACCGTGCCCCGCGATGAGCCTCATCACCTGCTTCTGGCCCTTCCCGCGGAACGCGCACCTCAGCGGGTCACCACATTCACCGGTGCGTGTCGTGGGGAAACGCCTCCTCAGCGGTCGTACGGGGCGGGAGGCCGGGAGGGGTCAGGAGAGGGTCACGAGCAGTGACGCCAGGCGCCAGGTGCCCGGGTCGGGGGCGCGCCCGGCGTTCCCCGGGGCCATGGCCAGGGCCGGGAAGCGGCGCAGCAGTTCCGTGAGCGCGACCTCGGTCTGTACGCGGGCCAGCGAGGCGCCGAGGCAGAAGTGCGGCCCGTGGGCGAAGCCGAGGTGTCCGGCCGCCCCGGTGCTCCGGCCCAGGTCGAGCAGGTCGGGGGCGGCGAACGCGCGCGGGTCGCGGTTGGCGGCGGCGATCGCGGCGGTGACGGGCTCGCCCTTGCGGACCAGCGTGCCGTGCAGCTCGACGTCCTCGCGCGCGTAGCGGGGGATCGACAGCAGCGTCGGGCCGCCCCAGCGCGTCAGCTCCTCGACGGCGCGTGGCATGAGCCCGGCGTCCTCGCGCAGCGCGGCGGCCTGGCCGGGGTGGGTGAGCAGGACCTCCACGGCGTTGGCGATGAGGTTCGTGGGCGTCTGCCCCGCCAGGACCAGGTGCCAGACCATGGTGACCAGCTCGGTGTCGCTGAGCCGGTCGCCGTCGTCGGCCTGGGCGCGGATGAGGTCCGACAGCAGGTCGTCACCGGGTTCGGCGCGCCGGCGCGCGACCGCCGCCTTGGCGCCCTCCATGATGGCCGGGATGGCCTCGGCGAACTCCTTGCCCATGCTCCCCACGACGGTGGCGCCGTACTCGCGCCAGCGCGGGCGGTCGGCGCCGGGGATGCCGACCAGCTCGCAGATGACGTCCATCGGCAGCGGCCGGGCGAAGTGCCCCAGCAGGTCCACCACGCCGTGCTCGGCGCGGTCGGGCAGGCCGTCCAGCAGGGCGCCGACGATCGGCTCGATCCTCGGCCGGAACTCGGCGGCGCGGCGGGCGCTGAAGGCGGGCGCCACCAGCCGGCGCAGCCGCAGGTGCTCGGGCCCGTTCATCTCGCTCATGGTCCGCATGTAGGGCAGGCAGTCCTCGGGCACGTCGGGCCGCATGAAGCTGCCGGCGTTGATCTCGAACCGCGGATCGCTCAGCATCGCCCTGGCGTCCTCGTGCCGGGTGAGAGCCAGCATCGGGCCGAAGCCGGGGGCCACCAGCCGCGCCAGCGGCGAGAGCTCCCTGACGCGCCCGTACGCGGCGAAGGGGTCGCGCAGCACCTCGGCGTCGGTGAGGTGGATCTCGGGGACCTCGGGAGCGCCGCTCACGTCCTGGTCGACAGCCGTCATGAATCCTCCAGAATTTCAGATGTTCTAAACAGATGCTCTTATCATCTGAGTGGTCACGGTATCTTGGATCACGATGGACGGCAACGTCGCGACGAGGAGGACGATGGGCCGGCTCAGCAGAGCGCAGTTGCAGGAACACAACCGCGCCAAGGTGCTGGCCGCGGCCGTGGAGGAGTTCGCCGAGCGCGGTTTCCGCGACGCCAAGATCGACGCCATCGCCGAGCGCGCCGGGCTCACCCGCGGCGCGGTCTACTCCAACTTCCCCGGCAAGCGGGCCCTGTACCTCACGGTCCTGGCCGACCTCGCCGAGCGCGCCGAGCCGCCAAATCCGGAGCCGAGCCTCACCCCCCGCGAGGCGCTCGCCTCGCTCGCCCGCGCCTGGCTGGCCCGCCTCCCCCTGACCACCGACGAGCGCTACGGCCTGGCCAGGATCGGGATGGACCTGATGCCCGAGATCCTCGCCGACGAACGGATCCGGCTGCCGTTCGCGCAACTGATGAAGCTCGACGCGATCCTGCTCGGGCTCGCCCTGGAGCGCCTGCGCCCACCCGCCACGGCCGACGGCCGCCTGGTACGCGTGGCCGAGGCCGCGCTCACCACCCTGCACGGCGCGAACCAGATGGCCGCCGCCGCCCCCGGCTTCACCGATCCCTTCACCATCGTCAGCGCCTGCGAGCGACTCGCCGACCTCGACCTCGACGACAGGTGGCCGTCCACGCCCTGGATCCCGCGGGCGCGACCCGCCGACGAGCCGTGGTCCCCGCCGCCGGCGCTGGACGCTGTGCGCGGCGAGCCCGCCCGGCTCACCGGCGACGGCGTGGTGGCGATCCTCGGGCTGCACCGGCTCGAAGCCGCCGAGGAGGCGGTACGGGCCGCACCGGCGGGTGCCACGATAACCGCCGTCCTGGTCACCGGTGACCCTGGCGAGCTGGCACCACTGGCGCGGCTGGCCGTCGCCGACCTCTGCGGCTGCCTGCGCCAGGCCTTCCCGCCCTCGGCGTGGCCGCGTCTGCAGGTGGTGCTCGACCCCTCGGGCACTCTCGCCGCGGCGGCCGGTGTCCTGGCCGTCAGCGACGCGACCGAGGCCGCCGTCCGCGTGGAGGCGGGCCGGATCGTCGTACGCGCCGACGGCCGTGGCGCGTGCCACACGGCCGCCTCGTCGCGGACGGCGGCCTCGGCGGAGGGTAAGACGGAGAGCGGGCGGCCCGCGCCGATGCGGCCTTCGGCGCCGGGACGCTGAGGACCGGGTGCCGCCATACCTGTTCTGACCTGGGACAGTCTCGCGGAGCAATCGAACAACCAACAGGGTAGGAAAGGAAGAGGAGCGGCTCACGCCGCTCCTCTTCTGCTTCCGGCCGGGGTTCCTACAGCAGCGACGGGAGGCTGGCCACGGATTCCAGCAGGTGGGTGTGGCGGTGGCCGCCCAGATCGGCCGCGCCGGCCGCGCCGGTGAGGACGCCGACGACGAAGCCCGCTCCCGCGTTACGGCCCGCGGCGAGGTCGTTCGGGGTGTCGCCGGCGACGAGGACCCGGCCGACCTCGGTGACACGTACGAGTTCCATGGCGCGGAAGACGAGGTAGGGCGCGGGGCGGCTGAGCGGGACGTCGTCGTTGGCGACGAGGCCGTCGACGGTCTCCCCCACGGTCCAGCCCAGGGCGTCGAGGATGGATTCGGCGATGTCGCGGGAGTAGCCGGTCTGCAGGACGACCTTGACGCCCGCCGCGCGCAGCTCGCCGATGGCCTCGGCGGCACCGGGGATCGCCGTCGGCGGCGTCGCGGCGTAGGCGGCGGTCAGGCGTTCGACGAAACCGGCGTAGACCTCGGCCACCGTCTCCGCGGGGGCCGAGCCGTCGAGGTCGGTGAGCAGGCCCGCGATGGCCTCGTCCTTGCTCGTGCCGGTCCAGCGGTGCAGCACGTCGCCGGGGACGGGCCGTCCCAGGCGCGCTTCGACGGCCTCGGCCACCGCCCGGTAGACGGCGCCGCCTTCCTGCACGGTGGTGCCGGCCATGTCGAGCGCCGCGAGCTCGAAGACGGGCGGTCGCTTCTCTTCGGCTCCGCCGGGCACGGGGGGCGCTGCTATCACGGCCATGGGTTTCCTCCGGGGTCGAACATGTCACGGACGACGGCGAGTCGCTGTGTCCGGGCGTTGGCGATGGTGAAGGTCACGCGGTCGGGGCGGTACCGGTCGTCGGCGTACTCCACGGGACGGCCTTCGCGGGTCGTGGCGGTGCGGCGCTCGCGCAGCAGCGGGCCGCCCGCCTCGATCTCCAGCAGGACGGCGTCGGCGGCGGGCGCCGAGATGGCGTCGATCGTGTGGGTGGCCGTCGCGAGATCCGCGCCCCGGGCGGTCAGGCCGGTGTAGATGGATCCGGCGTCGAGGTCGAACTGGAACAGCAGCATGCCGAGGTCGAGAACGAACGAGCTGCGCTCCAGCATGACGGGCCGGTCGTCGATCAGGCGCAGGCGCAGCACGTCCACGACGTGGTCACCCGGGTCCAGGCCGAGTGCGGCGGCCGTCGCCTCGGAGGCCCCGCGGCGGGCGATCTCCAAGGTGCGCTGGCCGGGACGGTGGCCCAGTTGCTCGGCCCACGCGGTGAATGACAGGAAGGTCTCGAACGGCTGGCCCATCGGCGCGCACCGGACCACCGGCGACTGGCCCTGGCGGCCCTCGATGAGGCCCTCGTTGCGCAGCGCCGCCAGCGCCTGCCGGACCGTCCCCCGGGAGGTGTTGAACTCCTCGACGAGCTGAGCCTCGGACGGCAGCGGCCCGCCGACGGACAGGGTGCCCGCGACGATCCGGTCGCGCAGGGTCCCGGCGATCTTGGCGTGCATGGATTCCGGCGACATGAGCTGACCATACAAGTGCCAGTGCGGCGAGTGTCAATCGGTCGAGATTTCCATATATTTCCAGGTGAACAGTGTCTTAATTTGTCTATACAAGCTCCTCCGCTCGATTGACGGGCGGCGCTCTCCGGGGAGAGCCTTCTCGTCGTGACCCGCCTCCCGGAGCCGACAGCGCTCCCTGTTTCCCCGGTCGACCTCCTCGTGGTCGGCGCGGGCGTCGTCGGCCTCGCCCACGCCGTCGAAGCGGTCCTGCGCGGCCTGTCGGTCGTCGTCGTGGAACGCGACGCGTTCGCGGTGGGCGCCTCGGTGCGCAACTTCGGGCACATCTGCACGACCGCACAGGACGGGCTCGCGCTCACCTACGCCCTCGCGGCCCGGGAACGCTGGCTGTGGCTCGCCGGGGAGGCCGGGTTCACCGCGCTGGAATGCGGGACCACGGTGGTCGCCCGCAGGCCTGACGAGATGGCCGTCCTGGCGGAGTTCGCCGCCGCTCGCGGGGCCGAGCAGGCGGTGCTGCTGGACCGCTCGGGTGTGGCCGCGCACCTGCCCGCGCACGATCCCGAGATCGTGGGCGGCGCCTACCTGCCGCTCGACCTGCGGGTCGACCCGAGGGAGGCGATCCCGGCCCTGGCCGCCTGGCTGGCCGCGCGGGGTGTGCCGATCCTGTGGCGGACCAACGTGCTGTCGGTCGAGCCCGGCCTGGCCCGTACCGCCCGGGGTGATGTGCGCGCCGCCCGGACCGTCATCGCGGTCGGGCACGACGTCGACCGGCTCCTGCCGGAGGTCGCCGACGACGCCGGACTGACCCGGTGCCGTCTGCAGATGCTGCAGGTCGCCGCGCCCGGTGGCGTGCGGGTGGGACCGGGCGTGCTGACCGGGCTCTCCCTGCTGCGCTACGCCGGGTTCGCCTCCCTCCCGGCGGCCGAACCCGTCCGCGACCGGATCGGGCAGGAGGCGCCGGAACTCATCGACGCCGCTGTCAACCTGATGTTCACCCAGCGCCCCGACGGCGACCTCGTCCTCGGCGACACCCACCACTACGCGCCGACCCACGAGCCGTTCGACGACGAGAGGCTCGCCGAGCTCGTCCTGCGCGAGGGGGCCCGGCTGCTCGGCGTCCCCGAACTGCACGTACGCAAGCGCTGGCGGGGCGTGTACGCCTCGGCCGGCACCGACTTCCTCGACCGGGAGGTGGCCGACGGCGTCCGCGTCGTCTCCGTCACCTCCGGCATCGGGATGACGACGGCCCACGGGCTGGCCGCCGCCGTCCTCGACTCCCTCACCTGACCTCACCCTCTTCACCTCGACAAGGAACCCCTCACAGGCGCTGCTCGCGCTGACGTACGGCAAGGTCGACGCGGCCGAGATCAACACTCCGCAGCGAGTCCACCGCCGTGGCGGCGGTGCTGCACCAGCCGGAACTGGCCCGCCACCACGCCGACCGGATCGTCGGGCTGCGCGACGGCCGGACCGTCTTCTCCGGCCCGGCCGGTGAGATTCCCCAGGAGCAGATCTCGGCCCTGTACGTGGCGGACGAACCCGCCGGCACCGTCCTTACTCCGTCTATGTGAGATATGGCCGGTCGACGGCAACCGTGAGACACGGTGGAGTCGAATTACCGGATGGCAGAGGTTTTACGCTCTCCGCAGAGAGATCTCCGAGCCGGAGCGATCATCCAGATGGGCAAGACGTCGGCCGAGCGTCGCCGGGTCCTGGACGCCATGCCGATGCGGACTCGAACGCAAGATTTCGATCACCCGCAACAGGTCAAGAGCGGGAGAAACAAGGACATGACGGATCTACGAGAATGCGTCAGAGAGCTGGACAAACTTGAAGACACCATAACCGGTATGCGGTGCCGGCTGAGCCGGGAGATCCGCCGGCAGCGCCGGTTCGCCGCCGACGCCTCCCACGAGCTGCGTACTCCCATCGCGGGCCTGCGCGTCTCTCTCGAAGAGGCCGCGCGCCACCCCAAGGACACCGACCTGGAGAACCTCCTCTCGCACGCGTTGAGCAACGTCGACCGGTTGCAGGCGATCGTGACCGACCTGTTCGTTCTCGCAGAGCTGGAGGCGAGCACGAGCATCGGCGAATACAAGACGGTCGACCTGGCCAAGATCATTCAGGGGCAGGTCTACCGGCGGAAGGACAAACACAAGATCAGCCTGCGGTGCCGGCCCGGAATCCTGGTGGAGGCCGCTCCAGAGAAGATCAGCCGAATGCTCGCCGAGTTGCTCGACAACGCCCAGCGCCACGCCGAACACCTCGTGGAGGTCGAACTCACCCACGATTCCCGTCACGCCGTCCTGACCGTCGCCGACGACGGACGAGGCATCCCCGAAGCCGACAGGCAGCGCGTCTTCGACCGGTTCATCCGGCTGGACGAGGCCCGCTCACGCGATCTCGGCGGCACCGGCCTGGGCTTGACGATCGCCCACGACATAGCCACAGCCCACGCTGGCACGATCCACGTCGAGGACTCCACGCTGGGCGGCGCCTGCTTCGTCGTCCAGCTGCCCCTGGCCGACCCGGCCGTACCCACATCCTCGATCGGCGTATCGAGCAACGGCCGTCGCGGCGGCTGACCAACCTGCTCGCGATCTCTCTTTCAAAGCCGTCTCGACAGCCGGATCAGAAGGGATACTCAGCCGCGTCGGGGAGTTCGATGTCTGCGAAGGGGTGCGGGCCGGCGGGCGGGTGGGACGACGCCGTCGGCGGGGCTGTCAGAAGCCGAAGGCCGGTTCTCCCGCGATCCACGTCTGGGTGGCGACGGGGAGGCCGGCCTTTCGCGTGACGGCGACGAGGTCGGCGCGCGCTCCGGGCCGCAGCACGCCCCGGTCGGTCAGCCCGGCGGCGCGGGCCGGGCCCGCGGTGGCCAGGCCGACGGAGGTGGCCAGGTCGCACAGCCCGGCGTCGGCGAGGCAGTAGATCGCGCCGAGCAGGCTGGGCGGGTGGTAGTCGGAGGTGAGCGCGCCCAGGTGCCCGGCCGCCAGGGTGTCGCGCGCGGACAGGTTGCCCGCGACGTGGCTGCCGCCGCGCATCGCGTTGGGCGCGCCCATCACCACGGTCAGGCCGAGCTCGTGGGCGCGGTGCGCGGCCCCGGCGGTGACGGGAAACTCGGCGATCACGGCGCCCAGGGCGTGCGCCTGCGCGGCGCGGCCGGGGGTGTCGTCGTCGTGGGAGGCGAGGGCGAGGCCGTACGCCACGGCCAGGGCGGCCAGGTCCTTTCTGGTGGCGTCGGTGTGCGGCTGGCGCGCGCGGCGTCCGGCCAGCAGAGCGTCGAGATCGGGTTCACCGGTGCCGGCGTAGTAGGCGCGCCAGTCGGCCTCGCGCCGGAACTGGCCCTGGCCGGGAGTGTGGTCCATGTACGACAACATCCCGGCGCGCGGTAGCGCGGCCAGTTCGGCGACGACGTCCAGGCGGCGCATCGTGGCCTCGACGCGCAGGTGGGTGCGGTGGTCGGCGCGCAGTCCCCCGGCGGCGGCGACGATCGCGGCGGCCTCGGCGGCCTCGTCCAGGGTGCGGCCCGCCGTGGTGTCGTCCTGGAGGGCGAGGCAGGTGAAGTGGGTGGTGATCCCCCACGACACGACCTCGGTGTCGAGCATGACAAGGGCCTGGCCGAGCGGGAAGCGCGCCGACGGGCGCGGCCGGGCGCGCTGGTACCAGCAGTCGGAGTGGAGGTCGACGAGGCCGGGCAGCAGGTCGTGGTCGCCCAGATCGGTGACGGGGCCGCCCGGCGGCTCGGCCGTCACCGAGGTGATGACGCCGTCCTCGACGCGCACGTGGCCGGGTGACAGCTCCGCCTCACCGGTGAGGACGCGGCGGGCGCGCAACGTGAAGGTCATGTCGGTGCCCTTTCGCTGGGTCGGGGCCGTGGTCCATCATCGGGACCGTGGCCGTGACGAGATACCGGGACATCGCCGAGCAGCTCGTCGGCGAGATCGCGGGGCTGCCCGCAGGCACCCGGATCGAGGGGGAATACGAGATCGCCGCCCGGTTCGGCGTGGGCCGCGCGGCGGCCCGCGCCGCCCTGCAGGAGCTGGAGCGCCGCATGCTGGTGCGCCGCGTGCAGGGGCTGGGCACCTTCACCTCGCGCCGCATCGACTACCGCATCTCCCCCGCCGAGGCGCCCTCGTGGAGCCGCATGGTGCGGGCGTCGGGGGCGGTGCCGCGTACCGTCGTGCGCTCGTGTTCGGTCGTGCCGATGCCCGCCGAGGTGGCCGCCCTGCTCAAGATGCCCGAGGGCGTGCCCTGTCACCGGCTGCACCGGCGGTCGTTCACCGATGACGTGCCCGCCGCGTACGGAACCGAGTGGGTACCGGTGTCGGTGGTGCCGGAGCTGGCGCAGGCGCTTCGCTCGTTCGACTCGCTGGACGTGATCCTTCGCGGCAGCACCGGCGCGCTCCCGCGACGGGCCTGGACCCGGGCGAGCATGGCCCCGATCGACCCGGAGGTGGCCGCCGAGCTGGGCAGCCGCACGGGCGACCCGGCGTGGCTCGTGGAGAGCCTCAACGACGACGCCGGTTCCGGGCGGCTGCTTTGCTTCACTCAGCGGTGGATGCGCGCGGACGCCGTACGGGTGCTGCTGGAGACGGGGCCGCCGCCCGGCTGACTCTCTCACGGGGCGACCGAGGCGCGCGGGGCGCGGCCGGGGCCCGCGCCGAGGGCCGACGCGGTGGCCGACAGCGGCACCGGCTCCGCGACGAGGTCGCCCCACGGGCGGGTGGCGGCGGTGCGGGCCAGGAAGGTGATCGCGTCGGCCAGGTGGTGCGACTCGTAGTTGTGCACGCCGGTGACGGTCAGCCAGTTGCGCACCACGCGCTCGGGGTCGACGGCGACGGCCGGCCCCGGGGCCACCGACCCGGCCAGAACCAGCACGCCGCCGACGTCGAGGGCGGCCAGGCCGCTCGCCACCGCCCCGGCGGCCCCGGAGAACTCCAGCGCCACGTCAGCGGTCGGAGGCGGCTCGTCGGGGGTGCCGGCGCGGGTCGCGCCGAACGCGGCGGCCAGACGCAGCCGGTCGGCGTCCAGGTCGACGGCGGTGATCTCGGCGGCACCGGCCTCGGCGGCCATGGCCATGGCGGTCAGGCCGAGCATGCCCGCGCCACTGACCAGCACCCGCCGCCCGGTCAGCGGCCCGGCCGCGGCGATCGCGGCGGCCATCACGGCGGCGACGGTCGCGGTCGCGCACCCGGCGGGCGCGGCCACCGCGTCGGGCAACTCCCGGGGGGCCGCCACGATCGGCATGCCCGTCGGCAGATGGACGTGGGTGGCGTAGCAGCCGAACAGCTCGCCGCCCTCGTACGGCTCGTGGCCGATCTTGCGGGCCCGGCGGCACTTGGCGGCGCGCCCGGCGCGGCAGCGGTCGCAGTCGCCGCAGCTCACGACGACGCCCCATACGACGCGGTCGCCGAGAACCAGCGGCTCCCCCGCCACGGTGACCGCACCCGGCCCGGCGGCGACGACCTCCCCGACGCCCTCGTGGCCGAGCACCCCGGGCGCGGGCCCGGGACGGCGGCCCGACACGGTGTGCAGGTCGCTGCCGCACACGGTCGCGAGCCGTACGCGGACCAGCGTCTCGCCGGGGCCCGGCTCGGGCAGCGGCACTCGCCGCTCCTCGAAGCCGGCGCCGCCGGTCCACACCTGGACCCGCGCCGTCACAGGACCTGTGCCCTGACCCATCCCGAGAACCTTTCCACGAGGAGCACGACGCCGAAAACGATCAGCACGATCGCGCCCGCGAATTCAAAGTTGAGAGTACGGATCGCCTCAAACAGCAGGAAACCCACCCCGCCCGCTCCGACGATGCCGAGGATCGTCGAGGTGCGGATGTTGACGTCCAGCAGATAGAGCGACGAGCCGATGACCGCCGGGGTGGCCTGCGGCACGACGGCCGCCAGCAACCGCTGCCACCACCCGCCGCCCACGGCCCTGATCGCCTCCGCCGGCCCCGGGTCGATCTCCTCGGCGGCGTCGGCGACGAGCTTGCCCAGGAACCCGATCGACCCGACGGCGAGCGCGCTCGCCCCCGCCAGCGGCCCGAGTCCGAGCGCGGCGACGAACACCACGGCGAGCACCAGTTCCGGGATCGCGCGCACGCCGAGGACGACCGCCCGCGCGGCCCAGTAGATCGTGGGGTTCGGGGCCACGTTGCGGGCGGCCAGCAGGCCGAGCGGCACCGACAGCACCACCCCGGCGGCGGTCGCCACCACGCCGATCGCCAGCGTCTCGGCGATGGCGGCGGCCAGTTCCCAGCCGAGCAGGGTGAAGTCGGGCGGCAGCAGCCGTCCGGCGACCTCGACGACGTCGCCGAACTTCGTCCACAGCTCCCGGGGGTCGATGTCCAGGCGCACCACGGCGTACCCGACGGCGACGGCGAGCAGTGCCGCGACCGCGGCACGGGTCGCGCGCCCGGCCGACCACGGGGCGGTGACCCGCACCGGGTCGCGCGGCGCGGCGGGCCCGGAGGCGGGGTCGAGCAGCACCCGGCGCAGCCCGATCGACAGCAGCTCCATCGCGGCGATGACCAGCAAGATCACCCCGACGATGCCCAGCGCCTTGTCGTAGACGAGACCGCGCAGCGCGTCTTGGAGGGCGAAGCCGATGCCGCCCGCGCCGACGAAGCCGAGCACCACGGAGGTGCGCAGGTTGATGTCCACCCGGTAGACGAACATGGCGATCCACGAGGGCACGACCTGCGGCAGCACGCCCGCCACCCGTTCCCTGACGGGCCCGGCGCCGGTGCTGCGGATCGCCTCACGCGGCCCCGGATCGCTCTGCTCGATCGCGTCGGCGAACACCTTGCCGAGCATGCCGATCGAGTGCAGCCCCAGCGCGAGCACGCCCGGCAGCACGCCGATGCCGAGCGCCCGTACCAGCAGTACGGCGAACACCAGGTCGGGCACCGCCCGGAAGAAGGTGATCACGGCCCGCGCGACGCCGTGGACGACCCGGTTCGGCGTGGTGTTGGCCGCCGCCAAGAACGCCAGCGGCACCGAGAGCACCGTGGCCAGGACGGTGCCCAGCAGCGCGATGAGCAGCGTGTCGAGCGCCAGGCCGGCCACCCGCCCCAGGTCGGGGATGGCCGGCGGCCACATCCGCGCCAGCAGCCCGGACACCGCCGAGGCCCCATCGGTCAGCGCCTCGAACGTGGCGTCGATGTGCAGCGCGGCGGCGACCGTGGCGACGACGGCGGCTGCGGCGGCGACGCGCAGCCGCAGCCGTTCCCGCGTCAGCGGCGGGGTGATCGTCATACGGGTTCCACCCTGCGGTAGACGTCCATGACGTCGGCGCGGTCCATTCCGGCGGCGGGCCGGTCGAGCACCTTGCGGCCCTGGTTGAGGCCGACCAGGCGGTGCGCCCAGCCGAGCGCCAGGTCCACCTGGTGCAGCGTGCACACGACCGTCAGGCCCTCCTCGGCGCAGACGCGCACCAGCAGATCCATCACCGATCCGGCGTTCTCCGGGTCGAGCGAGGCGACCGGCTCGTCGGCCAGCAGCACCCGGGGCCGCTGCATGAGCGTGCGCGCGATGGCCACCCGCTGCTGCTGGCCGCCCGACAGGGTGCCGGCCCGCTGGAAGGCCCGGTCGGCGAGCCCGACCCGGTCCAAGCAGGCCAGCGCCTCACGGCGCAGATTCTGTCCGTACGAACGGACGCCGTAGCGGGGCAGGCGCAGGCGGCCGAGCGCGCCGGTGAGCACGTTCTCCACGCAGGAGAGGCGGCCGACGAGGTTGAACGCCTGGAACACGAACCCCACCTGGGTCCGCAACCGCCGCAGCTCCGCCTCGGGGGCGGCGTGCACGCGCGTGCCGAGGACCTCCACCTCGCCCGCCGACACCGGATGCAGGCCGTTCAGGCAGCGCAGCAGTGTCGACTTGCCCGAGCCCGACAGGCCGAGCAGCACGACGAACTCGCCCGGTGCGACGCTCAGCGACACGTCGTCCACGGCGACCAGGTCGCCGAAACGCCGGGTGAGCCCGCGGACGGCGATCACGTCCGCGGGCTCCTCCGGCGTGACGGTCAGCCCTTGCACTTGTCCGACTTCGTGACGGCGCAGACCTCGCGCACCCCGTCGTAGTCGGCGTCGGCGGCCGGGACGACCCCCCAGGCGTCCTCGTCGGTGATCAGGCACTCGCCCTCGCACAGCCGCTGCGACAGCAGGTGGTCGGCGTTCGCCTTCTTCGTCATCACCTGGGTGAGCGTGGCCAGCGCGGCCGGGCCGAGGTCGGTGCGCGCGGCGAACAGCGAACCGGCGATGGTCTCGGACTTCCACACCTGCTTCAGGTCGCCGGCTTTCAGCTCGCCCTTCTCCGGCAGCGTCTTGTCGACCATCGACTCCATCGCGAAGCCGGCCTCGCAGTCGCCGTTCTTGATGGCCAGCGCCGAGGCGTCGTGGCCGCCCGCGTATACGGGCTTGAGGCCCGCCGTCAGGTCGGCCTCGACCGACGACTTGATCACGCCGGCGCTGATCAGGCCCGCCGACGGGTAGAGGAAGCCGCTGGTGGAGCCCGGGTCGACGAAGCAGACGCTTTTGCCGGCGAAATCCTTCAGGTCGTTGATCGCGGTGTTGGAGCCCTGGGTGAGCCCGTAGGAGTGGTATCCGGCGGGCTGCCCCTTGGCGGCGGTCACCGCGCCGAGCGGCTGGATCTTCGCGCCGTTGGTGGTGGCGATGACGTACGCGAACGGGCCGAAGAAGGCGATGTCGACGTTGCCGGCGATCATGCCCTCGACGACGCCCGCGTAGTCGCTGGCCTGCTTGAACTCGACCGTCGCGCCGGTCTCCTTCTCCAGCAGCTTGATCAGCGGTTCGTAGCCGGCCTTGAGGTCGGTGGAGTTCTCGGCCGGGATGGCGGCCAGGACGAGCGTTTCGGGCATGCCCTCGGCCCGGGAGGTGGCGTCGGACGCGCCGCACGCGGCCGTCAGCGCCAGCAGGGCGCCCACGGCGAGGGAGGTACGCAGCAATGACATGGTGGTTCGCTTTCCTTATGGTGTGGTCACGCCGATGGCGGGTTCGTCGACGGCCCAGTAGAAGTTGTTGGCGCCGTCGTGGAGTCGCCAGCCGGCACGGACGCGGGTCACCCCGGCGGGCGCGGTGGCGGTGAACGACTCGCGGCGGCTCATCTCGAAGGCGTCGCCGGTCGCGGCGTCGCGCGACCACAACACCTGCTGGGCGCCGGTGTCGTAGCGCAGGACGAGCTGCGCTTTCTGCGGGTCGGCGGTCCGGTCGACCTGGCGGTAGTGGCTGGTGTAGGCCACCGTCACCCGGCCGCCGGGCTGGACGTCGCGCCACGGGGACAGCAGCGTCGAGTCCATTCGCAGGCCGTTCGCGACGGGTGAGCCCTTGTCGTCCCACTCGTCGGGGTCGGCGACGGCGATGACGTCCCGGCCCCGGACGAACGACTCGCGGCCCTGGTCGGTGTTGCTCGTCGTCCAGAACGGGCCCGTCATGAACGACCAGCCCCGATACTCCGTCACGCCCGAACCGGCGGGGGTCCGCTCGTCGATCTGCCAGCCGGACGGGGTCGTCTTCGTCCAGCCGAGCAGGCCGCCGGGCTTTGCGGGCTCGTCCACGACACCCTGGAGAGACACCGTGTCGAACGGGTCGGCGGACGGGGTGCCGATGGGGACGCCGTCCAGGCCCCAGGCGGGGTTGGGCGTGACGTCCAGGTGCCGCAGCACCGTCGGCGCGACGTCGACCTGCCGCCACTCCCGCTTCGGCGTGGCGGGCACGTCGCCGCCGCTGGCCAGCAGCACGGTCTGGCGGGTGGTGAACTCGTTGCCACCGTGGCCGGAGCCGGAGAAGCCGTGGTCGGAGGTGAAGACGAACAGCCAGTTCTCCCGCGCGTACGCGGGCCGTGCGCGCACCGCGTCGACGACCTCCCCCACCTGGGCATCCAGGGTCTGCAGCGCGGTCGTGTAGGTGGCGCTGTCGGAGCCCTGCCCGTGCCCGGCGGCGTCGGGACCGTGCAGGTAGAGGAACGTCAGGTCGGGGTCGCGGGTGGCCAGCGACTGCTTCACCGCGTCGACCGAGCGCCGGTCGGAGGCGGTCGGCCCGCCGGTCGTGGTCTGCTGGATCTTCACGTCGGGGTTGCCGAGCACGTAGGTGTTCAGCGGCGCCCAATCGGCGATGGAGAACGTGGCCAACGCCGGGCGCGCCTGCTCCAGCCGGGTGATCACGCTGGGGTAGGTCGCCAGGTCGTGCCCGGCGAAGCCGTTGTCGCGCACCCTGTGCTTGTCCGGCCAGACGCCCGTCAGCACGTTGGCGTGCCCGGGACCGGACAGCGTCGCCGCCATCTCGGTGCCCTGCAGGTACGTCGGCCCCCACTGCCCGGCCGCGGCGAGCGCGTCGAGGCGGGGGGTGGCGGCGGCCCGCAGCTTGTCCCAGCGCACGCCGTCGGCGTCGATGATCATGACCTTGCGGGCGCTGGTCCCCGGCGGGATCGGCGGCCCCGGGAGCGGGTCGGTCGCGCCAGCGGGCCGGGTGTCGGTCAGCGACACGTCGTCGACCGCCCAGTACCAGTCGTTCTGCGCCTGCTCGACGACCCAGCTCACCTTCACCGTCGAGGCGCCCGCCGGGACGGCCACCCGCTGGCTCAGGTACTCGTTCTCCTTCGGGTACGTCGCGCCCGACACGATCGAGGGAAGGTTCGTGGAGTCCCACTGGAACAACCGGGTGCGCGGGCCGCCGTCGAACGACACCTCCAGCGCGGCCACCTGTCCCTCGGTCTGCCGGTAGGCGGAGGCGAAGTTGACGTACACGCCGCTCTTGCCGGACACGTTCCACGCCGGAGAGGTCAGCGTGCTGGCGAACGGCTGGGCACCCGGCCGGACGCCCAGGTCGTCCCACTCGTCGTTGTCGGCCACGGCGATCACGCCGGACCCGCGCGCGAAGTTCTCCCGCCCCTGGCCACTCTGCGTCGCCCGCCAGAACTGGGGCGTCGTGAAGCTCCAGCCGCGCCACTCCTCGGCGCCGAGCCCGGCCATCCCGGCGACGTTGGTGACGCTCCAGCCGGAGGGGGTGGTGTGGGTGAAGCCGAGCAGGGAGGCGGGGATACCGGTCTCGTGGACCCTCGGGGACAAGATCCCGGCGAGTCCGTCGAAGTTCTCCGCCGCGAGGGTGGCGGCGGAGGCGGGCTGGATGATGAGGGCGGGCGATGCCAAGAGGGCGGCGGCCGCGAGGCTGAGGCCGATACGTCGTCTCACAAGCGGTAAGCCTGTGACCTGCGACCATCACCGGATGAGGCATCCGGTGACGGGAGGGTGAACAGCGGCGCGCGGTCCCGGCCCATTGTCCGGACAACCGGCTCCGCCCGCCCTCACGGGCGGAGCCGGAAGCCGTTCGTCAGGACGCGAGCAGGCGCGGTTCGGAGAGCCGGCCCTCGGGCCAGGCGGTGTCGCGCTGCCGTCGTTGCCGCTCGAGATGGCGATCGTCTGGGTGCGGGCCGGCCGGCCCGGCGGCAGGGTCGGCTCGGCCTGGCGGAGCTTGACCAGGGCGCCCAGGTCGACGGTGTGGTTCTGCGGGAAGGCGTCGCCGGGGCTTTCCCAGTACGTCGCGGTGTTACCGGGCGATCGGCGTGCCGTCTCCTGGCCAGTGCCAGATGGGAAGGCGTGAGGGCGGCTTCATGTCACGGCGGATCCGGATGACCGGTGAGGCCACCAACGTTCCAGGTCAGAGCGGTTTGGCGGCCGGTGGCACGTTCGTCGACGGCACCCCGGGACAGGGGCGGTGAAGCCGCTCCGGTTTCCCGTCCGGAGGTTCGGGCGCCCGGCCAGGGGATTCGTCGGCTGACGCATCATGTACGGTCATCTGTGACTTCATCTCCCGTTTCCTCCCACCGGCGAGGCTGATGCCCTCCCTTGACGCCGCCCAGTGGGTGATCCTGCTGGCCGCCCTGTTCCTGGTGGGCTTCTCCAAGACCGGCGTCTCCGGAACGGGGACGGTGGCGATCGCCCTGTTCGCGCTCGTGCTGCCGACCAAGGAGTCCACGGGGACGCTGCTGCCGCTCCTGCTCGTCGGTGACGTGGTCGCCGTGGCCTCCTACCGGCGTCACGCCGAATGGCCGAGGCTGGTCAGGTTGTTCCCGTGGGTCGCCCTGGGCGTGGTCGCCGGGGCGGTGGTGGTGCGCTGGGTCGACGACGGGCAGATGAGACGGCTCATCGGGGCGATCCTGCTGGTGATCATCGCCGTGCACCTGTGGAACCGGCGCCGGGAGCCGGAGGACTCGCTCGCCCACCGCCGCCCGGTGGCCGCCCTCGCGGGTGTCTTCGCGGGCTTCGCCACCATGACGGCGAACGCGGCCGGTCCCATCATGGCCGTCTACTTCCTGGCGGCGGGCCTGCCGATACTGGGCTTCCTGGGCACCAGCGCCTGGTTCTTCCTGACGATCAACGCCTTCAAGGTGCCGTTCAGCGTCGCGCTGGGCCTGATCACCCCCGCCGGCCTCGTCTTCGCCGCGCTGGGCGCCCCGGCGGTCCTCGCCGGGGCCGCGACCGGACGCGTCGTCATCGGCCACATCGACCGCACGCTCTTCGAGCGGATCACGCTGGGACTCACGCTGCTGGCCGCGGTGCGCCTGCTGCTGTGAGGCGCCTCTGCGGCGGCCGGCCGTCACGACCGCGGGTCGAGCGTCGCGGTCAGGCCGGACGGGGCGGTCCACCGGCGCGGACGTGGCCATCTCCCCGCAGATCACCGTCCACAACGCCGGCATCGCCGCCGGGTCCCTGGCCGGTGGCCTCGTCCTGGAAGGGGCGGCGAGCGGCGCGGACGCCCTCCCCCGGACCGCCCTCCCCCTCGTCACCGCCGCCCTGGTCATCGTCGCCGTGGCCCGCCGCCACGCCTTCCCCGGCCGCCGTCCCGCGTGAGGCCGCCTCGATCACCTCGTCCAGGACGTCCCGGGAGCGGATCACGTCGGCGATCATCCGATTGACGCGATCTCGTTCCGCGGTCAGCTCGGTGACCAGCCGAGGGGTGGCGATCTCGGACGGGCCGCCGTCGGCGTCGCGCATGCAGGGAAGCAGCTGCGCGATCTTCGCGCTGTGCAGTCCCGCGGCGAATAGCTCCTGGATGCGGATGACCCGGTCGACCGAGCTACCCGGATAATCGCGATGGCCGCCGGGGGTGCGCTCGGCCGCCAGCAGCCCCTGCTCCTCGTAGTAGCGCAGCGACCGCTCGCTCACCCCGGTGCGCCGGGCCAGTTCGCCGATCCGCATTCTCCGCCTCACCCGCCGATCCGTGACTTGAATCTGACATTGATGGCACCTTTTACCGTACCGGCATGACGGACACCTCCACGAGCGCCTCCCGCCGGCCTCGCCGCGCGGGACCGGCCCTGGCCCTGCTGGCATTCGCCCAGTTCATCATCGCCGCCGACTACAACATCGTCTACGTCGCGCTGCCCGAGATCGGCCGGGAACTGGACTTCTCCGGCCAGGCCCTGCAGTGGGTGGTCAGCGCGTACGCGGTCGCGTTCGGCGGCTTCATGCTGCTGGGCGGGCGGGCCGCGGACCTGCTCGGGCGGCGCCGCGTGTTCGTCTCGGCCCTCGTCCTGTACGCCGTCTCGTCGCTGGCGGGCGGGCTCGCCGAGAGCCCAGGGCCGCTGATCGGGGTGCGCGCCGCGCAGGGGCTGGGCGCGGCGCTGCTGTTTCCCGCCACCCTGTCCCTGATCGGCACCACCTTCGCCGAGGGGCCCGAGCGTAACCGCGCGCTCGCGGTGTGGGCCGCCATGGGAGGCGGCGGCCTGGCCGGAGGGGCGCTGCTCGGCGGGGTGCTGACCGACCTCTTCGGATGGGAGTCGGTCTTCCACGTCTTCGTGCTGCTGGCCGGCGCCGCCCTGCTGGCGGCGTTCCCCCTGCTGCCCGCCGACCTCCCGGCCGGCCGCCCCTTCGGCGCGGGCCGGGAGGCCGCCGCGCGGGAACGCCGCTTCGACCTACCCGGAGCGCTGACCGCGACCGCCGGGATCACGCTGCTGGTCCTCGTCCTGGCGCAGGGCCCCGAGTGGGGCTGGACCTCCTCGCCGGTCCTCGCCGCCTTCGGTCTCGGCCTCGCGCTGCTCGCGGTGTTCGCCGTGATCGAAGCGCGCAGCCGTGACCCGCTGATGCCCCCGCGCATGTTCGCCAACCGGAGCCTGGTCGCGGCCATGGCGATCACGGCGGTGTTCGGGGCGGGCCTTGGGGCCCAGTACTACCTGCTCACCGTCTACCTCCAGGACGTCCTCGGCTACGACCCCCTGCGGACGGGACTGGCGTACCTGCCGCTGACGCTGCTCAACATCGCCGGCACCAAGGTCGCCGAGCGTCTGATCACCCGTGCGGGCATGCGCGCCGCCCTGTCCACCGGCCTGCTGACCGGTGCGGCCGGCATGGTCCTGCTGGCCCTGACCCTTTCCCCGTACGCCCCGTTCGCCGCCGTGCTGCCCGGCGTCATGGTGACCGGTTTCGGGATGGGCGTCGTCTGGACCTCGATGTGGATCGCCGCGGGCAACGGCGTCGCGGCGGGCGAGCAGGGCGTCGCGTCCGGGATGGCGTCCGTGACCCACCAGAGCGGGCTGGCGGCCGGCACCGCCCTCATGGTGTTCGTCGTCAACACCGGAACCGGCGGCCTGGACGGCGACGCGCTGCGCCGGGAACTCACCGGTGGCCTGAGCGCGGCATACTATCTGGCCGCCGGTGTGAGCGTTCTCGGCGTCCTGGTCACCGGCGTCGCCCTCGGCCGAGGACGACGCCGGTGACCAGGACCCCCGGCCGGCTCCCGCGCGAGCACGGTGCCACCCCGGCCGACGGCGAACCGCCGGTGCGGGCGACCTGACGGCACCGGGGTACCGGCGGTACCGGCGGCCCTGACGTTCAGCGCGGCCGTCCCGGCGTCCGGGGCGTGGAAAAGGCGGTGTCGCGGTCGAGCCGGGCGAGGAAGTGGCCGAAGCCGCCCGGCGCCCGGGGGTCGCGGCGCGCCGAGGTCACCACGGTCACGCCGGTGGTACGCAGGACCCGCCGACCGGCCGATTCCAGCGCCCGGACCAGGGCGTCGTCCTCACCGGTCGCCAGCGCGCCGAACCCCCCGGCCGCCAGGTAGGCGGCGGCGGTGACACCGAGGTTGGCGCCGTGCACGTGCGGATGCCACCGCCCGCCGCCGCCCGTCTCCGCCGAGGGCGTCCTCGTACCGGCGGCGTACCCCTCGGTGTAGGCGGCCTGGCAGCGCGGCGGGTAGCCCGACCAGTCGGTGACCATCACGGTGCCGACGACGGCCTCCCACCCCTGGGAGGCGTACCTGAGCTGGCGGCCGAGCCAGCAGGGCGGGACCAGGGTGTCGGCGTCGGTGGTGGCGATCCAGACGGTGGCCGGGTCCAGGGCGCGGGTCCGCCGCAGGAGCACCCGCGTGCCCGCGAGCCGCGCCTGCCCGACGTTGGTCATGGTGCCCTCGACGACGGTCGCCCCGGCCCGCGCGGCCAGGGACGCCGTACGGTCGGCGCACGTGTCGGCGACGACGATCAGGTGGACCGCGACGCCGGGGAGCATGCGTCCGGCCAGGTTCACCGAGGCCAGGCAGGCGGGCAGCAGTCTCTCCTCGTCGCGGGCGGGCACCACGACCCCGACGGCCTGGATCACACGAGTCCCTCGGTCTCGGCCACCGAGGGGGCCGCAGGGCCGCGCAGGTAGACCTCGGCGAGGAAGTCCGGTTCGCGGTGGTCGACGAGGCGGGTCAGCCCGGTACGTTCGGCGAGGGCGCGGTGCACCTCCTCGCCGCCGCGCGGATACTCCGCGACGGGGTGCCGCCAGTGCACCGCGAGCAGGGTGCCCCCGGGGCTCAGCGCGCCGACCGCCAGGCCGAGCATCCGCTCCAGGTCCGCGCCGCCGAAGTAGTAGAGCACCTCCGACAGTACGACGAGGTCGAACGCCCCCTCGTGCTCGGGCCACTCGGCGGGCAGGACGCGCCGCTGCACCCGCGTCCCGGGGTGACCGGCGGTGCGTTCGGCGGCCGCCGTGACCGCGACGGAGGACAGGTCGCAGGCCAGCAGGCGGTCGCAGCGCGGGGCGAGCAGGGCGGTGAACACCCCGATGGAGCAGCCGGCCTCGAAGGCGTTGCGGTAGCGGCGCGCGGGCAGCAGCGCGGCGCTGATGGCGTACTTGCGTTCCTCGTACCAGCGGGAGGTGAATCCCCACGGGTCGGGTGAGGCCGAGTACATGTTCTCGAAGTACTCCGGCCCGAGCGTCGCCGGACGGGTCGTCATCGGATACCTCCAGCGTGGGGTCCCCCGGGCTGTGGCCGAGGGGAGGACGTCAACGGAAAAGCACCTCGTGGTCGCGGGTGAAGTGGGCGACGACGCCGGGGGGCAGCACGGCCTCCAGACCGGCGTCGCGGGGTTCCAGCTGGCTGGCGAAACAGTCGATGGCCGCTCGCTTGCGGGCCAGGACCGCCGGTGGCAGGGGGATCCGCAGCGCCCGGTCCCAGGGCAGCCGCATGTCGCCGGGCCTGGCCCAGTGCCAGGCCCAGATCGGATAGAAGTAGGGGCGCAGCCCTGCCGAGGCCGCGGCCCGGCCGGCGGCCTCGTGGTCGGAGTGCACGTCCGCCTCCCACGGGGCCAGGCACACCTCGAACCCGGCGGACGCCTTCTTCAGCGCCGGGGCGAGCTCGCCCTCGCGGTCGGCCAGCCCCGTGTCGGGCATGCCCAGCCGTACGATCTCGACGTCGCCGGCCCCCAGGGCCTCCAGCGCGGCCCCGGTCTCCCCCACTCGCCGCGCCACCAGCGCCGCCACGTCGGCGATTCCCGGATGGGAGGCCTCGCCGTCGGTGACGGCGACCAGGCGCAACCGTACGCCCGAGGCCGCCAGCAGTGACAGCAGCCCGCCGAGTCCCAGCACCTCGTCGTCGGGATGGGCGGCGATCACCACCGCGCTGCGCCAGCCGCCGTACGCGAGCGCCGGGAGGGCGCCGAGCCCCGGCCAGGCGCGCCACTCGGCCTCGGAGGTTCCCGGGGCGTCGATGGCGTTGGGGGCGGGATCGGCCTCGCCGGTCCGTTCGGCGCTCACCAGCCGGCTCCCTGCTCGGCGACCAGGGCACCCAGCGCGGCGAGGTCGCGTTCGGCGTGATGCTGGCGCAGGTAGACCGTGAGATCGGCGACCCGGCGCCCGTGCGCGGCGTCGTGGCCGAGCGGCCCGGCGCCCAGGGCCCTTCCCACCCGTCCCATGACGTCGGTGGCCACGGCCTCCACCAGCGCTTTCAGACGCAGGGACCGCGCTCTTCCCGCGTTCTTGAGGTCGTGGGGGTCGGCGTCGATCTCGTCGGCCGCCTCCTCCAGGGCCGCTCTGGCGGTCCGCAGCGCCACGTCGACCGCGCCCAGGTGGGCCAGGGCGTGCGGGCCGACGTCCCGCTCGGCCGCGGCGGCCAGCAACGTCTCGGCCACGCCTCTGGCTCCTCCGTACCAGCACGCGGCGACGCCCGCGCCGCCCTGGTGGAAACCGGGCCTTCTCACGTAGCCGTCCACCGGTCCCACCGGTTCGGCGGGAACGCCGAGAACCTCGTCGAACCGGACGTCCAGGGTGTCGCTCGCCGCCATTCCCGTCGCCGGCCAGCTGCCGTCCACCGGCCGCAGGCCCGCGCCGGGAACGGCCGACACGGCGAACAGCCGGGGACCGTCCGCCGTCTCCGCGGTCACCAGGGCGTGGGTGCACACCCGCGCCCCCGAGCAGTACCGCTTGGTTCCGAACAACCGCCACCCTCCGGCCTCGGGTCGCGCCAGGAGGGCCGGGCCGGGAGGCTGCGCCGCCCACACCCCCCACCGGCTGCCGGTGGGGGGTGCGGGACCGCCGAGTTCGGCCAGGATCGCGACGGCGTCGGTGTGCCCCTCGCACAGTCGCGCCAGCGACAGATCCCGCCGGGCCAGCGCGCTCAACGCCTCCCAGCGCCGCCTGGTCCGCCCGGTGCCGGGCAGCGGAAGATCCAGCCGCCCCGACTCCACCTCGGCGACGAACTCTCTTTCGATCTCACCGCGCCAGGTGGCGCCGTCCTGCCGTTCCCCGTCCATGAACGGGGGCCTACCCTGCCGGGAACGTTCATATCGTCGCTGGTAAAAGGGTTGATTCTGCTCCAACAAAATCTTCGGTGGACCTGGGCGGACCTCCGTAATCGGAAACATCCTGGGCATCATGTACAACCGGCATTACCTGGATGTCCTCCACTCGATGGGAAAGGTCCGACCTGCCTTTCCCATGGAGGGACATGTGGTGGAACGCTCAGCCGTGGGCGCGCAGAGCGGCGATCACCCAGCCGAAGGCCGGAATGACCGAGGGGCCGGGTCCGGCGCGGGGCGGCCGACGCCGACCGCCCCGCTCGCCGGTTCCCACCGCGCCGGACGGCGGAACACCGGCCGGTCGTTCAGCGGTCGTTCGGCGGTCGTTCAGCGCGAGAGCAGGTCCCGCAGGGCCTTGGCGACGTCGGCGGGGGCTTCCTCGGCCATGAAGTGACCGCAGGTGACGGGGATGTGCCGCAGGTCGGGTGCCCAGGCGCTCCACAGTGCCACCGCGTCGAAGCCGAGGGCGGCGCCCCAGTCCTGCTGGAGCACGGTGACCGGCATCCGCAGCCGGTTGCCGGCGTCCCGGTCGGCCCGGTCGTGGACGACGTCGATACCGGCGGAGGCGCGGTAGTCGGCCACGATCGAGGTGACGGCCGCGCGGGAGGCCTCCAGGTAGGCGGTGCGGACATCGGCGGGGATCGCCCGCGAATCGTTGGTCCAGATGTCCAGGAAGTGCCCGAAGAAGGCGTCGGAACTGGCGGCGATCATCTTCTCGGGCAGGCCGGGAGGCTGGGCCATCAGGTAGAGGTGGAAGCCGACGGCGGCGCTGACGCCGTGCATCACCTCCCACATGTCCAGCGTGGGCAGCACGTCCAGGCAAGCCAGGTGGGTGATCGTCTCGGGGTGGTCCAGACCGGCGCGGACGGCGACCAGGGCGCCGCGGTCGTGCCCGGCCAGTGCGAAGCGCTCATGCCCCAGCGCGCGGGCCAGGGCGACGATGTCGGCGGCCATGGTGCGCTTGGCGTAGGTGGTGCCGTCGGTCTCGGCCGGTTTGTCGCTGGCGCCGTAGCCGCGCAGGTCGGGGCAGATCACGGTGTGGTCGGCCACCAGGTCGGCGGCGACGTGCCGCCACATCAGGTGGGTCTGGGGAAACCCGTGCAGCAGCACGATCGGACTGCCCGTCCCCGCGACGGCCACGTTCAGGGACACGCCGTCGGCGACGGGGACGCGCCGGTAGTCGAATCCGGCGATGACAGGTGCCGTGGTCGCGTTCTTTTCCATGGGTGACAGCCTGCCGGGCGTGAATGAGCATCCGGTCAGCGCGCTACCGTGGCCAGGGGTGATGTCCTGGGAAGGGGCGGTCAAGGGGTGCGGGTCGTGTTCGGGGTGCTGGGGCCGGTGACGGCCTGGGAGGCCGCCGGGGGCGCGATCGCTCTCAAGGGGCCGCGGCACCGCGAGGTGCTGGCCCGGCTGATCGCCGCCCGCCGCCGCGTCGTCCCGATCACCGGTCTGGTCGAGGACCTGTGGGACGATCCACCCCCTGGCGCGGTGGGCGCGGTGCGCACCTTCGTGGCCGCGTTGCGCCGTGCGCTGGAACCCGAGCGCCCTCCCCGGACCCCGTCCCGGCTGCTGGTCACCGAGGGGCCGGGGTACGCGCTGCGCGCGGAGCCGGGCGCGGTGGACGCCTGGCGCTTCGAACGGGTGGTCTCGGCCGCCGCGACGCTGCCTGCCCAGGACGGGCTCGCCCAGCTGACCGAGGCGCTGGGGTGGTGGCGCGGGCCCGCCTACGCCGAGTTCGCCGGCCGGTCCTGGGCCGGTACGGAGCGCGCCCGCCTGGCCGAGATCCGCTCGCACGCCGTCGAGCGTCAGGCCGAGATCCGGCTCGCCCTCGGCCTGGCCGCCGAGGCGGTGCCGGACCTGGACGCGCACGTGGCCGAGCACCCCTGGCGCGAGGACGCCTGGCGGCTGCTGGCGCTCGCGCTGTATCGCACCGGCCGCCAGGGCGACGCGCTCGCCGTCCTGCGCCGGGCACGAACGACGCTGCTCCAGCAGTTGGGGGTGGATCCGGGCCCGCCCCTCCGCCGCCTGGAGACCGACATCCTCCACCACGCCGATCACCTCGACCTCGCATCCGGCCCCGGCGGGGCGGCGGCCCGGGTATGGGCGCAGACGGCCGCCGTCTACGACCGCACCGTGACCTCCGGTGCCCGAGCCCGGCTGGAGTCGGCGGTGGGCCTGCTGCGCGGCCTCGCGGTGACCGGAGGCGCCGGTCTGGAGGCCGCCCGCCGGCACCGCCTGGCGGCCATCGCCGCCGCCGAGGAACTGGGTGACGCGGAACTGACCGCCCGGGTGATCGGCGCCTACGACGTCCCGGCGATCTGGACCCGCTCCGACGACCCCTCGCAGGCGGCGCGCGTCGTGGCGGCGGCCGAACGCGCCCTGGCCGCCATCTCGCCCGATGCGCACGAGGTGGCGCGGGCCGGTCTGCTGGCCACGATCGCCCTGGAGTCGCGCGGCACCCGCTCGGCGCGCGGCCCGCAGGCCGCCCGCCAGGCTGAGGAGATCGCCCGCCGCCTGGACGATCCCGCGCTGCTGGCGTTCGCCCTCAACGGCGTGTTCATGCAGACCTTCCACCGCGCCGGCCTGGCCCCGCGCCGCGACGAGATCGGCGCCGAGCTGGTCGCCCTGTCCGCCCGGCACGGCCTGGCGACCTTCCAGATACTCGGGCACCTCATCCGCGTCCAGGCCCGCGCCGCGCTCGCCGACTTCCCCGAGGCCGACCGGCACGCGGCCGCAGCGGACCGGCTGGCCGAACGCCACGAGCGGCCGCTGGTGGACGTGTTCACTCGGTGGTACCGGGCACTGCGGCTCACCGAGGCCGGGCGGGCACCAGTGGCCGAGGCCGAGGCGGCCTACCGGGACGCCGCCGCGCGGCTGGACGGCGCCGGTATGCCCGGCCTGGAGCGCGGCCTGTTGCCGCTCGCGTCGCTGTGCCTGCGCCTGCGGCACGCGCTGCCCATCCCCGTCGGCGAGCACATCGGCTGGGGCCCCTACGAGCCATGGGCCCGTCCCCTGGTGCTGCTGGCCCGAGATCGCCCCGCCGAGGCTGCCGAGGCGCTGCGCGAGGTCCCCGACCCGCCTCGCGACCTGCTGTTCGAGGCGCTGTGGTGCCTGGCCGCGCGGGCCGCGATCGCCGTCGGCGACCGGCCGATGATGGAACGCGCGTACGGCGAGCTCGCTCCCGCGGCGGGCGAGCTGGCCGGAGCGGGCAGCGGCCTGCTCACCCTGGGGCCGGTCTCCCGATACCTCGGCGACCTCGCCGACGCCCTCGCACACCACGACACCGCGGCCCGCCCCCGCCGGTCGCGGTGAACCCGGCCCGGCCTCCGGCGCCGGGAGACGCCACGCGCCTTCGGCACCGGGGGACGCCACGCCGTGAGGTGCAGACGGCGACCGGCGCGTGCCGCACCTCACCCGTCCCGTCGAGCGCCACGCCGCCGAGACGGCCGGGGGTCCCCGTAGCAAACAGCGGAAATCCAACGAATATGGCTCTGATCTGCGGTTAGTGAGTTCGGTGTGGTGAGGCGAGGATGCCGGTGATCTCGGCGACGGCCTCGCTGCCTGGGCGGGTGTAGCGCATGGCGGTGCGGGGGGTTCTTGTGCCGGGTCTTGCCCATGATGAGCTGCAGCGGTACTTCAGCTTCGCCGAGGTGGGTGGCGGCGCTGTGGCGCAATTGGTGCAGATCGAGCCCGGCGTACTTCTCCAGCAGGACACGGGCGCGGTCGTAGCCGAGGCGGGCGCGGCCGGTGTGCGGGCAGATGTCGGGGTGCCGTTAACCAGCGTGTCATGGGCCGCCAAACCTGGAGATCGAAGGTCGATCATCAAGGCGAGAGCGAACAGGCAAAGGGAGCGACGGGACGTTTCGGCGGATACTGGGGCGCTCAGCGACCCGGTGCGAGGCCGGGCTCGTGGGGCGTAGCAGCGGCATGAAGCAGTCCGTCCGCCGAAACGGCTTCTGGATTCGCCGTCATCAAGCCGCCTCGTCCGTGGAGTCGGGAGCGGGAGCCGATCGCACGCTGCCGGACTGAGGGCTTCTCGTCGGGGAAGACCCACTTCCTGAGCGCCCAGAAGCAGAAGATCATGGCGATCAGCGTGCCGACGATCTGTGCGCTTATGAAGTCGGCGATCTCCTGGGTCACCACGCTCACGTCCGGGGTCTCCAGGCCGACGCCACTGACCAGGAAGAACAGCGCCGCCTCGTGACGGCGCTCGCGGCCGCCCCTGGTCCGGAACGACCCAGGGCCCCGACCAGGCCAGAGTTTCGCCCGGGCGTTCCTCAAGGGGCAGCCGCACAAGGCGGCCATCGCGACCACCCTGGTTAAGGACCGCATTCAGAAACTCGGCGACTGGCCCTTCACAGCAATGGCGCAACATGCGAATATATGTTCGAAGAACGAAGATCGTCTTTCGGAACGGAGTGTATGTGCGTCCTTCAGCCTCTGAACGCATCAGCCGATTAGTCGCCTCGGCCGGGTCTCTGCTCCTGGCGGCGAGCCTGCTCGCCGTCCCAGCCCCCGCTGCGGCCGCCGATCTCGTCGCCGACCTCGGGGTCGCGGGCATGGGCGGGGACCTGGTGGCCGGCCACGGCAAGGTCTTCGTCGCCGCCGACGACCGGATCGTGGTCACGCACCTCGACGGCGAGGCCGTCACCACGATCGGCGGCCTGTCCGGAGTCACCGCCCTGTCCGCGCCGGACGGCGCCAGGAAGGTGTACGCGACGCTGAGCGGCACGCATGAGGTGATCGAGATCGACACCGCCACAGTCGCCGTCACCCGGCGCATCGATCTGTCCGCCTATCCGTGCCCGTCCACGCTGGCGCAGGCCCACAACCGGTTGTGGATCGGGTACGGTTGCGGCGGGGCGGGTGAAGGAGGGGTCGTCGCGCTCGAGGTGCGGGCCACCCCCATCCTCGCCAAGGTCGGGCCGGCCACGACCAGGCCTCCGCTGGTCGCGGTCGCCGGCGCCTTCCTCGCCGTGTCGGAACCGGGAGTCAGCCCCGCCACCGTCAGGCTGTACGACGTCAACCGCGATCCGGGCAACCCGCTCGGCGAGATCCTCGGCGACGCAAACGGGCTGCCGCCCCTGGAGGACCTGGCCCTCGCCTACCAAGGGTCGGCGGTGCTGCCGGTGCCGTCCGGCACCCACCGCTTCGACGCCTGGGACACCACGACCTTCGACCGGGCCCAGGCCTACGACGAGAAGGGGCCGGCCGGGCACGACCTGGCCGCCACCGTCGCGGCCAGCGAGAACGGCTACTACGTCGTGGGCGGCTGGAACTCCGCCTTGGGTGACGCGGCGGAGCTCGTGGTCTACGACGCGACCACGAGAGAGGTGATTTATACGGCCGGCCACCAGGGAAAGGCGCTGGTGCCGGGCAGCATCGGCTTTTACGGCATCTACACCTTCGCGGTACTGAAGGAGCCCGGCACCGGGCGTATGCACCTATGGCGGCTGCCGTCCGCGCCCTACCACTCCTCGGCCCTGACCCTGACGGCGCCCGCCGAGGCAAACGCGCTCAAGCCGCTGACCATCAGCGGACGGCTCAGGCTCAGCACCGGGGCGACCCCCGGCGTGCAGACGCTGGAACTGTACAGCTGGCTCCCCGACGGCACCGACCGGCCCTTCCGGGAGGTCACCACAGCGGCGGACGGGACCTACGAGTTCACCGACATCCCACCAGGTATCGGGGCGTTCAGGTATCGCCTGTCCTGGCCGGGCAACTCCTGGTACTACGGGGCCTACGCGACGGCGACCGTCACGGTGGCCAGGTACGAACCGGCGCTCACCGTGACCGGGCCCGCGACGGGCGCAGTCGGCGAGCTGCTTGAGTTCAGCGGTTCCTTCGCCGCCGAGGGCGTCGTCTACCCGCGCACGACGGTCACCGTCAGCCGCAGGGCCGTCGCGCCGGACGGCACCGTCACCACCAAGGGTCAGAAGCTGGCCGCCACCACCGACGGGACGTTCGCCTTCACCGACACGCCGGCCACGGCCGGGAAGCACACCTACACGGTCACGCTGGTCGGGAGCTCGACCGTCAAGGGAACGAGCACCAATCACGTGGTCACCGTCGTCGAGCCAGCGGGATAGCGTCCCAGGGAGCCGGGGCCTACCTCTCGTAGGCCCCGGCGATGCTGGCCGCGCGGCGGCGCGCAGGGACTCCACCAGGCAGAGCAGCTCGCGGGCGCGCCACACGGACAGTACGATGCCCAGCGCAGCGACGGGCCGCCCGACCGTGACGGCCCGGAACTCCTATAGCTCCGGCGAGCCGCCACTCAGTTGATCAGTGGGTACGGCGGCGGGGCGCCAGAACCTCGGTGACCTTGGCGATGGCTTCAGTGCCGGGTTTGACGTAGCGCATGGCGGTGCGGGGGGTTCTTGTGCCGGGTCTTGCCCATGATGAGCTGCAGCGGTACTTCGGCTTCGCCGAGGTGGGTGGCGGCACTGTGGCGCAGTTGGTGCAGATCGAGCCCGGCGTAGGTGTCGAGCAGGACACGGGCGCGGTCGTAGCCGAGGCGGGCGCGGCCGGTGTGGGGGCAGATGTCGGCGGCCGCCGGACGGCGGGCGGGGACCGGGCGGCGTTCGGACAGGAACAGCGGACCGTGCGTGCGCGTGCTGCGGTCCGGGAGCCGGGGCAGCAGGTGGGCGGTGCCACGGTCCCAGTACACCCACTCGATGACGCCGCCTTTAGAGCGGACGGGGGCGCGCCGGTGCTCCAGGTCGAGGTCCTCGACGTTCAGCGCCAGGATCTCGGCGGCGCAGGCGGCGGTCTCGTACAGCATCCGCCAGAGCGCCTTCTCCCGCAACGGGATGTCGCGGCGCGACAGCAGTCGGTCGATGGTGGTCTTGGCGACGGCGCGGGTCTCGTCGGCGCTCTCCTTGCGGCGTTCGGCGTCGGCCGGGACCGACGGCGCTGCCCAATGTTTCTTGGTCTGACACCAGAGCAGCCAGGAGGTGGCGGCGGCGCGGTTGCGGTTCCAGGTCGCCGGCGCGCATCGGCCCCACAACTCGGTGAGCGCGACGCCGATCTCGGCGACGTCGGCGAACGGCCGGTCGCGGCCGAGCAGTGCGGTGACGCGGTCGATGGCCGAGGCGTAGGAGCGGTGGGTGTGGGGGTTGGCGGTGCGCGGGGTGGCCAGGAAGGCGTCGGCGGCCGCGGCGAGGCTGACGCCTCCACCGCGAAGGGCGGTGACCTTCGGCGCGGCGCTCATGCTGGCCGCCGGGCGGCGGTCGCTGCACAGACCTGGGCGATGTACCGGATAACGTGCCGGAGTCGTGCACCGTCCCGGCGAAGGGTTCTCCTGATCACCGCTTCGCCATGATCGCTCATGTACGGAATAATAGATCATTATCCCGTACGTGAGATCGGATCGGCGACGAGGGGATGAGCGCGGCCAGATGAGCTTCGGCAACTTCGTCCGCAAGGCGCGCGATACCACCTTGCCCCACCAGCGACGGCTATCCGCGCTTCGCTCCTGCGTGCAGCTCTACCGGCCGATCGGCTTCGAGGCGACCTTGAGTTTCCTGCGCGCCAAAGCTGGGCCGTTCCGCACCGATGAGGCCGCCCTCTTGCGAGCCTTGGCCGTGCTGGAAGCCAGTCGTTCGGCCTGGCAGGAGGAGAAGCTGGCCTACGCGGTTGCTCGACGCGAGGCCAAGCAGCGCGGTCAGCGCAGCCCTCGCCCGGACGACATCAACCCCTACACCCCGACCCACTGGTACGGCGCGCGCCGAGAAGCAGCACTCCATACCGTGTCCTTTTGGTACCAGCGACGGCTCGCGGTCCTGATCACCGACGACGACAAGCCCTCACAGCACCTCCGTGAATGCGTGCAGACGTGCCTCGATACGGACGGTCACCTCCCAACCGAGCAGCGTCGACTGCTGGCCGAGTGCATCAACCAGCTCACCGCCTGCCTCCAACCAGCACTCTGGCACGGCGACCAGGTTGCGTACCTCCGCACCCGCGACCTGCTGACCGTGGCCCGGCACCTTGAGGCCGCCACTGCAGCGGAAGGCTGAATCGTCGGTGAGTGCCTGAACGCTGCCGTGCCAGGGCCGTTCTCCGACAATGACGTCGAGTTCCCGACCTACATGGGGATCGAGTGCGACCGCCTCGTGGAGATCGCTGACTCATGGCCGACCGTCGCCAATGCAGAGGAGGTAGACGAGGTAGTCAACAGCGTGATCGTCAATCTGCTCGGCTACCCGCACGGCCGGATGCAGCGGTGGACTGAGTTCATCTCCGCCTCACCTGAGAAAGCCCGCGACCTGGGGACCGATGGCGGGCCCGGTCTACGGTCAGGGGTTGAGCAGGAACGTCGTGCCTGCCTCGTTGACGAGGGTGGGGCGCAGTGGCCGCCATCCATCATCAAGTTCGGCGGTCTCGCCTTCGATGTCGACCTCGATGAATCCGAAGAAGTTGATGTTCTCGCGGTGGCCGGGTGCGATGAACGACAGCAGTTCGTCGGGAACCTCGCGGCCTTGAGCGCGCAGCTCGGTGATGCCTTTTCCGTAGTACTCGGTCGTCCAGGTGATGACGGCGTTGGTGAGGATGGTGAGGCACCAGGACTGCTCGGTCTGGTCGGTCAGGTGCGGCCGGACAATCGTGCCTTGCTGGGCGTAGTGCAGGTCCCGGCGCAGCGCGTGCAAACTCTCGCCCTTGTTGAGCTGCCGGGAGATCTTCCGCCGGTACACCGGATCCGACAAATACCGGGCGGCGTGGATGGTTCTGCGGATGCGCCCCCCACTCCTTGATCGCCGCGGCGAGGGTGTTCTGCCGGGATGCCGACGATCACTTTCCGACTACCAGCGACGCGGTCGCCTCACCGAACTTCAGGGATCCGGCCATCCGCAGCATGTCGTCCCAGGTGCCGCGGATCAGGTCCTCGTTCCACCGGTCGGCCAGCAAAGGTCCGGCGTGCGGGTAGAGGGCGTTGGTGGCGGTTGGGCTGTCGACCCGCAGCATCGTGATCTTCCCAAGGTCTCGGATCCGCGGGGTGAGCGCCTTGCCGACCAGGTCGAACAATCCGAAGTTGACGAGCGTGGCGCCGTGGGTGTCGGTGGCGTGCTCGTGGATCGGCAGGTCGGTCTCGTTGCCGAGCAGCTCGTCCAGGGTGTAGTTGGCCTCGCGGGTGGTGGGGATGATCTGCTTGGTGCTGTAGGTCGACCACTGGTCGGACACGTGGGTGTAGGTCGACAGGACTTTCCCGCCGTGGATGTTCATGTCCCGGCCGGTGAGGCTCTTGCCGCGGATGGGGAAGCGCTGGCCGTCGGAGGAGGACATGGTGCCTCCGCCGAATTTCTTGGCCAGCTCCAGCTGGTAGTGGTGGTTGACCAGCACCGTGTTGGCCTCGCGCAACGTCTCCTCGCGCACGTACCACTCCTGGGTCCAGGCGAGGGTGTCGTAGGAGACGCCGCAGGCCTCCGACATGCGGGTCAGCCCGAGGTTGGTGGCCCCGGCGATAAGTACCGCGAGGATGTTGCGGCGGGTCTCCATCGACAGGTTGATCTTCCGGCCGCCGGCATGGGTGAAGCGGTCCAGGAACTTCGTGCGGACGTCCAGCTCGATCAGCAGCGAGGCGATCGGGAACACACGAACCATGACGAACCGTAGTTGAGGAGATCAACAACCGTCCCGAAAACCCGACTAACCGCAGCTCAGACTTATATCCGTTGGATTTCCGCTGTTTGCTACGGGGACCCCGGCCGTCGCGCCGTCGAGGCGCCCCCCGCGCGTCGCGAAGCAGGCGCCGCGCCGAGGGGACGCGGCCCGTTCCGGCGAGGTCCGGAGCGGGCCGCGTCCGCGGGCGTCACGGGGTCAGGCGGTGAAGGTCACGGGGGAACAAGGTGGCGCGGCGGATGTTGTCGGCCCCGGTCAGCCGGGTGGTCCACCGCTCCAGGCCGAGGGCGAAACCACCGTGCGGGGGCATCCCGTGCCGGAAGGCGGCGAGGTAGCCCGCGTACGGCTCGGGTGATTCGCCGCGGGCGGCCAGGGCCGCGAGGTAGTCCTCGTGGCGGTGCAGGCGCTGGCCGCCGGTGACGAGCTCCAGGCCGCGAAAGAGCAGGTCGAAGCTGTTGGAGTACTCCGCTCTGCCGGGCTCGGGGTGGGTGTAGAAGGGGCGTTTGACCATCGGGTAGCCGGTGACGAACAGGAACTCGCTGCCGTACTCGCGCAGTGCCCATCGCGACAGCCAGCGTTCGTGGGCCGGTGCGAGGTCCGGCTCACCTCGGGGGTCCTCGCCGGTGTGGGCGGCCAGGAGCTCCTGGGCCCGGGTGAAGTGGATCTCCGGGATCCGTTCCGGGATGTTGGGCAGTTCGACGTCCAGCAGCGCGCACTCCTCACCGGCGTGCCGTTCGACGGCGGCCGTCATGCCCGCGAGCACCTCGCGCAGCACGGCCATCACCTCCCGGTGGTCGGTGACGAAACCGAGCTCGGCGTCCAGCGAGGTGTACTGGGCCAGGTGCCGCGCGGTGTCGTGGGGCTCGGCGCGGAAGACCGGGCCGGTCTCGTAGACGCGCTCGAAGACGCCGACCATGGCCTGCTTGAAGAACTGCGGCGACTGGGCCAGGTAGGCGCGGGTGCCGAACCAGTCGATCCCGAAGACGTTGGCGCCGGACTCGGTGGCCGAGGCCACCACCTTGGGCGTGTGGATCTCGGTGAAGCCGAGCGCGTCCAGCGTCGTACGGAAACCCGCCACCGAGACCGCGGAGATGGCGTGGGGTGCCCGCAGCAGCGGGTGCCGCAGGGCGACCGGGGCGTGGTCGAGGATGGTCGGCAGGGTGGCCGCCACCGAGGGCCGGTAGAGGTCGAACGGCGGGGCCTCGGCCGGCCCCGACAGGGCGGTCACCGCCGGGGAGGTCACCTCGGCTCCGCCGGGGGCCTGGGGGTTGGCGGTCACGATCCCGGTGATCTGCAGGACGGTCTCTTCGGGGTGGCCACCGGCCGCGGCCATGGCCTCGGGGTCGGTGACCACGGCCTGGACGAGGCCGGAGCGGTCCCGCAGGACGAGGAAGACCACGGATTTCAGGGTCCGCCTGCGGTGCAGCCAGCCCTGGACGGTCACCTGCCGGCCTATACGCCGCGGAAGCTCCGCGGCCAGAACCCGGTGGGTGGATGAAACGGTTGCGGATGAGGAGATCATCACAAACCTCTGGTCAGTGAGTGGTGATCCCTTGGGAGTGCGGGCGAGAAGGGAACTCGCGGTGCCACCGCACTTTCACCGCCGTGACGACGGCGGCCTCGATGGGCCCGGTGACGGGGGCCGGCCGGCGGGGCATTGGGCGCGGGCGCCGTTTCTCCCCGCACTCGGGAGGGTCTTCGTCACCGGGGACAGGTCCGCCTTCGCAGCTGCCGGCGGCTCTCTCCTGCCTGCCCTGGTCCCGTGACTACTCGTCTCCGTCAATGCGTTGCCGGAAGGATACGCGTGCGCCGCCGCGCATCGCAATGATCGACACCACCTGGCGGGGTCATGCGGTGGGCAGGGATATCACCTGGCGATCCTGAGTGTCACGCCGGAGGCTGGGCGAGTTTGACGGCTACGGCGTCGAGGACCCAGTCCAGGCCGGTCGTGAAGGACGTCTCGGCGTCCACCTCCGTGCCGTCGTGCACGGCCCTGGCCATCGCGGGGAAGCGGCCGGTGGCCAGCATCCTGCTCACATGTGGGCCGTGGGCGCGCTGCCAGTCGAGCTTGGACAGGCCCGTGGCGCGCTCGGCGCGCAGGTTCGCGATCTCGCGCCTGATCGCGCCGGTGATGTAGGCGCTGACGGTCTCCACGGCGCGCATGACGGTGTCGAGGTCGGTGAGGCCGTCGAGGGCGGCCAGCGTGCCCTCTGTCACGGCGAAGGCGTTCGGGCCCAGGCTCGGGCGGCCGCCGAGCAGGTCGGCCAGCCATTCGTGACGGAGGGCGGCCTGCCTGGTGCGGTGGGCGCGGACGCGCAGCACCTCCCGCCAGTCGCCGGGCTGCTCCGCGGGGAGGATCTCGGCGTGGACCTCGTCCACCATGAGGTCGAACAGCTCTTCCTTGGTGGAGATGTATCCGTACAGTCGCATGGGGCCGGCATCGAGCCGGGCGGCGACCTTGCGCAATGACACCGCCTCCAGGCCGCCCTCGTCGGCCAGCGCGATGGCGGTGGCGACGATTCGCTCGCGGTCGAGCGGGGCGGGGCGAGTCGGCGGCTCCGGACGGTCCCACACGGTCATGGGTTACATCGTACTCTTGCGATACACCGTATTTTCTAAATACAGTGTATCGACATGAGACATCGTATCGCCGTGATCGGGGGCGGCCTCGCCGGCCTCACCTTCGCCCGCGTCCTGCACCGCCACGGTCACCCCGTCACCGTCCTCGAACGCGACCCCTCCCCCGACGCCCGGCCCCCGGGCGGCACGCTGGACCTGCACGAGAAGCTGGGCCAGCTCGCGCTGGACAAGGCGGGGCTGCTGGCGCGGTTCCAGGCGCTCTCCCGTCCCGAAGGGCAGGCCATGCGCATCCTGGCCACGGACGGGACCGTCCTGCGCGACTGGCAATCCCGTCCGGACGAGTCGGCCAATCCCGAGATCGACCGCGGGCAACTCCGCGACCTGCTGCTCGGGCCCCTGGACGTCCAGTGGGGGCGGGGCGCGACGGAGGTGGTGCCGGGGACCCGGGACGGCGTGCTGGTGCGATTCGCGGACGGGCGACAGGAGACGTTCGACCTCGTGATCGGTGCGGACGGCGCCTGGTCCCGGGTCCGCCCGGCGCTCTCGCCCGCGACGCCGCACTACACCGGCGTCACCTTGATCGAGACCTCCCTGGATGACGTCGACACCCGCCACCCCGGCCTCGCCCGGCTGATCGGCGACGGTTCCATGGCCGTGTACGGAGTGAACCGCGCCCTCGTCGCCCAGCGCAACAGCGGCGGCCACGTCAAGGTGTACGCCCAGTTCCGCGCGCCGCTGGACTGGCACACGGACCTGGACCGGCACATGGGCCTGAACCGGCGCGCGGGCCTGGACCTGGCCGACGCCGAGGCCGTGCGATCAAGCCTGCTGGCCCTGTTCGACGGCTGGGCCGCTCCCGTCCTCGACCTCCTCCGCCACGGCACCGCTTTCGTGCACCGCCCCCTCTACGCCCTGCCCGTCTCCCACACCTGGGCCCACGTCCCCGGGGTGACGCTACTGGGCGACGCCGCCCACCTGATGCCCCCGTTGGGGGTGGGCGCGAACCTTGCGATGCTGGAAGGCGCCGAACTCGCCGAGTCCGTCGCTGCCGCCCCCGGCCCCGGCGATCTGGACGAGGTCGTCCACGCCTTCGAGGAACAGATGTGGGCACGGGCCGGCGGGTGGGCGAAGATCACGACGGCCGGTCTGGAACGCCTCGTGAGCCCGGACCCCGCCGAAGCCCTCGCCCTCTTCGATGAAGTTCAGCCATCCTGACCGCCGGAGGCGAGAGCCCGGCGGCACCCCGGACCGGCGTCGGTCCGATGAAGCCGGGAGGGGTGGGGTGGCGCCGGGAACCGTACGAGAGCTCCCCGAGCACCGAGCCTCCGGCGGCGAAGAAGATCTCGTACGCCTCCGAGACCGGCGTCCTGGCGGGGTTTGTTGAACGGATGAAAAAAACATGACACAAGGCGTCGGGTTTTGGGGCGATCGTGGGTTCATCGGTCGGCGCCGATGTGGGTGCGGACCGGGGTCTCACGAATAAACAAGGATGGACAAGACCTCAATGCGCGAAACGCCCGAGGAGCTCAAGGAGCTTCAGGCTCTCCTCGAAACCTCCCTTTCCCGCTCCACCTCCCACCTCCGCTCGATCGTCACCGAGAACACCCTGACCGCCGAGCAGGTCACCCGGATCCTGACCGGCATGTGCACCCTCGCCCTGTCCACCGTGACGGCGAAGGGCGAGCCGCGGATCAGTGGTGTGGACGGGCACTTCCTGCACGGTACGTGGCTCTTCGGCACGGCGCGCGACGCCGCCAAGGCCCGCCATCTCGCCGCCCGCCCCGCCGTCAGCGCCGCGCACCTGCGCGGGGAGGATCTGGGCGTGTTCACGCACGGCACGGTGGAGATCCTCAACCCCCGGCACGGCGAGCCGTCCGCGGACTGGCCGTACCTGCGCACCTACCTCAAGGACTTCTACGGCGACGACTCCTTCGACTGGGACAACGACGTGGTCTACTACCGGCTGCGTCCGCACTGGATGACCGCCTACGCCCCCGGCGCCGACAAGCTCATCGCGGAGTCCCGGCCCTGATCCGCGTCACGGGCCACGTCGAGACCGGCCACGTGCCGGGAGATCCGACGAGCGGCCACCGCGTAGTGGCGTGGTCGGTTCGTTCGGCATGGGCGGGGTGCCTGTCCGCCCATGTTCCGCTGTGTTGCGAGCGGTCGGGGGAACACGCGTTCGTACCGGCGCTCGCCGAGAAGCGGGGGGTGGACCTCGGCCGGCCGTGGCGGTCGCTGCCCGAGAAGTCCCGTCACTGTGTGCTGTACGGCACGGGTGAGGAGAAGGTCGAAGCGACCGTCGACATGTCGAACAGGAAGGAGACGGTCTTGGTGACCTACACCTCAGGCCCGGAGGAACCCGGCGATCGGCTCGGCCTGGCCGAAGATGGCGTGACCGGTCTCGGGGAGCAGGATCACGGTCGAGCGCGGGACGTACTCACGGACGCGTCGGGCGGTCTGGTGGGAGTCGAACATGGCGTCATGGCCACCGACGATGACGAGTACGGGCATGGTGAGGCCGCGCAACGCCTCGTCGGGGAATACCGGCAGCTTCTCCCCGCGCGGGTTGAAGTGCGTGAACGTCAGGACGACGGCGTCGAGCGCCTGCCGGTCCCTCTTCTCGTCCAGTCCCGCGACGGCCATCGCCGACTCGCGCAGTCCATCGCGCCGGAAGGGGCGGGTCAGCAGGGCCTTGAAGATCCAGCCGATCTTCTGCCGTCCCACGCCACCGGGGCACATCAGGGCCAGGCGGGTCACTCGTCCTGGACGGCGGATGGCGTAGTCCAGGGCCGTCCAGCCACCGAGGGACGTGCCGACGAACGCGGCGTCGGTGATCCCGAGCCCTTCCAGTACGTCGTCCAGCCAGAGGGATACGGCGTCGGAGTCCAGGGCGGGGCGCGAGGGCGCGCTCAGGCCCGGCTCGCCGACGAGGTCGACGGCGTAGGTGCGGAAGTGCTGAGACCAGGTGGCGATATCTCCTCGCCACATCGACGCGTTCGCGCCCGAGCCGTGCAGCAGTACCAGGGGCGGCGCGTCCCGCGGGCCGGAGGCGAGGACGAAGGTCTCGCCCTCGCGAGTCGGCACCCGTACGTGCTCGGCGGGAACCGGCCAGGCGTCCAGCACCTGCCGGTAGTGGTCGCGGAGCTCGCGTTCACCGGCCTCGGACTTGTAGATCATGGTCATGACGACTGCACCCCCAGTCGCGCGTCGAGCGCGTCGAGATGTGGAACGAACCACACGTGGCCGGATCCGTTCGGCTCGCCGACGAGCGCACGGAGTGGAACCGGCCGCCAGATATGAGATGTCACCGACGGCCTTCTGCGTGAGCTCGCTCGCGAAACAGGAGCCCAGCGAGAAAAACCGCTTTTCAGGCAGGCCGTGGGCACCGTCACCACGTCCTGTTCCGGCACGGGCGTTGGGGCCACTTCCTTGGCCACCAGTGAAAACCTTGTCACCGTGTCAAGGTCAAGCGGGGTCACGCCGCGAGATCACCAGATATCTTCGGCGGCCTTCGGGCAGAGGACCGAATCGGAGGGGCCGCCGCGACCGCCGTCGGCGCGGGAATCACAGCACCCCGGCGTCCACTTCCACATCGTGGCCGGTGGAGATCGTCCGGTTCGGCGATATCCTGGCCGCCGAGCGCATCAAGATCATCACGGCAACGTGGTTCGTTCCGGCCGTGGAAAAGCGCTCAGACAGCTCGGCAAGCACCTGTTCGAACCGCGGGACGACACCACGTTTCGGATGTCGCGTGTTCCTTGGTGGCACGCCGACCGATGAGGCCCCTCGGTCGCGCGTCTTCTCACCGTCGTCGACGACTCACACGCCTGTGGCGTGAAGGTCGTGTCGCTCACCGAGGACTCCGAAATCGAGGGGCGGCGCGACCGCGCCACCCCTCGGCCGTCCCCCTTGCGCGGGCTACCAGTGCAGCTCCCCGTCTTCGTCCTGGAGGGTTCCTGTCGGGCCGTCCGCGTCAAGAGTCGCCAGACGCACGACAATTCTGGCGCTCTCCTCCGGTGACCTTCCGATTCCGAAGGCCGCGGTCATATCGGTGGCGGTGGTGCCGGGCTCGACCGCGTTGAACTTGATGCCCGGCTGGGACTTGGCGTACTGGACCGTAAGCATGGTGGCCGCTGACTTGGACGCCGAGTAAAGCGCGAGCGGCAGGTTGAACTCCGGCCGCTCGGGGTTGTTCACCGCCCAGAACGACCCGGCGCTGCTCGAAACGGTGACCACGGTGGGGTTGGAGGATTTGCGCAGCAGGGGAAGTGCCGCCTCCGTGACGCGCACGATTCCCACCGCGTTGGTGTTGAAGACGTGCAGAGCCGTGGGACCGTCGATGACTCCGTCACCGAGGATGCCCGCGTTGTGCACCAGGACGTCGAGCCCGCCCTCGGCCGAACCGATCGTCGCCAGCGCGTTGCTCACCGACGCGTCGTCGGTCACATCGAGCTGTACGAATCGTGCGCCAAGCGCCGCCGCGGCCTTCTCACCTCGCTCGACGTCACGCGCACCGATGTAGACGACGTGCCCCAGCTCCAGAAGCTGTTTGGCTGTCTCGAAACCGATGCCCTTGTTGGCCCCGGTGATCAGTGTGACGGTCATGTCTCTCCTCGCGAAATATGTGGCCCGAGTGGGCCGTTAAGCGCGCCGTGTGCGGCTACTCGCCTGGACCAGAGCCCCGGTGACGGCCACCACCGCGCTCGACTGCGCCTGGCGCCGCGCCTCGCACCGCCCTTCGGACATCTGCGGGCGTCCCCAACCCGGCGCGGCGTCAGGACTGTTCTTCGAGTCGCCGACGCTGGTCCCGCAGGTCAGCCGGTCAGCTGCCGGAGCAGTTCGCCGGCGTCGTGCAGGGCCGTCATGTGCACGAACCGCCCGTCGCGGACCTGGTAGATGGCGTATTCGACGATCTCGAACGAGGCGCCGGTGGGAGCCACACCGAGCCACTCCTTCACCGGAGTGCCGGTGTTGACCAGACGCGCGGCCAGACGGTCACCGTCGAAGAGCAGTTCCTTGAGCTCCCAGTGCAGGTCCGGAACCGCGTCCACGTCGGCCTTCTGAACCGCGATGAGGTCGTCCCGGGTGGCCGGCTCACCGTTCAACGTGGTCCGGTCGTTGATGAACCGGTCCATGCCGTCGAACTTGTGGGCGTTGAGATCCTCGATATAACGCAGGTAGAACGCGCGCAGATCACTGTCAGACATCAGATAACCCTTCTGTATGGCAGCCCCGAATGGAGGCTCCAATCGGACGTCGACAAGACACGACGCCCTTCACGACCTCGCCGTGCCGGCCATCGCCGAAGCGAATGTCTCTGGCTCTTACGTCCTGTTCCGATCGACGTGGAAACACTTCCGCTCCGCCGCACACACCACGCCCCGGTGAGAGGAAAGAGAGGCGAAACGAGCGACACGACGCCCACGAGCCGGTTCGTGGACATCCGCACGGTCAGGCGCCACGTTCGCCGAGTTCGGTCTTGCGCCGACCGGTGACGAACACGCCGGCCGTACGGCACCGGCCAGGCCGATCCCGGTGCCGCCCCCGGCGACGAGGGCGGCCTGGCCCTCAAGCAGTCCCACGGGAATCAGCCTCCGTCGAATTCCGCATCGATCGCTGCAGAACTGGACTGTAGCAGTTCTGTATCGATCGATGCAAAAGAGGTGGAGACCGGGCGGCGCCGCCCAACCGGCCGGCCACGGGGACCCCGCGCCCTGCCGATCTTCTGGGAGCAGGACCAGCGTGACGGGCATCTCCCCACCAGCGTGTCCGCGACCTTCGGCCCTTCGGCCGGTCCTCATCCCCCGCTGAACGCCGGGTGGACATCGGCCGCGAGCGGACCGGCACCCTCTAGCGAGGGAAGCGCTCAAGGAGGCCGAATCGCTGGGCGAACGCCGACAGTTCCTCGCGTTGCCGGTCCGGTTCGGTGGCGGCGGTGTTCACGACGATGCGGGTCACTCCTCGCGCGGCGAGTTCCTCGACCCGCTCGACGGGCATGTCGATCGACCCGAAGCGGGTGTACTCCAGCGCCTCCGGGTCGCGGCCGGCCTCGGCGGCGCTCGACCGGACGAGCTCCCACTGAACGGCCTGCTCGTCCGGGGCGAGCGCACCGCCGGGGAAGTAGCCGTCGCCGCGCCGCCCGGCCCGGCGCGCGGCCGCCCGGCTCGATCCCCCGATGTGGATCGGCAGCCGCGTGACCTCGTAGGGCTTGGGGAAACTGCACAGGTTGTCGAAGGAGAAGAACTCCCCGGCGAAGCTGACGCCGTCCTCGCCACCGGCCCAGAGCAGTCGGAGCACGTCGATCGCCTCGTCGGCGCGGCGGCCGCGGGTGGCGAAGTCGACCCCCACCGCCTGGGCCTCCCCCGGCAGGGTGCCGAGCCCCGCGGTCAGCAGCCGCATCCTGCCCTTGGAGAGCAGGTCGATGGTGGCCAGGCGCTTGGCAAGGATCACCGGATGGTGGTACGGCAGCAGTAACACACCGGTGCCGAGCAGGATCCGCTCCGTGGCCGCGGCGACGAAACTCAGGCAGTCGAGCGGATCGACGTACGGCAGTGACGGCGGCATCTCGTACGGCCCCACCATGGCGCCCGGATACAGCGCGATGTGCTCGGGCAGGTACAGCGACTCGAAGCCACACTCCTCCGCAAGCCGGGCAAAGGCCATGATCCGGTCAGGGGCAACCCCGTAATAGGGCGTGCTGTAGCTGATTCCGAACTTCATCGCCATTCCTTCGGTCCGCTCGTGCCATGGACCCACGGTGTGTGGGTGTTCGTGCCGGAGATCGGCTACCGGCCCATCCGGCACCGCGATGCTAGAACCTTGTCACTGGCGTCAAGGCAACACGCGCTCGATCCCACCGGCAGGGCCCAAAGCGGGACGTATCCACCATGCGGACTGGCTGGTGCGGTGTTCCCCCACGTTCACCGGGTTCGACGTGGTCGCGGAGCCGGATCGACCCCGCCGTGCTCGACATCTGACCCCCGTTCCGGATCAGGCGGTCCACCGCCCGATCCGGAACGGCGTCCCCTGCGTCTCCCGGCTCGTACGGCACTAACCTGGGGGCACTTTTCGCATTGAGTCTCGTGCTGGGTCTCGTGTTGGGTTTCGTATCGGATGAGGAGCCATTTGATGTCGCCGGTTCTGGAGAGTACGGCTCGCGCGCTGCTGCGCAGGATCGCGGTCGAGCAGGCCCAGGGGCGCCTGCCCTCGCTGACCGCCGCGGTGGTGCGCGACGGGGAGCTCGCCTGGTTCGGCGCGCGGGGCCGGGTGGAGGGGGCCACCCCCACCTCCGGCACCCAGTACCGCATCGGCTCGATCACCAAGAGCCTGGTCGCCGTCGTGGTGATGCGCCTGCGCGACGAGGGGAAGGTCGACCTGCTCGACCCGGTTGCCAAGCACATCCCCGACCTGCGGGTCGGGGAGATGACCGTCGCCCAGTTGCTGTCACACACCTCGGGGTTGAGCGCCGAGTCCCCGGGCCCGTGGTGGGAGCGGGCCGAGGGCATGCCGGCCGCCGAACTCGTCGCCGCGCTCGGGCCCGAGGCGGCCAAGCATCGGCCGGGACGCCGCTACCACTACTCCAACGTGGGCTTCGCCCTGCTGGGCGAGCTGGTGGCCCGGCACCGCGGCGTGAGCTGGGCACAGGCCGTGCACGAGGAGATCCTGCTGCCACTGGGCATGCGCGACACCACCCCCCGGCCGCGCGCGCCGCACGCCACGGGCTACGCCGTGCACCCGTGGGCGGACGTGTTGCTGCCCGAACCCGAGCACGACGCGGTCGCCATGGCCCCGGCCGGGCAGCTGTGGTCCACCCCCGCCGACCTCGCCCGGTGGGCGGCGTTCGTGGCCGGAGACACCGGGGGCGTGCTCGCTCCGGACACCGTGGCGGAGATGCGCGAACCGGCGATCGTCGACGACGGCGACGCCTGGACCGGCGGGTACGGCCTGGGCCTGCAGCTGGCCCGCACGGGCGGTCGCCGCCTGGCCGGTCACACCGGCTCCATGCCGGGCTTCCTGGCCACGGTGTGGGTCGACCCCTCCGACAAGGTCGGCGTGCTGTTCACCGCCAACTCCACCTCGGGCGTCAGCCGCAACCTGCCGACCGACCTGCTGGCGATCCTCGACCAGCACGAGCCGCGCCTGCCCGAGGAGTGGACGCCCGTCGCCGACACCGCGGGCCTGCTGGAGCTCACCGGCCCGTGGTACTGGGGGCCCAGCGTGTACGCGCTGCGGCTGCTGCCCGACGGCGGCGTCTCCCTCAACCCGGTCGGCGGCGCGGGACGGGCCTCGCGGTTCACCGCCCAGGCCGACGGGACCTGGCTGGGGCTGGACGGCTACTACGCGGGCGAGACCCTGCGGGTGGTCCGCAGGCCGGACGGCTCCCTCAGCCACCTGGACCTCAACACCTTCGTCTTCACCCGCACCCCCTACGACCCGGAGGCGGACGTGCCCGGCGGGGTGGACGAGGGCGGCTGGCGCAGCTGAGCGGCGAGCGTGGCGGCCGGGCCCGCCGCCTCGGCGTACAGGACCTCCACCCGGTGCACCACACGCGGTGAGCTCAGCGGCACCCCCGCCGCCATCGTGCCCGCCATCGTGCCCACCGCCTCCGCCGCCACGGACGCGGGCAGCAGGACCAGCCCGTGCCCGGCGGCGACCAGGTTCAGCACCGTGCGTACGTCCTCGCCGTCGTAGCCGAACGCGGTGCGAAACCCGCCTCCGCCGGCCAGCTCGCGCAGCCGCTCCACCGGTACGGCGACCGGCGCCCGCAACCACAGGGCGTCGGTCAGATCAGTGAGGTCCAGGCTGCGCCGGTACGAGAGCGGGTGGCCGGAGTGCAGGACCACCACCAGCTCCTCCTCGGCGATCCCGAAGCCCGACAGCGGTCCCACGTCGGGGAGCCGCAGCGGGTCGCTGGGGGCGGCGATCCCGTCGACCAGGCCGAGGTGGGCCGCGCCCGAGGCGACCTCCCCGGCGACGCGCTCGCGGGCGACGGTGCGCAGCCCGACCCGTGTCCCGCCGAGGGCGCCCGGCGACAGGCTCCGTACGATCGCCGGGGCGCAGGCCAGTGCGGAGGCGGCCACCGCCAGCCGCCCGGCCGGTCCCGCGGCGGCGCGCAGCACGTCCGCGCGGGCGGCCCGGTGGCGCAGCAGCAGCGGCCCGGCGTGTTCCAGCAGGCGCTCCCCCGCCGGGGTGGGCGCCACCGGGCGGCGGTGCAGCAGTGCCAGCCCCAGATCGGTCTCCAGCGCGGCGATCTGCTGCGAGACCGCCGACTGGGTGTAGCCGAGCTCGGTGGCGGCGTCGGAGAAGGATCGCCGGTCGGCGACGGTGACGAACGTGCGCAGCAGGTGCGGGTCCACGGTGCATCAGTATCGCTTATCGATCCACCAGGAATCATCGTTGGCGCTTACCCGGTCGCCGGGGCCAGGATCGGGGCATGACCACCGCGAGAATCGCCCTGGTGGGCGACAAGTCACCGTCCGTCCGGTCCCACAACCGCATCCCCGTACTCCTGGAGGCGCTGCGCGAGCGCGACGGGCTGGTGCTGGACGCCTACTGGATCCCCACCACCGAGGCCACCGCCCTTGAGGGGTTCGACGGAATCTGGATGGTGCCCGGCAGCCCGTACCGCAGCGAGAACGGCGCGGTGGGCGCCGCCCGCACCGCCCGCGAGCACGGCATCCCGTTCCTGGGCACCTGCGGAGGCTTCCAGCACACCCTGCTGGAGTATGCGCGCAACGTCCTGGGCCTGTCCGTCGCGCACGCCGAGAACGACCCGGGCGCGGAGGACTTCCTGCTGCTGCCGTTGGCGTGCTCGCTGGCGGGCCACGAGGACGCCGTCCGGCTGACGCCGGGATCACTGGCCGAGAGGATCGTCGGCGCCGAGAGGACCGTGGAGAGATACTCCTGCGCCTTCGGGCTCAACGCCGACTACGTGCCCGTGCTGGAGGCGGGCGGGCTGCGCTTCACCGGCCACGACGAGGCCGGGCTGGTACGGGTCCTGGAACTGCCGGGCCATCCGTTCTTCCTGGCCACCCTCTTCCAGCCGGAGCTGGCCGGGGATGGCAGCCGCCCGCACCCGGTCATCGCCGCCTTCGCCTCGGCCTGCGTCACCCGCGCCACCTCGCCCGCGCGAGCGTGATCGCTTCTGGGAGGCCGAGAAGGGAAACCCACCGGCGCGGTTGGACACGGATGGTTGGACACGGATGGTTGGACACGGATGGTTGGACACGGATGGTTGGACACGGATGGTTGGACACGGATGGTTGGACACGGACGCTTCGGCGGGTGCCGAAGCGTCCGGCGTCTAGTCTTCTGGGGATCGCCGAGCCGCAGGACGCGTACCGTCACGGTCCCCCGCGGAGACCGGGACGCTCCCGCGCCCGCTCCTTCAGCCTTCGTCCTTCCCCTTTCGCCCTTCGCCCTGGGGGGAGGTCCCACCTCAAGGAGAACCGATGACGTTCGATCCGCTGGTCGTGAGCCGCCCCGCCGAGATACGGGCCGTGCTGGCCGACCCCCGCTTCACCGTCGATCCCGTACCGCGCCCGCCGTTCGCCCTGACCGTGGCGTGGCTGCGCGGAGCGGTCGGCCGCTTCGCCGAGGGGTCCGTACACGCCGAGCGCCGGGCCGCGGGCACGGCGGTGCTGGCCGGGCTGGATCCGGGCGCGCTGCGCGCCGAGGCGTCCCGGCTCGCCTCGCGGGACACCGGCCCTCCCCCCTGTCCCCCGGAACTCTGTTCCCCGGAACTGGTTCCGGTGCTGGTCCTCGCCGTCGCGCTGGGCGTACGGGCCGAAGACGGGCCGGGGGCCGTGGAGGCCGTCGCGGCGATCGCCCCGGCCTACCTGCCGGGGCCCGGAACAGGGCCCGGCGAGACGGATGTCGCCACGGCAGACGAAGGGCTCGTACGGCTCTCGCGCCTGCTGGGCGACCCGGCTCCGGAGCGGCTGGCCGTGGTGGCGGGGCTGCTCGCCCAGGCGTACGCTCCCACGGTCGCCCTGGTCCGCGGCGCCCTGGCCGCCTTCGCGGCGGAGTCGGCGGAGTTGGCGGAGTCGGCAGGGGCGGCGGGGTCGGCGGGGTCGTGCACGGCCGGAGCGCGGACGGTGGAGGAACTGCTGGACGAGACACTGCGCCACGACCCTCCGGTCCGGACGCTGCGCCGCAGGGCGCCCGATGGCGAAAGGACCGTGGTGCTCGACGTCGCGGCGGCCGGCCGGGATCCGGAGGCGCCCCGTGACGCGGGAGGCGAACCGGAGTATCTGACGTTCGGGGCGGGACCGCGCGCCTGTCCGGGCAGGCAGGTCGCGCTCGCGCTGGCGGCCGGGACGATCGAGGCGGTGACCCGGTGACGTTCGCGCGGTTCAGGGCGCTGCACCACGCGGACGAGCCGCTGCTGCTTCCCTGCGCGTGGGATCACGCCTCCGCGGTGGCCCTGGCGCAGGCGGGGTTCACCGCGATCGGGACGACGAGCCTGGGGGTGGCCGCCGCGCCGGGCAAGCCGGACGCCGGGCGGGCGACGCGGGAGGAGACACTGGCACTGGCACGGACGATCACGGGGCTGGGGATCCCGGTGACGGTGGACATCGAGGCGGGGTTCGCCGAGGAGCCCGAGCGGGTCGCCGACCTGGTGGCGGAGCTGGCGGGGCTGGGAGTCGCGGGGATCAACCTCGAAGACGGGCGCGGTACCCGCCTGGCCGACGTCCCGGCGCAGACGGAACTGGTCGCGGTGGTCAAGCGACGGGTTCCTGAGGTGTTCCTCAACGCGCGTACCGACGCGTTCTGGCTGGGCCTGCCCGATGCCCGTGCTCTGGCGCTGGAAAGGGCCCGCGCGTACGGCGGGGCGGGGGCCGATGGGATCTTCGTGCCGGGCGCGAGCGCCGAGCGGGACATCGAGGCGCTGGTGGCCGGGGCCGGGGTGCCGCTGAACGTGCTCGTCCAGCCCGGCGTGCCGGTGCGAAAGCTGGCCGCGCTGGGGGTGGCCCGCCTCAGTTACGGGTCGCTGCTGTTCCGGGCGGCGTTGCGCGCGGCCGTCACCACGGCGCTGGCGGTGGCCCGGGACGAACCGGTCACCGGTGACGTGCCCTCCTACGAGGAGGTCGAGGCGCTGCACCGATACGGCAGGCGCGCCGGGGAGGGCACACCCGGAACGAGTCGCCACTGACGTCCGTCCACGGCGGTCGGCCAGGCTTCCGGGGGGATCGAGCGCGGTGGTGCCGTGCCGGGGGCGCGTCAGCGGATGACGAAACCAGGCGACAAAAGGCGAAGGCAAGGAGGTTATCCACTCCCTGCCACTTTCAAGGTATAGCGCACCGGGGGGCTTGCGGCAAGACCCGGGGCGTGCTGCAGAATCGTCGGCCGAGGCCAGAACCTGCGGAAATAAGAGGTTCGCGAAGCACGTGGTCCTTTGTCGATCGGCGTATGGATCACGCGGCACGTCGAACCGCCGTCGGGGCTCACGGCGCGAAGGCGCGGAGAGGCGGGTGTGCCCGCCGCCTGGCCGCACGGAGCCGCTGGCCGAAAGGCAATCTTGTCGAATGGGGGGTTTCATGATCGACGTGATCATCGCCGGTGGCGGACCGACCGGCCTGATGCTGGCCGCCGAGTTGCGGCTGCACGGCGTGCACGCGCTCATCCTGGAGAAGGAGACGGAGCCGGCCGAGCATATCCGCGCGCTCGGTCTGCACATACGCAGCATCGAGGTGATGGACCAGCGCGGCCTGCTGGAGCGGTTCCTCGCGCTCGGCAAGCAGTTCGCGGTCGGTGGTTTCTTCGCCGGCATCACCAAGTCGTGGCCCGACCGGCTGGACACCGCGCACCCGTACATCCTCGGCATCCCGCAGACCATCACCGAGCGCCTGCTGACCGAGCACGCCACCGAGCTCGGCGCCGAGATCCGGCGCGGCCGCGAGCTGGTCGGGCTGAGCCAGGACGAGCACGGGGTGACCGTCGAGCTTGCCGACGGCACACGGCTGCGCTCGCGCTACCTCGTCGGCTGTGACGGCGGCCGCAGCACGGTGCGCAAGCTGCTCGGCGTCGGCTTCCCCGGCGAGCCCACCAGGGTCGAGACGCTGCTGGGAGAGATGGAGCTGACCGAGGATCCGGCGACGATCGCCGCCGTCGTCGCGGACATCCGCAAGACCCAGCTGCGGTTCGGCGCCGGTCTCCTCAGGGACGAGGTGTACCGCATCGTCGTACCCGCCGAAGGGGTGGCCGAGGACCGCACGATCCCGCCGACCCTTGAGGAGTTCAGGCGGCAGCTGCGGGCGACCGCGGGTACCGACTTCGGCGCGCACTCGCCGCGCTGGCTGTCCCGGTTCGGTGACGCCACCCGGCTGGCCGAACGCTATCGGACCGGCCGGGTGCTGCTGGCCGGCGACGCGGCACACATCCACCCGCCGGTCGGCGGGCAGGGGCTCAACCTCGGCATCCAGGACGCGTTCAACCTCGGCTGGAAACTGGCCGCCGAGGTCGGCGGCTGGGCGCCGGAGGGGCTGCTGGACAGCTACCACGCCGAACGGCACCCGGTGGCCGCCGACGTGCTGGACAACACCCGCGCGCAGATAGAGCTGATGTCCCTCGAACCCGGCCCCCGGGCGGTGCGCCGGCTGGTGTCGGAACTGATGGACTTCGAGGAGGTGAACCGGCATCTGATCGAGAAGATCACCGCGATCGGGGTGCGCTACGACTTCGGCGAGGGGCACGAGCTGCTCGGCCGGCGGATGCGGGACGTGGAGCTGAAGCAGGGTCGCCTCTACGAGCTGATGCGCGGTGGCCGCGGACTGCTGCTCGACCGGACCGGCCGGCTCTCGGTGGCGGGCTGGGCGGATCGGGTCGACCACGTCGTCGACGGCGGCGAGGAACTGGACGCGCCCGCGATGCTGCTGCGGCCGGACGGCCACGTGGCGTGGGTCGGTGAGGACCAGCGGGAGCTGCTCGACCGGCTGCCCAGGTGGTTCGGCGCCGCCGTCGGCTGAGCGCGGTCGCGGCCCGTGCCGGCACGGGGTGGCGGTGATCTCGATCTTGAGACCGTACCAAGCCCCAGCGAAGTCACCCGCCTCCTGTTCCGGAGACGGTGACCTGGTGGCCCCGCGGTCTTTCAGGTGATCAGGGCGTGCGCCAGGCCGATGGCGGCACCGGCGGCGATGTACCACGCGTTGTTGAGCCTGGTCGTCCACAACAGCACCAGGGTGACCACCGCGATGGCCACGGTGAGGGGGTCGATGACGGCCGTCACGCCGAGTTGGTAGGACACCCCGGCCATGAGGGCCAGGGCGGCGGCGTTGAGACCGTCCAGCAGGGCGGAGGTCCAGTGGCCGGCGCGGAGCCTGTCGGTGAGCTTGGTGAGCAGGCCGACGAACAGGAAGGAGGGCAGGAAGACGGCCACGGTGGCCAGGAAGGCGCCGATGGGCCCGGCGACGAGGTAACCGATGAAGGTCGCGGTGGTGAAGACGGGGCCGGGGGTGACCTGGCCGATGGAGACGGCGTCGATGAGCTGCTGGTTGGTGATCCAGCCGAGGCGCTCCACGAAGTCGCCGCGCAGGAAGGCCAGGAGCACGTACCCGCTGCCGTACAGGACGGAGCCGATTTTCAGCGTGGTCAGGAACAGCTGGGTGAGCTGGGCCCCGCTCGGGTCGGGGAAGAGCGGTGACCCACCGGTCACCTGACCGATCAGGGGTAGGGCGAGCAGGCCCTGGATCCGGCCGGGGCTCAGTCGGCGGGCCAGTTTGGGGGCGGCGGCCAGCAGCGCACCGGCGGCCAGGACCAGCAGTTCGTTGACCCCGAGAAGGTATGCGGTGATGGCGGCGACGGCCAGTGCGGCGAGCCAGATGTTCTTGATCGCGGTACGGAGCAGGCCGAACAGCGCGTGCACGATGATCGCGATCACGGCGGGGACGACGCCGTACAGGATGCCCTCGACCTCTGGCGTGCCGCCGTAGGTGACATAGGCCCAGGCCAGGCCGGTCACCATGAGCGCGGCCGGGAGGATGAAGCACACTCCGGCGACGATCAGGCCGCGCCATCGGGCCCGGTCGTACCCCAGGTGGATGGCCAGTTCGGTGGAGTTGGGGCCGGGGATGAGGTTGGTGGCGCCCATCAGGTCGACGAAGCGCTGGTCGCCGACCCAGCCGCGGCGGCGCACCAGTTCGTCACGCATCATCGCGGTGTGCGCGGCCGGACCTCCGAAGGCGATGAGGCCCAGCTTGAGGAAGACCAGCGTCACCTCACGCAGACGGCGGCGGTCCGCCGCCGTCCTCGGGCCGCGCTCTGCCGGGCCGTCAGGCCGCGGGTCACGCTCTGCTGGGCCGTCAGGCCGCCCAAGCTGTTCCTGGCTCACGGTGGTCCCTCCGGGACGGCCCCTTTCGAGGGCCGATATCGACAGACGATAGCAGTGGGGATTCACCGCGAACGGGCCGGGTTGACTCCACCGTCCAGCTCAATACGGCCCTGCTAGGCCCGTTCGTTCACCACGCTCACCAGATGACGTGCGGCCGGGCCGATCCGGATCCCGGCTTCCTTCGGCCATGCCGTCAGCGTGAAGGTCTCCCCGTTCAAGCTCCCGGCTGTCTGGCGGCCCTTGTTGCCCAGCGCGCTTCAGCATTCGAATCGTTTCCCGGTTCACTACTTCGTGATACCGTGTAGTGGTACTCGGTAGTACGAAGTACCAAGAGACCGAAGAGAGCCCACGTTGGACGACCTGACGGAGATGCTGAAGGGCACGCTTGAGGGCTGCGTGCTCGAAATCATCGGCGGCGAGGAGACCTATGGGTACGCCATCACGCGTCGGCTGCACGAACTCGGCTTCGCCGACGTCGTCGAGGGGACGGTTTACACCATCCTGCTGCGACTGGAGAAGAACGGGCTCGTCCAGGTGACGAAACGACCGTCCGGGCTGGGCCCGCCGCGCAAGTTCTATGCGCTCAACGACGCGGGACGCGACGAACTCGCGATGTTCTGGGCGAAATGGGAGTACATCACATCGCGGATCGACAAGCTCAAGGAGGGCGGGAGATGAACTTCTGGGAGACCGTGACAGGCAGCGATCTCACCAGGGAATGGAAGGCGTTCGAAGCTCGGGCCGCTGCATTGCCGGCCGACCATCGGGCGGCGTGGGAAGAGATCAAGGTTCATCTTTCTCCGTACTCGGACTTCACAGGTCGAAACCTGATGCCGATTCTCGACGGTGCCCTGGGACTGCTCGAAGAGACGGCGTCCGAGGGGCAGAGCATCCACGAGGTGCTGGGTGACGACATCGGGGGCTTCTGCGCGGCGCTGGCCGGTGGAGAAGGGGCCCGGAGCTACCGCGACCGGTGGCGCGAGCAGTTGAACAGGAACGTCGCGAGGAAACTGGGCCGGTTGGGAGGCTGACGTGGGCATCCACGACATCGTTGAGGGCAAGAAGCAGTGGCGGGCGCACGTGGCGCGGGTCAAGGCACTCCCGCCGGACTATCGGATCGTCTACAAGGAGATTCAGAGGTACCTCTTCAAGGTTGGACCGATCGACCTGCTCGACGGGTCCTTGCTCTCAGGGATCATCGACTTCTTCGAAGAGGGCGTCGCTGCCGGTAAGGGAGTCCTGGAACTCATCGGCGATGACGTCGCCGCCTTCTGCGACGACCTGATCAAGGACTCGCGCACCTACGCGGACATCTATCAGGGGTCGATCAGCGGGAAACCGGGCACGGCCGAGAAGTAACCCCCGTCGGCCGGTGCCGCGAAAAGCGGACCACGCGGACCGTTGGGTGAGGAGCGCCTGGCGGCCCTTGAGGCCGAATGCGCGCGGCTGATCCCGCTCGGCGCGGTACGCGTGCGACTCCTGCCTGCCGATGAGGTGAACGAGTCGTGCCTGGTCATGCAAGACGTTGAGGGCAACGAGTTCTGCCTCGACCGAGTGGCGGGCAGGAGCTCGGCTGCGTCACTCCCCTTCGCCGACCTCGAACCTCTCCGCCACACTCACATCGCGAGACCTACCTGGTGGCCGGGGACACGTTCGGGAGCGGAGAGCCGGCCACGACGGTCGCGGACGCGGCGGCGGTTCAGCGCGGAATCACCCAGCCCGGCGCCCAGATCCCGGCGGCGTCGTGGCCGGCCGCTGTGGCGGCGAGGTGAGCGCGGAGGGTGGCCAGCGCCGGGTGGGGGTTGTCGCGGCGCCACAGGAGCGAGTGCGGGTAGACGGGTGTCGGATCGGTCACCGGGATGCGGCGTAAGCCGTGGTCGGCGGGCCAGACCAGGCGGGTCCGCTCGCCCATGAAGGTGGCCAGGGCCGGGGTGTCGGCGATGGTGTCGAGGAGCGCGTCGGAGCCGAAGTTGGGGCCGGTCGCCTCAAGGGTGAGGCCGAACTCGGCGACGAGGTCGTCGTAGTAGGCGGCCCACTCGGTACCGGGGACGATGCCGGGCATCCAGATCCGGTGCCCGGCGAGCTGGGCGACGGTCACCGACCGGGCACCGGCCAGCGCGTGGGCCGGCCCGGTGAGGAGCTGGAGCGCCTCGTCGAGCACCCGGACGGACTCGATGTCCTCGGGAAGGGGCCGACCGGGCACGGCGACGGCACGGAAGGACGCGTCGATCGCACCGGACCGAATGGCGTCGAGGGCCGTCTCGATGTCGAACAACATCACCACGTCGAGCTCGATCTCGGGGTGCGCGCGATGGAAACCGCGCATCAGACCCGACGCCGCGAGGCGTGAGGCGATCACGTCGACGCGCAGCGGACGGCTGCCGGGAAGCACGGACGCGACAGCACGCTCGGCCGCGCGCAGCAGCTCGCGCGCGTGGGGCAGGAACGCCTGCCCGTCGATGGTGAGGCGGGCCCCGCGCGCGGTGCGGATGAACAGCCGCACGCCGAGGTCCTTCTCCAGCCCGGCGACGCGCTTGGAGACGGCCTGCTGGGTGATCGACAGATCCGCGGCGGCGTCCTGGAACCGGCCGGTGCCGACGACGGCGACGAACGTGCGCACAGCATCGAGATCCACACCGACCGACCTTAGAACACAACCAGGAGTTGTGCGTACTCGGTCATCCGGTTGTTTGACCCGCCCATCGGCGGCGCGCTTTGATCTCTCGAATCAACGGATGGTTGTTTCCTGGAGATAGCGGAGTACACGTTGGGAAGGTCGCTGGGGCGACGGTTCAGGTGGTTCTGGGCCGCGTACGCGGTCAGCGCGTTCGGCACATGGCTCGCGTTCGACGCGTTCGCCCTGATCGCTATTCTCGCCCTGGACGCGGGGCCCGCCGAGGTGTCGACGCTGGCCGCCGCGGGACTCGCGATCGGGGCGGTGGTCGCGGTGCCGCTCGGGCCGTGGGTGGAGTTCCGGCGCAAACGGCCGGTGATGATCGGGATGGACCTGGTCCGGTTCGCGGCGCTGATGAGCGTCCCCGCCGCCTACGTGCTCGGCCGGCTGAGCTTCGCTCAACTCCTGGTTGTGGCGGTCGTTGTCGGCGCGGCCGACATCGCCTTCACCGCCGCGAGCGGAGCATGTCTGAAGGCGCTCGTCCGGCCGGAGGACCTGCTCGTCGCGAACGGGCGGTTCGAGGCCACGACCTGGACCGCCACCGCGCTCGGGCCGCCGCTCGGTACCGCCGCGATCGGGCTGGTGGGCCCGGTGGCGAGCGTGGCGGCCAACGCGGCCAGCTTCCTCCTCTCGGCCGCGGGGATCCGCGCCATCGGCGGGCGGGAGCCGCATCCCGCGCGAAGCGCCACACCGTCCCGGCCCAGAGCCGCCGACCTGCTGGAGGGGTGGCGGTACATTCTCGCCGGCCCGGTGCTGCGCCCGCTGTTCTTCAACACCGTCCTGGTCAACGGCCTGATCATGGCGGCCTCGCCGTTGCTCGCCGTTCTCATGCTCGGCGACCTCGGGTTCACACCCTGGCAGTACGGCCTCGCCTTCGGCGTCCCCTGCGTCGGCGGCCTCATCGGCTCGCGACTGGCCCGCCCGCTCCTCGCACGGTACGGACAGCACAGGGTCATGCTCGTCGCCGGGACGCTGCGCGCGTGCTGGCCACTCGGGCTGACCTTCGTCGGCCCCGGCCCCACCGGGCTCTTCCTCGTCATCGCCGTCGAACTCGGGCTGATCACCTGCGTGGGCGTGTTCAACCCGGTATTCGCCACCTACCGGCTCCAGCAGCTCCCGCCGGACCGGATCGCCCGCACCCTGTCCGCCTGGTCGATCACCGGTAAAGCCACCGTCGCGGCCATGACCGGCGTGTGGGGCCTGCTGGCCGGCCTCACCGGCCCCCGCATCGCGATCGCGATCGCCGGTCTCCTGCTTCTGGCGACCCCGTTCCTCCTCCCCCGGCACAAGAACGCCGACCAGGCGCCATCGGAAAGGCGAACACCCGCATGAGCACCACTCCCCCACTCGACCCCGCGCACACCGTCCTGCTCGTCATGGACTTTCAGCCCGCGATCCTCGCGCTGCTCCCGGAGCGCGACAGGGAAGCCCTGCTGGGACGCATGGAAAAGGTCATCGCCGACGTTCGCGCCGGGGGCGGCGCCGTCGCCTATGTCCGGGTCGGCTTCACCGAGGCCGACTGGGCCGCGATCCCGCCCGCCAACAGGTCTTTCGCGCCGATCGCCCAGCACCGCCTCATGCACCACGCGGATCCTGACACCGCCATCCACGAACGTCTCGCTCCCCAGGACGGAGACATCGTCGTGCGTAAGATCCGTCACGGAGGCCTGTCCACCACCGACCTCGATCAGCGGCTGCGCGAACGCGGCATCACCACTCTGATCATCGCGGGCGTCAGCACCAGCGGCGTCGTCCTGTCCACCGTCCTCGACGCGGCCGACCGCGACTACCGGCTCCACGTCCTGGCCGACGGCGTCGCCGACCCGGACCCCGAAGCGCACGACGTCCTGCTCCACCAGGTCTTTCCCTCCCGGGCACACGTCCTCGAAACCGCCGAGGTGCACACCCTCCTGCGGGCTGACCGACACCGGCCGCGTCCGCCCGGCGTGGCGCGGCCCGCGACTCCCGAGGATGTCTCCAGCCCTCAAGGCGGCGGGGCCGCGCGCGGTGACGGGCGAGCGGATCGTTCTCGGCGGTGATCGGGCGGCGACATCGTCGCCAAGGCGGACGTACTGACCAAGGGCGGCCAGGTGGCGGTAGCGGCTCCTGACCCGAAGGCGGCGGTTTACCGAATCGAGCCTGCCTGACCAGGCGAAACACTCTCGACGCTGGAAATTTCATTGTCACCGGGCTCCCACAGGCCGCCCGCCCCGCACCCTAGCTATTCGGTGTTGCTAAGTACGAGTAGTCAGTGTTACTTTGTACCGGTAGTCAGCAACACCGAGTAGCTGAAAGGGAGGCGTCCCGTGGGCAAGCTCGTGACGGAGATGCTCAAGGGAACGCTTGAGGGCATCGTCCTGGCGATCCTGTCCAGCCGGCCCGCGTACGGCTACGAGATCACGGCGCGGCTGCGGAACCAGGGCTTCTCCGACATCGCCGAAGGCACCGTCTACGCGCTGCTGGTCAGGATCGAGCAGCGCGGCCTGGTCGACGTGGAGAAGGTCCCGTCGGAGAAGGGGCCGCCGCGCAAGGTGTACTCCCTCAACGACCAGGGACGGGAGTACCTCGAAGAGTTCTGGCGAACCTGGAGCTTCCTGGCCGGACGGCTCGAACAGCTCCGTAAGGGAGGCGAGTGGACATGACGACGGGATCGAACGAGTCGAAGAGCCGCTACCTGCGGTACCTGGAGATCGTCACCGGATCGCTGGAGGAGAAGAAGCGCTACCGGCGCTACAAGGCACGCGTCAAGCGGCTGCCCGACAACTACCGCATCGCGGTCGAAGCCCTGGAGCGCTACCTGATGCACTTCGGGCCGGCCGACGGCGCCGGCGCGATGGAGATGTACGAGGACCTCGCCGACCTGTTCGAGCAGAGCGCGGCCGACGCCACCCCGATCCGCGACCTCTTCGGCGACGACCCCATCGAGTTCGCCGAGACGTTCATGGCCAACTACCCCCTCGGCCAGTACCGGGCCCGCGAACGCCACCGCTTCGCCAGCGCCGTCGCCCGTGCCGCGGGCGACACCACCCCACCACAAGGCAGGACAGTGTGACGACGACCCGGCAGGCCCCGGCGATCCAGGTGCACGGCCTGGAGAAGTCGTACAAGGAGCTACGCGTGCTGCGCGGCGTGGACTTCGAGGTGGCGCGGGGCACCATCTTCGCCCTGCTCGGTTCCAACGGGGCGGGCAAGACCACGGCTGTGAAGATCCTGTCCACGCTGCTCAAGGCCGACGCGGGCACCGCCCGCGTCAACGGCTTCGACGTCGCCACGCGGGCTGCGGACGTGCGCGAGTCGATCAGCCTCACCGGGCAGTTCGCCGCCGTGGACGAGATCCTCAGCGGGCGGGAGAACCTCGTGCTGGTCGCCCGGCTGAGGCACCTCAAGAACCCGGGCAAGATCGCCGACGACCTGCTGGAGCGGTTCTCGCTGACCGGCGCGGGCGCGCGGAGGGCGGCGACGTATTCGGGAGGCATGCGCCGCCGCCTCGACATCGCGATGAGCCTGATCGGCGATCCGCCGGTCATCTTCCTCGACGAGCCGACGACCGGGCTCGACCCCCAGGCGCGCATCGAGGTGTGGCAGGCCGTCAGGGAGCTCGCCGACCGGGGCACAACGGTGCTGCTCACCACGCAGTACCTGGACGAGGCCGAACAACTCGCCGACCGGATCGCGATCCTCCACGAGGGCCGGATCATCGTCAACGGCACCCTGGCCGAGCTCAGGCGACTGCTCCCGCCCGCCAAGGTCGAATACGTCGAGAAGCAGCCGACGCTCGAGGACGTCTTCCTCACCCTCGTCGGCACGAAGGCATAGGGAACAACGATGAGCAAGCATTTCCTCGGCGACACCACCGTCCTGCTGGGACGATCCCTGCGCCACATCACACGCAGCCCGGACACCATCATCACGACCGCGATCATGCCGATCGCGATGATGCTGATGTTCGTCTACGTGTTCGGCGGCGCGATCAGAACAGGGTCGGGCTCATATGTGAACTACATGCTGCCCGGCATCCTGCTCATCACGGTCGCCTCGGGCATCGCCTACACCGCGTACCGGCTGTTCATGGACATGAAGGGCGGCATCTTCGAGCGCTTCCAGTCGATGCCGACCGCGCGGTCGTCGGTGCTGTGGGCGCACGTGCTGACCTCGCTGATCGCCAACCTGATCTCGCTCGGGGTCGTGATGCTCGTCGCCCTGCTCATGGGCTTCCGCTCGGGGGCGGGAGTGCTGGCATGGTTGTCGGTGGCGGGCATCCTGATCCTGTTCACCCTGGCGTTGACCTGGATCGCCGTCATCCCCGGCCTGTCCGCCAAGACCATGGAGGGCGCGAGCGCGTTCTCCTACCCGCTCATCTTCCTGCCCTTCCTCAGCTCGGCGTTCGTGCCCACCGACACCATGCCCGGCCCGGTGCGCGCCTTCGCCGAACACCAGCCGGTGACCTCCATCGTCAACGCCGTCCGCGCCCTGTTCGCCGAGCAGCCGGTCGGCACCGACATCTGGGTCGCCCTCGCCTGGTGCGCCGGCATCCTCGTCGTCGCGTACGTCTTCGCGATGAGGACCTACCGCCGCAAGATCTCCTAGATAGGCCGTGTGCCCGCACATCGAAAGGAAAGGTCATGAACGATTTCGTCCACACCCTCACGGCGATGCCCACGGCGCGTCAGGCCGGCTGCCCCTTCGACCCGCCCAAGGAGCTGATCGAGGCCCGCGAGCACGGCCCGATCAGCCGCTTCCCCTTCCCCAGCGGTCACCAGGGCTGGCTGGTCACCGGATACGACCTGGTCCGGTCGGTCCTGGCCGACTCACGGTTCAGCTCCCGCAGGGAGCTGATGCTCCAGCACCCGCTGATCGACTACGGCGACATCGAGGTCCCGCCGGCGCCGCCCGGCGAGTTCCTGCTGATGGACGAGCCGCAGCACAGCCGCTACCGCAAACCCCTGGCGGGCAGGTTCACCGTCCGGCGGATGCGGCTGCTGACCGAGCGCGTCGAGCAGGTCACCGCCGACCACCTGGACGCCATGGAGAAGGCCGGCCCGGCGGCCGACCTGGTGACCGCGTTCGCCAAGCCCATCCCCGCCATCGTGATCTGCGAGCTGCTGGGCGTGCCGTACGAGGACCGGGGCCGCTTCCAGGAGAACATCGACATGTTCCTCGGCGGAGAAGCCGGCGACGAGGAACTGCTCGCGGCCTACACCGCGACCCAGGAGTACCTCGCCGAGCTGGTGGCCGCCAAGCGCGCCAACCCCACCGACGACGTGCTCAGCGACCTGCTCGACAGCGACCTGACCGACGAGGAGCTGAAGGGCATGGCCCTGCTCCTGCTGTCGGCCGGGTTCGACACCACCGCCAACATGCTGGCGCTGGGCACCTTCGCCCTCCTGCAGAACCCGGAGCAATTGGCCGCGCTGCGCGCCGACCCCACGCTCGCCGACCAGGCGGTGGAGGAACTGCTGCGTTACCTGAGCATCGCCAAGCAGTTCCACCGGGTCGCGCTGGAAGACGTCGAGCTGGGCGGCCAGACCATCGAGGCCGGCACGACGGTCATCCTGTCCCTCAACACCGCCAACCGCGACCCCGAACGCTTCCCCGCCCCCCACAGGCTCGACCTGCGCCGGCGGGACGGCGGCCACCTGGCCTTCAGCCACGGCATCCACCAGTGCCTGGGCCAGCAGCTCGCCCGCGTCGAGATGCGGGTCGCCTTCCCCGCGCTGTTCGACCGCTTCCCCACGCTGCGCCTCGCCGTACCCGCCGCGGAGGTCGGCCTGCGCCCGGAGACAGCGGACATCTACGGGGTGAAGAGCCTCCCGGTCACCTGGGACGCGTAACCACTCTCGCGCGAACACTCTCCTGTGCCCCGGTGACACCGACCCGGGCGGGGGCCGGGTCGAGGGACATCGGAGCGAGGGTTCGGCGCCGCGTTGTTCGAGCGCACCAGCCGACACCACGCTCAGGGCTCAGGCGGTTTCCGGTGGGCGGTGCGCCTCGGGGAGCACCTCGCGCGCCAACTCCCGCAACGCCTTTCGGTCCTCTGCCAGCGCCGCCGTGCCCGCCTCGGTGGCCCGGTAGATCCGCCGTACTCTGCCCTCGACCACCTCCTGCCGCGAGGACAGCAACCCGTCGGCCTCCAGCCGGTGCAGTGTCGGATAGAGCGTGCCGGGACTGATGGCATAGCCGTGCCGTTTGAGCTCCTCGGTCATCCACGCTCCGTGAATGTCCTGCTCGGCAGCGTGGTGCAGGATGTGCAGCCGCACCGCCCCACGCATGAACTCGCGCATCCTTCCGCACCCCGTCCTGACTGGCCGTCGGCCCCAGTTTATGACGATACCGATATCGGCCGCCGATGCCAGGCTAGTCCCGCTTTCTCACAGGCAATGACGCCATCCTGGGGTGTCGTTGAATCCTGGCCACGCTCATCGGACAACGCTGTCGGAAGCCAACCGGACTGACCGGCCTGACTGGGCTGCGGCGCTCGACCAGCACGACGTCGAGCCAGGCGCCGCGGTGGCGGCCGATGCGCTCGCGGGTGCCGATCGCCCGGAATCCGGCCCGAGCGTGCGGGGCGAGGCTCGCGACGTTCTTCCTCCAGCACGGTCCAGTGCTCGACGAGCTCGTCGATGTTCAACGAGGGGAGTGTCATGTCCCCTCATCGCCCCAGATCGTTTCGCGTTACCTCCGCACAGATCATCGGAGTTTGCGGCTCCTGACACGATTCTCAATGGCACCCCAACCAGGGCGAATGCCCGCTGTCACCGGATCGTCGTCAAGGTCGCGTTCGTAGCGCCAACATCCGGACCGATCTCCCGAAGGCCAACAGCGACTCGGCCGGGTCCCCGGTGATGACCGCCGAGCCGCTCCCCCACGCCCGCGACCCGCTGACCGCGCGGCCCTGCCGACCCCGTCAGTCCTGCCGGACCTGCCGGATCGGCAGGATCGGCAGGGTTCAGTTGGGCTCAGCCCGCAGCTCCGCGGTGATCGCGCGTTCCCTGAGCTGGGCGGACTCGGCGCGCAGTGCCTCCATCTGGTCGCGCAGATCCGACAGGCGCATCTGTTCCATGGCCAGCCGCATGCGCGCCTCGTCACGTTCGGCGAGCGCCTCGGCAGCCTTGGCCGCCGCGCGCTCCCCCGCCTCGGCGATCTTCTCGGCGGCCCGTTCCTCGGCTTTGGCCACCCGGCGCGCCGCCCGCTTCTCCAGCTCGGCCGCCTGCTTGTCCACTCGTTCCGCCCGCGTGCGGGCCTCGGCCGCCTCAGCCAGAGCCTGAGCGCGCGCGGTCGCCTCGGCGTCGGCGCGCGCCAGCGCCCGGTCCCGTTCCGCTTCGGCCGCGTCGGCGCGCGCCGACGCGGCCGAAGCGGAACGCTCGGCCTGACCCCTGGCCTCCTGAGCGCTTCTGGTCTCCTTCAGCGCCCGGTCCCGCTCGGTGCGTGCCTGCTCTGCCTGCTCCTGGTCGTGGACGGCCCGCGCTCCGGCCCGGCGCGCCTCGGTCTCGGCGGCCTCCACCCGCTCGGCCATCTCCCGCAGCGCCGCGTCCCGGGCCGCCTCGGCCCGCTGGGCCCTGCGGGTGGCCTCCTGCTCGGCCTGCCTGGCCCGGCGTTCGGTGCTGGCCGCCTCGTGCAACGCGGCCAGTGCCTGCTCCCTGGCGGTCTCCGCGTCGGCCAGCGCGGTGTCGCGTTCGGCGTTGGCCTCCGCCACGCGGCCTGCCATCGCGTCCCGCTCGCGCCGGGCGTGCTCGGAAGCCTCCCGTGCCAGCCGTACCTGCTCGAAGGCCTGTTCCCGTTCGGTGCGCGCGATCGCCACCCGGGTGTGCGCCTCGGCCTGCACCGCGCTCACCTTGGCCTCCACCCCCGCCGGGCTCAGCTCCTCCGACAACACCTGCGCCAGCGGGGCGATCGCCGCGATCATCCCTTTCTCCATGCGCTCGTAGAATTCCTCGGCCCTGGCCAGCGCCCCTTCGAGCCCCGGCGTCGCCCGCCGCATCTCGCGCTCGCGCTTGGCCACCGCCTGGCAGTCTCCCTGCGCGCAGTACGCCCTCGGCCGCCCACGCCCGGGCCGCTGCTCGATCGGCGTCCCACAGTGTTTGCACGGTGTCATCGCACCCGGCTCCCGCATGACAGGAGCCTAGCATCCCTGATTTTCCAGAAATTAAAAATCAACAAACAAGATCTGTTGCGTCTTGTCCTGGCTACGGTAACTACCGGGAATGGAAATTCCCGCAAGTTGCTGGCCGAGCGAACGAGTGGGCGTCTGCTGCTGTCCCGTTGTCCCGTCTCACTCAATCTGAGGCAGTCTCACTCAACCTGAGGTATCCGGTGTTTTGTCTCACCTATCTGAGGCATGATCATCGTGGGCTCGACTGCGCCGTTGACCTCACATGACGGTCTAAATACCCAGCTCAGAGGGGTTTTGGGCGACGAGGGCAACCGGATCGTTAGCCAAATCGAAGCGCGACTTCCGTAGAGGCGCTGCCTGAAGGTCCGTTAGGCCTCGTAGCCAGCTCTGCGGTCGAACAAGAAATCGCATCCTTCTACATCGAGTCGAGACTCGTCTCATTCAACCTGAGGCATCTGGTGTTTTGTCTCAACCTATCTGAGGCATGATCGTCGTTTTTGCTTCGCGGTGAGCAACCTGTGTAGAGGCATCAGTGCTGCTCAGAGCGTTGTCACTGGGTCGATCTGTGCTGATATTGCACGGTTTCAAGGTGGGTTCACAGGCCGACGTTGCGCATGGCGTTGTCGCGCCAGCGGTCGACGGCGCGGATGTAGCGCAGCACGACCGGGGAGGCGGGGGCCCAGCGGCCGTGCTTGGCGATGACGGAGACGGGAACGCCTGCGGCGTAGGCGACGGTGGCGCCACCCGCGCGCAGGCTGTGCGCGGTGAAGGTCGCCGCGCCAGGGACGGCGGCGCGGACGGCGAGGTCGCGGACGATGACGTTGACGGCGTCGGCGCCGAGGCGGGGGCCGAGGTTGCCGTGGCGGTCAATGCGGCGCAGCAGCCGCCCGGAAGTCTCCCCTGCCTCGCCGAGCACGGCGGTCCAGTCCCTCCAGACAGCCACCGGATCGGTCAAGGGATGGCTGCCGCGCGGGATGGCGATGGTCTCCCCCCGGCTGTCCTTGTCGGTTTTGGAGGTCCGGATGGTGATCTCCAGCCCATCGGGAGCTTCGCGGACGTCGTCGCAGGTCAAGGCGACAAGCTCAGAGCGACGCCCCATCAGGGCCAAGCCCAGCACCAGCAGCAGCCGGTCGCGCAGACCGATACGGGTGCTTAGATCACATGCGCTGACCATGGCGCGCAGCGCGTCGATGCCCACGGGCGGGGCCTCGCGCTGGCCGCGGGTGCCGACCTCGGCGCGAGCGCATTTGTAGGCGCGTAGCGCCAGGCGGGCGGCGTCGGTGAGGGGCTGGTTGGTGTAGCCGGCCAAGCGGTGCATGGAACGCACGCACGCGATGGCCTGCTCGATGCTCGCTGGAGCCCACTCGGCGGCGCATAGCGTCTCGACGTACTCGGCCAGCGTGTGACCGGTGGCGGGCAGCTCGACCCGGCCGCGTTCGGCGCACCAGGTGGAGAAAGCGGCCCATTGCCGCTCATAGGCGCGCCGGGTGTTGGGGGGAACACCGTCGGCGATGCGGGAGCGGGCCTGGTCGCTGAGCGCGTAGTCCGCCGCGGTGTAGCGCCCCTCACGGGGAGAGGCGGCCGGGGGCCACCGGCCCCCCGTTCTCCATGCGAACAATCTGTCCGGTGAGCGGCTCCTCGCGGTGCCCGTTATGCGTCATTCGGCAGCCTCCGGAGGCCTCGTTCGGAGGGCCGTTCTGACCCGTGATAAGTGATGTTATCGCGGGTCAGCCTCAACTCGCTCCGCTCTCAAGTTTTCATTTTTTCGCGTACGAAAATCAATCGTTCGCGAACGGTACGCTAATAATCTCGCCGAATGATAGACGGCTCTTCCTGCGCGCCCGAACACCCCGTGAACCTCGACATGAGCAGCGACACCTCCGAAACCGTTCTGGATGCGTCAACCGGCCGGAGCCTTCCAGCCGCAGTAGCCACCGCAGCGGCGTCTGGCCCTGTATTGCGAGGACGCCTGCCGAGCCGCCACGCACCGCGCCCGCGCCGCCGCCCACACCCCGCCGGTCACCGAAGCACTACGGCGAACCGGTGCGTGGAGCGGCGACCTGTTGAGCGCAGGTGAGCGGTGAACGGCTCAACTGGCCGCTTTCACCGAAGCGCTCAGCACCGCGACCACCGGCGCCCTCACCCAGATCGACGCCGCCGAACAAGCAGCCGAAGAAGCCCGCGCTGCCGCGGCCGCCGCCGAACAACGCGCCACCGAACACATCGCCGCCGCCGAACGGCGCGCCACTGCCGCCCAAGACAATGCCGCGGCCACGATCGCCGCGGGTGAGAAGGCCATCCAGAAGGCCGCCGTGGCGCAACAACGCGCCGAGGAGTCCGAACGCGCGGCTTGGCGTGCGGCCGGCGAGCACGAATCCGAACTGCGGCGGCCACCTTGGCGGTCGCCAACTCAACCGCCTCCAGCGCGGCGACCAGGCGTTCGCGCTCTTCCGAAACCGGGGCGGCCTCGCCGATGCGAACCCGCCTCATCCAACCTCCCCAGCGTTGAGGGGCACCACCTTGACCGGCGCGTCCCGTTCTGATCAACATGTCTAGCTGTCCGAGGTTGTGCGGGACACCGTACGGCCAGCTCAGAGCGTCACCGAAGGAGCGCCATATGACCTCCACACCGCCACCGTCACCGGCCGGGGCCACCGACACTGCCACCTTCATGGCCGAGTTGCGGCGTCTGAAGACACGGTCGGGACTGAGCTTCCGGCAACTGGACCGGCGAGCCGCCGCAGGGGGTGACACGCTGCCCTACTCCACCGCGTCGACCATGCTCGGCAAGGACCGTCTACCGCGCGAAGAGCTGCTCATCGCGTTCGTCAAGGCATGCGGCTTGGACGGTGACGACCTGCAAGCCTGGCGGGCCTCCTACGCGCAGATCGCGCATGGTCCAGCCGCCGCATCGTCCACGCCCGCCCAGGAACCCTCCGTCACCAAATCGGGCGCACAACCGCCGCCGCGCTTTTTCCGCCTCTTCCGGCGCAGGGTGATCATTGCTGTGGCGGCGTTGTCCCTCGCGCTCATGGGTGGGGCAGGTCTCGCCCTCGGCTTGGATGGCATCTCCGAGACCGAAGTAGAGGTGCTCATCGACCCTCAAGGCGTACCGCAGAAGTGAATTCCACGCTGGCGGGATAGTGGGTTGGACAGGTAGGTATGAGATCCCCGGGATGGTGTGACTTCTGGGGATCTTCACGAGTTGTCGAGGGACGCCTCGGATCTTGAACTCGGCCGCGGAATTCACACCACTCCACGGGACGCACCGTTAGGGCGTCGTCGCACCAAAGAAGCCTGATCAGCTCGAAGCCGGAATGATCTACCGTGAGGACGTGTCGGGTGACACGAGGCACTTGTCGGCACCTCGTGTCACCGCAGGGTCCTAAATCAGCACAGAACGCCCTTGTACCAGGCGTCGTAAGGCTCGGGGTGTTTGCCGAGATAGGTCTCGCCCGGGCTAACGCACAAGTCGTAGTCGGGCAGTGCTGCCCGTTCGACACGGATGAGGACGTTGACGTTGGAGTTGCAGTGGTTGTACCAGGCGCTGTTCGTGAGGGATGAGACGTAAAAGCCGCAGGGTCCGGCTGCGCTGCTGGAGGTTCCATCGCCCGCGTACGCCGGCGCCGTGGCCAGGGCCAGAGCGGTTAACGTCCCGCCAATCACCTTGAGGATCTTCGTGCGCATAGTGCTCTTCATCCCTTCGTGGTGCAACTGGTTCTTGCGGTGGGCACCACGTTGACCGGCGCGTCCCGTTCTGATCAATACGTCTGCTGTCCGAGGTTGTGCGGGACACCGTACGGCCGGCTCTGAACCGCGCCGGGATTGCTGGAGGCTCTGATGTACCCCGGCTTTCGTGGAGTCGCTTCGGGCGTGAGCGGCGGACTGCGGCGAATCCTGGCCTGGTCGTGCTGTTGTCACTGAGCGGCCTCCCAGGCCGTCCACAACCCGGCGTACACACCACCGGCATCAACCAGCTCTCCGTGGGTGCCGGTCTCGATGATCCGGCCGTGCTCCATCACCATGATCCGGTCGCAGGTTGCCGCTTGGGAGAGACGGTGCGCGACTATGACCGCGGTGCGCCCGGCGAGGACAGCATCAGCGGCGCGGTCGAGCTGTCCGGCGTAGGTGGAGCCGGCCTCGGCGGTCGCTTCGTCGAGGATCACCAGATCAGCGTCGGTGAGCAGCAGGCGGGCGAGGGCGAGCTGCTGCGCCTGCGCGTCGGTGAGCGGGTGTCCGCCGACACCCAGCAGGGTGTGCAACCGGTCGGGGAGGACATCGAGGATCGATGCGGCGCCGGTGGCTTCCAGCGCTGTACGGAGGTCGCGGTCGGTGGCCCCGGGTGCGGCGAGGGTGAGGTTGTCGCGCAGGGTGCCCGCGAAGATGTGGACCTCCTGGGTGATCATTGCGGTACGGCTGGGGCGAGTCACCCTTCCGGCCTCGGGTAGGTGGGTGCCGGCGACCACGCCGGCGAGCGTGGTCTTGCCTGCCCCGGACACGCCGACGACGGCCACGCGCTGACCGGAGGGGATGTCGAGGGTGATGTCGTCGAGCACCCGTGGCCCCTCGCCGTAACGGAACGAGACCTTGTCGAGCTGTACGGCGGTGCTCGCGGCCTGCGCCGGGACATCCGACGAGCTGAACGGAATCGTGACGACCCCGATCATGCGGCTCAGCGATGCGAGGGCGGACTGGAGGGTGTCGATGACCAGCAGCAGCTGGTTGACCGGTCCGAGCAGGCGTAGCACGAGCAGCATGGCGGTGGTGGCGCCGCCGATGGTCGACGCGTCGTGGTCGATGAGGACGAAGCCGACGACGAGTACGGCGGCCAGGCTCAGGCACTCCCCGAGGTTGAGCCTGGCATTGAGCATGCTCAGCACGGTGCGCGCGCGTAGCGACTGCCCCGCGACGCGCCAGGAGTCCATCATCACAGCCCGGTGTCGTTGCTCGGCGATCCCGAAGCCGAGCACGGTGGCGTAGCCGCGCTGGGACTCGAGGATCTGCTGGGCACGCGCGCTCATCGCCGTGCGCTCGGCGCGGTAGACCCCTGGTCCGATGCGCAGGTACCACCGCACGGCCAGCACGTAGACCGGCAGCACGACGGCGAAGGCGACCGCGTAGGGCCACTCCAGTGCCGCGAGCCCGCCCAGCGACACGACGATGGTGAAGGCGGCGACGGTGAGCACCGGGATCACGGCGGGGGCGGCGTCGGCGACCGCGGTGACGTCGTCGCTGGACCGCGAGATGAGGTCTCCGGTGCCGGCGCGCTCGACGAGGTGCTGTGGGAGCGTCATCGCGTGGCCCACGAGCTGCTCGCGCAGCGCGGCGAGGATGGAGTGGTAGACGCGGGTGGCGAGCACGATCGTCAGCGCGGTGCCCGCAGCACCGAGGACTGCCGAGAGCGCCATGACGGCCGTGACCGTCAGCACTGTGGCGAGGTCCGCGGTGCCGGCCTGCACGCGGTCGACGAGGAATCCGATCGCCCCGGGAGCGATCAGGCCGACGCCGGTGCTGACGACCCCCAGCACCCCGGTCGCGGCGAGCCGGAGCCGGTACCCGTGGCTGAGCCGCCACATCTCCCTGACCGTCTCGCGGCCGCTCGCGACCGGCAGGCCGGGCGGCCCGGCATCGGAAGCCGCGGTCTCGGGCACGGCGGAGGTGCCGCTCACCGCGTCGTCCTTGAGGGCGCGGGTACGTCGTCGGGCAGTTCGACGACGCGGTCGCAGGCGGCGAGCAGCGCCGGGGTCGAGGTGATCAGCAGCGTCGAGCGGCCTGCCCGGACACCGCGCAGCCGACCTGCGATCGTGTGCTCGGTGACCGAGTCGACCGCGGTGGTCGGGTCGTGCAGCACGAGCACCGGCGCGTCGCTCGCCAGGGCGCGGGCGAGCGCGACCCGCTGGCGCTGGCCGCCCGAGAGCCGGTTGCCGCCCTCGCCGACCGGGACGTCGAGGTCGGCCGCGAAGTCGTCGCAAGCGGCGGCTCGCACCGCGGCGTCCACCCGTCCGGGCGCGCCCGCGATCACGGTGACGTTGTCGCGGAGGGTGCCGCTGAACAGCGTGGCGCGGTGCGGCGCGACGGTGACCCGGGAGCGGTACTCGACCGGGGACAGCTCCCGCGCCGCGATCCCGTCGAGCCGCGCCTCGACCCCTCCCCTGGCCCGCGGGTCCAGCAGCGCCTCGACGACACGGGCGGCGGTCCGGTCGTCGGCGCGCACGCCTACGAGCTCGCCGGGCTCGACCCGGATCGTCACGCTGGGCCCGGAGACGCTCGGCACGACCACATCGAGCTCCGGCAGCGCGGTGACCTCCCGCCGGGTCGCGTCATCGGGCCCAGCCGTCGACGTGGCGTCGTCCCGCAGCATGTCGAGGACACGCGCGGACGAGGCGCGGGCGCCGGCGAGGTTGGGGATGGACGTGCTCGCGATCGCCTGGATCTGCGGCAGCAGTGCCTGGGTGAGGCCGACGGCGGTGATCAGCCCGCCGATGCTGAGCTGTCCGTCCACGGCGAACCAGCCCGCCAGCCCCATCACCGCGGCGACGAACGTGCCGCTGACCACGCCCGAGCCCACAAGGAACCTCCCCAGCAGGCCCGCGTTGCGCCTTGCGCCGGCAAGGGTCTCCTGGCTTGCCCGCCGGTACCGGCTGGTCGCCTCGGCCTCGGCACGCACCCCCTTGATCACCCGATAGCCGGCGACCAGGTCCGTGGCCTGTCCGACCGTGGAGGCCAGCAATTCCTGGTACTCGCGGGTGTCCCGGGAGAGCCGCTCACTGAGCACGCCCATCGACCAGACCGCGACCGGCGCCCCGAACAGCACCACGAGTCCGAGCAGCCGGTGCGTCGCCAGCAGCGATGCCGCGATGAATCCGATGGCCGTGATCCTCGAGACCGGGATGATCATCAGGATCACCGCGTTGGACAGGCGCGCGACGTCGTTCGTCATCACCGAGACCACGCTGCCGCCCGGCGCACGGGCGGTGCCGCCGACCGGGTGCAGCACGCCCGTGGAGAGGGTGCCGCGGAGCCGGTGCTGCAGTACCTGCACCGCATAGGCGGTCAGCCGCAGCGAGAGCCTCGCCGCCGACGTCAGCGCGACGTAGAGGGCCACCAGCACGCCGAGCCACAGGACCAACTGTCTCTCATCCCCGGTCGCCAGGGCCCGGTCGATCGCGAGTCCCATCACCACCGGGACCGCGGACTCGCCCACCTGCCACACGATCGCCAGCAGCATCGCGGGAACGCTGACCCGCCTCACCGAGAAGATCACACGTAGCAGGAACCGGCCCGGGGTGATCCCCGGCCCGGATGCGAACGGCCGAGCACCGAGCGGCTCGGCGGGAGCGAGCAGGAGCACGGGCAGCCGGCGGGTCAGCGGTCCTCGCCCCAGTCCTGCGGTGTCGGCGCCCGAGAGACGCGGGGAGTTCCTCACACCTGGCTCCGGTCCCTGCTCCTGAGCGGGAAGCACCAGAGCAGGGCGTCGGCGAAGATTCCTCGCCACCATGCGTAGTCGTGTCCGCCGGCGAACTCTCTGTAGAGGGTGTCGTAGCCCTTCTCGGTGAGCACGTGGTCCAGCCAGCGACTGTGGGTGTTCGAGCTCTCCAGCTCACCGACGTCGTGGAAGATGCGGATCGGCGCCGTTTCCGCGGCCAGGTAGTCGGCGATCAGTGTCGGTACGGGGGTGCGGCGCAGCAGCTCGCCTGACCCGGTGCCCCACGTGAGGTCAGGGTGGTACCCGCACGACGGGGACTGGAGGATGGCGTTGCCGAACGTCGTCGGGTGGTGGAGCGCTGTCCAGCCGGCGCACAGACCGCCGAAGCTCTCGCCGGCCAGCGCGACGTCACCGGGGTCCCGCGAGAGCGGATACCGGTGGTGGAGCCACGGCAGCAGTTCCCGGACCAGCATCTGGGAGAACGCCGGGTTGCAGAGCAGCTCTTTGTCGCGCCGCGGTGCGGGCTGACCGACGAGGACCACCACGCAGGGGCGGACCAGTCCAGCCCGAACCAGGGCGTCACGAACGCTCGGCGCGCTGTGGTCCGGCGTCCCGTCCAGGTGGATCACGAAGGGCAGTGCGCTCTCGTCCGAGAACTCTCCCGGGGGCATCGAGACCCAGACGCGGCGTTCGTCTCCCAGGAGCTCGCTCACCAGCACGGCGGTTTCCACTGCCGGGGCCGGCCGCGCCTCGGCCTGATCGAGCCAGGGCAACGGCACCGCGTCGGGCAGCACTGCCACCGAGGCCCCGGAGAACCGCTCCACCGAGCACTCCGAGAACCTCGGTGGCGGGTTGAACGGGTCCGGAACCTGTTCGCCCTCACCCGTCGGCCCACGTCGTGCGAACACGTACGAGAAGCGCAGGTCGGAACGCATCCGCAGGGTGAGAACGCGGAACGGCGTCCCCGCCACCGAGGCGAACTCCGTGTCGATCGGGTTGAAGCCGATTCTGGGGCCGATCACCACCGAGAGGGTGACCGTCGTGTCGTCTCCGGGCTCATCGGCGAACGTCACCTCCACCTCGTCCGCGGAGACCCGCTCGACAAGCGGTGCACCCGTCTCCTTGAGATGTCGTCTGAACCTTTCCGGACTCCACTCACCGGTCGACAGCTTCTCGACAAAAGGATCAGCCATTTCTTACGCTCTCCACGTCGGTGTTGTCAGCGGACCTCTGCCGGGTTCGTTCGCGGCCGAGCGGCACCACCTGGGGGCTGCCGGCCACCGGGTCGGGCACCACCAGGCAGCGCAGACCGAACACCTCCTCGACCAGCTCGGCCGTGACGACCTCGTCCGGAGTGCCCTCGGCGACCACGGCGCCGTCCTTCATGGCGATCAGGTGGGTGCCGTAGCGGGCAGCGTGGTTCAGGTCGTGCAGTACGGCGACCAGGGTGTGGCCGACGTGGTGCAGGTCGGTGAACAGCTCCATCAGCTCGATCTGATGGGTGATGTCGAGGAAGGTGGTCGGTTCGTCGAGCAGCATGATGTCGGTGTGCTGCGCGAGCGCCATCGCCACCCACACGCGCTGGCGCTGCCCGCCCGACAGCTCGTCCACCAGGCGCCCGGACAGGTCGGTGACCGAGGTCTGGCGCATCGCCCTGAGCACGGCCCGCTCGTCGTCCTCGGTCCACTGCCGGATGAACCCCTGGTGGGGGTACCGTCCCCGGGCCACCAGGTCGGCGACGGTGATCCCGTCCGGGGCGATCGAGTTCTGCGGCAGCAGTCCGACCCGCCGCGCCACCTCTTTGGTCTTGTAGGAGTTGATGTCGGCACCGTCGAGGACGACCTGCCCGGCCGACGGCCTCAGCAGTCGGGACAGGCCGCGCAGCAGGGTGGACTTGCCGCACGCGTTCGGGCCGACGATGACCGTGAACGACTCGTCGGGGATCGCCACCGAGAGGCGCTCGGAGATGATCCGCTTGTCGTAGCCGATCGTCGCCGACTCCACACGGAGGCGCGCGGTGTCGGGCGGGGTCACGCTCACAGGCGTCTCCTGGCTTCGGTGAACAGCAGGTATCCGAGGTAGCCGCCGCCGAGCACGACGGTGATGACGCCGACCGGCAGCGGGGTGGGGGCGACGTGCTGGGCGAGGTAGTCCGACGCCAGGCACAGCAGCGCGCCGACGAAGGCGGCGGGGGCGAGGGTGATCCCGGCGGTGCGGGCGAGCCGGCGTCCGATCTGCGGGGCGACCAGGGAGATGAACACGATCGGCCCCGACGCGGCCGTGACCGTCGCCGTCAGCGCCACTCCCACCAGGATCAGGCCGAGGCGTGCGGGCGAGACCCGTACCCCTTGCGAGGCGGCCGCGTCGTCACCCAGCTCCATCTGCCGCATCGGCCGGCTCAACATTCCGGCCGGCAGCAGGAGTACGGCGATGCAGGCGCCGCCGATGACGACCCGGTCCCAGGACACGCCGTTGAGCGACCCGGCACCCCACGCGGCCGCGGACATCGCCTGGTCCAGGTCGGCCTTGAGGATCAGCCAGGTGTTGAGCGACCCGAGCATCGCCGAGACGCCGATGCCGACGACGATCAGCCGGAACCCCTGCACCCCTCGCCGGTGGGCGAGCACATACACGGCCACGGCGGTGGCCATCCCGCCCAGCAACGCCCCGCCGACCAGCTGCACGTAGGTGCCGTCGACGACCAGGATCACGATCAGCGCGCCGGTGTAGGAGCCTTGGGAGAACCCGATGACGCCGGGGTCGGCGAGAGGGTTGCGCAACAGTGACTGGAAGAGCGCCCCGCTCACCCCCAGAGCCGCGCCGAACACCAGCGCCGCGGCCACCCGGGGCAGCCGCCACTCGACCACGACGTCGTGGACGATGCCTGTCTCCCGGCCGGTCAGCGCGGAGAGCACCTGCCCGGGGCTCAGCTGGTACGAGCCGGTCATCAGCGCGAGCACCGCCGTACCGGCGACCGCGACCGCGAGCACCGCGCAGACGACGACCGAGCGCCACTGGAGCCGTACCGCGATCCGCCGGTGCCGCAGCACCAGCACCCGCCGCCCGAAGTCCACCCGCGGAATGTGCGTGCTCATAGTCCGCTCGCCTTCTTCCGCCGCACCAGCGCGACGAGAACGGGAGCGCCGACGAAGGCGGTGACGACACCCACGGGGATCTCGCCGGGTCTCATCACGACGCGGCCGAGGATGTCGGAGACCAGCAGCAGGCTCGGGGCGAGGAGGATGCTGTAGGCGAAGATCCAGCGTTGGTGCGGGCCGACGATCCAGCGGGCCACGTGCGGCACCATGAGTCCGACGAATCCGATGGGTCCGGCGATCGCGGTGGCGCCACCGGCGAGGAGGGTGAGTGCGATCACCGCGAGCACACGGGTGCGTACCAACCGGACTCCTTGGGCGACCGCCACCTCGTCACCCAGGGCCAGAGCGTTGAGCGGGCCCGACACCGCGAGGGCCAGGATGAGTGCCACCGCGAAGAACGGCAGGACCGGCCACACGACCTCGAGCGGGCGGCCCACGATCGACCCGGCGTTCCAGTACCGCATCGCGTCGAAGGCGTCCGGGTTGGTCAACTGGAGCGCCTCCCTGGCGCCGCCGAGCACGGCGCCGACGCAGACCCCGGCGAGCACCATGACCACCGGCGAGGAGCCCTGCCGTGTCGACCCGAGGGCGAGCACCAGGAGCGTGACGATCAGTGCCCCCGCGAACGCGAACCACACGTAGCCCTGGGCGTCGCGGACGCCGAGCAGGCCCACGGCGACCGTCACCGCGAAGGACGCGCCGGCATGGACGCCGAGGACACCCGGATCGGCCAGGGGATTGCGGGTGAGCGCCTGGATCAACGCGCCCGACAGACCAAGTGCGACGCCGACGACCAGACCCACGATCGTGCGCGGCAGCCGGTAGTCGCGGATCGCGAACTGGTCGATGTCGGCCGAGGAGTGGAACAGCGCGTCCCACGCCACCGACGGCGCGATCGCCGTCGACCCGATCATGACACTCAGCACCAGCAGGATCACCAGCACCACCAGCGCGACGACCAGGCCGAGCAGACGGCGACGCGGTCCGGGCACCGTCTCGGTGCCCGGACCGTCCTGCCGCAGGGCGAGGGCTGTCACTTCTTGGCGGGGAGGGTCGCCAGGGCGCCGTCGAGCGAGTCCAGGTACCGGATGACGGGCCCGTAGGAGTTGTTGCCGGGGCAGAAGACTCCCAGCGCACGACCGGAGCTCACGGCGGGCAGCGCCTTCCAGGTGTTGGTCTCGACCACCGGCACGAAGGGTTCTGCCGGCCGGCCCTCGGCGTCGACGGGGTAGGTGATCACGTCGTACTTGGACAGCTCACCGATCTGCTCGAACGGCAAGGACTCGTAGGCCAGGGGGTCCTTGCCCTCGGCCGCCTCGGGGAGGTCCAGGCCGACGTCGTCCCGGGCGATCTCGGAGCAGCCGATGTCCGCGATGTAGAACGTTCCGGGATCGTTCCAGTCTCCGCGGGAGACGTCGACGAACGAGGTGTCGTCGATGATCTTGCCGTAGGTCTCCTGAATCCTGGCGACTTTCTCCTTGAACTCCGCCTTCTGCCGGCTGAGCGCGTCCGCGACGTTGCCGGCCTCCGCGATCGCGTCGGCGAAGGCCTTCCACTCGGTGTCGAGCCCCCAGAGCACGGTCGGGGCGATCGCCTCGAGTCGCTTGCCGACCTTGTCCCAGTCATTCGAGTGGAACTGGACCAGGATGAGGTCCGGCTTGAGGCCGGCGAGCTTCTCGAGGTCCACCTCACCACCGTTGCTGCCGACAACCTCGGCTGCCTTGTACGCGGTCCTCTGTTCCTCCGGCAGCGTGTCGAGGTCGGAGGCGGACACCTCGGTGACGCCCACCGGCTTGCCACCCAGATCGATGAAGGGGAGGTTCGTGTTGCCGATCGTGACGATCCGCTGAGGGTCGGCGGGAACCTCGATGGTGCCGTTTTCGGCCTTGATACTGCGGGTCTCGGCGATCTTGACGCTGCGGGTCTCGGCGGCCTTGTCGCCGGTGTCGTCGCCGTCACCGCCGCAGGCGGTGAGGACGAGCGACGCGCTCATCAGCGCGGCGGCAAGGGCCGCGCCGCGCCTCGTCGGGGAAGTGTTGCCCATGGGTGTTCTCTTCTTTCTTCTTCCCGGGGTGAAGGGGGTCAGTCGGCGGTGGAGCGGAGGAGCTCGTGGACGGTGGTGCCCAGGCCGACGGTGTGCGCCGATCTGCGCGTGAGGCCGGCCCGGGCGATGACGGCGTCCAGCTCCGCCGCGGTGCGAAGGCCGGAGCCGTGGCAGACCAGGCCGATCAGGTCTTCCTCGCCGTCGTGCTCGTCGAGGTCGTCGGTGTCGAAGACCTCCTCGATCAGCAGCACCCGTCCGCCGGGGACGAGGTTCTCGGCTGCCCGGCGTAGCGCGTGAGCGGCGTCGGCGTCGGGCAGGGTCTTGAAGGCGCGGCTGATGAGCACGGCGTCGGCCGCTGGGCTGGGCTCGAAGACGGACTGCTCCAGCACGCCGACCCGTGTGCGTTGCCGCTCGTCGGGAATCGTGGCGGGCAGGTCGCGGCGTAGCCAGTCGGCCTGGGCGGGCAGGGCGCAGATCGTCACGCGCAGGCTCTCGTGGGCCGCGACGTACGCACGGGCGTGGGCGCCGGCACCACCGGAGTGGATCACCAGGTGCCGGACTCCGGCGAGCAGGCCGGACGTGGCGATCGGTTCGGCCAGTGCGGGCTGGAACTTCGCCAGGCGCTCCAGGTGACGGTCCTCGTAGTCCTGCTCGGCTCGCACGTCGGCGAAGGTCTGGCCGGTGACCGAGGCGTAGGCGGGCCGGCCGGTGCGGACCGACTCCGTGAGGCCGTGGATGCCGAGCATCTCGCGACCGACCACCCCGGCGGAGTGGAGCCGGTCGGCGATGAACTCCAGAGTGAGGACATCGCCGACCGGCGTCAGAGCGTAGTGACACGGTTCCGTCTCGGTCACCACGTCCAGGGTGTGCAGGTAACGCAGCAGCTTGCCCAGAGCGCGCTCGTCGGCGCCGGCCTTGGCGGCCAGCTCGGTCACGCCGGTCACGCCGCGGGAGAGCAGATCGGGAACACCCAGCTCGACGGCGGTGCGGATCGCGATCGGCGCGACAAGCCCGGTCAGGTCGTGGAGCTTCTGGAACGGAGTGACCGTCCTGTCCGGGTCGGGTACCGCCCCGTCGGTCTCCAGGGTGACGACCTCGGAGCGACGCCAGTAGCCGGCGAAGTCGATGTCCTCCTTGGGCACGCCACGGTCCTCGACCAGGTGCCGGCGGATGTCCCGGACGGCCGTGTGCTCGCCGGCCAGCCACGCGAACGCCTGGCCCGGCCACCACTCCGCGCCGCGGACGGCCTCGGTGAGCGGCGACACGGTCCCGGCCGTCACGCCGGGGCGGACCAGCCACGTCACGTCCACCCCGGGCAGCTCGCGCAGCTCCTGGCGGTGGGCGTCCTCGGCGATCTCGACGAACACCTGCGCCCGGGCGTCGGGCGGAAGCTCGTCGAGCAGGCGGCCGATCGCGGGGAGTGCGGTGTCGTCGCCCGCCACGAACAACCAGTCGGCGCCGGCCGGGAACGTCTTGGACGTGCTCGGACCGCTGAGGTGGATCCGGTCGCCCGGCTGGGCGCGATAGGCCCACGTCGTTCCCGCGCCCACCCCGTGCTTGACGAAGTCCACGTCCAGCTCGCCGGCCTCGGGGTCCCACCGGCGAACCGTGTAAGCCCTCGACAGCGGTCGAGGATCCTTGGGCACGATCAACTTGGCCTCGCCCTGGACCGGGAGCACCGGATCGCGCTGGCCTGGGTATGGGAAGTAGAACCCGAGGTCGTCGTCGAAGCCCGAGGACTCGAAGGCCGGCCGTACGAAGCCGTCCGCAGTGGTGAACGCACGCAACTGTTCGCCACTCAGCGTGACCCTCCGCATCCCCGGGGTGATGTCGACGGTCCGGACCACCTCGACCTCGCGCAGGGTCGGCGGGTGCACGGCGAGCCGGCGCGAGGTCTTGGGCATGCGGGGAACCAAACTTTCCGGTCGCTTCGAGGGCAGGAGCCGTGCGCCGGCATCGGGAGGGCGCGCACTGGTAAGGTTAGGTAAACCTTACCTACAATGGTGTGCGCAGACTGCCGCATGGTTAGGACGTGGTGGTGCTCTCGTCGTTCGCCGCGGGTGCCGGCGACCCGCCGCCGATTCCGGGCGCGCGCCTGGGTTCGGCAGATGCGTCCGTTCGACCGCTTCGACCGCTGCTGCTCTGGGTTCGCACTGGCGTGGCGCACGTGCGCCTCGACGGCGGGCCGGTGTTCTCCCTCATGGCCGGTGAAGGCGCCTGGATTCCCGCGGATGGCTGGGCAGAGCGGGCGATCACCACTGAGCCGGGCACTGTCGCCTTCCCGCTGTGGCCCCACGCCGGCGTCGACGCTTGGGGGTTGTCGGAACTGACGCGGTTCGACGTTCCCAGTGGCTGGCAGGACTGGTTGATCCAGCTCTTCAACCTGCAGGTCACTCCGTTCAGCGGCCGCGGGTACTCCCCCGAGGCGATCGAGGAGCTCCTTCGGCGTCCTGGCTCGCGCTCGCCGGCGCCCGTCGAGGTCGGGCGAAATCCGAGCCCAGAGGGATTCGCCTCGTCGGCGATGCCGCGAGCCCGCGGAGCCAGAGCAGTCGCCGAGGAACTGGTTCGCGACCCCGCGCTTGACCTCACGGTCGAGCAATGGGCGTCGCGGGTGCTCTCCAGCGCGCGCACCCTTCGCCGTGACTTCCTCGCCGACACCGGGCTCACGTTCGAGCGGTGGCGGCTGCTCTGCCGACTCGGCGCTGCCGTGGAGTTCCTCACTGCCGGTTACGACGTGGACCAGGTGGCCACTCGAGTGGGCTTCGCCAGTCGCAACGGCCTCACGCGGGCCTTCAAGGGACGGTTCGGAGTGACCCCCCACGAGTTCGGACGGGAGCTCTCCGCCCGGCCTGGCGCCGGTGGGCTGACGCAACAGGCAGCGGCGGCACGGCAGACCGACGATCTGATCCGGATGATGCGCAAGATGGATACTCCCGCTGCGCCTGAGATGCTGCCCGCGGCCAGCACGCCGTCGCACACCAACGACATCCACGTCCTCAGCTGGATGTATCGAGGCAGCGGGTACCTGGACATCGGCGACCAACGCTACGAGCGGGAGCGAGGGGTAGCCACCTGGATCCCTGCGGAAATGGAGCATGTCACCGGCCTCCGCGAGAACTCCGTCTCCCTGCCGCTGGGCAACGCGAGTACCGGCGACCTCCAACTGCCAGTGCCGCTGCAGGTGCGGTTCTCACCCGCGTGGGACGACTACTTGATGTTCTGCTCGATCAGCGCCCGGTCCAGACTGCGTCCCGACGACCACAACCCCCGCCACATCCTCGACCTGTTCGCGGAACAAGTTGCCGCGCAGCGAGCGCTGTCGGTGCCGATGCCCACCGATCCACGCGCGCGTGCTGTCGCGATGGAATGCTTGCGTCGTATCGGCGAGCCCGGTGGGACGCATGATGTCGATGTCCGCGCCGAGATCCGCCGTGCCTTCCGCGACGAGACAGGTATGACACTGGGTCGCTGGCGCTATGTCGCCCGCATGCGCATCGCTCGCGACCTGCTCGCCGGAGGCGCCCCGCCCAGCGCCGTCGCGCGCCGGATCGGCTACGCCCACCTACCCACGTTCAGCGCCGCCTTCTCCCGCTTCCACGGACTGTCTCCGCGTGACTACCAGCAGCGCGAGTCAGCGGAACCGGTAGCACCGTTGCCGTCCCGCAAAGCGGCCCTATCCGCTGTGATGAGGAGGCCCTCCCGCATATCCGTCGGCTCCTCGGAACCGGTGTGTACGAGGTCCGAGACTACGCCGACGTGCTGCCCCGGAGAATGAAGCAGCATCGGGACCGTGACGGACAGGGTCGCCGTTCGTGGTGTACCTGTTCGTGTTGCCCCGCCTACTTGCCCACCCCTGCGGCAGAGCGCCACAAGCTACGGTTCGGCTCGATAGCCGGTCGCCCTGTGCCAGAACGATCGGTCACAGCCGGGCTGTCGTCGTCAGGGTGACAGCGGTCAGCGCGGCGAGCAGGGCCCAGGCGGGCGCGAAACCGCCGGTCAGGTCCGTGAGCAGGCCGAGCACGGGTGGCGCCAGGATGACCGCCACCTGGTT